>JBBQAM010000004.1:0-162776 GCA_038316335.1 Flavobacteriales bacterium
AAAGGTAAGAAAATAAGTTCGCTGTTCTGTTAACGATACTAGAAACGCATAAATTCTAGCGTGGGATACCTTGGTGGCCATTATCGCAAAACGAAATACCCGTTCCCACTATTTGCTCGAAGGCACACTGCCGTATGTATCGAACAGATAAACCAGACTCGCCATGGTCGCCGCCCCGAGTTCAAGCTCCCGTTTATTTACATTTTCAAAAATGTCATTCTCGGCGTGATGATAATCGAAATACCGTTGGGAATCGGGTAATAATCCGGCCAACACGATTTCGTCATTTTTCAAAGGACCTATATCGGCGCCGCTATGGCCTTTTATGAACATATGAATCCCGTATGGCTCAAATAAATCGCGCCACGTTTGTAGCTGTTGAAAATTGGCGTCCGAGCAATCTAAGGAAAACCCGCGTGGGGTAAATCCGCCAGAATCGCTCTCCAGCGCGAAAACATGCCTATCATTATTTTTACTGGCATCCTCGGCATAGGCCTTCCCGCCCCTTAGACCGTTTTCCTCGTTCATAAAAAGGACTACCCGTAGCGTTCGCTTCGGCTTATAGCCCGAAAGTTTAAGCAATCGAAGAACGTCCATACTCTGAACACACCCTGCACCATCGTCTTGTGCGCCACCACCTAGATCCCATGAATCAAGATGGCCGCCAACAACCATTATTTCATCAGGATAGGTCGTACCTTTTATTTCGCCGATTACATTGTATGATTCTACATCCTCCATTTGCCTGCAGTTCTGCCGAAAATAAAGTTTCGTCTGTGGATTCAACGTGAGGGTTGCACTTAATAAATTGGCCCCCTTTGTACTTATGGCCGCTGCAGGAATCTTTTCTACCTCCGGTAGGTCTCCATAACTCATAGAACCCGTATGCGGTAAATCATCAGATCGCAGGTTCATCGAACGTACAATGACTCCCACCGCCCCATATTTCGAAGCTTCCTTGGCCCCTGAGGAACGTTGGTCTACCGACCCTGAATACGCTTGAAATGTATTGATGAGTTCTGGATCCATTGGTTTGTTGAAGAACACAATTTTTCCTGCAATTTTTTCCCTCCCAAGTTCTTTTAGTCCTTCAATGCCTCGCACTTCGATTACATTCGCCTTAATACCACCAACCGGGGTCGCTACCGACCCACCTAGTGCGCAGATGGGCACCGTATTGGTCATCCCTGGCGCGGTTTCAACATAGGCATATTCAGGCGTTCCCCGCACCCATTTAGGCACCATGACGGGTTGCAACCATACGCGGTCCAAACCAAGGGAGTCTAATTGTGATTTCGTATATTCAACGGCCTGTTGTGCCTGAACGGATCCAGAAAGTCTACCCCCGATCTGATTTGATAGGTAATTCAACCAATCATAGGATTTGCTTTGGGTCAAGGCATTATTATAAATTTCCCGTAGTTGTTTTTCATCAATTGACTGGCCATAAATTGGTGCTGCCAACAAAACAGCCATAATCAGTACTATTTTCATTCTTTTTCTTTTTGTAATTGGGCCTTATAGAGCTCCAGATTCGCTTTTATCCCTTCATCCAATTCCGGCTCTTTAATATCGTCATATGTATTCAATTCCTCCAACAGAATCGAAGCCACGATAACTCTTGCCCCATTTTTATCATCGGCCGGGATGACATACCATGGGGCATGCTTCTTCGATGTATTTCGTAGGGCTTCCTCATAGCAAAACTGATAGTTCCCCCATAGGGTTCTTTCCTTAAGGTCACCTGGTGAAAACTTCCAGTTCTTTTGCTTTAGTTCTAACCTTCTCAAGAGTCGTAATCGCTGTTCTTCTTTGGAAAGATGAAGAAAAAATTTGAAAATAATGGTTCCATTCTCGAAAAGCATTCTTTCAAAATTATTGATTTGCTCAAATCGTTTGTCCCAAAAAGTTTCATCAATATCACTTACTTCATGGATTCCGGGAATATTCTCGTTCAAAATATATTCAGGATGTACCCGGGTGACCAGTACGTTTTCATAATGGGTCCTATTGAAAACCCCAAATTTACCTTTGGCCGGCAATGCAATATAATGTCTCCAAAGGTAATTGTGTTTTAGTTCAAGTTCAGTAGGAACCTTAAAACTATAGACCTCAACACCCCGAACATTAAAATCCTTAAAAACCTCTCGGATCAAACTATCCTTGCCGGCAGTGTCCATTCCTTGAAGACAAATTAGTACATTATATTTGGTATGGGCATAGAGTCTTTCCTGAAATTTTCCCAATTCTACCCTAATTTTTTCCAAATGTTCTTTAAGATGTCTCTCGGAAGCATTTAAATCCTCTTTGGTTTGATACTCGGATAATTTTAAGGTCCCGTCTACCCGATACGACTTAAAATCTAAATTTTTCATGGCTTGAATATAGATTATTTTATCGTCGAAATGCGGATAATGTTAAAAAAAATGACCGTTTATCTTATATATAAATCGCTTTGGCCAATATATCACGAACAGCCCTCCATGCATCGAAAAAATGAGGTTTCGAATTGATTCCCGCCGTACTTTTACCACGTAATATTCCCAAATTTTACAGCTTATACTATTTGTTTTATGAAGAAGTTCTACAGCATAATATGTATTATCATCTTGGGTTTGGTCTCTTCCTTCAAGACGAGTACTGCCTGCGAGTATGCAGGTTCGAATATCAATTTTGTGAAGACACAGACTGAAAAGGCACTAGCTGAGGATAATATCAATCAGGCGCGTTACTATACGTATAAGGCGGTAAATGCTATCGAAAAATCAAAAAACCAACTCGCCGATTGTGGTTGTCAAGATGCTACGTTAAATATAATAGACGGTCTTGAAAATCTTAAAAAGGCGACGCGTACCAGTACCATCAATGCCACCCGTCTTCTTCTGAACAGGGCATTGGAAAATATATTGGGAGGCTTGGAAGCTATGGAAAATCATGGGATGCACGGGACCAAATATTCAGATAATGTGTTAGTGATGAACACCGTAGCGAACGCCAACGCAAACCTAACGATGAAATTACCCGAAGATGCTGTCCTGCACAAGAAAATCGACCAATCCTTGGAAAATTACCGAAAATCTTTGAACACGATACTCTTGAATGTAAACTGCAAGGAGGCAAAGGCATTTGCCAATAGGGTCTTTACCAATTGTGAAGCCGAATTACTGAAACCCAACCTCACGGAAGGTAAAAAATATTATAATCTGCGGACCAAGGAAATTACGGCCGAGGCACTTGAAAAATTGGGAGCCTGCATGAACTAGAATTTAGCCATCATCGGCTCTGGCCGACGGCCCAGATATAAAATTTTGCAAAAGACTATTTGCTTGCAAACAATTTTACATCGGCTTCCGAAACTTCCTTCCCTCCAAGTATTATAAGTCTTTCGACTACATTTCTCAACTCCCTTATATTACCTGTCCAGTCATACGTTTTAAGTAAATCAATTGCTTTGTTCGAAAATATCTTGGGTGTTATGCCCTGTTCAGAGGCGATTTTTTCTGCAAAATGGGATATCAACGTTGGAATATCGTCCCTTCGTTCATTCAAGGAAGGAACACGTATTAAGATAACCGCCAATCGATGGTATAGATCTTCCCGAAAATTCCCTTCCTCGATTTCCTTTTTAAGATCTTTATTGGTTGCTGCAACCACTCGAACATCGACTTTAATATCTTTATCGGTGCCTACGCGTGCTATTTTACTTTCTTGTAAGGCACGAAGTACCTTCGCCTGTGCTGAAAGACTCATATCCCCGATCTCATCGAGGAATAGGGTCCCTTTATTGGCAGCCTCAAATTTGCCTGCCCTATCACGAACAGCCGAAGTAAACGCCCCCTTTACATGGCCGAATAGTTCACTCTCAATAAGCTCGGAAGGTATTGCGGCGCAGTTGACCTCGATAAACGGGGAGGCACTACGTTGGCTTTTTTCATGGATCCAATGGGCCACCAGTTCCTTCCCAGTGCCATTGGAACCGGTTATCAGTACTCTAGCATCCGTAGGGGCCACTTTTTCGATCATCTCCTTGATCTTGGTGATTTCCTTACTATCACCTACCATCTCATGGTTTTTACCTACTTTTTTCTTCAGGATTTTATTTTCAATGACCAGTTCTTTTCGGTCGAGTGCATTGCGTACCGTCGTCAATAAACGGTTCAAATCAGGTGGTTTTGAAATATAGTCAAAGGCGCCTAAGCGCATCGTATTGATGGCGGTATCCAAATCACCATGTCCTGAAATCATTATAAACGGAATTTCTGGCTTAATTTTCCTAGCTGCCACGAGCACCTCTACCCCGTCCATTTTAGGCATTTTGATATCACAAAGTACCAAATCATACTCTGTATTCTTTAGGCTTTCCAAACCTTTTAAGCCATCTTCGGCTTCGTCTAATTCGTAGGTATCATTTTCCTCCGATAGTATCTTTATCAATACCCTACGTATCGCTGATTCATCCTCGATTACTAATATTTTAGGCATGTTTATTATTTTATAGTCCTATTCTAAAACCAGTCCTAAAGTAGAAACTGGAATGATCATTAAGTGTTAAAATGTCATTACGGTCTTTATTCCGAAGGACATTACTTTGAAACAGCGTATGTCCGGCAAATGCATAAACAGACATTACCTTGGTTATATTATATGAATAGCCCAATGTCGCAATAGCAGCACTTGAAGAAATCGACGCGGCAAAACCTGCATCGGGTAAAAAAGTCCCATCTTGGAGATTGACAAAATATCCATCTAATATGAATTCGGTCTGTATGATATTTTTTTCCTTAAAATGGAATTTCATCCCTGACTTTGGCACCCCCAAAACATAGGTCCAGTTAGGATGAAACCGCTTTTCATAGTAAACGACGGGCAACGGAATCCTCAAGGCCACCGTTGAATTATAGGCAATACCCAATACGAGTCTCGTAGGCTTGGCGATGTTTTGCCGGTCCCTGAACGCCCCAATGGTGGCATTCAATGAAAGGTCGCCATTTTCGATCGGGTTCGTCAACGTAGACGACAAACGCGGAGTAAGGACACCAATGAACCGCCAATCCTTGTTATATCTATAGATAAAGGCAAGGTTCAAGTCTATTACATGAAAATGCTTCAATCCCTCATTTCCGAATTCGATATCATTTCGTTGTAGATCATACGCCAGGTTATTGTATTCGGCACCAATGATGATATTATTAGAATCGCTAACCTTTATGGGTATGTTTGCCACCAACTTCAAGCGCTCCAATTTGGCCCCAGCATCGTTTCTAGGCATATTCATATATTCAATCCTTAATACATCTGGCGTTTGGGCCTTTGAGTAGTAAACCGATAGGTATGCCAGTATGAAGCAAAAAAATCTCAATCCTCTCCTAATCCCCATTCCTTATTGGTTTTAGAGATGTTAACATGTTCGAAGGGACGTGGCTGAAATATATGCACATCCCGCTGGGGGAATGGAATGGTAATGTTATTCGCCCTAAATTCAGAATCAATCTTATAACGCACCTCACTTTTAATTCTAGGATCCCCGTAACTATCTGTAATATAAAAATTTATAGAAAACATCAGGGCAGAATCGCCAAAATCCTCAAAGATAACAAAGGGTTTAGGGCTCTTTAATACGCCCCGTTGATCTTGAACGACGCCTTCCAATAACTTGGTTACCAACTTGACATCACTGCCATAGGCAACCCCTACCTTTACCGCCTCACGGGTCATATTGTGGTTTTGCGTATAGTTATAGATGCTATTCGTTAAAAATATGTGGTTGGGAATGACGATTACCTTATCATCCCGGGTAAGTGCCCTGGTAGTTCGTAACTTTATTTCGAAAACCTTGCCAATTTTACCATCCATATCAATGATATCCCCTACGTGCAGTGACTGATCCAAGATCATTAGAATACCCGAAATAATATCTTGGAACAAATACTGCAAAGCAAAGCCAAGTCCGACGAATAAAGCGGCCGATGCCGTCAAAAGGGCCGTCATATTGACCCCTGATGAATGCAACACAATAACGATTACGAGAATGTAAAGCAGGTATCTTAGGAAATTAAAGATGCTGATAAACTTGTTCTTATCGTCGCTCGGGAGTTTTTTGGTTACAATTCTGTGGACCAGTCGAAGAACGATGGAAACCAAAATCAGCGCAAAAATAATGGTAATCAGCGTACTCATACTAATATGGATCGTTTCACCAGTATAAATACTACTTGATAAGAATTTCTCTATGGAAGAAAGTATTTTTTCCAACTGTTCCATCTCAATATTTTAACCATTTATACAATTCCTTATAACTGGGTTTTTTGCCATACATCAATATGCCGACCCGATAAATTTTAGCAGCCAGCCAAACGATTCCGATAAAGGTAATTATCAACAATAAAATGGAGGTGATCAATTGCCAAATAGGAACACCGCCCTCACCGATTCCACCTGGCAAACGCATCAGCATTACAATGGGCGATGTAAGCGGAAATAGTGAAAATCCGACGGCAATCGGGCCATGGGGATTATTAAATACAGAAAAGAAACCCACATAAATAGCCAGCATCAATGGAAGAATAATGGGGAATATAAACTGTTGGGTATCGGTTTCATTATCTACCGCAGCACCGATTGCGGCATATATAGAACTATAGATCAAATATCCTAGTACAAAATACACTATAAAAAACGCGATAAGCATGAACCAGGGTATCTCAAACAATTCCTGGGCATATAGTTGCATGGTTTGATTCGCATTTGGGACCATTGTCGGCATAGCACCTCCCATTGATGAGCCCATACCATGACTACCGCTCATGGCCGTAGGATCGATGCCAAAAATGGAAAATGCTACCAGCATCAATAATCCGGCAGAGACGATCCATATAGTAAACTGCGTGATACCTGCCAATGAAGTGCCAATGATTTTTCCAAGCATCAATTGAAACGGTTTCACCGATGAAATTATTACTTCAATGATCCTACTCGTTTTTTCCTCTATGACGCTTCGCATTACAAATCCGCCATAGATAATTATAAACATCATGATCAGATACCCAAATCCCCCACCGATGAAGGCCTTGATCTCGTTAATGCCCTTTAAATTCTGTTCGCCGTCAAAAGTCGAGGTATTGATCTCGAATTGATTGTCCATTAAGGCAAAGTCTTTGGCGGAAACACCTAAATCTTGCAATCTTCTTTGTTGTAACCGGTCTTGAAAAGTATCTTCAAGTTTGTCCAAAACCGATGAGCTTGGGGCGTCCTTGCTAAAGAAAAAAGACCGGCCTGCAACTTTTTCCAAGTCCTTTTCATCAGGAATGTACAACAAGCCATAATATCCCAGGCGCAATGTAGAGTCTTTCGCTTTTTGTAGGGAAATGTCCTTGAACTTTACAAACGCAATATTTTCAGTCAAATTGAAATCATTTGAAAAATAATCGCTTTCGTTCAAGATCGTGATAATTCGTTGTTCATTATCATTGATTTTGGTCAGGTATGCAATAAGAACGATCATACCCACCATTAAAATCGGACTTAAAAAAGTCATAACAACAAAGGATTTATTGCGCACTTTCGCCAAATATTCCCGTTTTATTATCAGCGCCAATTTATTCATAGGATCCCTTACTTTTCACGGTTTGTATAAAAATATCATTGGCCGATGGTATTGTTTCGAAAAACTCATTGATATTGCCGCTCTTCGATAGAAACGCCAAAATTTCCCCGGAATCGCTGTTTGGCAACTGCACGGTACAATCGAATTGTTTTTCGACAGGGTCGAATTTAGAAGCTACAACATTGTATTTAAGAGACATGGCCTTAAGCAATGCGTCACCATCGCCCACTTCGAGGCCGATATTGAATATATTGTTCTTATATGCCTTCTTTATATCGGATAACCTGCCCTCCAATATGATTTCAGATTGATGAAGCAGTGCGATATATTCACAGAGTTCTTCAACAGATTCCATCCTATGGGTTGAAAAGATAATGGAGGTTCCGTTTTCTTTAAGTCGAATGATCTCATCTTTAATAAGGTTGGCATTAATAGGGTCGAAACCACTAAAAGGCTCATCGAAAATAAGCAATTTAGGTTCGTGTAATACAGTAACGATAAATTGAATCTTCTGTGCCATCCCTTTTGAAAGTTCCTGGACTTTTTTATGCCACCAATCACCAATTTCCAATCGATCGAACCAAAATTTAAGTCGCTTTTTGGCCTCGTCTTTGCTCAAGCCTTTCAATTGTGCCAAATACAATGCCTGCTCCCCGACTTTCATGCTTTTATAAAGTCCTCTTTCCTCGGGTAGATAGCCAATCAAGGAAACATCATTCGGTTGCAATGGGGAACCATCAAAAAAAACTTCCCCGCTATCTGGAAAGGTGATTTGGTTTATAATTCGTATCAGGGTCGTCTTGCCTGCCCCATTCGGACCCAGGAGACCGTAGATGCTATTTTTAGGTATTTCGAGGGAGACTTTATTGAGGGCTGTATAATTTCCAAATTGTTTGGTGACCTCTTTAGTTACCAAAATATTATTCATGTAAGCAATTTCCCCAAAGATAGAGAATTGGATTAAAACGTGTTTTGAAAAAATCGGGGATTTTAAAAAGTAAATGAAGTTTTCAGAACGCCTTATTTTCTCAATGACCATTCGGGTACATTGCGCAAACTAACAGCGTAAATGCACGAGGGTGCTTCTGTATCTGGTAATTTGCCTTTTTCTAGTGATGGGTGAAATGAACCTAATAAATCGCAAATAGGCACTTGGTTCGGAAAATCACGAAACAGCGGACAATAATTCGGAGACGATTTCACCAGAGCGAATCCCTAAAAATACAAAACCCACCCTCAATTGAATTGAGGATGGGAAAAAAATTGCTATGAAAAAGAAAATTAATATTGGTTTCCCAATATTGAATCAAATATACGTTTTTTATTTAAAATCCAAAGCAAATCTCGATTAGGAGAACATATCTTTCACTTTCTCAAAAAAAGATTTATCCGATTTCTCGGGTTTTGGCTCAAAATTCGTATCGCCTTTCATACGTTCAAAAAAATCCTTTTGTTCCTTATTTAGTTCCTTGGGTGTCCAAACATTGACATGAACCAATAAATCTCCGCTACCATAACCATTGATATTCGAAATTCCCTTTCCTCGCAATCGCAATATCTTGCCCGATTGTATTCCAGGTTCCAATTTAATCCGAACGGTACCACCAACGGCATCGATTTCCTTCGATGTACCCATTACGGCTTCTGGAATACTCACATAAAGATCGTAATGCAGGTTATCCCCTTCGCGTTTCAAGGTATCGTGATCCTTTGTTTCAATTGCTACCAATAAATCACCTGGCACACCATTACCCGGAGCATCATTTCCCTTATTGGGCACTTTCAATTGCATCCCGTCTTCAACACCGGCGGGAATTTTAATTGAAACGGTTTCTTCAACAATTTTAAGACCATGGGCATCCGAATCGCTGGGACGCTGATCTAGAATCTGCCCGCTTCCACCGCACGTACTGCAAGTAACCGCCGTTTGCATTCTCCCTAATATCGTGTTGGTAATCTTGGTTACTTGACCATGACCTCCACATGTACTGCAAGTTTTATAGGTAACCCCTGCGGCCTGTATCTTTCTCCTAACCTTGATCTTTTTTTCGACGCCATGGGCAACTTCCTCCAAATTAAGAGTCACTCGGATTCTAAGGTTACTGCCTTTCACCCTGCGTTGGCCGCCACCACTAAAGCCACCAAAGCCACTAAAACCGCCTCCTCCGAAGGCGCCACCGAAGATATCCCCAAACTGGCTGAAAATATCTTCCATGTTCATGCCACCACCACTAAAACCACCGCCACCTTCAAAGGCAGCATGACCAAATTGGTCATAGCGCGATTTCTTATTTGGATCACTTAAGACCTCATAGGCTTCTGCCGCCTTTTTGAACATTTCTTCGGCCTTTGCATCACCTTGGTTTTTGTCGGGATGGTATTCCAAGGCCTTTTTCCTGTAGGCCTTTTTTATCTCGGCAGCCGCGGCATTCTTGGTTATGCCTAGAATTTCGTAATAATCCTCTTTCATAAACTTAAATTAGTTGCCGACGACCACTTTTGGGTGACGTATAATCTTGTCGCCAAGCTTAAATCCTTTTTCGATAACATCGACAATTTTTCCTTTTAATTTATTGCTTGGTGCTGGAATTTGGGTAATGGCCTCATGCAATTCGGCATCGAAAACATCCCCAGGTTTGACCTCGATCTCCTTCAAACCCTTCGAAATCATAGTTTCCCTAAATTTTCCACGAATCAGGTCAACCCCTTTGAAGAGGTCATTTTCCTCATATTTTGAAAGCTCTTTCAGCGCCCTATCAAAATCGTCCAAAACGGGCAATAAGGAAACTATCACCTCTTGGCCGGCAGTTTTGAATAGTTCCATACGTTCTTTGGAAGTACGCTTTTTATAATTTTCAAATTCTGCAAAAAGACGTAAAAACTTGTCCTTCTCCTTGGCCAATTCTTCACGAAGTCGCTCCTCTGGGCTCGTTAATTCCGACTCATCTTGAGGCTCTTCCTGTGCTTCAAGATTTTCCTCGGTGTCAGAAAATATATCTTCGAAATCTTCCGTTTGTTCTGTGTTGCTCATTTATTTTCACAATTTATAGCTGCTCCTTACGATGGCAAAAGTACTGCCAAATCTTTAAAAATGTCAAAATGTCACACAAGAATGCAAAAAAGCACCCTTAGTACTAGGGTGCTTTTCGATTCGCATTCGCTACTTCGACTTATTTTATTGAAGTGAATTCCTGAGTAAATGGAGAGTCAACGGATTCGACTCCCTCTTGATGATGATAAATTTCTTGTAAGGCCAAACAAATGTTTCGATACCGAAAGATAAATCCTTCTTCCTCTATTTTTTTACTACTTACCCGTTGACTGGCATATAAGAGATACGACATTTCACCGAGCAAAAGATTCATAACGAATTTTGGGATATTTGGCAAGATCAAAGGGCGATCCAATACTTTTGCTATTTCCTTGACCAACTTGGAGTTCGTAATAGGATTGGGGCCCACACCATTATAAATTCCCTGGAGTTCATTCTCGACGACAAAAATAAAAATGTGCGCCAAATCAGAAAGATGAATCCAGGATTGCCATTGTTCACCACTACCGAAAGTAGCTCCTAGTCCATACTTAATGGGTTTTGCCATTTTTGGCAAGGCACCACCGTTGGGTGACATTACCAGGCCGATCCTGATTTTTGCCACTGTACACCCGAATTCAGTGAACAAGTCGGCTTCCTTTTCCCAAGCTTTGACCGTTTCCCCCAAAAAACCTTCGTCTACCTCGATTTCATCCTCATAATATAAGGATGTCAACGAATTGGGGTAGATACCAATGGCCGACGCCGAGACAAAGGATTTTATGTCACCCCCATCTATTTTTTTCAAGGCGGCATATAAGGTTCGCAAGGAATCCAATCTGCTGGTCAGAATCTCTTTCTTGTAATTTTTTGTCCATCTTTTTGAAATACTGGCACCTGCAAGGTTAATAATCGCCGATACCCCTTGAAAGCACTCCAAATCGATCTTCGCGGTCCCCGGATTCCAGTAAAATCCTTTCAAATTTTCCGTTTGAACCAGTTTTTCCTTGTGTGTGGTCAAGAAATTAACTTCTAGATTCTTTTGTTGACATAAGGCAACGATCTCTTTTCCGATCAAGCCTGTAGCACCTGTAATCAATACTTTCATATGTCAAAGGTATGGGATCCGATCAACGGGCACACTGCATTTAATTCCGATTTAACACTGTGCCTTAAACTATTGTTGATTAATGGAATAACAATAAAAAGGGCTGGCAAGAACCAACACCCTATATATTTTTTGTTGCCCGTAACATTTCACGCTTGCCAGGGGGGCCTGGCAAGCGTTCAACCGTAAAACCTACTGTCTGCATAGCCCGTCTAACACTTCCTTTTGCAGCATAGGTAACCAAAATACCCTTGGCCTGAAGCGCAGTATACATTCTGGAGAACAGCTCCTCGGTCCAAAGTTCAGGTTGTACCCGGGCTCCGAAGGCATCAAAATAGACAAGATTGTAGACATTGACACACCTAAGTTCCTGAAAATCGATTTGACGCTTTTTAAGTGTGAATCGTTCGGTGATGGCAGCGGCAACATTCCAAGACGAACAGTGCATTTTAGTAAATTCCGAGGATAATTCTTCTGCCTGCAGGGCCGAAATATAGTTTAGTTGTGAAAGTTCTTCAAGAGTTACGGGATATCGTTCAATACCATGATATTCTATATCAAGATTGTATTTCGGTGCTTCAAGCAAGGTTATCAATGCATTCAGCCCAGTTCCGAATCCGATTTCAAGTATCGAGAGGGATCTATTTTCAAAAAGTGTAAGGCCGTTTTTAATAAAAACATGGTATGCCTCCTGGATGGCGCCATGTTTTGAATGATATGGCTCGTCCCAATCTTTAATATGAAGAGTCTTTGATCCATCGGCCGTGGTTATTATTTCGCGTCTCAAGCTATTCTTGTATCAGTACGCCGTCAGCCTCAAAACCATACGTTCGCTTGGGCAGGGTAATCTGGTCGATTTCTTCTGCCGAACGGCCTTCATCTCTTGCAAAATGCTTTTGATCTTCAATACCCATATCTTCAACGTACGCCAAACCGTTTACCACTACCTTCTTCCCTGCGATATTCTTAGGGACAAAGAAAGCATAATCCTTAAATCTGACCATTACTTCCCTCCCATTCGACAATCGTAATTTCATCCAACAGCCCTTTGCCTGACAAACGTCAATTACTTGAGCATTAAACTTGGACCTTATGGTATCGGAAACCGACATTTCAGCAAACTTTCGGGTCATTTCACCACTTGAAATACAGCCCTGTAAATCGATTTTTTTACCGAAAGAGTGCAAGTCGACTATCGATTTATTGGTATTTGGGTCGGCTTTTGGTGTTTCTTGCGCCCCTACCCTTGCAAGAACTAACAAAAGCACGATCAATATGTTAAAAACTTTCATAACCCTTAAAAATTAAAATATTCGTACAAAACTGCCTAATTTTGATTAAAAAAAGAAAATATCTTAGGGATAATTGGTTAATTTTAACCTTTTAATGATAGCATACATGAGCAATACCGTCCAAAAAATTAGTGTTGATAAGGCCAAAATTTCTAAAATCAATCAAATCGATTTTGACAACTTGGCATTTGGAAATGTATTTACCGACCATATGCTGGTCTGCGACTATAGGAATGGCGCTTGGGAAGCTCCTAAAATCGTGCCATATCAGGCCTTGTCCTTAGATCCATCGGCAAAAATATTTCATTATGGCCAATCAATCTTTGAAGGGATGAAGGCATATAAAGATGAAAATGGTTCCATTTGGCTTTTCCGCCCTATCGATAATCATCGCCGTCTTAATATTTCGGCCAAACGAATGGCCATGCCAGAATTGCCTGAAGAATATTTTATGGAAGGACTCACCGCCTTATTGCAAGTTGATAGTGCTTGGGTTCCTAGAAAAGAAGGCAGCTCCTTGTATATTAGGCCCTTTATGTTCGCATCGGGCAAAGGGTTTCATGCTTCGCCGGCCGACGAATACAAATTCATAATCGCCTGCGCTCCTTCCGGGGCTTATTTTTCAGGCAAAGTTAGCGTACTTATAGAAGAAAAATATTCTCGTTCGGCCAATGGTGGAGTCGGCTATGCCAAAACCGGAGGAAATTATGCAGGACAATTTTATCCGACGAAACTTGCGATCGAAAAAGGGTACAATCAAGTAATTTGGACCGATGACAATGCCCACGAATATATCGAGGAGGCAGGGGCCATGAATATTTTTGTCCGGATTGGGGATGTCCTGATTACCGGGCCGACCAGTGACCGGATCTTGGATGGTATTACACGAAAAAGCATTCTAGAAATTGCCAAAATGGAAGGCATTGCCACAGAAGTTCGCAAAATATCGGTGCATGAGGTTTTGGCCGCTGCAAATAAAGGTACTCTCAAGGAAATGTTCGGGGCAGGAACCGCCGCAGTAATTTCTCCGATTTCTTCCTTTGGATATCAGGGTACCGATTATGATTTGCCCGAACTTTCTGACAGTTATGCGGCCTTACTTAAGAAAAAGGTCACCGACATTCAATACAATCGGTCGGAGGATCCTTTTGGGTGGCGATTCAAGGTTTCATAGACAGAACCCTATGTTTTGTCTTGTGGAGCGCGTATCAGGTCGTTAACCCACGCGTTCGGTAGTTCACATTCCTACTTTATTTATTAAGGATACCTTGAATATCGGGTTTAAAGTAATTAGGCCCTTTCATTACCTTCCCATCCTCGCGATAAATGGGCTTGCCATCGGCTCCCAATTTGCTCATATTGCTTCGTTGAATTTCCTCAAATACTTCTTCGATTTTATGCTGCATCCCGTGTTCAAGTATGGTTCCGCATAAAATATAGAGCATATCGCCCAATGCATCGGCCACTTCGACAAGATCATTGTTATTAGCGGCCTCCAAATACTCATTGTTCTCTTCGTCCATCAAATTAAAACGTAACCTATTTTTTTCCTTGCCCAGATCTGCCTTCATACTATGGGAAACCCCAAGACCAAAAGAAATATGAAATTGCTCAACAGCACCTATCTTACTTTTCATACTATGTAATTTTACCTTAGTTTTGCGTAAAAATAAGCAATATGTTCAGCTCCGGGCAAATGATTTTTGCCGTAATTTTTGCCCTTGCTTTTGTAATTGTCATTACCTGGACGTATAGGAAAGACAAAAAACTTCACGACAAGAACTATAAGGGATTCAAGTGGGTCGGAATTTTCTTCATCATTTTCTTAATAATTCTTTTCTGCATTAAGTATTTGTTAAAAAAGTAAGTCGAATATTACGCTTGCCACAAAACTTAACCATTTGACAACAATTTCTTAATTTTTAACGTATTAGATAACAAATAGCGTAATTTTGCGTTACTTTATTAAAGGGGCAATTTAATGATGACATTTTTAAGCATACTATTTATTCTGATAGGCGTCAACGCCATTATGATGATTTTCAGTCTGAACGTTTTCGGCCAAAGGGAAAGGAAGTCTTCAAATTCTTTCCTGGAAGATCATTCTTCCAATATTTATCCAATCGATTTAGTAGCTTCCAAATACAAAAAAGCGGTATAGTTTTATACCTTTAGGGTATGAAGCAATTTGCATTGGTTTTTTTGGGCGGAGGCTTTGGTAGCATGCTACGATATGGCATCTCAAAATCTTTAAACACCTACTTTCACCATTTCTTTCTAGGCACCTTCTTGGTAAATAGTATTGGTTGCTTGTTAATAGGCGTCATCATCGGTCTTTCCCTAAAAGGCAATCTAATCACAGAGAATCAAACCCTATTATTGGCCACTGGCTTTTGTGGCGGGTTTACCACCTTTTCAGCTTTTACCTTTGAGCAATACACGCTATTAAAAGACGGGGAATTCCTGAATTTTTCGCTTTATGCCCTTGCGAGTATTATAATTGGTATCGTATCGGTATTCTTTGGCCTTTGGCTCGCCAAATTGCAATAAAGGTCTTTTTTTTTACTTTAATCGAGGGACTTCCCCCCTATCTTAAAAATCGCATTCTTCCATCTTTTTTCTTCATTTTAGTGCCCAAAAGGTCATTTCAGACAAAAAATGGCCATTAATTCCATAATTTTTCTTGTGAATAGTCAAAATAGGTTATTCATTTAAACAATACCCTAAATATTTTAGGGTATATATTGTTGAAATGATAAAAATCATGTTTATACCCCTAAATTTTATGGGGTCTAAATTTCTTTAGCATATTTTTGCCGCGACAACAATATAAACTATCATGCAATGAACCTGGAAAAAATCCTATTAGAGAAAAAACGATTCAAGGGACATTTCATGATTCATGACTAACAAAAACCAAATTAAAGATGAAGCAAATTGAAGCGATTATCAGAAAGTCAAAATTTGAAGAGGTCAAATTGGCCTTGCACGCCATTGAGGTGAATTTCTTTAGCTACTGGGACGTAACCGGTGTCGGAAACGAAACGAAAGGGCATGTCTACCGGGGTATTTCGTATAGTACGACGGATATTCAAAGAAGGTATCTCACCATTGTAGTTTCCGATGATTTTTTAGAAAGAACGGTGAACGCAATTTTAGATGCTGCCTACACAGGAAATGTTGGGGATGGAAAAATATTTGTATCGGAAGTGCTAGAGGCCTATCGAATTCGTACCAAGGAAGATGGACACGCAGGGATCAACTAAAACTAAAGACAACAAAAAGAAGTAAGATAACTAACTAAATAAATGAAAATTATGGAAACAGATGCAGTATTGGATTTAATGTGGGTACTGGTGGCAGGCATATTGGTGTTTTTTATGCAAGCAGGATTCACATTGGTAGAAACTGGTTTTACGAGATCAAAAAATACAATAAACATTATAATGAAGAACCTAATGGATCTTTGTATCGGATCTCTGGGTTTTTGGGCAATAGGGTATACCCTGATGTATGGTGATGACATCGGAACCTTTATAGGAAGCCCCACCTTGTTTTTCAACGACAAGGAAGCGATGCACAGTTTGTTCTTTCAAACCGTATTTTGTGCAACCGCGGCCACCATTGTTTCAGGTGCCATTGCCGAAAGGACAAAATTTTCAACCTATTTGATATTTTCCTTGATCATGACTGTTTTGATCTATCCTGTTTCAGGACACTGGGTATGGCAAGGAGAAGGTTGGTTGACCAATCTAGGTTTCATCGATTTCGCCGGATCTACTGTAGTACATTCCGTAGGGGGCTGGGCAGCATTGGTCGCTGCATATTTGGTAGGCCCAAGGATTGGAAAATATGTGAACGGGGAATCAAAGGCAATACCTGGACACAGCATGTTGTTTGGAGCCCTTGGGGTCTTTATCCTTTGGTTGGGATGGTTCGGTTTTAACCCTGGTTCCCAGTTGGCCATTTCAGGAGATAACGCCAATGCCGTTGCCGGAATCGTTATTACTACAAATCTTGCAGGTGCTGCAGGTGCTATTATTGCAATGTTCATAACCTGGGCTAGGTTTGGTAAACCCGATATTTCAATGACCTTGAACGGTGCGCTAGCCGGATTGGTCGGGGTTACGGCAGGTTGTGCCGCTGTTGATAACTATGGCGCAGTTGCCATCGGTCTTATATGTGGTACCGCTGTGGTATTCGCCATCGAGTTTATTGATAAAAAATTAAAAATAGACGATCCCGTCGGTGCCGTATCAGTTCATGGAGTATGCGGTGCCTTGGGCACCTTGGCTGTCGGTCTTTTTGCAATTGACGGAGGTTTGTTCTATGGCGGTGGATTTGATCAACTTATATCTCAGGCGATCGGTGTTTTCGCCATTGGTTTATGGGCAATCGTAGCTTCCTTCATCGTTCTTTTCATCTTGAAAAAAACAATCGGCTTACGCGTATCCAAGGAGGAAGAACTAGAAGGATTGGACATAGCGGAGCACGATGGCTCCTCATATCCTGATTTTGGCATTAAAGAACAATAGTTAAAGAAAAAAAACGGGGCGTTTTGCAGAACGCCCCATTTATAATAACCTTTTCAATAAAATTCAAATCAGCACTTAAACAGTCCCTTCGGGATATCTAAAATCTAAACTTATGAAAACGATTACTTGTACAAATTACGTAAAAAAAATACTTTTTGTGGCCCTGACATTGCTATCTACCGGAATTTTTGCCCAAGAAGGCGAAGAAGCCGAGGAGGCAAAACCAAAATTTACTTTTGGTGGTAGTGTAGATGCCTATTACAAAACCAATTTAAGCGCTACCGACCGTGCCATTTTCGGAGGCGGGGGTAGTTTTTTGGCTCCAGGCACCTCTTTTGCCAATGAAACCGGATTTGCCTTGGGTATGGCAAACCTAATAGCTAGTTACGAAGGTGAAAAAGTTGGCGCCGTTGCCGATGTAGTATTTGGTCCGAGGGGTGATGCAGCCACTGGCGGTTATAATTTAAACCAATTGTATGCCTACTGGAATGTGACCGAAGGAACTAAATTGACCATGGGTCGGTTTAACACCTATTTAGGGTATGAAGTGATATCTCCTGTCGCAAATTTTAACTATAGCACTTCCTATCTATTTTCGTATGGCCCTTTTTCACATGTTGGTGTTAAAGCCGATTTCTCGTTGTCCGATGATTTTAGCCTTATGTTGGCCGTGATGAACGTAACCGATGAAAACAGTAACCTGACCGGGGAATATTCCCTTGGCGCACAATTAGGTTATTCTGGACAATTCTTGAATTTCTATTACGACGGAAAAGCGAAGCTTGGTTTTGAAATAGATTATACAGGTGGGTTCGACGTAACTGATACCTTCTTTTTGGGACTTAATGCCGCGTACCAGGATAATGATGGAACTGGCTTTTACGGAGCGGCCATCTATCCACAATTGGCGACTTCCGATAGCTTTAAAATTGGTCTGAGGGGAGAATATTTTGCAGAAATGGGAGATTATGGAGCCATTGGCACAGGTGTTGAAGATTCTAGTGTTTTTGCAGTCACCTTAACCGGTAGCTACAGCATTGAGAACTTCATTATCAAGCCTGAATTACGTTTGGATAGCGCTTCGGACGATGCCTTTTTTGACAATGACCTGGCAACTACAAAAAGTCTATCCTCCTTTTTAATTGCCGCTATTTATTCTTTCTAATACTTGTTTTGTTTGGTTTATTTTGGTTGAGTAGTTTAGGACCCCGCCCATGAGCGGGGTCCTTCATTATTTTTTGTTAAATGCTTTAACGCCCGCCATGATTTTTGTATCGAGTGTATTGCTTGTCGGGACTAAAGGGCAGGAAAATTTTTTGTTATACGCACAATACGGATTATAGGCACGATTAAAATTTAATACAATAGTATCGCCGACCGGAATCGAAAGATCCAGGTATCTACCCCCAGCGTATGTTTCCTTTCCATTCGTGGCATCGGTAAATGGCAAAAACAGGTAATCCTTATACTTCTCTTGAAGCATCAATTGTTTATTTTGATAAACTTCCAATTGATGACTTCTCCCATGGAGGTAAAAAGAGGCAATTCCATAAACGACTTCCTCCGATTTTCGATCGGTCGTTGTTGGCATCATAAAAGGCAGCGCTTCCGGAGTTCTTATGATTTTTGCGATGATGATATAGTTGGTGTCTGGCGGAAAAAAATCAAGTCCTTCAAAATCCTTTCTAAAGGTATCGGGCAAGGGGGAAGTCTCAGGGTTTTTGAATTCCTTATCCATGGCCTTTTGAAATTCCAAAATTTCTAAGATGGCCTCCGATTGCGTATTCACAACCTTCTTATTGGCTATATCGTGATATTTCTTGTCCTCTTTACAGGATAGGCACAAAAAAATACATCCAATCAAAAGATACTTCATGTATTATTTTTAAACAAAAATACAATTAAAACGATGGTTCCGTCAATAGGATTTTAGTTACTTTGTTGCATTCAGGAATACCTCGTTTCATTCATTGATCTGACACATTTTCTGAAATCGATATCCTGGGATCCTTGATGCCATGATATCTTGAAACAAAAAATCCGTCCGAATTAACCGTAAAATTATTTATACCATGAAAAATGTGGTCTTTTTGGTCATCCCATGGCTGATGTTATTATCCTGCAACCAAAACCTAAACAAGGCTGAAATCATTGAGAAATCGGGTACGAGTTTGCCAAAATTGATACCTGGCAGGTACAATGTGGCATTTTTGATCATGAACGGAACCTATAATACCGAATTGACCGCACCCTTCGATATTTTTCAACATACACAATTTCGAAAAGGCATTAAGGCAATGAATACTTTTTTGGTTGCCAATACCTTGGAACCTATAACCACTTTTGAAGGAATTCGCGTTTTACCTGATTTTGATTACACGAAAGATTCAATACCCCCAATTGATATTCTGGTGGTACCAAGCGCCTTGCATCATCTGGATAAAGATCTTCAGGATTCGGTCTTGATCAAGTTTGTAAAAAGCGTGGATCAGCAGGCAACATTTATGACAAGTCATTGTGACGGCGCATTTGTCCTAGCCAAGGCGGGCGTCTTGAACTCGGCTGTTTCAACTACCTTTCCGAGCGATATCGAAACTTATAAAAAAATGTTCCCCTATCTAAACGTCAAGGATTCTGTACTTTTCGTTCATGATGGAAAATATATTACATCGGCGGGAGGCGCAAAGAGTTTTGAGGCCGCCCTCTACCTTTGTGAATTTTTATATGGCAAGGAAATTGCGAATTCGATAGCCAAGGGCTTGGTGATTGATTGGGATGTATCGCGAATACCAGCGCTCATTGTGAAATAAACGAAGTGCTTGCCTACTTCAAATATTTTTCCAAAAGTGCCGAAAATTCAGGAGTAATCCTCAATAATGCAGTATAATCAAGATGTTGCAAGACGTCTCGATCCGCATAGCCTTTTTTTAATAGTTCTTCCAGGTAAAACAATGCGGCGCCATAATCTTCCATACGGGAACTATTCGAAATCACTTTTAGATAGGCATCAAAATCGTTCGGGGAGGTAATGGTCTTTAGCATATTCAGAAAATTCAGGGCATCTAAATCTATTGGGGAAGTTTCAATCTTAATAACATCGATGTTGTCGTCAATCAATGCATTGATATAGCCGCGAAGGCGCTTCCCCATTTGACGTTCGAAAGGGTCTTTGCTGTTATCAAAGGTATCCAATTGATCCATTTGATAGTGCCACCAACCTAAATTTTCATAGTTATAAGTACGAATATCTTCCGTTAGATAATAACCATAATCTTCTCGGCTAAGATATTCCCGTTGAAAAACGGCATTTTGATTTCGGGAGTACGGCCAGTATGATGTGCCCTTTTTAATGGCCTTATGAGTTAACTTTAGGGAATCGATATTTCGTAGCGGCTTATAGATTTCCATCATTTCCGAAATTTCCTTTTCTGCAAGTAGGGGCTTATGTAAGGTCATCAAGGTACTAACTTTGCCAAGGTTTTTAGAATAGGCGTTCTCGATAAAAATTGAATCTCGAGGAATATCATTGGTGCTCATTGCAGCCAAGGTCAATAATTCCAATGATTTTGACAGATAATCTTCTGGGGGCCATTCATGTCCCCCTTCGAATACCAAGAGCTGGTTTGGATATTTCAATTGGTCAAGTGTAGTTTCCAATGAAAGCATATTCAAATAATTGTAGTCTTCAAGACCGACAATACTTACAACATGAAATGGTGTCTTTGCGCTCAATACATCGGTATCGAACATGGAAGCTCCGCAGATAATGACTCCTTTAACATTTTTGATAAAAGTAGGAACCAACGATGAAAATCGAGCTCCTCCTGAAAAACCGGCCGTATAAGTCCTATTTTTACCGATGGGCAACAACCCATAGACGCTGTTGAACATCCTGGCACAAATCAGCATATTCTGACTAATCGAAAGGCTATCGGAAATATCATTCGAGGTTGCCAAAATATAACCCTGTTCTTCTGCCGCCGCCCTGAACATATTTAAGGCCTGTCTGCCTTTGCCGTTCATGTCAATAACAAAAACTACAGGCCATCGTTTATTGGTGTCAAAATTCGTAGGAAGATACAGTCCAAAACTTTCGGAAGTAGAATCATTTACTTTGATCGAATCTGTAATTGTACCCTTTTTTAGGGTTATTTGTTGCGCTGAGGAAAGAAAGAAAACGCAGAGGGCGAGAACACTTAAAATTCGTTTCATAGTATTCGATTCATCAAAAATCCAGCCAAAAACAATAAGGATTCAATATATGCAAGCAATTATTATCAACTATTAAGAGACCAAATCCGGCATTTTGGGTTTCACAATTTTCATGTGAATACCACCTAGTGTTTTTTTGCCATAATCAAAACAATAAGCTACTTAGCTTCCTTGAAATAAGTAGTAGATCGCCAATCTTAATGATAATCATAAGCGCCAAAAAAGGACTACCACTACTCGGTATTTCAAACTGTTATGAATTGGTCTTCCCTATAGGAGCGTTGGTAACAACGTTCGACAATATAATATGGGTTCTTGTTTCCCCATACTGAATAAGCTTATCAATAAATTTTTCCAAGTGAAATTGATCCATCAATACAACTTCCATAACAATATTTTCATTTCCCGTGATGCGATAACAATTTACAACTTCCTTTAAGGTTGTGACCATCTCCAAAAAAGGTTTTAATTTCCCCATAAATGCCCGTAAGGTTATGATAGCCTTTAGTTGATGCCCCGTAAGCGCATGGGAGACCATGGCCTTATACCCTTGTAGAATTCCAAGGTCTTCCATACGTTTCACCCGTTCGGCTACCGCCGGGGGTGTCAGACCGATCTTTCTGCCGATATTGGCAAAAGATTCCCGCGCATTTTCCTGAAGACATTCCAGGATTCTCCAGTTCAAATCATCTATCTTTATATTCAATACTTTAAGGTTAAATTTATTTATAAACAATAGTAAATATACTGTTTTAGTATTGATTATAAAGAAATAAATCAAGAATCGGACGTAACTTTATAAGACTAATTTTGCTAGAAAAGAAAATGTCCCACAAACACATAAGTTCTGTACCTATTTATCGAAAAGCTTTGGAACTCTGTCATATGAGCAGGGAAATCGCTTCGTACGTCTCTTACAATAAAGACTTATTAAAGCTGTATACCTCCCAAAGTCTTCGGGATATCATCGCCGAGGCATTACTGACCGACGCCATTTTGATTCCGCAACAGATTGCGAATGCCGAGTATTCAAAATCACGTTCTGAACGATTGAAAAGCGCCACCTATATCAATATTATGATTCGCAACATTAATTCCTATTGTCGGGGTCTTGATAATGACGGCGTTCGGGAAAAGGAATATATTAACCTATTACGCAGCGAAATCAAGAACTTTAGGAAAACCTTTAAGGAATGGCGAAAATCAATTATCGATAGCCGTGATGGTACGTGGGGCTTAAATGAAGCTCCCTCAGGCATATGAAAATCGATGACCTCCCCTAAAAAATCAACTTTATAGTACGTGATAGGCCCTGAATGTTTGGGATAGGCAATTAAAAAATGATATGCCGACTGCATCCTATTTCAAGATCGGGTGGTTTACATATTTCTGCGGTATTGACCTCCAACATCGAATAAGGCTTTCGTAATCTGTCCTAAAGAGCAGATTTTAGTAACTTCCATCAGTTTTTCAAAGATATTGCCATCGCGTCTCGCTTCTTCTTGTAGTTCCTGCAAAAGCACATCACTCGCTTTTTTATTGGCCTTCTGAAGGGTTTTTAATGTCTCGATCTGGTTCTTTTTTTCCTGCTCGGTAGCCCTGATTACTTCAGTAGGCATAATGGTAGGCGATCCTTTCGAGCTTAAGAAGGTATTCACTCCTATGATGGGATATTCACCCGAATGTTTTAGCATTTCGTAATGCAGGCTCTCTTCCTGTATCTTTGAACGTTGATACATGGTCTCCATGGCCCCAAGAACTCCCCCTCGCTCCGTTATCCTTTCAAACTCAACAAGTACGGCCTCCTCCACAAGATCTGTCAGTTCTTCAATAATGAAGGACCCCTGTAAGGGATTTTCATTTTTTGCAAGTCCCAATTCATGGTTGATGATCAACTGAATCGCCATGGCCCTACGAACCGATTCCTCGGTCGGGGTGGTGATCGCTTCATCATAGGCATTGGTGTGTAACGAATTACAATTGTCATAGATGGCATAAAGTGCCTGTAAGGTCGTACGGATATCGTTGAAATCGATTTCTTGGGCATGCAGGCTTCGGCCTGATGTCTGAATATGGTATTTCAACATCTGTGCCCTTGGATCTGCACCATATTTATGCTTCATGGCCTTGGCCCAAATTTTACGGGCAACCCTTCCAATGACCGCATATTCGGGATCTATGCCATTTGAAAAAAAGAAGGAAAGATTGGGAGCGAATTTATTGATGTCCATTCCACGGCTTAAATAGTACTCCACATAGGTAAAACCATTGGAAAGGGTAAAGGCCAGTTGTGTTATCGGATTTGCACCAGCTTCGGCGATATGGTAGCCAGAAATCGATACCGAATAAAAATTTCGGACGTCATTTTGAATAAAATACTCCTGCACGTCGCCCATTAGGCGCAAGGCAAATTCGGTTGAAAATATACAGGTATTCTGTGCTTGGTCTTCCTTTAATATATCGGCTTGAACCGTTCCTCGTACTTCACTTAATGTCCTTTTTTTTATTTCATCATAAACTTTTTTAGGCAATACCTCATTCCCGCTTACGCCTAAAAGCAGTAATCCAAGGCCTGTGTTTCCTTGTGGCAGTTTGCCATGATATTGAGGTCTAGTAAGTCCGTTCTTTTCGTAGATACCCTGAATTCTTTCTTCCACCGCCTGTTGCATTCCATTTTTTACAATGTATTTTTCACAGTTTTGATCTATGGCCGTATTCATGAAAAATCCCAACAGCATAGGGGCAGGACCATTGATTGTCATACTTACCGAAGTCTTGGGATCAGATAGATCGAATCCTGAATACAGCTTTTTAGCGTCGTCCAAACAGCAAATCGAGACACCGGCATTCCCTATTTTTCCATAAATATCAGGTCGAATACCCGGGTCGTTCCCATAGAGGGTCACCGAATCAAAGGCGGTAGATAATCGCTTTGAATTCATATTCTTACTTACATAGTGAAATCTTCTATTCGTGCGTTCTGGGCCACCTTCACCGGCAAACATGCGGGTTGTGTCTTCCTCTTTTCTTTTAAATGGATATAATCCGGCGGTGTAAGGAAATTCCCCAGGCACGTTTTCTTGAAGCATCCAACGCAATAGGTCTCCCCATGCTCGATATTTAGGCAAGATTACTTTCGGTATCCGGGTTCCTGAAAGTGATTTGGAGTCGGTTTTTATTTTTCGTTCCTTTCCGCGGACCACAAAGGTAAAATAAGGGTTTTTATAGGTCGCCATTTTGTCTTCCCATGCTATAATTGCTTCCCAATTTTTTGGGTTTAAAGCGGTTTTTACACGATCAAACTCCAGCATCAGAAGGCGGTGCAATTCTTCGATTTCTTTCCCCGAAGCGGGTGAGGAATCGAAATTCAATCCGCTTTTAGATAAATTCGCAGGCATCCCATGGACACTTTCCAAAGTTTTATAGATTCCATACAAGCGCTGAGCGATTTCGCACTCGCTATGTACGCGTGCATCATATTCCCGATTATTCTCTACGATTTCAGATAGATAGCGCGTCCTGGCTGGTGGAATGATATATTGTTTCACGGTCATATCGCCATCGATTTTCATCTTTGTACGCAACTGAACGTTGGTTTTATCGGCCAGTGCGTTCATGACGGCCACGTACAAACGGTTCATTCCGGGATCGTTGAACTGTGAAGCAATGGTTCCGAAGACCGGGAGTTCTGCTTGGTCGACATCCCAAAGATGATGATTGCGGACAAATTGCTTTTTAACATCCCGTAGGGCATCTAAAGCACCCCTTTTATCAAATTTGTTAATTGCTACAATATCTGCGAAATCTAGCATGTCGATTTTCTCCAATTGGGTGGCGGCACCAAATTCAGGGGTCATCACATATACCGCAATATCGCTGTGTTCAATGATTTCGGTATCTGATTGTCCGATGCCAGAAGTCTCGAGGATTATCACATCAAATGCTGCAGCTTTCAAAATACCCACGGCCTCAGTCACATGTTTTGACAAGGCCAAGTTCGACTGTCTGGTCGCCAAAGAGCGCATGTAAACATGTTCATTGTTTATGGCGTTCATTCGTATTCGATCCCCTAAAAGCGCTCCACCTGTTTTTCTTTTCGAAGGGTCGACCGATACGATACCGATATATTTATTAGGAAAATCAACCAAAAACCGCCGTACTATTTCATCAACCAAACTTGACTTCCCGGCTCCGCCAGTTCCTGTGATTCCGATTACGGGCACTATTTTGGTGGATTTGTTCAACGTCCCAATGAATTTTTCGAAGACTTCGGGATTGTTCTCGGCCATGGTAATCGATTTTGCCAATACATTGCTATTTTTGGTACGTAAGGCCATTTCAAGTTCTTCTCCGTTTTTTGGAGAAAAGGATGGAACCGGAGAATCACTTTTTTGAACTAAATCGTTGATCATGCCCTGTAACCCCATTTTTCGACCATCATCCGGGGAGTAGATCTTCGTAATACCATAGGCCATAAGTGCCTCGATTTCTTTTGGCAGAATAACACCTCCGCCGCCACCAAAAATTTTAATATGTCCCGCATTTCTTTCCCGTAAAAGGTCAAACATGTACCTGAAATATTCGTTGTGGCCTCCTTGGTAAGAGGTCAAGGCAATGGCATTTGCGTCTTCCTGTATAGCGCAATCGACTACTTCCTGAACACTTCGGTCGTGCCCCAAATGAATTACTTCAACCCCAGTAGCCTGAATAATCCGGCGCATGATATTGATCGACGCATCATGGCCATCAAAAAGAGAGGCGGCCGTGACAATCCGAATTTTGCTTTTAGGGGTGTAGGGTTTTATTTGTTCCATCTATAATATAGGTGCATTTTACTAGCTGCAATTTACAGAAATCACAAAGAACAATGTAATCTAATTCGAATTTTACAAAAATATACCCTGATAAGTTCTGCCAATTGTAATTGTCATAATTTTAGAACCTAAATTTAAAACCTTTTGAGAGCGATAATTTTAATACACTGCCCTGATCAGTCAGGAATTATCAGTGCCGTCACAGGATTCATTCATAGTAAAGGTGGTAATATCGTTTATCTGGATCAACATGTAGACCAGGAGGCAAACGTATTCTTCATGCGCCTTGAAAGTGATTTTACCTATGATGTATCGGGGATTGACAATTTTAAGGAAGCATTTGACAAGATCTTGGGTACCCCCTATCAAATGCAATGGAGCCTTCATTTAAATACAAACAAACCAAGAATGGCCCTATTCGTTTCAAAATACAACCATTGCCTATATGATCTTTTAAGCAGATTCCATTCCGGGGAATTGGCTGTACAGATTCCTTTTATCCTGAGCAATCATCTCGATTTACAAGTGATTGCAGACCAATTTGAGATTCCTTTCCATCACATAGCGCTTAGTGAAACCAATAAACAAGCCTCCGAGAATGCCCAATTAGCGCTCTTAAAGGAGAACAGGATCGATTTCGTAGTACTCGCTCGGTATATGCAAATTATAAGCGGAAAGTTAATTGCCGAATTCCCGAATAAGATAATCAACATTCATCATTCTTTTTTGCCTGCATTCGCTGGTGCGAAACCCTATCATGCAGCGTTTCGAAGGGGCGTTAAGATCATAGGTGCCACAAGTCACTATATAACCGAACAACTAGATGAAGGTCCGATTATAGCCCAAGATGTAACAACGGTTACCCATTCGCATACCATAAAAGATTTTATTGCAAAAGGAAGGGACTTGGAAAAAATCGTTCTGGCGCGGGCTGTACAACTACATGTAGCTCGAAAAACTATGGTCTATAACAATAAAACCGTCATTTTCTCGTAACCTAGTATAGAAGTTCAATTGTACTTCAGTAAAACATGGTCTATGGTAAAAAAAGTAATGTTGTTGTTGCTAGTTCTTCAACTTATTGCCTGCGAAGAATTGCAACAAGTCGTTAACCAAGCACCTCAAGGAGGAATTAGCAATTATGAGATTGCAAACGGACTCAAGGAAGCCTTGCAATTGGGCATTGATAAGCAAGTAAGCAAGTTGACCCAGACCGATGGCTTTTTTAAGAACAGCTTGGTTAAAATTCTATTGCCCGAAGAATTACAAAAGGTTGACAAGACCCTCCGCGATATTGGGCTTGGTAGTTTAGCCGATGAAGGATTGAAAGTTTTAAACCGGGCAGCAGAAGACGCAGTGGGCGAGGCTACTCCTATCTTTGTATCCGCGATCACAGGGATGACATTCGACGATGCCCGAAAAATTTTGCTGGGAGGAGATCAAGCCGCCACCCAGTATTTGGAGGGCAAGACAGCAACAAGCCTATATCAAAAATTTAGTCCCATCATCACAAATTCCTTTAAGAAGGTACAAGCCGATGTCATCTGGAAAAATCTGATAACCAAATACAACAGCATTCCCATGACAAAAAAGGTAAATCCCGACTTAACGGATTATGTTACCAAGGAAGCCTTACAAGGTGTGTACACCATGATCGGAGTGGAAGAAAAGGAAATTCGTTCGAACATTGCATCAAGAACAACTATTTTATTGAAAAAGGTTTTTGGCCTACAGGATTGATTTTGAAATAATTCTACGCTTTTTCTGCAATAAAAACCACATTGTTACGTTAAAAAATAAGGAACGCAGATACGTTTATGAATTTTTGAAAACTACTCCTTTTA
Source organism: Flavobacteriales bacterium (assembly GCA_038316335.1). Taxonomy (GTDB): domain Bacteria; phylum Bacteroidota; class Bacteroidia; order Flavobacteriales; family Flavobacteriaceae; genus JALHST01. The sequence goes on from JBBQAM010000004.1 coordinate 28,440, forward strand.
GTTGTAGGATCTCGAAAAATTAAAAATATTTGAGTTAGTATTTTTGAGTTAGTTAGTTAATTAAAAACCGGTGGGAGCGCCGGTTTTTTTTGTACTATTCAGGGTTTGTTGCAGGCGTTATATTTTTTTAAAACTTCTAGTTATTTTTAAGCCCGCTGACCCTTTCAAAAGGTAAACTATTATCGGGAATTACTTAATTTAAGATTTTTTTAAGATTTGGCTTTTTTTTATTTTTTAATTTAAACCTAGCTAATTCGCTCATCAATCATCAATCAATCACAATGAGACACCAAGTAATTTTCCTGTTACTTTTATTTTCCAATGTTTTCTATAGTAACGCGATCAAATCAATAAATTACCAAGATGATTTGATGAACAAATCCGATTTCAAGGCCGAAGCGGTTTTGGCGGAGGCAGATAAATTATTTCATGCTCAATACTTTTCAAAAGCCCTTGAAAAATATAGATTAATCATAGACAGCCCTGGAGTAGAACAGGTTCATGTACTAAAAAATATGTCATTGAGCCATGCGGCTTTGAATGATCCAAAAGCATCTGTAAAATATATCAAGAAGTACCTTTTAAAGGAATTCAATACATCATTTATAGGCCATGACGGTTTTTCAAAGATCAAGAATTCGGCAGAGTTCAGGGAGCTAGTTGAAAAATATACACCGAAAATAACCATTTGGTCCTTTTTATATCTTTATGTTGCCTTAATAGGATTTTATATTGCGGTCGTGATAAATTTCAACAGAAAAATCGATACGGCGGCGAAAATCCTTATCAGTGGGTTCATCTTCATCCATTCTTTTTTTATTCTTCACATCTGTCTTAATATTACGAACTATCAATTTGAATTTCCTCATTCCTATCTAATGTCGACCGCTTTTTCCTTTCTCTACGGCCCATTACTTTATTTTTACTTCAAAAGAATTTCAGAGCAATACCGATTTAAGAAGTCAGACTTGTGGCACCTTGCACCTACCATCCTGTTCTTAATTTATATAATCCCTATTTATGCCTTACCCGCCCATGATAAACTGACCATTATGCTAGAACAGCTAAACAATGGCCTAGGACCATCTTATTCAAGGCATTTGACAATAATTGTCCTCCTCAAATTGATTTCTTTAATGATCTATGGGTATTTTATTAGAAAAGTGTATTTAAAATCTAAAAACAACGGGGAAATAAGCAGCCCGAATAAATCCTGGCAAAAAAATATTTTTCAATTACACGTATTTTATATCGTTACGTATGCGATTTACGGCATCTTGATTGCCAACCAAATTTCATTTGGGTTCTTCTATCACACGCCCATCGTATTTATGGCCCTAATGGTATTGTATGTAGGTTATTCTGCAAATGTACAGCCTTTGGTCTTTAGCGGTGTTTATGCCATTGACAATCGCCTTTTCTACAAATATGAAAAATCGGGGCTTACCAAAAGTCTATCTAAAGAATTGATGGAACAAATAATCTGGCTTTTCGATACCGAAAAAATATATAAGGAAAGTGATATTAGCCTTGAACTCTTAGCAGATAAATTGAATACAACGAGACATAATGCCTCACAGGTTATCAATGAACATTTTAAGGTAAGTTTTTACGAGCTTGTCAATAAATATCGAATCCAAGAAGCAAAGGAAATTCTTAACCAAGATTCCCAAAAAAACCTGAATATTATCGATGTTGCCTATGAAGTAGGCTACAACAACAAGGTCACTTTTAACAAGGCCTTCAAAAAAGACACCAATCTGACTCCAAGTGAATATCAAAAGCTATCGATCATTACCTAAAGGTAAATAGTTCGTAAGTTTTTATCGGTCAAGTAAACGTTGATAAGCATTTCCCTTCAAACGGCCAAGAGCATGTTATTTTGAATGACACCCCTTAAATGTAAAGCAGCTCTGAAGAAGTACCTCAACTGGAAATCTACCTTCATAGTTTAGAGTATCGTTTGTATTAGTCATCGAACCTATTCAGGGCTGCCCTTTACATAATTTCTTTTTTCGTAATTAATTACAATATCACTTTCCTAGTGTCTTACACCGATCAAGGCAGGACGCCGTTCTTCTTTTATTCATATCCTACTATGGGATTGGCCTATCGACTAAGCACGGGAAGAAAAATAATTTGATACGCTCCTAATTAAGTCCTGATTACTCCTCTGAGCCAAGCGTAAAATAAAGGTAACTATTTGTCGGTAAGGTAAACGTTTATCAGTATTTCCCAAAATTTTGTTAAGAGGGTGTTTCTTTGACCTCAATGACTAATTACTGAGATAACGGCTCTAGGACGAATAGTCCTGAAATTAAAATCAAAGATATTTCCTATCCATCGGGTGCATGATTTAGAATTTTATTTCAAATTTTCCTAGGTCTGTTAATTGAATGGTTTACTCATAACTAACTCATTAAATTTCTTCATATGAAAAAAAAATGTATTTGGATGATTATGCTTCTCATTGGAGTATCGTGGGCATATTCACAAGAAAAAACAGTCACGGGAACGATAACCGCCGAAGACCAAATCGCCCTTCCTGGTGTCAATATTTTGGTAAAAGGAACGACAAGGGGCGTACAATCTGATTTTGATGGTAATTATAGCATTTCAGTCGCGGAAGGTCAGGTCCTTGTTTTCTCCTATCTAGGACAGAAGACTGTTGAAATTACGGTAGGATCCAAAAATGTCATCAATCTTCAAATGGAAGAGGATGCACAGGCCCTAGAAGAAGTAGTGGTGACGGCACAAGGCATTGTTCGTGAGAAAAGGTCTCTGGGCTATGCGGTCACTACCGTCGAATCTGATCAGGTAGAATCAAGACCAGAAGCCGATGTCGCCAGAATATTGAGTGGCAAGGTCGCCGGGGTCAATATAACCGCGAATAATGGCCTCTCAGGATCTGGAACAAACATTATTATTCGAGGGTATTCTTCGGCCACTCAATCGAATCAACCCTTGTTCATCGTCGACGGCGTTCCCTTCGATTCGGGCACCAACACCCAGTCTAATTTTCTGGACGGAAACACAGAATCAAGCAGATTCCTTGACATCGATCCCAACACCATCGAAAGTGTAAATGTACTTAAGGGGTTGAGTGCTACCGTACTTTATGGAAACAGAGGTCGCAACGGGGTCATTCTCATAACGACAAAAAATTCGGAATCAGGGGAAGCCTCAAATAAAACAGAAGTTACCGTGAATCAATCGGTATTTCTTTCAAAAGCGGTACTTCCCAAGTATCAAGACAATTATGGGGGTGGTTTTCATCAAGGTTTCGGGTTCTTTTTCAGTAACTGGGGACCGAGATTCGACAGGACAGATGATGATGGTATAGCCGTTGCAGGACAATATACTGGAAATGGTCCTAACGGTGTGGCCTTATTACGACATCCTTTTAATTATATAGCCGACCCAACGCTCATTGCAGGGTATGAAGACCTTTTAAATGTACCGTATGAATATAAACCATATAACGGGGTAGAGGAATTCTTTAGAACAGGGTATGTCTATAGTACATCGATCAACGTTCGGGGTGGTTCGGAAAAAGTGAATTTCAATGCCAATTATGGTCGTACCGAAGATGCTGGGGTAACCCCGGGAAACAATTTGCTAAGAAACAATTTTAGCATCGGTGGTAGTGCCCAGCTTTCGAACAAATTAACGGCGTCTGGGGTGTTCAATTTTATACGAACCGGTTACAAATCACCACCAAATGCAGTTAGTACCGGCAGTGGCGCCGCATTTCAGGGTTCCGCTATTTTTGGAGACGTCCTTTATACCCCTAGGAGTGTTGATTTAACCAACATTCCGTTTCAAGCCGCTGATGGTAGGAGCCTCTATTACCGGTCGGGCAATGACATCCAGAATCCTTATTGGACCGTGGCGAATTCAAAGACAAGTCAAAATACGGATCGATTCCTAGGTTCTATGTCGTTGGGCTATGATTTCAACGAGTGGCTAAATTTGACGTATAGGGTAGGGCTTGACACCTATACCGAGCTGAATTCATATGGTCAAAATAAAGGGGGCGTCACAGGACCGTCCTTGGGAATCCTAAGGACTTCGGCTGTTCGAAATTCTATTTTGAACCATGACTTGATACTGAGCGCGGACAAGAACTTAACCGAAGACCTAAATTTAAAAGTTACCCTAGGTGCAAACAGCAGGAGAGATGTTTATTCTCAAGACGGCCTTGAAAGTACGGGTCAACTTGTCTTTGGGGTTTTGGAACATTATAATTTTACCACTCCTTCCTCGATAAATTCATTTTCAACCCTCAATATGGCCCAAAACTTTGAGGAAAACCTAGTTGGCCTGTATCTGGACGCTACCTTGGGCTATAAGGACTACATATATCTCAATATGGTGGGCAGGAACGACTGGTCGTCTACCTTGGAAAGGGAAAACAATTCACTTTTCTATCCAGGTGCTAGTATATCTTTTGTGCCTACAGCGGCTTTCAAAAGTATGCAGAGTAATGCTATCAACTACGTGAAACTACGTTTCGGATATGGTTCTTCGGCAGGATTCCCCACACCTTTCAACACCCGTGATGTATTAACCTTAGGTGCTCGAAATCTTATTGATAGCAATGGGAATGTTGTTTCGGGAAATACCGTTTCAGACGCGCTTGGTAATAGGAATCTGGTGCCTGAAAAAGTCGAGGAATTGGAGGTTGGTATAGATACACGGTTATTCAATCGATTAAATTTGAACGTGAGTCTCTATAATAAAACTACGAGCGACTTGATTACCAATCGCACCCTTGATAGCTCAACCGGATTTCTAAGTACGTTCGTAAATATTGGTGAAATTCAATCACAAGGGGTAGAGATCGACTATGATCTGACAATTTTACGAGGTGGTGGGGACCGATTTGGGCTAAACATAGCAGGTAATTTCACAGCCAATGAAACCATCGTTACCGATCTTGCCGATGGTACCAATAACATCCTTCTTACCGATGCCGTTTCTGGAGAGGCGGCAAATTATGCTGTCAAAGGGAGGCCATTTGGTGTTTTCCTAGGAACGACTTTCTTGAGGGATACCAATGGTGATCGCGTAGTAGGTGGCAATGGTTTATATCTGGTTGATAATAATATAACCGAAATTGGCGATCCCAATCCAGATTGGACTACAGGGTTCATCCCGACGCTTACCTACAAAGGATTGACCCTATCGGCCAACCTGCAGTATCGCCATGGAGGAGATATCTACTCGGTTACGGCAGGAGCATTAATTGGGCGTGGCACGGTAGATCCCGATAATCCAATTGATCGGGAATCAAACTATGTACTTCCCGGTGTGAAGGCCGATGGCACTCCCAATGATGTTGCCATTAGTTCGACAGAATTTGGTTTTAACACTTTTTATGGGGGAGACATCAATGAACTGGGTGTTTTTGACGGTTCGACCATACGAATTCAAGAGGCATCATTGGGCTATAGCATACCCAAGGAACTCTTGAAGAATACACCTTTTGGCAGCATGTCATTCACACTTTCCGGAACCAATTTATGGTTCAAGGCCGTAAATTTTGAAAGTACGCTTAATTATGACACCAATGCCTCAAGTACAGGCGTGGGTAATGGCCAAGGAATCGATTTTATTACCGGGCCATCTACCAGACGCTATGGATTTACCTTTCGGGCCTCTTTCTAGAATTCAAGAAATAAAAATATGATATTATGAAAAAAGTTTTCACGATTACCGGTTTATTAATAACCGCCTCATCACTTTTACTTTTAATGGGATGCGATACGGTCGAACTTGCCGTAGTGCCTAGTCCCAACGCTTTGAACCCTTCCCAAGCCAGCGTGGATTTCTTTCTCAACCAGATTCAACAACAGGTAGCGGAAATTCATTCGGGAGAGGAAGATCGGAATGAGGATGGTCTAAGCCAATTTGGGATGCAACCAGTACGAATGTTGAACGGCGGGGGGCCTACCTATAGGGAATTGAATGACCCAACTGATTTTGACCGGGTATGGGACAATGTGTATGCCCGTATGTTGATCGATATACGCACTATGAATCCTATTGCCGAGAGTGCCGGACAATATACCCACATAGCCATTGGGCAAATTCTTGAGGCATATGTAATGATGAGCATGGTCGACTTTTTTGGTGATATCCCATACTCCGAAGCAGCAAAGGGCGGGGAAGGTATCTTAAATCCCAAAGTTGATTCTGGTGCCTCTATCTACAAAGCATTAGACCAATTATTGGTCACGGCCATCGACAATCTCGACAAAGAGGAGCTCGTGCTTCCAACGAACGACCTATTTTATAATGGTGATGAAAGTAAGTGGAAAAAAGCGGCCAATACCATGCGGCTAAAGCTCTATTTGCAAACACGATTGGCCAATGAGGAAGGATTTGGATCCGCTACCTCTACCTCGGTAATCAATGAATTGATAGCTGGCAATCAATTGATTCTTGATACAGCTGACGACCTTCAGTTTCAATGGTCGACCAGTAATGCCGCCCCAGATAGTCGGCACCCTTTTTTCGCCGCCAATTTTGATGGGGCAGGCCCAAGCTCTGATTTTTATATGTGCAACTACTATATGGATCTACTAGCCAATCAATATAATGACGCAGATCCAAGGATTCGCTATTACTTCTATCGTCAGGTAGGCGATTTTAGTGGTGCCGACGTAGTTACCAAAGAATGCGTCACCGAGATTTCAGAACCAACATGGTGGGCAGGTTTTAATACGTATTGCCTAGTGCCGAACATAAATGGTTTCGACGGCCTTTGGGGCCGCAATCATCTTGACAATGACGGAATCCCGCCAGACGCTGCGTACAGGACCGTTTTTGGAGTGTATCCCGTAGGCGGGCCTTTTGACGATGATTCATTTCGAAATGTCGCGGGATCAGCGGCAGTAAGCGAGGGCTTGGCCGGTGCTGGGATTTCACCAATAATGATGTCATCCTATACCTATTTTATGTTGGCAGAAGCGGCGCTTACCTTAGGAACAACAGGAAATGCTAGATCCTACCTGGAAAACGGAATCCGCGAATCAATCAAGAAGGTAATGTCTTTCGGCGCGCCATTGGCCGCAGGATCCGGCTTTGAACCGACCGTGACCGCTATTGACAATCATATCGCAAACATTCTGAGCGTGTATGATGCCGGATCGAATACCGATAAGTTGCGGATAATCGTAGAGCAATATTTTATCGCGCTCTGGGGCAATGGTATTGAGGCCTATAATACGTACAGAAGAACCGGCCAACCCGACAATCTCGAACCTGGCTTTTTCCTTTCGGACTCAGGCCCGTTCCTTAGGTCGAACTGGTATTCCCAGACCGCTGCTGACAATAACATTAATATCGTACAAAAAGCAGCTCCCGATACTCCCGTTTTTTGGGATACCAATGCCCCCGGGTTTGTTAATTGAAATAACCTTTAAAAAATGATACAATGAAAATAAGAATTAATTCAATAGTAAGCCTACTGCTAATAGCTAGTACTTTTGTTGGCTGTGAGGATGAAAGCAAAAACCCGTTGAATCTGCTTGAGGCAGATACCAGCAAAGCCCCATATGTTCGAATCATTGTAGACGAAACAGTAGTTGCTGCGGGAGATATCGCCACAAGTTCCTTCAATGGTAAGGTCGATGCCCTTGACAAGAATGTTGCTTCATGGGAACTGAGTGTTACCCGGGAATCGGGTGGGGTATCAAGCGATACGATTCCCTTGATCACCTTGACAAGTTTCCCAAATGAAATTTCGATTCCCTATACTGATATTGCAACTGCCCTGGGAATCAGCATTGACGAAATCTCCGGTGGCGATTTTATACGCTTTTTGGGGAAATCTGTGGGAACCGATGGTTCTGTTTTTGAATTCGATAATTTCACCGGTAGTATCACTGGCCAAATAGAGCAGCGCCAAGCCTATAATTTTATTGTCCTGGTAAAATGCTCTCCGATTACCGATGCAACAATAACGGGGAATTGGATCGTCGAAATGCAAGACGTATATGGCGATGGTTGGGATGGTGCCTTCCTTACTTTTGAAATTGATGGTGTCAGCACCAATTATACGGTTTCAGCAGGAGCGGGATCAGCCGCAACGCATGTCATCGAAGTGCCTGCAGGAACTTCTCAATTGGTAATATCCTATACAAGTGGGGCGTACGAAGAAGAACATACGTTTACCATCGAAACACCCGATGGGGATGTGAGGGGACCTTTCGGTCCAAATCCGGCACCGTGTATTAATTAGTTGGATGGGCATGAATATACTTAAAACCCACGCATCGCAAGATGGGCAATTGGTAACAAGGCCATAAAAGGGGTATTTAAAAAGCGAAGGGCAAACACCCATAGCGGTTGAAAGGAGTCTTACACGGTATTGCCAAAAGAGATATGAAGAAGGGTACCGAAGGCTTCATTTCAACCTTGTAGGTACGTAAAGTGCGAAGTAGCCGAAGTACAAAAACTATTTTTCAATGTGAATCGTAAATCTTAAGTAAGCATACATCGGAAAAGTAAATGTTTATAGGCAGTTCCCGATTTTACAATACAATTCGATTAATTTGGGTAAATGATACTGGTAAAGCAGCCCTGGCCACTACTCCTAAAAAAACTTCAGTCTCATTTTTTTATGGGCGGTTATTTGAATTAGCTATCAAGAAATCAGGGCTGCATTTTACCGTTTAAGTTACGATTCATCAATCAAATTCGTCATAATCACCGAAAACGGATGTTTTAAAAACATCCGTTTTCGATTTTTAGGTAGCCCACGACCGTTCGTCAATCGCTTCTTTTATAGATGCCGTCAAATGCGACTTGAACCACAAGACCATCCTGAAGAACTTCCCAAAGTTGTCGTACCGTTCCGTCATCATTTAAGATCCATTTAATCCTATTTATATAAAGTTTACCATCGGTACTGGCAAATTCATCGGAAGAAAGAACCATCTGGTTTCCCGTTCGGTTTCCTTTTAATTTAAGGTGTGTCCCCGAATTGTCGACCCATAGTTGTTCCCATTGCTTTGATTTCAAATTGAAAAAATTCAAGCTAGTGCCCGTATTTCCCCCAAGACCGATCCAATTTTCACGAAGAACACACCCCTCCTGCATTTTATCAATAGTATTCGTCCCCACGCGATTCCCGGCGTCATCGTACACCTCCCACTCCCCCACCCAAAAATCAAAATCCCTATGATTTTCCGTACAACATGCACACGACTCATTTTGTGCCTTCGCACTAAAAAACGCGAAAAAAAGTATTGCAAATAAAATTCCTGACCGCATGTATTTCTTATATCTATTAGGTATAGCAATCAGTGGGTATATTTCAAGCGGGATGAGAAAGAAAACCAATGACCATATCGTTGAAAAGTTTGGGTTGCTCCACATTCACCACATGGCCACAATGTTCAATAAGAAGCAAACTAGAAGTAGTACTCTTTTGAACTGTTTTCCGAACTGAAGGAAGAAAAAGATAGTCTTCGCCGCCCATAACATATAAGGTGGGTATCTTAATATCAACCGTCCTGAAAAACCGCAACAAGGGATTGATTTGGGAACCTAATTTATACCACCGAATAAATTCTTTTTGGTACAGTTTTTTTGCTTCGCGAACGAATAGCAATCTAGATTCCTTGTGATTGCTATCGGGCATTATCATAAAGGTAAAGAACCTATATAGCCAAATATACGGAACCAAGGATTTAAAGATGTTGCCCAGGCCCATCATCAACCGAAATCTAAAGTCAAGTTTCATGATCGCACCGCCCATTACCATGCTTTCTACGCGTAGCGGGAATTTTTCGGCCAGATTCCGAATTAATACGGTCCCCAGTGAAATTCCGACGAAGTGTGCTTTTCCAATTTTCAAAAAATCCAAGACCTCAACGATATCCTCGGTGATCTTGTCAAAATCATAGCGTTCATCAAAGGTGTTCACCAAACTCGGTCGGGAATCACCGTGTCCCCTGAGATCCAATAAGAGTACATTAAAATGCTCCTTGAATTCCTTGACTTGTTTATACCATACTGAGGAGCTACCTCCGGCACCATGTACGAAGGTAACCCAGGTATGGGAACCGGGATTAAGATGTGTAATGTAGTTTAACAAAGTGTTCTCGTAACATTCCTAAAGAAGGAAGCCACGCAATGTATTTAAACTTTTAATGCACCGAATACCCTATTGGAAAATTTTAACAACATATCCATTAAATTCACATCCAAAATGTAATCGAATTGTTAATAAAACATCAAATGAACCGATATTCGATTAAATTCAACGAAAGCCTACATCCAAAAATTAATCTATACCGTATATTTATTAGAACAAATTGCAAGACTATGGAAAATCAATATTGTAAAGTAGGATCTGTAACCCCAATTACAACCGACGGCAATTTTATTAGCCTATTGGAGTATCAATATCAAAACTTCTTGGAAAAGGCCAGCAACTTGGAATACACCGATTCGAAATTGGTCGAATTCTTTGAGCAAAAAGCCCAAAAGATCAAAAGGATGCTCGAAAGTCTGGTGCAGTAATTAACCAAGTCTTTTTAGTTCAAGAGCCATTTGGCCTTGTATTTCTTTTGCTGCTTTGGCCGCAGCGTCCTCAAAATCAAGCTCATTCGAGGCATATATAATTGCACGGGAAGAATTTACCAATAATCCTATTTTCGGGGTCATGCCATTTTCGCACACCTCCGTTAAACTTCCGCCTTGTGCGCCTACACCTGGCACCAATAAAAAATTGTTCGGGATTATCTTTCGAATGTCCTTCAGATAGCTTGCCTTGGTGGCACCTACAACATACATAAGATTTTGGGCGTTTCGATAGGATTGGGAGGTTTCCAAGACATTTTTATAAAGTTCCTTCCCTTCGACCGATTTAGTCTGAAAATCAAGCGCCCCTTGGTTTGAGGTCAAGGCAAGTAAAATGGTATGTTTATCCTTAAAGGCCAAAAAGGGTTCAACGGAATCCCTTCCCATATAAGGGGCTACGGTGACAGCGTCAAATTTTAACTCCTCAAAAAATGCCTTGGCATACTGTGTCGAAGTATTTCCGATATCACCACGCTTAGCATCAGCAATCGTAAATTGTTGGGGATAGGTTTTCTTGATGTAATTAATGGTTTTCTTTAATGATTTCCAGCCAGAAATACCATGTGCCTCATAAAAAGCCGTATTAGGCTTATAGGCTACACACAAATGTTGCGTGGCATCGATTATGGCCTTGTTGAAGGCGAAAATTGGGTCTTTTTCCCGTAGGAGGTGCTTCGGTATTTTAGTCAGGTCGGTATCAAGTCCAATACACAAAAAGGACTGCTTGGCATACATTTGATCAACAAGTTCTGCTGTCGTCATACGTGTTCTTAAAATATTTCAGAAGCCGCCTTTAGTCGCTCTGTATTATCGACCAGGCTTAGCTCATTGATGATTCGTTGAATATCACCATCAAGGATATTCTGAAGGTCATACAGCGTCAGACCAATCCTATGGTCGGTAACACGGCCCTGCGGATAATTATAGGTTCTGATCTTTGCTGAACGATCCCCACTACTTACTTGTGAATTACGCTTGGCCGAATCCTCTTCTTGTTTTTTGGCAAGTTCCATGTCGTATAAACGCGAGCGCAAAACCCGAAATGCCTTCTCTTTATTTTTATGTTGTGATTTTTGATCTTGGCAAGTGGCTACCAATCCGGTGGGGATATGAGTCAATCGTACCGCTGAATACGTTGTATTTACTGATTGCCCACCTGGACCCGATGAACAGAAAAAATCGATCCTTACATCCTTTGGGTCGATTTCCACATCAAAATCGTCGGCTTCAGGAAGTACCATGACCGTTGCTGCACTTGTATGAACCCGCCCCTGGGTTTCAGTCTGTGGCACGCGTTGAACACGATGTACGCCTGCCTCAAACTTCAAGGTGCCATAGACATCCTCGCCAGAAACCTCGAATTGGATCTCCTTGAAACCACCGCTTGTTCCTTCATTCAAATCGATTACATTGGTCTTCCAGCCCTTTGATTCGCAATATTTGGTATACATTCTAAAAAGATCCCCTGCAAAAATACTAGCTTCGTCCCCACCAGTGCCCGCTCGGATCTCGACAACGACATCTTTGCTATCTTCTGGATCCTTCGGTACCAGCATGAATTTTATTTGCTCCTCCAATTTTGGTAAGTCACTTTTGGCTTCCTCCAATTGCATTTTTGCCATTTCGGTCATCTCGGCATCATTTCCGTCTGAAATTATGGCTTCGGCCTCTTCGATATTATTCGTGAGTTCGATAAAGCGCTCCCTTTTATCCATTAGGCTTTTAAGGTCCTTATACTCTTTAGTCAATTGTACATAGCGCTTTTGGTCCGAAATTACATTGGGTTGAATGATAAGATCGGAAATCTCATCAAAGCGCTGCTTTACAATATTCAGTTTATCTATCATGGTCAATCCTGCTCTTGGACTGCGAATTTACGATAAATTTGTACATTATTTAGCCGTCGCGAGCGCGTCATCGATCTCAATTTGTTTGAATTTCATAGTTTGGTCCCTTGATTTTTCCTTGGAGCGACCATGAATCATTTTTTTTATAAGGAATTCAGGACTTTGGCAATTATAGGAGCTATGAAATCGCGCTTTGCCGCTATGAAATTAATGCATAAAAAAGCGATTTCATATACCTAAATTAGACTATAAACCGATTCGTATTCAAGTAATCGATTCTTTTAGAAATAGGCGACCATGGATATTAATTATTAAATAGAATTCCGCTGCTCTTGAACATTTTGTTATTGTTATCGACTAATATAACCTCAGTGCCCCCGAGCTGGTTGATCAAGGCTAGACCTGCATCCTTACCCATTATAAATACCGCGGTTGCAAGGGCATCACAAAGCTCCGCACTCTTGGAGAATACAGATACCGAGGTAATTCCCGTTGCGGGATAACCGGTCCTAGGGTCAATGATATGAGAATATTTATTACCATCAAATGCCACATATTTGTCCAAACTTCTGGAGGTGGCCACCGAAGATTCAACGATGGGCATCCATGTAAAAATCTTTCCATTGTTCATGGGATTTGCAATCCCGATCAACCATTTTTCGCCGCTGGTTTTCGTACCCCAAGTCGTTAAGTCCCCCGCCGCGTTAATTACACCGGCAACTACCTGTTTAGAGACCAAAAGCTCCTTTGCCTTATCGGCTGCGTACCCCTTGCCGATGGCACCAAATGAAATTTTCATTCCTTTATCCTTTAAAAAAACCGTTTGTTCCTCTTCGTTTAATATTATTTTTTGGTAACCGACCTTGGTAATTGATTTTTTTATTTCCGCGGCCGTAGGTTTATATTGCATTGAGCCATCAAATTTCCATACTTGATCGATGGAAGCGAAGGTTATGTCAAAGGCCCCATCGGTAATCAATGAAATCTGTTGCGAGCGTTCGATTAATTTAAAAAGTTCATAGCTTACTTTGACCGGTTTTATCCCCGCATTTTTATTGATCAATGAAGTTTCCGAATCAGGTTTCCAGGACGAGATGATATCTTCTATACGACGTATCTCCCCGGCGGCCTCATCAATGTTGATATAGCCGATCTCCTCATTAGCAGCAACAACGGTAATATCAAACCGAGACCCCATAAGCGTCATCGCCTTCGTAACGGTAATGTATTTTCGTTCCTGCCCGACAATAGTCAGGGTGAGAAAACATAAGAAAAGTGGAAGGAGCACTTTCACCTTAGAAGTTGATTTAATAGAGAAAGATGCCATGTATCGCAACGGATGACTTCCCCTTTGAATAGAAAAAGCCGTAATCGTTCCAAACTAGTGAACTCCCATACTTCCAGCACAAGAAACCTACGAAACATAGGCATCAACGAGAAGATGTAGGCTAATTTATACATGGGGGATACGATGGACTTTTTTCAAATAGCGGTTATTCAAATACCCGAAGCAAATCCCCATTGAGTTCGGTAGTAAATATTTTTAATGGTTTTGGTTGCGCACTATCGACCTGATTCAGCGGCGTGCCATCTTGTTCAAATTTTGAGCCGTGCACGTCGCAATAAAATATACCGCCTTGACTCTCTATAAAGCGTACTTGATCGTATTGTTGGTGGCTACAGACTTGACTCGCAGCTACAAAATCACCTTGCAAATTTCTAACTACAACCACCAAATTCTTGAGAATAAAGCCGCCATTGGTAGCCAAATTGGCAGCTTCGGCAGAATTGAGGTCTACCGTAAAATCCACACCGGTAGGAATCGGCGTATTTCCCCCGTTCCCATCATCCTTTGAGCATCCTTGCAAGCAAGGAAAGGAGATTGCGAATGCAGCACCCACACCCAGTGTTCGTAAAAATTCCTTTCTTTCCATAACACGCATGTTTATTATAGAAAACGAAGTAATCAGGGTAATCGTATGCCTTAATAGATAAAGGTGCCGTACGTACTTTTTATGGTCAGTTTTTTGGTGTTACTTTCCTCCACCCTTCCCACAATTTTCGCCGGGATTCTAAAAAGGGCTGAAATCTGTATTAAATCCTTGGCCACTGCTTCATTTACATAGAGTTCCAGACGATGCCCACAATTAAACACTTGGTACATTTCCTTCCAATCGGTGTTCGACGCCTCCTGAATCAGTTTAAACAAGGGAGGCACAGGAAATAGTTGATCTTTTATGATATGGAGCCGGTCTACGAAGTGGAGTATTTTGGTCTGTGCCCCGCCACTACAATGAACCATGCCATGAATATCTTGTGCATCATATTTCTGTAATACTTTTTTAACGACTGGAGCATACGTACGCGTAGGGGAAAGCACTAATTTTCCGGCATCCAAAGGGGCGTCCTTTACAGAATCGGTCAGCCGCGTGCTCCCAGAATAAACTAATTCGGAAGGTACGGCGGCATCGTAACTTTCGGGATATTTTTCGGCCAAGTACTTACCGAATACATCATGACGTGCCGAAGTGAGTCCGTTGCTACCCATTCCCCCATTATAACTCTTCTCATAGGTCGCCTGCCCATAAGAAGCCAACCCAACGATGACATCCCCAGCCCGGATGTTGGCATTATCTATGACCTCACTTCTTCTTAGGCGCGCAGTGACGGTAGAATCAACGATGATTGTTCGAACTAAATCACCTACGTCGGCCGTTTCACCTCCAGTAGAATGAATGTTTATTCCAAATGCCCTAAGGTCGGCAATCAATTCTTCCGTGCCATTGATGATTGCCGAGATTACCTCGCCTGGAATCAAATTTTTATTTCTACCTATGGTCGAGGACAACATAATATTATCAATGGCTCCTACACAGATCAAATCATCAATATTCATGATAAGTGCGTCTTGGGCGATACCTTTCCAAACCGAGATATCACCCGTTTCCCGCCAATACAAATAAGCGAGGGACGATTTCGTTCCGGCACCATCGGCATGCATTACCAAGCAATAGGCCTCATCTTGGGTCAAGTAGTCAGGAACAATCTTACAGAAAGCCTTGGGAAACAGCCCCTTATCAAGGTTTTTTATGGCATTATGTACATCTTCCTTTGAAGCTGAAACGCCACGCTGACTATATCTTTTACTTGTTGAGGAACCCATTAAATGAAGTTTGCGGCAAGAAAACAAAAAAAACGATCTGTTGAAAGTAAAGGTCCATATAAAATTTGCCGCGCACCTGAATTCGCATAAAAATTAATCGGATCCTCTAAAATTTTTGATAAATACCGAAGCTAAGTACTTCTCTTTTCGGAACGTTCTTTCCCGATAGGGCTCCGGCATAACCTGCCAAGAGTCCAAAATTCGAACTAATCTCACCGATGACTTTGACACCAAAGGCAACGAACTCCTGATCATTGACATAGAGGGCGGTCAACATGTTGCTTTGGGGCACTAAAATATCCCCATTCCTCAACGATATTAAGGAGTTGAGATACCCGATCAGCAACATCGGTCTTATGGGTCGGGTACCAATTTCCGCTCCCAGCTTAAAATTCGAGCTATAGCCACTAAATCGCAGGTCAAAACCGGTATACGCCTGGGCATAAAAACCTTTAAAACTTTTGCCAATATTTAAGGTAGGGGCTATTGAGTAGGTGTCATAACCCGTTCGAAGTCCCGATTCATTATCGAAAGATCCTGTTGCCGCATCAATGGTTACTTGGCCTGATACAATCCAATCCTTAACAGGCAAGCGATGCTTGATGCCGATCATTATATTTCCCAATGCGTTATTTGATCCCCTAGTGGTAACGGGATTGGCCGTTGGCGTCACAAGGGGCCCAGCCTCCAAAATCTTGAATGGAATACCTAAAACCAACGTGGTCTTATCCGACGCACCGAATTCTCCATAAAATTGCAAGGTATTATCCGAGATTTTTCGTTCGCTCGCATAATCGGGATTTCCAAAAATACTTGAATAGTTGGCAATCGTGCTATAGGAAACCTGTAGATAGGCTTCCCCCTTTTTTTGTGTCCAGGCACTTTGGGAAAATGATGAAATTGTGTATAATCCGATAATGACAAAAACTGCATTCCTCATAAAACAGGTATTGATTTTATAAGTAGTCAGTATTTATATCCAATCATTACATACAGACAGCCGAAAATTCAATAAATGAATACCTCAACCCATCACAATTGCCCTGATTGCAAAAATCTAAACACGCAGTAAGCTGTTGCCAATGTTTGTCTGCTATTTTATAAATAACAACTCCCGGTATTTGGCGAGCGGCCAAAGGCCATCATCTACCAAACGTTCCAAATGGTCACAATGAAATCGTATTTCTTCAAAATACGGTCGTACCTGTTCGCAATAGGCCATGGCCTTTTTGCGACTATCGGTCATAAGGTTCGCTTTTTTACGGGCGTCGACCATGGCATCGGTCTTCTTTTTAAGTTCGGCAAGATGCTCTGCTATTTTTTCAATGATGTTCAATGGCGCATCCGCTAACTTTTTATGGGCGGCCCCATAGATATCCTTCAAACCCATCACATTTTTTGTAAGTTCGTTTTGATAGGCAATTGCAGCTGGGATGATAAAATTATAAACGAGTTCGGTATAGACCCTGCCTTCGATCTGAATGTTTAGGATATAGGTTTCCAATTCTACTTCCTTACGGGCCATCACTTCCACTTCACTCATCACTTTCATTGATTTAAAGAGGGCGAGACTTTCCTTCGAGGTCATTATCTGCAAGGCTTCTGGAGTCGTTTTATTATTGCTAAGCTTCCGTTTCATGGCCTCCTTTTCCCAATCCCCACTATATCCGTCCCCGTCAAAGCGGATTCTCTTAGACGTTTTTATATATTCCCTGAGTACATTAAAGACCGCTTCATCCTTTTTAAGGCTTTTCTTGTTGATCAAGAGATCTACCTCTTTTTTAAAGGCCAGTAATTGTTTGGCCACGATGGTGTTCAGCACGGTCATCGGCTTGGCACAATTGGTTTTCGAACCGACTCCCCTCATTTCGAATTTATTTCCCGTAAAGGCAAATGGAGAGGTGCGGTTACGATCCGTATTATCTAATAAAATTTCGGGAATCTTACCTACGACGTTCAATTTAAGTTCGGTTTTTTCCTCAGGGGAAAGTTTTCCTTGCGAGACCCCTTCGAGCTCGTCTAAAACATTACTCAATTGCGTACCTATAAAAATCGACATGATTGCGGGCGGAGCCTCATTTGCTCCCAATCTATGATCGTTGCTGGCGGATGCAATCGAAGATCTCAATAATTCCTCATAGGTATCGACCGCCTTGATGGTATTGATGAAAAAAGTCAAAAACTGAAGATTTTTCATCGGGGTCGAACCAGGGCTCAAAAGGTTTACGCCCGTATCGGTCGCCAAGGACCAGTTGTTGTGTTTCCCGGAACCATTGATTCCGGCGAATGGCTTTTCATGAAACAATACCTTAAAATTGTGCCGATCCGAAACTTTCTCCATGACATCCATCAGCAAAAGGTTATGGTCGACTGCCAAGTTGGCCTCTTCGAAAACTGGTGCAAGTTCAAATTGGTTCGGGGCCACTTCGTTATGCCGTGTTTTTACAGGTATCCCTAAACGGGTACATTCTTTTTCCAGATCACTCATAAAGCTTAATACCCTTCCCGGAATTACCCCAAAATAATGATCATCGAGTTGTTGTCCCTTAGCAGCGGAATTGCCTATCAATGTTCTTCCGGTCAAAATAATATCGGGACGGGAATAGGCCAACGCCTTATCGATTAAAAAATATTCCTGTTCCCAGCCCAAAGTGGCATTTACCTTCGATACATTTTTATCAAAATATTTGGAGACTGCCGTGGCAGCCTCGTCAACGGCGGCCAAAGCCCTGAGAAGTGGCGCCTTATTGTCTAAGGCTTCCCCTGTATACGCCACGAATATGGTCGGGATACATAAGGTCGTGCCGTAAATAAAAGCAGGCGACGTTGGATCCCAGGCCGTGTACCCTCTAGCTTCAAATGTATTTCTTATTCCTCCACTGGGAAAACTGGAGGCATCAGGCTCTTGTTGGACCAATTGGCCTCCTCCAAATTTTTCAAGCGCCTTGCCGTCGGACATAAGATCAAAAAATGCATCGTGCTTTTCGGCAGTCGCTCCTGTCAAGGGTTGAAACCAATGGGTATAATGCGTTGCGCCCATAGAAATGGCCCAACCTTTCATCGCCTCGGAAATTTGATCGGCAATTTTCCGGTCAATTTTTGAACCAGAAATTATTGCACCTTTCACACTTTCAAACGCATCCTTGGTCAAATATTGCAACATGCGCTGCTCGTTGAAGACATTGACGCCGAATAATTCGGAACGCCGTCCTTTTTCCTCTATATGGATTTGTTCTCTCTTTTGGCTATCCAAAATAGCCTGAAATCGTAGCGTTGGCATAGTCTTTATTCGATTATTCTAGGTAAAAGTACCAATTAACGATTTAATAGTTTATGTGACACAAAAATATATTTTAGTCAAAATACCCTCATTTCAGCAGGGGTGTTAATAATTATATCTATGTTTAAGAGAAATACCCCCCAATTAATACCATATTCTGCTCAAAAAATATATTTTTGTGAGTCTGAAAATTTAAAAATATTAACATCTACGTATTATGAGTAAAGCAAAATTAGAATATATCTGGTTAGATGGTTATTTCCCCACCCAGAATATGCGCAGTAAAACGAAAGTCGTGAACAACTTTGGAGGCAAATTGGAAGATTGTCCGGTATGGTCATTCGACGGTAGTTCAACAAGACAGGCTGAGGGTGGTTCTTCGGATTGCTTGCTTAAGCCGGTCGCCCTTTTTCCAGACCCTGATAGAAAGGACGGTTGGTTGGTGATGACGGAAGTATTGAACGCCGATGGAACAGCGCATGTTTCGAACGGTAGGGCCACCATCGATGATGATGATGATGATTTCTGGTTCGGATTTGAACAAGAATATTTTATAATGGATACGCACACTCAATTGCCTTTGGGATTCCCTATTGGAGGCTATCCTGCACCTCAGGGCATGTACTATTGCTCTGTAGGCGGCAAAAACACCCATGGCAGGGATTTGGTCGAAGAACATGCCGATCTTTGTATCGCGGCAGGTATCAACTTTGAAGGCATCAACCAAGAAGTAGCCTGTGGCCAGTGGGAATTTCAATTATTCGCGAAAGGGGCCAAAAAGGCTGGAGATGAATTATGGGTTGCCCGATATCTTCTTGATCGATTGACCGAAAAATATGGTTTCTATATCGAGTACCACCCAAAACCCCTAGGTAGGGATATGGATTGGAATGGATCTGGAATGCATGCGAACTTCTCAAACAGCACCTTACGTACTGCGGGCTCTAAGGCAGTCTATGAAAAGATATGCGAAGCATTCCGACCTGTTGTCGCAGAGCATATCGCAGTATATGGCGAGTTTAACGATCAACGATTGACAGGGCTTCATGAAACCGCATCGATTCATGACTTTAGTTATGGTATCTCCGATAGGGGTGCCTCGATACGTATACCCATTGCAACCGTTGAAAGTGGATGGAAAGGTTGGTTAGAGGATAGAAGACCTGCTTCGAATGGCGATCCCTATAAAATTGCAGGTCGAATTGTAAAGACCGTAAAGTCTGCCAAACTATAGTAAAAACGAATTAATTGTTGAATATTAAAACCGTCATCAAATTTTATTTGTTGGCGGTTTTTAGTTGTCTATATTTTGAAGCGGAGTATTCATCCAATAAGCATCGAATTTTATAAGATATTTGAAGCCCTATCTCAATTGGAATTCACTCCATTTAAAAACCCTTTTAACCGAATTGTGGCAAAGGCGATTGGTTCATTGGTCTTCATATCATAAAGTTCACCGATTACAAATTCTTCTTGAGCCCGCATTGTAAAGCAAGAAAGCGCACATATCATAAGAATAAAATATCGGACTAACATAGAAGATAACCTGTTGTTTAGGAAATCGTAAAATACAGGAAAACCGCATAAATAAGTAAAAGTACAATTCCATCACGCCAGCCCAAGCGAAGCCCTTTGGGAAAAAAGACCAATGGTAATATGACGAACGATATCCCAAGCATCCAAAAAATATCGCTGGTCAAAAGGGTCTGATCGACAACCCGTATGGGCGTAATAATCGCCGTGACTCCCAGCACCGCTAAGAGGTTAAAAATATTCGATCCAATTAGATTGCCTAAGGAAATAGCTTTTTCCTTTTTAAGTACGGCAATGACCGAGGCGGCCAACTCAGGAATGCTGGTGCCTACTGAAACAACTGTGATACCTATGACCCGTTCGCTTACATGAAAAGCAGTCGCCAATCCGACGGCCCCTTTAATCAGAAATTCAGAGCCACCATACAAGGCAACGCCACCCAAGCCCAAAAATAAAACGGTTTTGTACATGGGTAGAAGCACATCATCGACTGAGGCTTCATCGATTACTGCAGTTTTTTGAAATCGGAGGAGATATACGAGGAACAAAAATAAGACAACCAGCATGACAATACCTTCGAATTGTGACAATTGCCCATCAAAATATACGAAGACAAAAAACAAAAGGGAGGCGAGCATCATTACCGGCCAGTCAGTGGTATAAAAACTTCTTTTCACGTCTATATGCCCCAAAATGACCGTTATTGCAAGCACAAGTCCCAGGTTTGCAATATTCGATCCCACAACGTTGCCTAAGGCAAGATCAGGAAAGCCATCTAGGGCGGCATTTATACTGACGATCATTTCAGGGGCCGAGGTGGCGAAGGATACAATGGTCATTCCGATAACGATCTTCGGAATATTCAGTCGCAGGGAAAGTGCGACAGCCGATTTCAACAACCAATGTCCCCCAGCTATCAGGAGTGCTAGGCCCAAAACGATAAAAAGAAAATTCAACATCGGCCAGTTTTAAATTACATCGTAAATATAACCGAACATTTTGACATGCACCGTCTTCCCTGAAAACATCATTCATCAAATCCTAAATATTTAGTTAAATAACTATTTATATAGTTGTATAACTATTTATTTAGTTTTATATTTGGCCTTAAAATTAGGAAGATGCAAAAATTGACCAATAAGGAAGAGGAGGTAATGAAAATTCTTTGGCGCCTTAAAAAGGCGTTCGTCAAGGAAATCCTCGCCGAAATCAAAGAGGATAAACCCCATTATAACACGCTTTCCACGATTGTTCGCAATTTGGAGGAAAAAGAATATGTTTCTTATGAAGCCTATGGAAATACCCACCAGTATTATCCCAGGATCACCAAGGAAGCCTATAGAAAAAAGTTCATCAATTCGACCATCGCTGATTATTACGACGACTCTTACAAGTCGCTGGTTTCCTATTTTGCGAAAGAAGAAAAGATTTCTATTAAGGAATTAAAGGAAATTATCGACCTTATCGAAAAGGAAAAATAGATGGAGGAAACTATGGTTTATATTTGGAAAGCATCTTGGGTATTGGCCCTTTTTTTTGTAGCCTATCGCGTACTACTCAAAAATGAGACGTTCTTTATTTACAATCGGCTTTTTTTGATTTTGGGATTACTCGGTTCTTTCTTGGTCCCTTTGCTATATGTAAAGAAATATATTCAACTTCTGCCAACAACCTTTACACGGGTTATCCCTGCCGGCAATGGTATGGCGCAAGCCTCTTATGATATTCAGGCCGGTATTGGCATCGATACATTAATTATTTCGGTGTACGGCATCGGCGTGCTGTTTTTCAGCATAAAATTTGCCGTGCAATTATGTTCACTTAAGAATTTTATTCAACAGGGCATTCATGAAAAAAAAGGGGCGTATGTTTTCGTGGCAACTAGCCGAAATGTAACGCCATTTTCCTTTTTTAAATATATTGTATTTAATCCCGATTGTTACCAAAAATCTGAATTGTCATCGATTATCAGTCATGAAAAAGTGCATTGTTCACAATGGCATTCCGTGGATATTATTTTAGCCCATTTGACCCAAATTATCTTTTGGTTTCATCCCATATCATGGCTTTATAAAAAAGATGTACAACAGAATTTGGAGTTTTTGGCCGATGCTGGGGCTTCCAAAAACATACCCAGTTTGAAAGCCTATGAATATGCCCTGCTAAAAGTTTCTGGCAGCCAATATTGTACCCCGATCACTAATAATTTTTATAATTCATTAATCAAAAAACGAATCGTCATGTTACACAGATCAAAATCTAGCAATCGCAATCTATGGAAGTATTTTACCGTACTACCCTTGCTCCTAACTTTTGTTTTGCTTTTTAACACCAAGGTAGTCGCACAGAATGCCAAGAGCACCGAATTAGCCATTTCAAAAATCGAGATCGTAATCGATAAGAATTCCGATGACGGACACATGGACCAGGATATTGCCTTTCTAAAGGAACGGGGAGTGACACTGAAGGTGAAGAAGCTTAAGCGCAACAAGGATGGTGAGATTACTGCAATACAAATAGCAGTTCATGCCGATCAAAGCAACGGCCAATTTGAGACCAATGCGGTAACGCCCATTCAACCGATTAAAATTTCGATCGATGGGGACGGGAGAAACATCTCCTTTAACAGTGCCGTCAATAAGACCGATACCGGTTTATATGATGATGATTATACACTTCCAAGTGCTT
The DNA here is from genome assembly GCA_038316335.1 of Flavobacteriales bacterium. Classification (GTDB taxonomy): domain Bacteria; phylum Bacteroidota; class Bacteroidia; order Flavobacteriales; family Flavobacteriaceae; genus JALHST01. The sequence goes on from JBBQAM010000004.1 coordinate 51,547, forward strand.
CATCGCATGGTAAAACCATTATCTTGAAAAAAAAGGTTGACGATGAAAACAGCGATGAAAAAAATGAAAAAACCACCGGCATTCATTCAGATAACGATGCGTTCTGGATGTCCGACTCTGAGGAAGGTCAAAAGGAAATAAAAATAAAGAATAGGAATGGAAAAGAAACCATAACGGTCAATGGAAAAGAAATCAGTCGCGAGGAGTTTGATAAAATGCAGGACGAAGGCGGAGAGGATACACGGCGTATTACTGTTCAAAGGAATACAAACGGCGGAAACAATCAGGTAATGATTATGAAGGATTCGGACGATGCTGACGATATTGAAATCATCGACACCGACCAAAGCGGATTTTTCTTTCTTGATACCGAAGATGGTGAAAATCCCGTATTCTTTATTGACGGTAAAGAGGCAACGCAGGAAGCGGTCAAAAAACTCAACCTAAAAGAAATCGAATCGATTGATATCATCAATGGGGAACCGGCCATTAAAGAATATGGTACCAAAGCTAAAGATGGCGTATTCAAGATTACTACAAAAAAGAACTGACAAATAATATCTTTAAAACTCCTGGCAAAATGAACCGATCCCTGAGGTAACGGTCGCTCGATAGGGACAAACCCGTTATCTTTACAAAAAGATGTAACTATGAAAAAGGGAGTTTTTGTTTTCTTGGCGAGGCTTAACAAGCTACTTCTTCCCTCCTATTCGAAAACGCATCTCGATTTGTCAAAGGCCTCCAAATTACAATTGGCCATCATTGGTTGGCGTTATTTCGTAACGACGAACGCCTTGGATTAATAATGAAGTATTGATTTTACCTCATAATCCTTTAATAGTTCAGCGCCTTTAAGAAAGTCAAGTTCGATTAGAAAATTGCACTGCACGATCTCGCCGCCTAATTTTTTCACCAAATCACAGACGGTTTTGGCCGTGCCGCCCGTAGCCAATACGTCATCATGGATCAACACCCGTTCCCCTTTCAAAATGCTATCCGAATGTATTTCAAGCCTATCATTTCCATATTCCAATGCATATTCAAGGCCAATGGTTTGCGATGGCAGTTTGCCCGCTTTACGAACGGGTACAAAGCCTGCGCCAAGTGCCAACGCCAACGATGGGCCGAAGAAAAAGCCGCGACTTTCAATACCGACCACCTTATCGATTCTTTGCGCAGGTATCATTTTCAATAAGGTCTCCAAGGTTTCCTTAATCGCCGTAGCGTCTTTTAAAAGTGGGGTAATATCCTTGAATAGGATGCCCTTTGAAGGAAAATCCGCTATGTCGCGTATATAGGCTTTTAAATCCATTTATTTTGATCATACTTAGTTTGCCGTTAAATTTAAAAAGAAATATATTTGCAACCTTTTATAAGCCAATGGAAAAATGGCCCCGTGGCGCAACTGGATAGCGCATCTCACTACGAATGAGAAGGTTACAGGTTCGAATCTTGTCGGGGTCACAAAATAAAAACGCATAAACCTATAAATAAGGTCATTGCGTTTTTTTATTTATAAACTGTGTGGTTTTTTGTGTCACTTTTTATAGAATGCCCATATGGGCATAGTATATATTATTAAGTGGTGGGGAGCCGCCATGAAAAATTGAATATTTCATTTACCAACTTTATAAGTCTATTATTCCCAAGTAATTATCTTAAGAATTGCGTGCTTAGTTAGCAGCTTCCAACATTTCCTTTGACGTTATGCTTAGGAGTAAGATAGTTTGTTACAGTAACATATTATGGATTTCAAATTAATTAATCTTATAATATTTATTTATATTTTAAATTTTAACGGCTTGCGCAACGGTTACCATTGTTAGGCATAGTATTTTCTTCAATCGCTTTTATTTTTTTCTTTATATCAAAAAACGCAGAATCCATGGCTTCAACTTTTTTGAAATTCATCAGTGCTTTAACGGTATCTCCTTTCGCCAGTAATGCGTCACCATAACTATCATAGACATTGGCTGATTTTGGGTACTCCTCTTGATTCAATTTAAAAATCTCTATGGCTTCATCTACCTTATTATCTCCTAGCAACTCATAGCCCAGAAAGTTAAGCTCAGACTCATTAAAAACATAGTCATCAGGTCGTTCTGATTTGAGTTTTTTATAATAATCTATGGCGGCTGTTATACCATTTCTATGTACTTTTTTTCCAATTGCATCAGCAATGAACGTTTTCGGGAATCTAGGCGGTTTGTTGTGAAGAATATCTATCAAACCATCATCAATATTGAAATATCTGCTATTGTTATTAGTTAATGTTATAACGCAATTATTTTCGACGATCTCTCTATAAATATTGGTTAAGAAACCAGCCCATCCCCCCATGTGCTTTACCACTTTTTTACCGCTTGGTGATTTATCAATAAACCAGCCAAAACCGTAACCTGTTTTATCTCCGTTATTTAGTATTCCTGGAGAAAACGCCTCCGCTAGTATTTGTTCAGAAACCAGGATATCTGTATTTAATATTCTGTCCCATTTCATAAGATCCTCCAATGTGGAATATATTCCCCCTTCTCCTTGGGCTGGATTTAGGTAATGGGAATCAGTATAAAACTTGTCATTTCCATTAAATTTTGTCCCAAATCCAAAAACCCGATTTGGCATTTGCTCATCAAAATCAGGGGTATACTTATAAACTGAAGTGCTAAACATCTTGGCAGGTATAAAAATATGTTTTTGCATATATTCTTCGAATCGTGTCCCAGATGCTCTAGAAATAATTGTGGCAAGAAAATTGTATCCTGTATTGCTATATTCCCATTTTTCTCCAGGTTTAAAATGAACAGGTGGTTCATATTCAATCAACATCTTAATGATATCTTCATTTCCAGAAATGAATTTTTCTGGGTTATCATATGCTAAATCTACTTTCCAATGCTCGTTCATAAGTCTTGTATAATCAGGCAACCCAGAGGTGTGATTAAGCAGATGTCTTATCGTTATTCCTTCATAGGGTAATTCAGGAATAAAATCTCTAATGTCTTGTCCATAAGTTAATTTACCCTCTTCTTTTAAAATCATAATGCCCATTGCGGTAAATTGTTTGCTCACAGAGCCTAACCTAAATACAGAATTCAACTTCAATGAATCAATGGGGTCGGAATTGCCAATACCAAAGGCTCCTTGAAATACAATTTCGCCTTTTTCTATTATGAGTGCATTACCGTTGAACTGCCCTCTGGCATTCAATTCAGACAAATACGATGAGTACCTATCTGTTTTAGTTTCAGTTTTTATATCTGATTTTTTTTGGATTTGACCGCAGGCGGCAAGGAAAGAAACTATTAGAATTATCGTAGTTGTTTGTTTCATATCATTGCCTTTGAATATTTTCATGAGTTAACCTTTAGTTGTAATGATTCAATTTTATTATGCCTAACGTTTGGTGTATGGTTAGTTGCGTGGTTAAGCAACTAATTTAGTAAACAAATACTTGCCAGAGAAAATTCCGAAGGAATTTTCCAAATAGGCACTTACCAAAGCAATTAATTATACACGTTGTTGGCATTAGTTTTCTATTTGTTTAATCATTTCTTTTGCAACTATTGCTGAAGAAGGAAGAAACATGGTCGATACAATTCTTTTGTCAATTACTACATCATGTTTATCATTCAAATCCCTTTTAGTTTGAAATATTCCACCATTTTCCCTCAATTGGTCTTCCAGCATTACAGGCAATAAAGTTCCTTCTTTAGCCCAACTTTTAGTAATCTCCGTAGAATTGGGAAAACCTGTCACTTTTTTACCTTTAACCATATAATCACCATTACTAAGTTTAACATTTGCAAAAGCACCAGGTCCATGTCCGCAACCTCCTACTATTCCTCCATTTTCATAGATTTTAGCTATTATTGATAATAAACTTTTGTTATTAGCCACGTCAAACAATGGTCCATATCCACCACCAACAAAAACGGCTTTATAGTTTTTATAATCTACTAAATCAGGCGTTAATGAATTTTCAACATTGCCATTAAAATTCTCATACTTTATCGTATAACTACTTATTCCAACAGGATCCATTGAGAAAGGTACATTTCCTCCTGTTGGTGAAACAAAATCAACTTTATATCCGTGAGAAATAAAAATATGATATGGTGGTGCTACTTCCCAAAGATTGTTCCCAGCGAAGTGTTTTTCTGGGTCGCCCATGTCTTCTGTATTTGAAACTACAACCAATATTCTTCCCTTTTCACTTTTGTTGTCGTTACAAGAAATAAAAATTAATAATACAAATAATGTTAAGAGTCCTTTTTTCATTTTTTGGATTGATTGAGTTTCAAATAAGATAATAAATAGAAAAGAATGTTACAGTTTTTATGAATTAATGCCAACAAATGGATATCATCAATGTTGATATCCCACTTATGTAAGCAAACATAAAGAATCCAATTAGATACTTTGAGTTTTCAAATAGGCTCATAAAGATATTCAAATAATATAGGGTTGTAAACATTTACTCAAAATAGATCATGCCCTATCCCCGACACACAAATGAGCACTTGATCGATACAATTAACCGTTGATCGAAAAGTACCACATGCACCCACCCTAAATTAGGATCACATTATTAATTGTCGGATCTTTAATTGAGACAAAAAAGCCCTGTAGAGATGGACCTCCACAAGGTGGATGAGCCGGTCAAAGTGAACCACGTCTAAAAGACGTGGTTCTTTGTTTTTGGAGGGACAAAGCGTTTGCTTGAGGTCATGGAAAAAGACAAAGGACCAGGGCGGGAGCCCGTGGTTTGCTAATTGCAGCTTTGAGCCCAAAAGTAAACCGCAGGTAATCTTGTCAATGAAGGACGAATTCTTTATGTTCATACCTTATTTAATTGGAAATCGATTCCCTTAAAGGTCTTTCCTAATCTGTTTCTATGGAACAAATGCTGGTTACCACTTCTTTTTTCAATGTACCTTTGCAAAAATCTAATCTATGGAAATACTATTGAAGCCGTGGCCCTGGTATGTCTCAGGACCATTAATCGCTGTAGTCATGTTCTTACTCATTTATTTCGGGAAGACTTTTGGTATGTCTTCGAACCTAAGAACTTTATGTGCCATCGGGGGCGGCGCAAAATATACCGACTTCTTTAAGTACGATTGGAAGGCTCAGCGCTGGAATCTTGTAGTGGCTTTCGGTGCCGTAATTGGTGGATTCATTGCCGTGACCTTTCTCTCCGACGGCTCCTCGATTGCCCTGAACCCTAAGACTGTCACCGATTTGACTGAAATCGGATTCCATAATATCGGGGATACCTTATTACCGCCTGAAATTTATGATTGGCAGCATGTTTTAAGTATCAAAGGAGTATCAATATTGATCATTGCAGGATTTTTAGTAGGCTTCGGTACCCGATACGCTGGTGGATGTACCTCAGGCCATGCCATTACCGGACTGAGCAACTTACAACTACCGTCTTTGATTGCCGTCATCGGATTTTTTATAGGCGGTTTGATTATGACCCACTTTTTATTACCCATACTATTCTGAATATGAAGGTTCTTAAATTTTTATTGGTCGGTATTTTTTTTGGCATAGTCCTCGTTAAATCGGAAGCGGTATCCTGGTATCGCATTTATGAAATGTTCAAATTTCAGTCGTTCCACATGTACGGTATAATTGGTTCTGCGGTATTCATTGGGGCTTTAAGTATCGGGTTGATCAAATACTTAAAAATCAAAAGTATAGAAGGGAAAGTAATTCATATTCGACCCAAAGACCGAGGCTTTCTGCGGTATCTTCTTGGCGGCACCCTATTCGGTTTCGGATGGGCCTTGGGCGGTGCCTGCCCGGGACCTATGTACATCCTCTTGGGGACAGGGGTCTTTAGTATGTGCATTGTTATTGCGGCCGCCGTACTTGGTACATTCACCTATGGTCTTCTACGAAATAGATTACCGCATTAATTATCTGTTAGCGTAACGATACCCGAAGTTCATAAAATTAAAAGCCCAAAAAGACAGATTTTTGAACGGACCCGTTTACTGCCTATGACAGTTCAAGAAGGTAAAATAATATAAACGACAAAGAGACTTCGTATTCCTAATCCTGATAGGAGAAATCTGCTTCAAGCACTGTCCTAGAACTTCCTCCTATAAATACCTTAAAATCGCCTGATTCAGTTTCCCACTTCTTGTTGGCAGAATAAAATGACAGGCTCGATTTGTCCAAAATGAATACAACCTCTTGTGATTCTCCCGGTTTTAAATTCACTAATTTAAAATCCTTTAATTCCTTTATAGGCCTGGTTACACTTGCAACCAGATCCCGAATATAGAGCTGAACCACCTCCCTACCCTCATATGTACCTGTATTGGTAAGCGTAAAAGAGACTTGGAGTTGCCCATCTTCATTAAAGTGATCAGCACTAAGCTTTAAATTTTCAAAGGTAAAGTTTGTATAGCTCAACCCATATCCAAATTCGTATAATGGGTCATTACTTTCATCGGTAAAGTGTGACCAAAATACCAAATCGGGAGCAGGGAGTGTAGGTCTCCCGGTATTTTTATGATTATAATATATTGGAATTTGCCCTACATTTTTAGGAAATGTCATAGGTAACTTTCCACTGGGGTTATAATCCCCATACAGTACCTGTGCAATGGCATGCCCACTTTGTGTTCCGAGATGCCAGGCCTCCACGATTGCCGGGATATTGGCATCGGCCCAATTTATGGTCAGGGGCCGACCGTTCATCAGCACCAAGATGATATTTTTATTCACTTGATAAATTGCTTCCAAAAGATCTTGTTGAAGCCCTGGCAAATCTAGGGATACCCTACTTCTGGCCTCCCCGGTTTGGTAACCCAGTTCCCCAAGTACCATGATTACCACATCCTGGTCACGTGCAACACGAACGGCTTCCTCAAAACCAGTTCTATCGGTGGTATTGATTTTAGTTTCCAGTATGAATGCCGGTTTTTTAGTAGCGAGGACTACCCCTTTTTTGTAGGTTATTTCGTTACCACCATATGCCTGTAGGCCTTCCAACACCGATACTGCGGTGTTATCATCGGCCGCTAACCGCCAACTACCTAGCGGGCTGTCCTTGTCATCGGCTAGCGGACCGATCAACCCGATTTTCAGTCCCTTTTTTTTTAAGGGCAGGAGCCCACCCTCATTTTTTAGTAAAACAATCGATTTTTTGGCGATATCCAGAACGGCCTCATTATTCTTTTGGCTACCTATAAGCTTACGTTCGCGTTCGATATCGCAATATCTATACGGATCATCGAACAACCCAAGCTCAAATTTTACGCGAAGAATTCTTTTTACCGCATCATCGATCAACGCTTCGTCCACCTTTCCTGAAGCAATCAATCCTTCCAAATACTTCACGTAAAGGTACGACTCCATATCCATGTCAGATCCTGCATCGATGGCTAATTCGGCAGCTTGTTTCCCATCTTTGGCATAACCGTGATTGATCATTTCACCTATTGAACCCCAATCGGATACCACAAAGCCCTTAAATTTCCATTCGTCTTTAAGAACAGTTCTTTGCAGAAAGCGGTTACCGGTAGCAGGAATACCATTGAGTTCATTGAACGAATTCATAAAAGTCTTGACATCGGCATCAATCGCAGCGATAAATGGTGGAAAAATAGTATTGTATAAGGTAGAGATACCCACATCAACGGTATTGTAATCCCTACCCGATTCCGAGAAACCGTACCCGGCAAAATGTTTCGCACAGGCTGCTATGGTATTGGTTGCGGCCAAGTCATCGCCCTGAAAACCTTTTATCCTGGCGTAGGCGATTTTACTTCCTAAGAACGGGTCTTCCCCGGCACCTTCCATAACGCGACCCCACCTGGCATCCCTCGAAATATCGACCATTGGTGCAAATGTCCAATTGATGCCACTTGCCGCGGCCTCCGAAGCGGCGATCGAGGCAGAATTTCGAATGGCATCAAGGTCCCAACTCGCGGCTTCGGCAAGTGGTATCGGACTAATTGTTTTATATCCGTGTATTAAATCGAAACCAATGATCAACGGAATTCCCAATCGGGTTTCCTCTACCACTATTTTTTGCACTTTCGACACCTCTGCACTACCCCTTACATTGAGCATGGATCCAACCAATCCTGACTTCAGGTGTTCGTATTTTTTTGCAGCATCACCTTCCTTCGGTGTAGGTCCGGTGACTTCCCAAAATCCATTGTATTGGTTCATCTGCCCAATTTTCTCGGATAGGTTCATTAACGACAAGACAGAATCTACTTTTCTTTCAATCTCTTGATTATTTGACGCTGCGATAGAAAGTCTACTTTGGGAATTCGCAAAATGCACGATTAAAAATAAACTTAGTACCAATAAGTTAGCTTTCATATAGTGTTGTTTTTTCATGGGATGCAGTGGAAACGGCGAAACCATATCTCGTTTCAAAAGAGGTATCTCACTACTACATAGGTTGGGATGAATTATGCGAAAAATATTTTTTACCCTGCTATTTCCTGGGGCATGGTATTCAAAATACCTTCTATTGAATCGCGAACTAAAGGTATAAGTAACTTCTCCTAAACTATTTCCGCGCTCAACCCAGCCTGCAGTAGGCGGCTGCACCGTGGTTCCAACTCAGTATATTCCCCAGTTTTTACCGTACATTTTCCATTATAATGTACAATTAGCGAACACTGTTCAGCCTGTTCAGGAGTGTGTTCACACACAGCGATCAAGGTTTCTATGACATGCTCAAAAGTATTGACCTCATCATTAAAAAGCACGATTTCATTTTGTTTTAGCTTCTCTTCCTCTAAAAGTAATTCTACCGATTCTTGTTCCCTTGTACTCATAGTTATTCGTTTTTTAGTTCGTACAACGCTCCCTAAAATACGTATTTTGCGGCAACCCAATTATTTTTTTGAAGTTTTTTTTCAAACTTTAACCCTTCATCCTCGCATTTTTCGGTTATCATCGGCAAATCCTCCAGATAAAAACCACTAACATAAAGTAATCCGTCTTTGTTGAGACTGTGTGCATACTTCGGGATATCCACAAGTAAAATATTCCTATTGATATTGGCCAAGATAATATCATAATGACGTGTTTGCAAGCGACTTGCATCACCCTCATAGACCTGTATGTGATTACAGCCATTACGTTCAACGTTTTCCTTGGCATTCAAATAACACCAATTATCATTGTCGATCGCATCAATATCCTTGGCGCCCTTCATTGCAGCGAGTATGGCAAGGACTCCAGTACCACTTCCCATGTCTAATACTGATTTTCCATTGAAATCGTGTTCAAGAATAAATTCAAGCATCATGTGTGTCGTTTCGTGATGTCCCGTCCCAAAACTCATTTTGGGTTCGATTACAACATCGTAGGAAACCTCGGGTTTTTCATGAAAAGGGGCACGCACGATACAATCATTGCCGATTCGGATAGGATTAAAATTACGTTCCCAAGTAGCATTCCAATTTTCTTGTTCGATTTCCTTGAATTCATAGCTTATCTTGACTTTAGGATCCCCCAGGATGTGGATACTTTCTAGCAAACCGGGCAGCCAGTCAGCCTTCTGAATGTATGCAAGGATTCCATCGTCGCTTTCTACGAAACTCTCAAAGCCCGCCTCCCCCAGTTCTGCAATCAGGATTTCGGACCCCGGTTGAAGTGGTTCGATCTTAAAGCTATATTCAATGTAAATCGTGCTGGGCATAAAGTGTGCTATTTTAATCCGAAATAATAGTCGTTGTTTCTATCTCTGGTTATTGATGTTCAGGCCATTCCTAGCAATCAAAAAGGTAGCATAATCCAAGGCCTTTGGTCAAAGGGAGATCGTTTGTCATAAAGATGCAGGTACTACTAATCCGGGCTACCCATAAACACTCATTAAAGTGTTCCCCGATACAATGAGAATATTTAAAGGAACTTCGCCTGATGGTAGTCCTTTAAATGGCCTGAATGATGGCAATAAAATCATCGGCTACCAAAGACGCTCCTCCGATAAGTCCGCCATCTACGTCAGGTTTTGAAAAAATCTCGGCTGCATTCGAGGGTTTTACACTACCTCCGTACACTATTGAAACGGCACTAGCAATCCCAGATCCATACTTTTGGGCGAGGGTCTGACGAATAAAGGCGTGCATTTCCTGAGCCTGTTCAGGGGAGGCTGTCTCCCCGGTTCCTATGGCCCAAACCGGTTCATAAGCAAGAATTATATGGGGCCATTTGGTTGCCTCTAATGAAAACAAGGCATTTTGAAGCTGCCTTTCGACCACTTGAAAATGACTACCAGATTGGCGATCATGAAGCTCTTCCCCAAAACAGAACATAACCCGCATGTTCTTCTGTAATGCCGATACGACCTTTTTCGCTAAAATTTCATCGGTTTCCCCAAAATAGGCACGTCGCTCCGAGTGTCCGATTATTACAGTTCCAACTCCAATATTCAGCAACATATCGGCAGAGATTTCCCCGGTAAAAGCCCCATTTTCTGCATAATGCATATTTTGCGCGATTACTTCAATGGTAGAATTACTGAGACTTCGAACGGCCCCGGCGAGGTTCACAAACGGGGGTGCAACCATAACCTCTGCGCTTGTATCGGGGAGCATTGCCGCAAGTTTTGTGACCAAAGCTTCCGTCTCGGACATGTTCTTGTTCATTTTCCAGTTTCCAGCTACTATTTTATTTCTCATGCTTGCTATTATTGATTATTGTTTCCAATAGATTCTTGATCATTGATTTCGACTTTGAATTACTCTAAATTTAATTTATCGATATCATTATAATGCACCTTTTGCATTATGGTACCCGCTTGCAAAACCAAAACGCCTGGATTCGAGCGGACAATGGTCTTCAATGTGGTCTCATCGGTAAAATAGAATTCGAAATCAAGACTATATTCTTCTATGAGTGCGTCGGTCAATGATGTATTCGATGAAGACATACCAACAACCTTATATCCTTTTTGCATTGCTTTGTCAGTTATTGTCTTAATGGCCTCAAAAGCACTACGGTCACTTTTTGTAAGATCGTACGAAATGACCATTACAAGCTTGGGTTCCTGCAATAAAGAAGCAGAAAAATCCTCCCCATCATGTTCTATGGTAAAATCATGAATGGGCGGCTCATAGCCTTCTTGAACCTCGGTCGTTTCAACCTCTATGAATTCGCCATCGACCGTTGGGTAATCCCCTTGGGTCACTATTGTTTTTTCACCATCTTCGGTTTTGAACTTCCAAGCATAATCATATATCGCCTGAGGAGCACCCTGTGGAACCGTCATACCGGCCGTAATATTCGCCCCTATTTTATAGGGCCTGAAATCGACTGCCGGAAGGTGGTTCAAAACATAATTCGCAAATAAGACACATAGTAGCAATGAAACACCAACAACCACACGTTGGGTATTCTGCCCGAAGACTGATTTAATAAATTTCCTGCCAACAAAGAGGATAATAATCAAAAGTAGCAGCACAATATCTTTTGTAAAAGACTGCCACGGGGTCAATTTTATCGCATCCCCAAAACAACCGCAATCAGTGACTTTATTGAAATATGCTGAATAAAACGTCAGAAAAGTAAAAAAAATGATCATCAACAAGAGGCTCCAAACCGTTAACTTCACGCGGAATCCTACCAAAAGCATTATGCCCAACAACACTTCAAGGATGACTACAAAAATTGAAATTGCGAGGGCATAGGGAATAAGAAGCGGTAGATCCAGCACACCTTGACTAAAGTATTCCTCTAATTTAAAGGAGAAACCCATTGGGTCGTTCAATTTTATTAGTCCACTTAGTATGAATAAAATTCCTACAAAAATCCTGCTTACTCCAACAGCGTATTTCATGTTAAATAGTTGAGCTTTTGTTAAGGTGTATGAGCGCGAATATCGCATAGTTTACCATGTCCTGATAGTTGGCATCAATTCCTTCGCTTACTAAGGTCTTGCCTTCGTTATCCTCGATTTGCTTTACACGCAATAATTTCTGCAAAATTAAATCGGTCAGGGAACTAACACGCATTTCACGCCAGGCTTCTCCATAATCATGGTTTTTGTTTTCCATCAAAATTTTCGTTTGGGCGACGTGTTTGTCAAAATGCATTAGTGCCTCATCGACTGTCAAATCGGGCTGTTCGACTACTCCCAATTGCAATTGAATCAGGGCCATGATAGCATAGTTGACAATCCCGATAAATTCACTCCTTTCATCTTCCTCGATCTTGCGAACCACATTCTCTTGAAGGCCCCGTATGCGTTGTGCCTTTATAAAAATCTGATCAGTCAGTGACGGCAATCGCAATATACGCCATGCGCTCCCATAATCTTTCATCTTCTTTTGGAACAATTCCCGACAAATTTTTATGACCGCATCGTATTGCTCAGAGGTAAGCTGCATGTATATTTTTAATTTGCGTAAATTTCGCTTAAAATTTCGGAAACATCAAAGTTCACACTTTAAACTTCCCCAGCAAAATTCAACCTTAAAAAGTCTTAAAAATTCAAATGACCTTAAACTGTAAAGGAAACTTAGTCGATTTGACCCAACCAAAAATAATGGGTATAATGAATATTACACCCGATTCTTTTTATGATGGTGGAAAATACAAAGACCCGGTAAGTATATTGAGACAGGTAGAAAAGATGCTGCGGGAAGGGGCAACTTTTATCGACGTTGGCGCCTATAGTTCACGACCCAAAGCCCTTGAAATTTCAGAAAATGAGGAACTTGATAGGATTTTGCCAATAGTTTCGCTACTTCTTGACGAATTCCCACAAATGCTACTTTCAATTGATACGTTTCGGAGTGCAGTAGCGGGTCGCTGTCTGGATGCGGGAGCGGCAATGATCAATGATATTTCCGGTGGCACACTTGATACCGAGATGATCACCACAATCGCCAAATACAGAGTACCCTTCATAGTGATGCATATGAAAGGTAATCCGCACACGATGCAGAATGAAACCTCCTATGAAAATCTATTGGTCGATATAAACTACTATTTTTCGGAACGGATTAAAATTGCCAGGGCAGCAGGTATTATTGATATCATTATAGATCCTGGTTTTGGTTTTGCAAAAACGCTTGAGCAAAACTATGAGCTGATTCAAAACCTAGAATTTTTCAATGAACTGGGACTTCCCGTTATGGTCGGGGTTAGCAGAAAATCAATGATCTATAAACTGCTGGATACCACACCCGAAGAAGCATTGAATGGCACAACGGCATTGCACATGCTTGCCCTTTTGAAAGGAGCGAATATACTAAGGGTACATGATGTGAAAGAAGCCATGCAATGCATAAAACTTTATTCTCAAAGCACCCGATAATGGGCAACGTTTGGTTCACCATTTTTTTCTAATTTTACAAAAACCGGTATCTATTGGATTTTCTCAATTTTCTTGACTTTAAGATTACCGATATCATCGATATTATCTTGGTCGCCATTCTCTTGTACTATATCTACAAATTGGTCCGGGGTACGGTCGCTATTAACATATTTATCGGGATTGTCATCGTTTGGGGGTTTTGGAAGCTCACAGAGTTGCTGGGAATGAAAATGATCAGTAGCATCGTAGGTGGATTTATGTCGGTCGGACTTATTGCATTGATTATTGTGTTTCAACAAGAAATCAGGAAATTTTTATTGATGATAGGTTCGACGAATTTCTCCAATAAACGCAAGTTTATTAAATATTTTAAATTCCTTAAGCGCGACGGACTTGCGTCGACCACTAACATTGAAGCTATTTTAAGGGCTTGTGAAAAAATGGCCACCACACGTACTGGGGCCATCCTTGTTATTGAACGCAACAATTCCCTTGATTTTATAAAATCAACAGGAGATCGTATGAATGTTGAGATTAACCAGCCCATTCTTGAGAGCATCTTCTTCAAGAATAGCCCACTCCATGATGGGGCTGTTATCATCAATGGCAACTATATTGTGGCCACGCGTGTTATTTTACCTTTATCGAATGAACGAAATATTCCATTGCGATTCGGATTAAGACATCGGGCTGCTGTAGGAATCACCGAAAAAACAGATGCCTTGGCACTAGTTGTCAGTGAAGAGACCGGTTTGATATCATACATAAAGAATGGTGAATTTGTCTTGTTCAACGATTTGGCCGAATTGAACATGATGATGCGAGAGGATTTGATCTAAGCAATTAAGCCACCTCCTCGGCCAAAAATTGGGCTTCGTAGAGATTGCTATAATACCCGCCTTTTTTGAGTAGTTCTTTATGGGTACCTACTTCTACAATATTTCCGGCATCCATTACCAATATACGGTCTGCCTTTTTTACGGTATGGAGACGGTGGGCGATGATGATCGATGTTCTTCCTTCTGTGATTTTATCAGTAGCGCGTTGAATCAATTGCTCGGAATAGGTGTCGATCGAAGAGGTAGCTTCATCGAGTACCAAAATACTGGGATTGCTTACATAGGCTCTTAAAAAGGCAATCAATTGGCGCTGCCCGCTTGAAAGCATGGTTCCCCTTTCTTTTACGTTATATTCGTAACCACCTGGCAGGCTTGAAATAAATTCATCGACCCCGATCTGTATAGCAGCCTGTTTTATGGTGTCGGTGGTAATCGATGGGTCTTTCAAGGAAATATTATTGGCAATCGTATCGGCGAAAAGAAAAACGTCTTGCAGAACCACTGCAATCTGTGATCTCAGGGATGCCAATTTGAAGTCTTTTATATCGACCCCATCTACTAGGATACTTCCCGAATTCACCTCATAGAAACGATTTAATAAATTGATAATCGTCGATTTACCTGCCCCAGTGGCCCCAACTATTGCGATAGTTTCCCCAGCTTTTACATCAAATGAAATTCCATGTAAAACCTCTTCTCCTTCCAAATACCCAAAATGTACAGCGGAAAACGTAATATTCCCACGAATATCATTCTTCCCTAAAGTACCATTATCCTGAATGTGTTCTTCGGTGTCCAAAATTTTAAAGACACGATTGGCAGCCACCATTCCCATTTGCAGTGTATTGAATTTATCGGCAATCTGTCTCAGTGGACGAAACAATAGGTCGATCAATAGAATAAAAGCGAATATGGTCCCGAATTCTTCTTTTTGCAAATTGGCAACATTTTGAAGTCCACCGTACCAAACAATAAGCCCAACGGCTAAAGAACCCACAATTTCAGCAATGGGAAAGAAAATCGAGTTGTACCAAACAGTCTTCAGCCAAGCATTTTGATGTTTTTCATTGATTTCCCTGAACTTTTCACTTTCTATCTGTTCGCGTGTAAATAATTGCACGATTTTCATGCCCGTAATACGTTCCTGCACAAATGAATTAAGGTTCGCCACTTCGGCCCGTACCTCACCAAAAGCTGTTTTCATCGCTTTCTGAAAAAGGCGGGTCGCGTAAATAATAATCGGAAGTACTGCAAATACCAAAAATGCCAATTTCCAATTGATGATGACCATTACTACGGCTGCTACAGACATTTTCAAAAGATCTGCAACGATCATAAAAAAGCCTTCACTGAATATTTCACCAATACGCTGCATATCGGCTACGGCCCGGGTAACCAAAACACCAAGCGACGAGTTATCGAAATACTTCATCTTAAAACTTAGGATATGCTTGAACAATCGTATCCTAACATCTTTGATGACCGATTCTCCCAGCCAGTTGGCATAATAATTAAAGCCCAACTGACTGACGACTTGCCCGATAAGAACGGCTAACATTACCAGCGTGAGGTTCAGCAATTTATCACCGTTCCCACTCTTAATGGCATCATCGATAATTTGTTTGACCAATAAGGGCGTTAACACAGCAAAACCCGACAATAAGATGGCAGCCAATGCCACGCCATAAAAAGTGGCACGATATGGACGGGTATGTGCCATCAACCGCTTGAATAGCCGTAAATCAAATGCTTTTCCCGAATCTTTATCCATAGTAACCAATAACTGAATTGGGGTATGTAACCTTGGTCAAATATAAGCCTTTTGCCGGGACAGATGGCCCTGCTTTTGATCGGTCCTTACTTTTTAAGATTGTCTTAACATCCTCAATATCGAACTTTCCTTGACCAACCTCCAAAAGCGTACCAACAATGGCCCGAACCATATTGCGCAAAAATCGATCCGCCGTAATCGTAAAGACCAATCGATCGTTGGTTGGTTGCCATAAAGCGCTTTTGATAGCGCAATTATAGGTCTTTACCTCGGTGTTCGATTTCGAAAAACACTCGAAATCAGTATGAACAAGAAGTAATTGCGCAGCCTCGTTCATTTTCCCCACATTCAAGCCATGCCCAAAAAAATAGGCCAGCTCCGTCAAAAACGGATTCTTATCCTGTGCAATCCAATATTCATAAGTACGCTCAATGGCATCAAAACGGGCATGGGCTTCCGCCGGTACCTCAAAAATGCGCTTTACCGAAATATCTTCCGTCAGAAATGCATTTAAACGGTACGTTAAGGCATCGACATCGGGGATAGCATCAACATCGAAATGCGCGAACATTTCTTTCGCGTGCACTCCGGCATCGGTTCTGCCTGCTCCCACGAGGCCAATCGATGTCCTCAATAATTTTGAAAGGGCGTGCTCCATAGTTTGTTGCACAGTAAGGGCGTTGGGCTGATTTTGCCAGCCGTGGTAGTTTTTTCCGAAGTACGAAAACTGGATAAAATATCTCACGGGAATACCTTAGTTTTGTCGATAACAAAGATAGATTACCTATTCTGAAATCGGGGTCGAGAATCCAGAATTTCAAAAAAATGACCAAAATCCTTTTACTTTCCGATACCCATTCACATATAGATCAGGCTATTTTGAAATATGCGGGCAACGCCGATGAAATATGGCATGCCGGTGATATAGGCTCCTTCGATGTTATTGATGCTTTGGGTGAATTGGCACCTATTCGGGCTGTATATGGCAATATAGACGACCATACAATGCAAAACGAATTTCCACTTGACAATCGTTTTACATGCGAAAATGTTGCCGTTTATATGACGCATATCGGCGGCTATCCACCGAAATACAACGCTAGGACCCAGGCCATTATAAAAAAGGATCCTCCAAAACTTTTTATCTGTGGCCATTCACATATCTTAAAGGTGATGTGGGACAAAAAATTGGGAATTCTGCACATGAACCCAGGGGCCTGTGGCAAACATGGATTTCACCAGGTTAGAACTATGCTGCGTTTTGTTATTCATGGCGACGCTATTAAAGATTTAGAGATAATAGAGCTCGGGAAGCGATAAAATTGTATTTTAAGGATGTCACTTAACACATCAATTTATCATGAAACCGCATTGCAAAAATTTTCTCACACTATTATTTTTAGCATTTTTAACGCTCAGCCTTAGTTACGGACAAGTATCATTAACACTCGATAAAAAAGATGGCATCTTTAGTACAGGAGAAAACGCTCTTTGGACCTTAGAACTTCAGGAGGGTACTGTGGTCGATTCAATAGGTTATACCCTTAAAAAAGGGGGATTGACCTTGTATAAAAAAGGATACATCTATCCCAAAAATAAAAAAGCCACCATAAGTTATTATTTTAATGAACCTGGCGCCGTTTTATTGAATATTAACTGGAAGAATGAAAACAATGAGGAAAAAAACCTTATTGGAGGCGCCATTGCTTCCCCCGAAGAAATCGAACTCTCTGCAAAGCGGCCTGATGATTTTGACTCTTTTTGGGGAAGTCAAATAGAATCACTAAACAAAATACCAAAAAACACAACGCTTAATAAGGAATCCAGTGCTGTCAAAGGGGTGAATTATTACAACATCACCATGAACAACATTAGGGGTACCCACATTCAAGGACAACTTGCCCGACCGACTAAGGGCAAAAATTTTCCAGCCCTTCTAATTGTTCAATGGGCAGGAATTTATCCACTTCAAAAAGAGTGGGTGCTTAACATGGCGAAGAACGGTTGGCTGGTTTTGAATATAAGTGCACATGATCTTCCGATACGCGCCGCGGAATCCTTCTATGAAGAACAATCAAACGGCCCATTGAAAAATTATCCAAGTATTGGGAATGAAGATAAAAATACCAGTTACTTTTTAAGAATGTACCTCTCCTGCTATAGAGCTGCCGAATACTTAACCGAACGAAAAGACTGGAACGGAGAAACACTTGTAGTCACGGGTGGTAGTCAAGGTGGTTTGCAATCCTTAATGACCGCAGGGCTTCATCCCAAAATTACTGCTGCACTTGCGCTGGTTCCAGCGGGGTTTGATATGCATGGTCCCGTGGTTGGAAGAAAAGGAGGATGGCCCCAATGGTATAATGCCATTGAGGATAAAAATTCTCAAAAAGTACGTGAAGCGAGTCGCTATTTTGATGTGGCCAATTTTGTGCCTCATATCAAATGTCCTGTTCTTGTGGGAATTGGTCTATTAGATGAAGTGTGTCCCCCGGAAGGTATTTATGCAGGAATGAACCTTTTGAAATCTAATAAGGAGATCATACTATTACCAAATTCTGGACATCAAAATAAAGATGATTCGCAGCAGCCCTATTATCAGCGAATGATGAATGATTGGCTTCCCGCTTTGATGAAAGGTGATGATCCCCTCGCAAAAAAGTAAATTCCAACAAAAACCCCGATGCTTCCATCGGGGTCTTCTACGCACTAATACTACTAAGATTTCAGGTTTAACGCAAACGATCAACAGATTTTACAAGATCTTCATCCTTCTTAATGGCCCTATTGGCAAGGACCAAAAAAACGATAGAAAATACAGGAATCAGCATCCCAATACCCTTCTCTGAAACCAAGGTTTCTCCAGATAGATTTAGCGACCGGTAAACGAAAAATCCCAATAAAAAAAGATTCAATATCATATTCAATCTGTTGACAACAAATTGATTTTTTCGATTTTTAAAACTCAAAATGGCTATTAAGGCCAACCCTGAAGAAACATAAAAAGTGGCAGAAACCAGTATTTCACTCTGCGCATAAATTTCATTTCCTTGGGCATCCGACCAAAGATTTACCCAAAAAGGCAAAACCCCTGTCAACAGAATTACGATCAGTAAAAAAATGGTCTGTATACGCTGGATCATTCTGATTATGGCCTTCTAAAAGGCAAAAATACGCGTCTTTTTAAAAAATATACGCTAAATATTGAAAATAATTTGTAATATTGCTCCGTTATTAGTTATAGCACTTACCAATAGGGGAATCTTTCCCGAGTAATACCCAAATAACAATACACTTCTAGTATTTTCTTAAGGATATATAATTTATACCATACTTAATGTTTGAAATTTCAGATTTAAAATCAAAAAAGCTACCTGAGCTTCAGGAAATTGCTAAGGGATTGAACGTTCCTAAATACAAGACTCAAAAGAAAGAAGATCTGGTCTATCAGATTCTTGACCTGCAGGCAGCGAATCCCAAGGCAGTGGCAAGCGTTGTTGCCGAGGAACCAAAAAAAGAACCAAAAGCAAGGGCAGAAAGGCCTAAAGTCGTTCACAAAAAGCCTGCAAAAAACGAGGAGGTCAATCACAATAATGTTGATTCAAACCAGCCTAAGGAGGCTAGGGAAGCCAGCAAACCAGCAAGGCCGAATCCGCGACCACCAAAAAAGGAATTTCAGAAAAACGCTCCAGAACGTGGGGATCAGCATGCGAAAAAACCACAACACCAAAAGAACGGTCATGAAAAAAACAGCAGCAATTTCGATAAGGACCTAAAGAACCGTTACAAGGAGCCCGAATTCGAATTTGACAGCATTATCGAAAGCGAAGGCGTATTGGATATCATGCAAGATGGATATGGTTTCCTAAGATCTTCTGATTATAACTATTTATCTTCTCCTGACGATATTTATGTCTCTCAGTCACAGATTCGCTTATTTGGCCTGAAGACGGGGGATACAGTACTAGGGAATGTTCGCCCTCCAAAAGAAGGTGAAAAGTATTTTCCGTTGATCAAAGTAATAAAAATCAATGGTATCGACCCGCAAATCGTACGGGATCGGGTATCATTCGAACATCTAACTCCTTTGTTTCCCCGCGAAAAATTTAATTTGGCAGAACGCCAAGCAACAATTTCAACGCGAATTATCGACTTGTTCTCTCCTATCGGTAAGGGCCAAAGAGGAATGATCGTTGCCCAGCCCAAGACGGGTAAGACCATGTTATTAAAAGATATCGCCAATGGCATAGCTGCTAATCATCCTGAGGTTTACCAAATTATTCTCCTAATCGATGAACGTCCTGAAGAGGTTACCGACATGCAGCGCAATGTACGTGGTGAAGTCGTCGCATCGACCTTCGATAAGGAAGCCACAGAACATGTACGGGTGGCAAACATCGTACTCGAAAAAGCAAAAAGGTTGGTTGAATGCGGCCATGATGTCGTTATCCTATTAGATTCAATCACACGTTTAGCACGCGCTTACAATACCGTACAGCCCGCTTCAGGAAAAGTATTGAGTGGTGGTGTGGATGCCAATGCCTTGCATAAACCGAAGCGCTTCTTCGGTGCCGCCAGAAATATCGAGAATGGGGGATCATTATCGATAATAGCCACGGCACTTACCGAAACAGGCTCGAAAATGGATGAAGTTATTTTTGAGGAATTTAAAGGAACTGGCAACATGGAACTTCTGCTTGATCGAAAGATCAGCAACCGAAGAATATTTCCCGCCATCGATCTTACTTCTTCAAGTACAAGAAGGGATGATCTATTGTTAGATGAAAATACAATCCAGCGTATGTGGATCATGCGTAAATACCTCGCAGACATGAATCCTGTGGAAGCCATGGAATTCATTGAACAACGGTTTAAACAAACGAAGAATAACGAAGAATTCTTAATGACAATGAACCAATAGGGACGGCCATCTCGGTACATCCCAATCCTGGTCGCATTCAGGAAATCCCAAATTCCATTTGTACTATCAATATGGAATTTGGGATTTTTTATGGTAGAACCAATAATTTAAGCCCTAAGTAGCACAAAATTGATATCTTTATGTCAATGTATTGCCGCCACCTCCCCCATCAAGGCATGCAGTATTTTGTTATTTAACCCTAAAAAAGACATCATGATAAACCATGGGAAAAAATCCGTACGAAGATTACTATTGGTACTGATCCTTATTGGAGCCTACAATTGCAAACCTAAAATGGCGGCCGAAACGCCCCAGGAAACACCCGTAAAGGCCCCGGAGCAAATTATAGCCATCAGCGAGGCAAGAGATATGTATGATCGCTATAGTGCACGTAGAGTGCCGTTAATACAGAAATATGAAGACTCGATCAATGGTGCCAAAACCGGGGACAAGATGCAGCAAAGGCAGGAAGCTCCCGCAAAATTCGATGTGGCCCGGTATGTATATTATGACTATGCCACCATCAAAAATTACATCGCCTATATAGAACAGGAGGCCAAGGCGGCAAATGTTGATATATCAACCCTCAGGTTCTATTTTTCAAACTATTCTGATGACCCAAAAAATGTACATCCCAGACAGAATTCGATCATGCTATCCCCTACTGTAAAAAAAGGAGATCGAGACTATTTATTCTATATTGGGGATCTTGATGGGAAGGCCGAAGCCGTTTTGCTCGATGATTCGTTTGGTCCCGCAGCGGGTATGGGCGCCACGTTATCGAATGACGAAAAGTCATACGCATCAATGCTGCCTAACTTAACTATGCCGAACGCTAACTTGTTGGCCCCTACGTATCAAGGTGGTACAAGTGTTACAATGAACCGGGGAAGCGGAGCACCACCATATGGTCAATAATGCTTTTTTCAATACTTTTTACTCCTGATATGAGTCATGAAGTTTTGAACTTTCTAAAATACGACGGCTTTATCCTGTTATATGGCATCACCTTTCTATTTTCAATTTTGAGATATAGAAAATATTTTGATTCTGTATTAAAATATTTGCCCATAATTATCGGCTATACCTTTTTGACCGAATTGCTAGGATATATTATGCGTGTGAATGAAAGTTTTCAAATATTATTCTTGGATAGTCATTCCGTATCAAACAGTGTTTTCTATAATATATTTGACCTAATACTCTTCTTATACTTCTTTTATATTTATTGGCAAATAGCTTCAAATCCAAAACATAAAATACTTATTAAGTATGGGGGAATCATTTATATTTTGGCAAGTATTGTTAATCCCATATTTCAGGATTTTATTTTACTTCCACAGCTATTGTCCTTGACGATCGGCTCAATTGTACTTGTTTCCTGCACGATTATGTACTTTCTTGAATTAAACTCAAAAACAAAAAGAATTCCGAATCGCAAAAATCTTTTATTTTGGATAAGCCTAGGCCTTTTGTGCTTCTATACTTTCTACCCCGTCGTAATGGTTGTTGCACTTTACTATAAAAATTATGTATCTTCCATAAGACCATTGCACTTCGGCCTGATTATTTTCATGTATTCCTGTTTTATAGTAGGGTTCCTACAAACGGGACCCATGCGAAGGATTTCAGAAGAAATGTAATAGGTGAATAATAGCAAAATATTAAGTCCCCTTGGCAGCACATGATAGAATTTCTAAAAAATAACTATTTCATGGTGCTGTATCCAATCACATTGGTCATAGCCCTCTATCGGTATCGGCTCTATTATGACGGACTGTTGCGCTATTTTCCTATATTAATCGCCTATACCTTATTATCCGAGATCTTGGGATTTATGATCCGAGAATTCGAGGCCTTTCAAATTGTTGATTCCGTACAGTATCCATATGCCAATAATTATGTCTTCAATATTTATGATATTGTATCCTTTTTATATTTCTATTTTATTTTCTGGAATAGTGTCAATAAGGAGGAGTATAAGAATCTAATTCTCTATGGGGCCATACTCTATGTAATGGCAGTGTGTATCAATGCGGTTTATCAAGATGCCATAATTTTTCCGCAAGTCTTTGCATCAATGATCGGTTCGCTATTGCTAGTTATGAGTATCTTACTCTTCCTTATTGAAGGCAGTTCGAATCATTTAAAGGAAAAAAACCTGCTGATTTGGATTAGCAGTGGATTATTGATTTTTCATCTTTTTTTTCCACCAATTCTGTTTGTAGGACATTTTTACATTGAACTCTACATGCGGTTTCATCTTAAGCAGGTACATCTGCTTTTAATCGTGCTAATGTATGCTTGCTTCATTATCGGCTTTTTGAATCTGCGCGCCATAAAGCCTTCCGTCAAATAATATAGGAATAAAAATGCCCTCTCCATGATGGAAAGGGCATTTTTATACCTTGCAAAAAATAACGGTAACTACAATGCAGCTACGTGCTTTGTAAGTTTACTTTTTAAGTTGGCCGCCTTATTATTATGAATAATATTTCGCTTAGCCAAACGATCGATCATACTAATAACCTCCGGCAATAATTTTTCAGCTTCCCCTTTTTTCTCCTCGCTGCGCAATTTTTTGATTGCATTACGCGTGGTCTTATGCTGATACCTGTTACGAAGGCGTACTGCCTCGTTTCTTCTAATTCTTTTTAATGCCGACTTGTGATTTGCCATCTTTATTTCTTATTACATTAATTGCTGCTTCGTCATTCCTCTCCGAACTTTTGTAGCCCGTAGGGGAATCGAACCCCTGTTACCAGGATGAAAACCTGGCGTCCTAACCCCTAGACGAACGGGCCCTTTACAAATGACCCTGTTAAAGGTTCATTTCGTATGTGTAGTCCGTAGGGGAATCGAACCCCTGTTACCAGGATGAAAACCTGGCGTCCTAACCCCTAGACGAACGGACCATTTTTTCGCACTTTGACGTACGTACCTGCATCTATTAAAAATTAATACCATTCAGGCGGGTGCAAAAATACAATTATTTTTTACTATCACAACCCTTGAATATCTTTTTTTAAAGAAACTCAGACACAAGCAAGAATTCGTTGGAAAATGGCATCTTTTAAACGTACGATAATCAACCGTTTGATGTGTGTTTCTTAAGATAGTTGCCCACAGCACCCTGGCAAATCAACGACAATTTCCTTTAATATGCCTTTGCGAATAGTACCCTACGAACCGAGGGGGTTCCAGTAATCATGCAGCTACCTGGTTCGTTTTCGGAATGAAAGGGAATACATCGAATCGTGGCTTTGGTTTCATCCTTGATCTTATCTTCCGTCGCAGTGGTTCCATCCCAATGGGCGGCAATAAAGCCACCTTTTCCCTCGAGCACCTTTTTAAACTCGTCATAGGAATCCACTTTTGTTATATGTGAATCCCTGAAGGCAGCTGCCTTTTCATAAATATTCTTTTGGATATCCTCTAACAAGAATTCGATCTTTTCGACGACTGCCTCCATCAGGATAGTCTCTTTTGACATTGTATCGCGCCGTGCGATTTCCAACGTCCCATTATCAAGGTCGCGTTGTCCGATGGCCAAACGCACGGGTACCCCTTTTAATTCATATTCATTGAATTTGAACCCGGGTTTATGAGTATCCCGATCATCATATTTTACCGATATGCCTTTTTTTCGCAGCTCCTTGATCAAAGGGCCGACTTTTTCGCTAATGGCCTCCAATTGCTCGGGACCTTTATAAATGGGTACGATCACCACTTGTATAGGGGCCAATTTAGGAGGTAAAACCAACCCATTGTCGTCACTATGGGTCATTATCAATGCCCCTACCAGACGCGTTGAAACACCCCATGAAGTGGCCCAAACATACTCTTGTATCCCTTCCTTGGTTGTAAATTTCACATCAAACGCCTTTGCGAAATTTTGACCTAAAAAGTGTGATGTTCCTGCTTGTAAGGCCTTTCCATCTTGCATCAACGCTTCTATACAATAGGTCTCAATGGCCCCGGCAAAACGTTCACTTTCTGATTTTGTGCCTTTAATTACGGGCATCGCCATATGATTTTCCGCAAATTCGGCATATACATTCATAATCAATTCGGCCTCTTTTACAGCCTCATCTTCGGTAGCATGTGCCGTATGGCCCTCCTGCCATAAAAATTCGGTCGTCCTTAAAAATAAACGGGTCCGCATCTCCCAGCGCACCACGTTGGCCCATTGATTGATCAATAAAGGTAGGTCACGATACGATTGGATCCACCTTCTATAGGTATCCCATATTATGGTTTCAGATGTCGGCCTAACGATAAGTTCTTCTTCCAATTTAGCATCCGGATCTACGATAATTCCACTGCCATCTTCGGCATTCTTTAACCGATAGTGGGTAACGACCGCACATTCCTTAGCGAACCCTTCTACATGGCTGGCCTCCCTACTCAAAAAGGATTTGGGGATAAACAACGGAAAATAGGCATTCTCATGGCCCGTCTCCTTGAACATGGCATCAAGTCCTGCCTGCATTTTCTCCCAGATGGCATAACCATATGGTTTAATGACCATACAGCCCCTAACCCCGGAATTTTCTGCTAAATCGGCCTTAACGACCAATTCGTTATACCATTTTGAATAATCCTCGGTTCGCTCGGTTAAATTTTTACCCATTCTTGTAGTTTGGCACAAAACTTGTGTTTAGTTAACGAAATAATTCGGTAAAACTAATTATTTTTACTATGTTGAACAATAAAATTTGCAATGATGAAGAATAACCCACCCCTCCAAAAAATTAGTGCCCTGGCCGCAATGGCCATTGTAGGCATTAGTTTTATTTCCTGTGGTTCATACCAGCAGGCATCTTATTACGACAATGACGGCATCTACGCCGGTCAGAATGACCGAATTACGGAAACCGTTCCGCAGCGTACTAACGCGAATAAAAATCAAAATGACACTGATACGTACGGCGAATATTTTCAACAAAAAGCCGACGAATACAATGATATCTTGGACGGCGAGATTTTCACCGATATTGATTCCTATTCAAGTGATACCGTAAATGATAGTATTGCCGATAGCCAATTGACAGATTATTACAGTCCCGATAATGATTATCAGGGATATGCTGGTTGGGGCGATAATTCTACCAGCATAAGTATAAATGTCTACGATACTGGTTGGAATAATTGGGGCTGGGGCGGTTATGGTCTTGGTTGGGGCTATTCCAATCCTTGGTTATACGGTGGCATTTATCGACCTTGGGGCTGGGGTGGCTATTATGGTTATGGATATGGTTATGGATATGGATGGGGTGGTTATTACAATCCATGGTATTATCCCAATTACGGATATTATGGCTATTCGCACTATGGCTATGGCTATGGTTATGGTTATGGCTATTCCCGTTATGGTGGGTATGGCACTAGAAATTATGCTTACATGCGAGGAAGACGCGGGTATTACAATAATAATTCACTGGCAACAAACGGCATTTCGGGCAGTGCCTTACGAGGTAGGTCTAATTTAAATTTGAATTCGAGAAGTCAATCGGTCAGAACTCGAAACAGCAGTACACGGTCTTATGCCGATAGGAGCTTGAACGGAAGGAGTTCACGCGCTTATAGTGATGGCCTTTCAACGAGAAGGACCGTAGGGGTTGACCAAAACAGGTCTTACAGAACAAGCAGGAGTACACGCGTAGAACCACGATACAATACTTCTTCACGCAGTAATGAAGCGTACCGAGGCAGTGCGCCTAACACAAGTTCTTATAGAAGCGGATCTTCGTCAGGTGTCAAAACTACACCTAATAATTCGGGTTATAGGAGTTCTGGCAGTCGTACTGGGAACGGGGGCGCCTACAGAAGTTCCGGAAGTAGTTCACGTACTAACCAATCATACCGCAGTTCTACCCCGAGCAACAGTAGCTATCGTTCGGGTAGTAGCAGTTCGGGTGCACGAAGTAGTGGCGGAAGCTATCGAAGTTCAGGAAGCTCGGGAAGTTCTAGTGGCAGTGTACGAAGTTCTGGTGGTTCTTCGTCTGGACGTTCTTCAGGGGGTGGACGTTCTTCAGGCGGTGGACGCAGCAATGGCTCTCGGCATTAAGCCAATATCATAATTTTTTTAAATTCACGATTGATATGAAACGATATATAACTTTCATAGTACTATTTGCATGTGTATTCGCGAATGCCCAGAATATTCAGGACGCTTTGCGATACGGCACTGAAAACCTAGAAGGATCCGCACGATTTCAAGGTATGGGTGGTGCTTTTGGGGCACTGGGCGGCGATCTTTCGGCGTTGAATATTAATCCTGCCGGGTCGGCCGTTTTCAATAATAGCTTGTTTACGGTCTCGGGCACCAGCTATTCAAGGAATAATGAGGCTGGATATTTTAACCGTTCGAATGGCACGGTATCCACTGATCTGGATATAAATCAAGTTGGTGGGGTAATGGTACTAAAGACGGTGGATCCCGATGCAAACTGGAAAAAACTATCCCTAGCGATCAATTATGATGTAGTTCAAAAACTGGATGACAGGCTGTATGTTTCTGGGAATAGTAATCAAGGCATCGACAATTATTTTTTGAATTTTGCGCAAGGTGTCCCTTTTGGCGCTATTCTTCTCCAAGATGGGGAACTCTTGGAAAACGCCTATTTAGATATTGGTGCAAGCCAAGGATATAGCGACCAACAAGCATTTCTGGGGTATTATGGCGGCAGTATAGACCCTTCAAGTACAGATGCCACGAATACCGCGTATATGCGGACATCACAGTACAATACGGTCAATCAAGAATTTTCTCGAAGTAGTTCTGGGTACAATGGCAAGTTTACGATGAATATCGCCTCACAATATCGTGATAACCTCTATTTGGGTGCATCATTGAATTTTCATAATGTGCTCTTTGATCGGGTAGACGACTTTTATGAAGATGGTTATGACGCTGCTTCCCCTATACAATTTACATCGTTTGGTAATTATTTACATACCGAAGGCACCGGATTTTCATTCAGCCTTGGGGCCATTGCCAAATTAAACGAGTTTGTCAGGATCGGTGGAAGCTATCAATCTCCGACTTGGTATCGACTTACCGATGACACTGCCCAACGGATCGATTCTGACTTGGCAGATCAGGACATTAATTTCATCAATTTTCAGGTAGTAAACCTGTTTGATTCCTATACCATAAAAACACCTGAAAAACTAACCGGAAGTATTGCCCTTGTTTTCGGCAAAAACGGACTCTTGAGCATGGACTATGGGTATCAAGATATGTCAAAGGCCCAACTACGTCCAAGTAATGATGCCAGTTTTGCAATCGCCAATAATCAAATTGGCAACGAACTCACTGGGGTTTCGTCTATTCGTGTCGGTGGCGAATATCGCATCGAGCAATTTAGCCTCCGTGGTGGATATCGTTTTGAACAAAGTCCGTATGCCAACCGAAACACCATTGGCGATTTAAATGGGTACTCAACGGGAATTGGGTTTAGTTTCGGCGGTAGCCGATTAGATCTTGCCTATAATAGAACACATCAGGATTTTAATACCCTGCTATTCGATACAGGTTTGCCCACACCAGCCCTTGTAAAAAACCAAAATACGAATGTCACTTTGAGTTATACCTTGAATTTTTAAGAACAATTTTAAGGAACCAATAATAAAAAGACCGGCAAATGCCGGTCTTTTTATTAGCGCTTTAGGCTGAAATGTGTTTTCCGGGTCTTGGCAACCAAGACACCGTCGGTCGACTCCTCATATTCAAATCGGAACCAATAATCGGAAGACGGCATGGGCCTGCCATTATACGTTCCGTCCCATCCAACTGAATTGGCGTCTAGGAGGGCCAACAACTTACCAAACCTATCAAAAATATAGACTTCTGGATTGGTAAGGGTCTCGATGCCCAAAATATTCCACGTATCGTTTATACCATCGGTATTGGGTGTAAAAAATTTAGGATACCCCACCACCAGAAAATCAATCGGTTCAGTGATACCACATCCATTTTTATCATTAATAATTACCGAATTTATTCCAGGGGGTACATCCCTGAAGACCGGGTCATCCTGAAATTCACCGCCATTGATGGCATACTCATATTCGCTATCCCCAGCGACTATAAACTCTACATTGTTCATATCGGGATTGATAGAGAGATTGGTGTCAAGGGTTTCGACGTGATCTAAAATAGGAATCCCATAAAACGTAATTAAAATCCCTCCTACATCAGCAACCAGAGGTGGCGTACCGGATATAGTGGTAATCTCGGCAAAGTAGCGCCCAGAATTGGGACTGGTAACAATATACTCAGCACCGTAGGGCCCCGAACCTGTAAAACTGGCATCAACGATGCCGTCATCCTCATAATCAACCGACCAAGCTACACTTGCAATGTCGGCGCCTGCAGGTGAGTTCAAGGCGCTTAAAGTGATATCGGGATCACCTTCGCAGGCAACGATATCCAATCCTAGAAATTCGTCCCTAAGCGTGCAATCCAATGCGCTATTTTGATCATCATCGACCGAACTACCTGTAAAGGTGAGCATAAATGGTTCTGGATCATCATTGAAGTTGGTGTTGTAGTTATTGATCAGTATATAGTAGATTTCCCCGGGTAGTACATCGAGATATTCGTCGTAGGTATTCAAGTTTTGTGTAAGGGACGGCTCCCCTATTTGTCCATTTTCGGGATTTACACCCAGCCCCGTAAATCGCGTGCTATTGACCTCATAGTTACAACGAATCGGCAAATCTGTGCCACTACCGATATCGGCACAGCTCGAACCTGGTCCATAGGGCCCATACACTGCAAAATCGTACTCGGCGGTAATGGTGGTCCCAGTAACGGGCAATGCCTCAATATCAAAACCGACCTGACCACCGGTTCCTGCCCGGAAGACATACCAAGAAGTATTGTGTTCGATATTGGCCGAACCTACGCTTCCCTTTTCCAGACAACCTGATTCACGAATGACATCAGGGTCAAAATCATCGATATCGCCACTGCCATCGGTAAGTCCCATTATGGGGGCGTCGGCACATACAGGAATCGCTGTTCTACAATCCGCGGAGTTTTGTGCATAGGACCCGGTTGAAAAAAGGGCGAAGCAGCAAACGGCATAAAAAAGTGTTCGCATAGAAAGTGGGGCTATCATTGAACTATTGATCAATAATATAACTCCACCTTACCAAATTTAGTATGTTCTATCGTAAAAATGTCCTGCTTATCAAGGAATTGACATTGATAAAATTTAATTAGCGCTTCAACGAAAAGTGACTATTTACGAATTTTGCGGTTATTTGCTCACCCACCGTATTCTTATAGGTCAATTTAAACCAATAATCGGAAGATGGTAAAATTTGACCATTCATGGTACCATCCCATCCTTCGTCCTGATCGGTGAATTGATCTACTAATTTTCCTTGGCGGTCAAATATGTAAACTACCGGGTCTTGTAACTTGGATAGGCCTTCAATTTTCCATTTGTCATTGGCATTATCACCATTCGGCGTAAAGTATTTCGGGAAACCAACAACCACGATTTCTTCTGAAATCGCACCACAACCCTTGCGGTCATTTACGGTGATCGTGTGCATCCCTGGTGAAACTTCATTCCATGTAGCGCCGGTCTGGTACTCCCCATTATCAAGTTTAAATTCATAATCACCTTTGTCTTGCAGCACAACGGTCACGGTATTGTCGCTTTTTAGGTCATCGATCAGGATGTCACTGATACTAGGCGGCTTTGATTCAAGGACCGAGATAACAGCGGTAATTTCACAACTTAGTCCTCCCTGTGAATTTGTAATAGTGAGTGAATGAACACCTTCATTGGAAACGACCAAGCTCGATGTGGTTTCCCCAGTGTCCCAAAGATATGTGAAATTGGGGTTGGTTATAAGATTCCCTATGGTTGTAGCGCCATTTGAACCGCACAAATACGCTTCGGTGGGAAAATCGATTCCCGGAGACTCCAAGGCAGTCAACTGAAATTTTTGGGAGACGTCAAAACAAGTAGGATTGCTGATCGCGGCGACGCGTACATAAATCGTTTGGGAGCTAAAGCCCATATTATAGTTTTTAGGCAACGAATTGATGCCATTCGTAGCATCGGCTAAAGATGAATAGTAGGAAACAATATATTGGTTTGGATTTTGATTTCCGAGTGCCTCACTATCCTTAATTGACAGGTCATACGTAGGAACGCCCGAACAGTTGGCATCGTCTGTTATAGAAAATGCCATGGGCAAGGCAGTAAAAGAAACTTGTACGTCGCTTATGATATTCGCCCCTGTCGCCATAATGACTTCGACCCGATATGAGGCCGATATGTTCACCTGCAGCGTTGGGCCTTTTTCCCCCACAATCGTTTGAAATCCAGATCCCGAATCGATAAACCACGTGTAATCGATTGCATTCGTAGTAGTCGCATCAAGCTGAATGAGCTCATTTTCGCAGGCCGTTATCGGTGGTCCTAAAAGGTTATTAATGATAGCGCAATCTAAGGCCGTAAATGGATCTGTAACAAAAATGCTTCCCGAAAATTGAATCGAAAACCCGGTGTTATTAAGGCTAAAATTATTTATGAGCAAATAATAATCTTCTCCTGGAGCAACATTCAACCAGGCATCGTATTGCACATTGGCCGTGTCACCCGTGGGATCTTCACCAACCCCTATAAATGAGTTTTTGTCTTGATTATCAAAAAAGTTACAGCGTATGGGATCGCCAAGATTAGCGCAGTCATTGCTTTTGTATAAGGCAAAATCCCAATCCTCTGAAGAATCGATGCCAATATTAAATCCAAGTTGTCCGCTAGCACCTGTTCGAAAACGGTACCATGCCGAATTCGACTCAATGGCACCCGACAAAGTCTGTTCAAGGCAACCCGAGGTCGCCGACCCATTGAAATCATCTATACCAAAACCTGTGGTCCCCCCGTTTACCGGAGTATTATTGCATATTGGGATGGCATTCCCGCAGTCAGGGGATACCTGTGCAGCGACTAATGATAATCCCAGAAAAAAAAACATAGGAAATATCAGGTCAAGGTGCTTCATCTGTGCGACTTGAATTGCATGCCCTAAAAATAATCCGAGTTTCGCGCCAGCACTAATTTATGTTGTGTAAGGGCGAGTATATGATATAAAGTGCCATTTAATGTATATCTTTGCCGTTCTTTAAAAGTTTTTTTGAATGAAAATCGATAGGAGATTGGAGGAGCATTTTGAGGAGATGGGAAACGAGCATGTATCCTCCTCTGCAGATACCCCATTGCGTAAGGACGCCTTTGTATTGACTGATGAGGAGAAGATAGTGAGGATCCGGGAAAATGTTCGAGAAATAATGCTTACCCTGGGCCTTGATTTGGAAGATGACAGCCTGAAAGGCACCCCGAACCGTGTCGCCAAAATGTACGTGAACGAGACGTTTGGTGGCCTGCATCCCAACAAAAAACCTAAATCGTCGACCTTCGAAAATAAATATAAATATGGCGAAATGCTCGTTGAGAAGAACATCACTGTATATTCTACATGCGAGCACCACTTATTGCCGATCGTAGGGAGGGCACACGTGGCCTATATCTCAAATGGTACGGTCGTTGGTCTTTCTAAAATGAATCGTGTAGTAGACTATTATGCCAAGCGACCACAAGTACAGGAACGTTTGAATATGCAGATCGTACAAGAACTTCAAAAAGTTCTTGGTACTGAGGATGTAGCCTGCGTTATTGATGCCAAGCATCTATGCGTCAACTCAAGAGGTATCCGGGATGTGGAAAGTAGTACGGTGACCGCAGAATATGGCGGTAAATTTAAGGAGGAAGCCGTTCGACGCGAGTTTCTTGATTATATCAACCTTGACACCACTTTCTAATTGTTCTAGTAAAAAATGCAATTATATAAAAATCAGCATCTCAGACTAACAAATTCCCTTTCCGGCAAAAAAGAAGCGTTCAAACCTTTAAACGAAGGCCATGTGGGTATGTACGTTTGTGGTCCTACGGTGTACAGTAATGTGCATTTGGGAAATTGCCGTACGTTCATGTCGTTCGACATGATTTTCAGATATCTTCGGCATTTGGGATATAAAGTGCGTTATGTACGAAATATTACCGACGCAGGTCATTTAGTGGACGATGCGGAGGATGGAGAGGATAAAATCGCCAAAAAAGCGCGTTTGGAACAACTAGAGCCTATGGAAGTTGTTCAACGGTATACGCTTGATTTTCATAATATTCTTGATAAATTCAATTTTCTACCGCCAAGCATCGAACCTACGGCAACCGGACACATTATAGAGCAGATTGAAATAATAAAGGAAATCCTCGAAAAAGGATATGCCTATGAAAGCAATGGCTCGGTTTATTTTGATGTCAAAAAATTCAATGAAACCCATCAATACGGCAAGCTGAGTGGTCGTAAGTTGGAAGATATGATCACCAATACGCGTGAATTGACTGCACAAGATGAAAAAAAGAGCCCTCAGGATTTTGCGCTTTGGAAAAAAGCGGAGCCCCAGCATATTATGCGCTGGCCTTCACCTTGGGGCGATGGATTTCCTGGATGGCATCTTGAATGTACGGCAATGAGTACCAAATATTTAGGAGAAACCTTTGACATACATGGTGGCGGAATGGATTTGAAGTTTCCGCACCACGAATGCGAAATAGCACAAGCCGAGGCATGTTACGACCATCCTCCAGTGCACTATTGGCTTCATGCCAACATGTTGACCATGAATGGAAAAAAAATGGCCAAATCTACAGGAAACAATATTCTTCCAGGGGAAATATTTACCGGGGAAAATACGATTCTCAGCAAAGCCTTTTCTCCTTCTGTCGTGCGGTTCTTTATGATGCAAGCACATTACACGAGCATCCTTGACCTAAGTAACGATGCCCTAGTGGCATCGGAAAAAGGATATCATCGACTCATGGAGGCATTCGACATTTTGAATTTATTGTCCACAGGTCCCAAATCAGATTTTGATGTAGTAGCATGGAAGCAAAAATGCTATGATGCCATGAACGATGATTTTAATACCCCAATCTTGATCGCCAATCTCTTTGAAGCGGTCAGGCACATTAACCTGCTTAAGGATGGTCATGAATCTATCACTCCCGAAGATAAGATCCTGCTTCAAAAAACCATGGGAGATTTCGTATTCGAAGTTCTTGGCATCGAGCAAAAGTCAGCGATGGAAGATGCCAATGCACTCGCGGGAGTCATGAAACTGTTGATAGCATTGCGTGACGATGCTAGATCCAACAAAGACTTTGCGACCTCCGATAAGATCCGGGACGAACTAAATGCACTAGGAATTCAATTGAAGGACGGAAACGAGGGCACTACCTACAGTGTATCCTGACGGTGAAGGATGGTAATTATATTCTCTTTACTACCAACAAAACGAATTAGGAACCCATAAAAATTAGGTAACCTCGCTATGAAAAAAATATTGATAGCCCCTTTCGTGTTTCTTATCAAGTTTTATCAGCAGGCAATCTCGCCCTATACCCCCGCTACTTGTCGCTATTCCCCTACCTGTTCACAATATACCATGGAAGCACTAAAAAAATATGGCCTGTTCAAAGGGGGGTGGTTGTCTATCAAACGTATTGTAAGTTGTAATCCCTGGGGCGGAAAAGGATACGACCCCGTACCATAAGTGGTAGCTTCGCACATTTTGTATGCAAAGGAGGTTAACCTTCAATTCAAACACCAAATTCTGAAGTTTGCCTTGCATCTATTATATAAAACCGCAACGGTCTAGTTTCTATTTTTTATCTTAGCCTCTTAAAATAATCGCTATGTATTTTTTGGGCATTATCTGGAATCCGAATGACACGCTCTTGCACCTTGGTCCTATTCAAATCAAATATTATAACTTACTTTGGATCATTGCCTTTGCAATAGGATGGTTGCTTACCAAGCGTATTTTTCTTAGTGAGAAAAAGACCGTTGAACAGTTAGATTCCCTATTCATATATACCGTTCTCGGAACCATGCTCGGTGCCCGTTTGGGTCATGTATTCTTTTACGATTGGGCCTATTATTCGGACCATCTTATGGAAATACTGCTCCCGATACGCGAAACTGCCAATGGATATGAGTTTACTGGGTTCACCGGATTGGCAAGTCACGGTGCGGCTATTGGCGTAATCATCGGCATGTATCTCTTTACCCGAAAACATCGCGAATTTAAAATGCTATGGATATTGGATAGGATTGTGATCGCATTTTCCATCGGAGCTTTCTGTGTGCGATTGGGAAACTTTTTCAATTCTGAGATCAATGGTAAGATAACCGATGAGAACTTTATTTTCGCAACCCGCTTTGTTAGGGATTCAGATGATATGCACCCTTCGAAGGCTTTGGCCATAACCAAGGAAAAAACGGTGGACGCGGCCTATGAGGCACTTGCAAATAAACCTGAGTTTTCTGAATATTTGGCGCAGATCCCATATCGGCATCCTGCCCAATTGTATGAGGGGGTAGCTTATATTTTTGTATTTATTTTGTTGTATTACCTCTACTGGAAAACCGACAAGAAAAATAAACCTGGCTATTTATTCGGATTATTTTTAGTGCTTTTATGGACGATACGATTCTTCGTGGAATTCGTCAAAAAGAGCCAAGGTGGGTTTGAGGACACTTTGGGAATCTTGTCGACTGGTCAATGGTTAAGTATTCCGTTCATACTGATCGGGGGGTACTTTATGTTTCGGCCGACGACCAAAAACGCGTAGAAAGTGGCTTTTGGTCGAAGTGTATTCTAGGGTTGGCATAATTCGATTTAAAGATGCTCGAATGAATTTCGTGGTCTATCTTGCCTATTCATGATCAAATCCCAGTAGCCCTATAGTGAATCGATCATAGGATACCAACGGATGTAGCAATAGGTCATACCTTTTAAATGAACAGATTTACTATATTTTATAGACTACCATGAGAAACTTCAAATTCGTTTTATTTTTATGTGTTGGTTTGGTATTGTTTCATTCCTGTAAGGAGGATACCAAAAAAGTTTTAAAAACCGAACCGATTGAATTCAAGAAAGAAGGTGAGCTTTTTATATACCGAGAAAAAGTAGATACGTTGATTGCAAAAATAAACATTGAAATCGCCGAAACCGATTATGAGACCGAAACAGGGCTCATGTATAGAAAGGGAATGGCCGAAGATCAAGGTATGCTCTTCATATTTCCTGATGCACGTCTGCACAACTTTTATATGAAAAATACCGAGTTTGCATTAGACCTTATTTATATCAATGAAAATCTAGGGGTCGCCAGTTTTGTAGAAAATGCGAAACCCTTCGATGAAAAGAGTCTGCCTTCGAAAGTCCCTGTAAAATATGTGCTTGAGGTGAATGCAGGATTGGCTCAAAAATGGTCATTGGAAGTGGGCGATCGGGTCGAATTTACAACACGCTGATAAAAGTATGGAGTTTCTGTTACAGGGTCAGGAGACACAACGACTACGTTTCCGTAACCTACATACGACCGATTTTGATTCCTGGCTGCCTTTCCATCAAAACCAATTAATCGCCCGATACTGGACAATACAGTCACCAGACCCGCGGGTGGCGTGTCAGCAATGGTTTGAAAAAACCTTTTATCGTTATGAGAACCGCCTTGGTGGCATGAATGCCTTGATTGAAAAAAAATCTTCTAAATTAATCGGCCAATGTGGCCTCTTGATCCAAGAGGTCGATGGGGTTCAGGAACTCGAGATCGGATACTCCATAGTACCTTTTTATTGGGGACACGGGTTCGCTACCGAGGCAGCCCTTAAATGCAAGTCATTTGCCTTTGAAAATCGCTTGGCAAAATCCCTGATTTCAATCATCCATATAAAAAATGTACCCTCTATAAAAGTTGCCAACCATATAGGAATGCGACTGGATAAGTCTACTATCTACAAGGGCAATCCCGTCAATATTTATAGGACGACCGATGCTGCCCAGGTAGATTGAGTTCTTAAGTGATTCAAGCCTTTTTGGATAAAATACCAGAGGTAGCAGTAATACCTTATTCAACCGCATCTATCGCAATACCACCTAAACAATGCCCCAGCATAGGGTTTAACTACGAACGACCTTCATTATCAAAGAAATCGATAGTGTCCAGGTATTGAATTTCGACCAAAATTCCCAGATCATTTATAGTGGTTTAGACAGAATTAAAAAGCCGAATACTGTTAAAATTATTCTAAAGTTGGATACGTCAGTAGGGTATCCAAATAGTCAATTGTCATACTCTCATAAATGCACACCCCTAATTTTATCACGAACTAAAATCAAAAAATGGAACGAAAGGAATTTTTAAGATCTGTAGGTGCCGGAGCGGCATTTGCCATTAGTTTTGCCTGTCTCGGCGGGTGTTTAAAAGAAGACCCAAATCCCTTATTGGCTGAAGACCCGAACGCCACTACGCCCACGACCCCAACGACCCCAACGACCCCAGATCCAGTGACCGGGGTGCTCTTTACAATCGATCTATCGGCATCGACTGCGAGTAAATTGCAAAATAATGGGGGCTACCTAATTAAAAACAACATCGTCGTTGCCAGAGACCTTAAGGGGGAATACGTGGCCGCCTCGGTCGTTTGCAGTCATGAATTGAGGAAGAACGTCATTTATAGAAATGATGAGTTTTATTGTACTGTACATGGCGCCCGATTCGATTTGACCGGAAAAGGCCTGAACAATGATGGTAAAAGGGGTTTGCAAATTTATGCTACATCCTTGCAGGACAATATTTTAAGCATTTTGGCGTAATACCTATAACACTTCAATTATAACTTAAAACCATGAGGACATTTCTTTTATTAATAGTCATTTTTACGACATCGGCGATACAGGCACAGGATTGGGAAACCAACTGGCAACAGGCCACAGAAAAAGCAAAAAAGGCAGACCATAATATGATCTTGGTGTTTTCCGGGTCTGATTGGTGCGGCCCTTGCATAAAACTTGATAAATCGATATGGCAGTCGACCGAATTCCAGGAGTACGCCAAAAACCATTGGATTATGGTACGTGCCGATTTTCCGAGGAAAAAAGGCAACAAACTTCCTGAGGATCTGGCTGCTGAAAACGCCAAATTGGCTGAAAAATATAATCAAAACGGGTACTTCCCCCTAGTCCTGGTACTGAGTCCTGAAGGAAATGTCCTTGGCACCACGGGGTATAAAAATATATCGGTAAAAGAATATATTGACCTACTAAAGAAGTTCGAAGGTTGAGAACTATATACCTACTATTTACCCTGCTTGTAGTTTCCCCACTTTGCTCACAAGAGGTAATGCAAAGACGCACCCTAAAGTTAATGGGTAGCAGATTTGACATTACCCTCGTGGCAAAGGATAGTAATTCTGCTAATACCTATATTGATACCGCGATTTCCGAAATTACACGCATTGAAAAACTAATCTCTTCATGGGATCCCAATTCACAAACTTCAGAAATCAATAAAATGGCCGGAGTCAGGCCTGTTAAGGTAGCTGTTGAATTGATAGAACTGATTGAACGTGCCAAGCAAATATCAAAAATTACTGATGGCGCCTTTGATATATCGTATGCTTCCATTGATAAGGTCTGGCACTTTGATGGTACGATGACCCATAAACCTAGTGAGGAAGAAATCGCCAACTCGGTGGCCAAGATCGGGTATCAGAATATTATTTTAGACAAAGAGAAGCAAACGGTATTCTTAAAATTAGAGGGTATGAAAATAGGGTTCGGGGCCCTTGGCAAAGGGTATGCTGCCGACAAGGTGCGAAACATGCTAAAAGCCAAAGGTGTGCCTGCGGGGATCATCAATGCATCGGGCGATCTTACTACCTGGGGGAAACAGCCCGACGGTACCGATTGGATGGTAGGAATCACTAATCCCTTGAACAAGAATAAGGTCTTTTCATGGTTTCCAGTGGTCGATGCTGCAGTTGCCACATCTGGCAACTATGAAAAATTCGTGGAATTCGACGGGATTAAATACAGCCATATCATCGACCCTAGGACCGGATATCCTGCAACCGGACTTGTTAGCGTCACTATTTTTGCTAAAAGTGCCGAACTTTGTGATGCGCTGGCTACCTCGGTATTTATCACCGGAATCGATACCGGCCTGAATATCATCGATCAGATCAAGGGGGTGGAATGCATAATCGTTGATGATCATAATGCGATACATACCTCAAAAAACATTCAACTTAATTCAACAGCTTCAGAATGAAAAAAATAATGCTATGTGTATTGGGCCTACTATCGTTTACCTCGTGTGTGGCCGTGCGGGAATATGAAAAGGTATCTCTGAATGATGAGGAAATGAAACTATCCTCGAAGGATTTAGAACGCTTTGAGACCAATTTTCAAATATATCGCGAGGGATCGGCAGGTGGTAATGGCGGCAAAACCGGAGGGGGATGTGGTTGTAATTAAAATAAGAAAATGAAAAACATACTAATGCTACTTGTTGTTGGCGGGATGGGCTGTTCCCTACTGGCACAGGAAAACAAATCCCAGGAATATGTAAAAAAAGTCCTGGAAAATACCGAGGTCGAATTGCTTTACAGCTATTACAATCAGGACGGGACCCATGCATCGGTCACCGGTGGCGAGGGTACCGAACAACTCACCGATATGACCCCAACTATTGTGGTCAGTATCCCTGTAGGTGAGAATAACGTCCTTACCTTAGATGCAGGCTTATCGGCCTACACCTCAGCTTCCTCAAGTAACATCAATCCCTTTGATGGCCGAAATCCCGCTAGTCCTTGGATCGAATCTTCAGGTGCTTCAAGAAGCGATGTACTCAGCTATGTACATCCATCTTTTTCGCATAGCTCGAAAGATCGCAATAACATCTTAAGTGTCAACGCCGCCCTTTCAAATGAATTTGATTACAATTCGATTGGTTTTGGAGGCGGTTATACGCGCTTAATGAACGATAAAAACACAGAGCTAGGCGTCAGTGGCCAAGTATATCTCGACAAATATAATCCGCAGTATCCCATCGAATTAAGAAGTGGTTTTACGGGCAGCTTTGGAAGCAGCATTACCGGAAATGGCACCTATACCCCACAATTTGTTCCTTTTGCACAATTAAAACGGAATTCCTATTCAGGATCGCTGACCCTTTCCCAGATCTTCACTAAAAAATTCCAAGCTTCCCTATCGATGGATTTTGTATTTCAGGAAGGATTGCTTTCCACTCCCCACCAACGGGTGTATTTCGCAGACAAGGGAGACTTTTTTATAGAGGATTTTCAGTTAGCCGATGATGCAGAACGCCTACCGTTCAATCGGTACAAATTACCAATAGGGGCACGAATCTCGTATGCCTTCAATGAAGCGGTGACGTTTAGGGGTTATATGCGCTACTATTATGATACTTGGGGTATTAATTCTACAACCGCCAGTGTAGAGATTCCTATAAAAATATCGGATAAATTTACGGTATATCCCATGTACCGCTACTATGTGCAGACCGCTTCGAAATATTTTTTTCCGAAGGATGTTGCCCTATCGACGGATCTCTATTATACCTCTGACTATGACCTATCGGCATTTAATGCACATCAGTATGGTTTTGGGATAAGTTATAAGGACATTTTCACAACCGCCAAGATTTGGAAGATCGGACTTAAATCAATTGATTTTAGATTTAATCATTATGAACGAAGTACCGATTTAAAGGCGAATATTTTTGGCCTTGGTTTTAAATTTATTGTAGAATAGTTACCAAATCAAAGTCTCTTATGAATCGTTCTCTATACATTTTGACATTGTTCTTAAGTTCGTTTTTCTTGCATGCCCAAGGTATCGACCCAGTAAAATGGACAACGACCGTTCAAAAGATCAACGATACCGAGTTTGACCTTGTCATGAAGGGCAGCATTGATGCAGATTGGCATGTATATTCCCAATTTACCGCTGAAGGAGGTTCCTTGCCTGCAGAATTTGATTTTTTAGAGGCCCCAGGGCATTATAAGACGTTAGGCTTGGTAAAGGAGAGTGCGACAAATACGGCCTATAATGACGTATTTGGAATCAATGAAACCTATTTTACCGAAAAGGTCGAATTTACCCAGCGAATCAAACGGGTCGACCCCAATCTTGGCAACATAAAAGTGGTCGTTCGTTATCAAGTTTGCAAGGACGTTTGTATTAATAAGGAAAAACAGTTTGTATTTTCTATCAACGGCGATACTTCCTCGGTGGAAATAGCGGCTATTGATGGAAAAAGCAAAGTACTGGCCGATAAATTACGCCTAGATTTAAAGAATACGTCCTTATTACTCGATCAAACCAGCATTCAGGACAAGGGAACGAACCTGTGGAGTATTTTCATTCTTGGTTTTTTAGGGGGTTTGGTCGCGTTATTGACACCTTGTGTTTTTCCCATGATCCCGCTTACGGTTTCGTTCTTTACCAAACAAAACTCGAATAAGGCCAAGGGAATAACCAATTCGGTTTTATACGGGATTTTCATCGTTACCATTTATTTAGCCCTTAGCATCCCCTTTCATTTTTTGGATACAATCAGTCCTGATATTTTAAATACGATTTCTACCAACGTATGGCTCAATGTGTTCTTCTTTGTCATTTTTGTGGCCTTTGCATTTTCCTTTTTTGGCTATTTTGAAATTACGCTGCCCAATAGTTGGGCGAATAAGATGGATTCAGCTTCCAATACGGGTGGCATTATCGGTATTTTCTTTATGGCCTTGACCTTGGCACTGGTTTCATTTTCATGTACGGGTCCTATCCTAGGCTCTTTATTGGCAGGCTCGTTAACCGCTGATGGCGGGGCACTGCAATTGACAGCAGGCATGGGTGGTTTTGGTTTGGCATTGGCACTCCCTTTTGCGGTCTTTGCATTATTTCCGAATTTATTACGCGCCTTGCCAAAATCAGGTGGTTGGCTTACTACCATAAAAGTCGCTTTGGGTTTTGTTGAATTGGCACTTGCCTTTAAGTTTTTGTCGAATGCGGATCTCGTAGCACATTGGGGCTTTTTAAAACGTGAGGTCTTTATAGGAATTTGGATTGTAATATTCGTTCTTATGGCCCTCTACTTTTTTGGGCTGATCCGCTTTCCACATGATGGCCATAAGAAAATGAGCTACCCGAAAATTGTCACAGGAATACTGGTAAGCGGTTTTGTGATTTATTTAATTTCCGGAATACAGAAAGATGCGTCCTTAAAACTTTTGAGTGGATTTCCGCCTCCTTCTTTTTATAGTGTTTATTCGCAGCAATCAGACTGCCCCCTGGGGCTCGATTGCTTTAAGGACTTTGACCAAGGGCTTGCATTTGCCAAAGAGACGAACAGACCGATTTTATTGGATTTTACAGGATGGGCCTGCGTAAACTGTCGAAAAATGGAAGAAAATGTATGGAGTAATCCCAAGGTCTACAAAATGCTTAAAAACAACTTTGTACTCATTTCGCTGTATGTAGACGATCGCAGGGAATTGACCGAAAATGATAGGTTCAAGATCAATATCAACAATGATTATTTAAAATCTATCAATACCGTCGGTGATAAATGGGCGACATTTCAGTTTTTGAATTTTGACACGGCATCGCAGCCGTATTACGTGACCTTAAGCCCCCGACTTGAAATTCTGAATACGCCGAAACAATATGTTGGGATAGACGAGTATTATCATTGGTTAGAGGATAGCCTATAGATTCATTCCTAATTTGTAAAAACAATTTCCCGTTAGGGACGTTGAAGGCCAAATTTGAATTATTGCCGTAAATAAGAGATAGTAACGTACCATTGATTTTATTTTGATCAAGCGATAGTTATAAAATTTATTAGCGATTTGAACGTTAATTAGTAAGTAAAATAATCCCCACGACCTTGAAAAAGTCAGTACACTTCACCTACATAACGATTATGGTACTCATTACCATAGTGGTCACGATATATCTCTTTTATACGGGATACAGTTATTACAACACCCCCTTGGAAGAGCGATTTTATCATCCAAGGCATAGTTGGTTCAAATCAAGTGGCATCTATGGCCAGGGGCTTGGTATCCTGGGTACCTTGATGATCTTGTTCGGGGTAGTCATTTATATCTTGAGGAAACGGTATAACATCATGGCCAAACAAATTCGGCTCAAGTACTTATTGGAATTCCATATTTTCCTATGTACGTTAGGGCCGATCTTGGTCTTGTTTCATACGGCCTTTAAGTTTGGAGGCATTGTATCGGTCGCCTTTTGGAGCATGGTTGCCGTGGTCTTAAGCGGC
Source organism: Flavobacteriales bacterium (assembly GCA_038316335.1). Classification (GTDB taxonomy): domain Bacteria; phylum Bacteroidota; class Bacteroidia; order Flavobacteriales; family Flavobacteriaceae; genus JALHST01. Next base: position 94,637 of record JBBQAM010000004.1, read on the forward strand.
GTAGCCGGAAGATTTATCTACAACCAAATTCCAAAAACGATCGAAGGTCGGCAAATGACCATGGAAGAGGTCAGAAGTATGAAAACCGATTTGGCGGTTGTATTGCATCAAAAATTTAGTCTTGAATCGAATACCCTTGACATCGTCTCGAACCTCATGAGCGATGAAAATACCACTGAAAATCGAAAAAAACTGGGGTATTTAAGAAAAGTATTGAATCGTGGCGATTTGCCAAAAGCAGATCGAAAATCGATTATGCAGATGGTAAAACACGAAATAAAGCTTACTAAAAAGATTGCCCGATTGAAACGGATGCAAAATCTCTTCAAATATTGGCACGTTGCCCATATGCCCTTCGCAGTAATAATGCTCATTGTCGTGGTCATACATGTTGCCGTAACCGTCGCCTTTGGCTACAAATGGATATTCTGATGAACGAAGTATTACTTGAACAACTCATAACTTATGGCACCGTCTTTTTGCTATTTGGCATCATTATTTTCTATTATCTGAGAAAGAAAAAGGTCAAATCGATAACGACCATCGAAAAAGTCAAAATTGCCAAGGAAGAAGGCTTATATGAACCGATTTCACTGTATCCACACATAAACCTTAGTACGTGTATCGGCAGTGGCGCCTGTATAACCGCCTGTCCCGAAAAAGATATTCTAGGCATCGTAGATGGGGTCGCAACGGTCATTAACACCTCGAATTGTATCGGCCATGGTGCCTGTTTTCATGCGTGTCCCGTCGAGGCCATCAGTTTGAGAATCGGTACAGAAAGCCGGGGCGTGGATCTTCCTCATGTAAGTGAGGATTACGAAACGAATATCAAGGGAATGTATATCGCGGGAGAACTTGGTGGTATGGGCCTAATAAAAAATAGTGTTGAGCAGGGGCAACAGGCTATGGAGAATATCGCTAGGAATAAAAAACCCTCGAAAGAAAATGTATTGGATGTGGTCATCATCGGTGCCGGCCCCGCTGGCATTAGCGCCACTCTTTCTGCAAAGGAACACGGGTTGACCTCGGTGACCTTGGAGCAGGATTCCTTGGGGGGAACAGTATACACCTTCCCGCGGTCTAAAATCGTCATGACGGCACCTATGGATCTGCCCTTATACGGGAAAGCCAAATTATATGATACTTCGAAGGATGAATTACTGCAATTGTGGAAAAAGGTAATCTCAGAACACAATTTGAGTATTAAGGAAAATACGAAGGTCGAAAGTATCGTACCCATTGAGAACGAGGTTTTTCGATTGACCACGAATACCGGGGAGGAATATCTGTGCAATCAGGTATTATTGTCGATCGGACGTAGAGGTACGCCAAGAAAATTGGGCGTTCCCGGTGAGGAATCACAAAAAGTAGCCTACCGACTTTTGGAACCGGAACAGATAGCCGATAAAAAAATAATCGTCGTGGGCGGAGGTGACTCAGCCATAGAATCAGCGCTCCTTTTAAAGGACAATAACGAAGTAATTCTTTCCTATCGGAACGACAAGTTTTCAAGACTAAAACCAAAAAACAAGGAAAAAATAGAGAAGGCCATGGCCGATGCCTCGATTCGCGTCGAATTTAATTCTAATGTAGTATCAATTGCCGACACCAGTGTTTTGCTAAAAACAGAGGATGAAAATGAGGATGCAATCGAAAATGACCTTGTATATATTTTTGCAGGAGGTGAATTGCCGACCAGTTTTCTGCAAAATGCCGGGATTAAGATTACCAAACGCTTTGGACATGTTATGAAAAAACACCGATAAAGGATTTGAATGCCCATCTAAAATATAGCATCCTACTTATGTGCCTGACCATTTCCTTCGGATATGGTCAAATATCCCCTGGCGACCTGACCAATGCCCATGCCGATCTTGAAGGGATGAGCAATTGCACCCAATGTCATGACCTAGGCAATAAGGTAACCGACAAAAAATGTTTGGAATGCCACAAGGAAATCCAAACATTGATCAATCAAAAAAATGGCTATCATGCGAATCCCGAGGTCATTAAACAAGATTGTTTTCAATGCCATAGTGAACACCATGGCCGAAAATTCGACATGGTACGTTTTGACCAAAAAACCTTCGATCACAGCCTTACCGGGTATGACCTTGAAGGTAAACACGAGGAAGTAGATTGTAAAAAATGCCACGTTTCTGAATTTATTGCCGATAAGGACATCAAAAAGCGCACTGGCACCTTTTTAGGGTTGGATGAGAAATGCCTCTCTTGCCATGATGATTATCATCAAAAAACATTGGCCAGCACCTGCCTTGATTGTCACGATATGAAAGGCTTTGAACCTGCCCCTAAATTTGACCACGACAAGGCCGATTATCAGCTAAAAGGAGAACATATCAATGTCGACTGTATAGAATGTCATAAGAAAACTACCAAAAATGGCAAGGAATTTCAAGAATTCAGCGGCATTGCCTTTGACGACTGCGTTTCCTGCCACGAGGATCCCCATAATGAACAATTACCTGGAGCATGCACCCAATGTCATACGGAAGACTCGTTTAAAAAATTCGCAGGACAAGGTAAATTTGATCATGACCTTACCGATTTTACCTTAAAGGGAAGCCATAAAGAAGTAGACTGTTTTAGTTGCCATAAACCCAGCGATGACCCCCTACAGGTTTTTCGAGATCGCGGCAAAATCAGTGAAAACAATTGTGTGAAATGTCATAAGGATGTCCATGAAGGCAAATTCGGTACCGATTGTGCAAAATGCCATCGTGAAACCAGTTTTAGGTCGTTGCGCTCCATGGACTTCTTTGATCATAATGTAACCGATTATCCTTTAGAAGGCCAGCATGTGCAGGTCGATTGCAAGGAATGCCATAAAAAGAGCTATACCGCCCCCATCGATTTTTCGGCCTGTAACAATTGCCATGCCGATTACCATAAAGGGGAATTCAAGGAAAATGGGAGTTCCCCCGATTGTGTTGAATGCCATTCCTTGGAAAAGGGATTCGATTATAGTCTGTACACGCTTGAACAGCACCAAAAGACCGACTTTCCACTAGAAGGGGCTCACGTGGCGACTCCCTGTTTTGCCTGTCATGTCAGTGAAGGTGCCAAACGTTGGAGCTTTCGTACTATGGGGACTTCCTGTATAGATTGCCATAATGATATTCACAAAGGCTTTATCTCTGAAAAATTCTATCCTAAACAAGATTGTACGGCCTGTCATAGCAATGAAGCGTGGGCTTCGGTCGATTTTGATCATTCTAAAACCGATTGGCCATTAACCGGTAGTCATACCGAAGTTGCATGCAAAGCATGTCATTTCAACGAAAAAGAGGCTTATAAATCAATCCCAGCGCAAAAATTCTCTAATTTAGGTACTGATTGTGTCACGTGCCATGAAAATGTGCATGGTGATACGTTCGCTGTGGATGGCGTAACCGATTGTACTGAATGTCATGTGACGAACACGTGGTTCCCACAAAGTTTCAATCATGACCTGACGAATTTTCCTTTGGAAGGACAACATGCTAAAATCGCATGTAGTGCTTGTCATGAAGTTACCAATGCCAGTGGGGAAACTACAGTGGTGTACAAAATACAGAAGTTTAGATGCATAGACTGTCATTTGCAATAATACTGTTTTTAAGCGCCCTGCCGCTACTGGCCCAATCGCCGCATGGGGACCAGTTAAAGATGGATTGTGTCAAATGCCACGACCCCTCGGGCTGGACCGTCAATTATGCGACCATTCAATTTGATCACAACAAAACGAGCTATCCGCTCGAAGGGGCACATGCCCAGACCGACTGTAAACTTTGCCATAATACCCTGATTTTCCAAGGGGCCCCTACCGATTGTGTTTCATGCCATACTGATGTACATAGTCAATCGGTGGGCAATGATTGCGTTCGCTGCCACACTACCCAAACCTGGCTGATCAACAACATAACCGAGGTGCACGAGGAGAACGGTTTTCCGTTAATTGGTGCCCATAATAATTTAAGTTGTGTCGAATGCCACACCTCGGAAACCAATCTGCGATTCGATCGTATAGGGAACGATTGTATCAGCTGTCATAACGATGATTATGCAAGTACTCAAAACCCGAACCACGAGGCCGCAGGTTTTTCGAAGGATTGTACGGAATGCCATAGTCCGTTAGGGTTTGGTTGGGACTCGGGGACCATCACCAATATCAATCATGATTTTTTTCCATTGACACAAGGGCATACTATTCAAGACTGTACCCAATGTCATACCACGGGCAATTATTCAGATGCTTCGCCCGAATGTATCAGTTGCCACCAGAACGATTATGCCAGTACCCAGAATCCGAATCACGCGGCCGCAGGTTTTTCAAATGATTGCGTCTCTTGTCATACCACAAACCCTGGGTGGAAACCAGCAACGATCAATCATGACTTTTTCCCGTTGACACAAGGCCATGCTATTCAAGATTGTACACAATGCCATAAAACGGCAAACTATGCCGACACCTCGCCCGAATGCGTGAGTTGTCATCAAACCGATTACAATGGCACCTTGAACCCCAACCATCAAACTGTGGGCTATTCGACCGATTGCGTACAATGCCATACCACAAACCCTGGATGGTCACCCGCTATCATCAACCACGACTTTTTCCCATTGACAGGTGGCCATAACATTCAGGACTGTGCCCAATGCCATACCAATGGCACCTATGCCGGACTATCGCCCGAATGCGTCTCGTGCCATCAGGACAATTATAACCAGACATCGAATCCGAACCATACGACCGTCGGATTTTCTACCGATTGCGTCTCATGTCATACGACAACGCCGGGCTGGAGCCCAGCGGTGGTAAACCACGACTTTTTCCCATTGACTGGCGGCCATAACATTCAAGACTGTGCACAATGCCATACTACCGGTAGCTATGTCGGCTTGTCACCTGAATGTGTGAGTTGTCATCAGAACGACTATAATCAGACGGCGAATCCGAATCATCAAACGGTTGGGTTTTCTACCGATTGTGTGCTGTGCCACAGCACAAATCCCGGTTGGGCACCCGCTACAGTCGACCACAACTTTTTCCCATTGACCGGTGGCCATAACATTCAGGACTGTACCCAATGCCATACTTCTGGTAGCTATGTAGGTCTGTCTCCCGATTGCGTCAATTGCCATCAAACCGACTATAACCAGACCAGCAATCCGAACCATCAAACGAATGGGTTCTCAACTGATTGTGCCTCGTGTCATAGCACGAATCCTGGATGGTCACCAGCCACTATCAATCATGACTTTTTCCCCTTGACACAAGGGCATAACATTTCAGATTGCACACAATGCCATACCTCTGGTACCTATGCCGGACTATCACCCGATTGCGTTTCATGCCATCAGGATGATTATAATCAGACTACTAACCCAAACCACGCTGCAGCACAATTTCCAACCGATTGTGTATCCTGCCACACTACCAATCCTGGTTGGACCCCGGCCACCTTTGACCATAATCAGTACTTTCCGATTTATAGTGGAAAACACCGTCAAGGCCAAACCTGGGATACATGCGTTGAATGCCATACCGACGCCAACAATTATGCCGTATTTGATTGCATACATTGCCACCGTAATGACCACCACCAAGACCAAGGTAGCCAAGGATGTTATGAATGTCACCCCCAAGGACGCAAATAAGTAAATGAAATACATTTTTAGTTTCATCACCTTTATGGCATTAACCTACAATGCATTCGCTCAGGACAATGAAGACGTCCTGAAGGGACAGGTGACGTTTGTCACTACACAGAACGTTTATGTAAAGTTTGCCGTTACCGATGCGATTATTATAGGGGACACCTTGCAACTGGCTACTACAAATGCCGCCTGCTTATTGGTCAAAAGCAAATCTTCTACCTCCTGCGTTTGTTCGATCGTCAATGATTGCCCCATACAAAGAGGTGATGACGTGTTGTACACAGTACCCGAAAACAAAGAGGAGGTGCTTGCTATTATATCTGGGAAAGTTCCCAAACCCACGGGTGAGAAAAATATGATGCGAGCGTCGGCCGTTCCCATCATAGTGGAGGAAAAGGTAGTGCCGTCGATGAAGGAAAAAATTCGTGGTAGGGTGTCGGTGGCAACCAATAGTGCGATATCGAACGAGCGGGATGCCCGGCATCGAATCATGGGTCGATTTTCAATCGATGCCGACCACATAAAGGATTCAAAATTTTCATTTAATACGTATCTCAACTATCAACAAATTATAAATCAAAACGATACTTCCTCACTTCTAAAGAAAAGTACTTTAAGGGTATATGATTTGGGCGTGCGTTATGAGGCGACCCCTAGTCTGTCGTTCACCCTAGGAAGGAACATCAACTCAAAAATTTCCTCGATTGGTGCTATAGATGGGTTGCAGGTGGAAAAATATTTTGGCGATAAATATCTAGGCGCGATTGTAGGATTTCGTCCCGATATCTTTAATTATGGTTTTAATTCAAATCTACTACAGTATGGTGGTTATGCGGGTATCTTGACCGATCAAAAAGAATTTTATTCACAAACTACCGTGGGATTTATCCAACAACAGAACAATGGGGAAATCGATCGGCGCTATGCCTATTTTCAACATACCAGTACCATCCTTGAAAATTTGAATCTTTTCTCTTCCTTGGAACTTGATCTGTACAGTAAAGTAAACCAAGTGGTCACTGGCGATATACGGTTGACCAACCTATATGTTTCAGCGAGGTATCGTTTTAATCCAAAAATCAACCTTATGGTATCGTATGATTCCCGGAAAAGGATTTTGTACTACGAGACCTTTCAAACCGAAATCGAACGTTTGTTGGACGATGATATCGCAAGACAGGGCGTACGGGGCAGAATAAACATCCGGCCCTTTAAGAATCTAATGATTGGTGGTAGTTATAGCAAGCGGTTTCAGAGTGATCGAGAGAACAAGTCGGATAATATCTATGGGTATGTCACCCTTTCAAAAGTCCCGGCCATAGGTGGAAGGCTATCAGTATCCTATAATAGGAACGAATCGAATTATTTGGAAAGCAACATCGCATCGATACGACATTCAAAGGATTATTTTCACGGAAGATTAAATGCCGATTTTTATTATCGCTATGTGAACTATAATTATACGAATAGTCTAGCCCCATTAAACCAACACTATTTCGGAACCGACCTATCTTACTATATTAACCGAAAATTATATTTTAGTATTTCAGGGGAGTTTACCACTTTGGATACTGAAAAGACCTATCGGATTTACGCACAACTATCCCAGCGCTTTTAGACACGAAAAGAACTTGGAAATGTGCGCGTATATATTGGGTAATGAACCGTAAATTTGTTATATCCTATACACGTGTCGTCAGGCAAATCTGACTTATTAATTAAACATAATTAGCTACAAATGAAAAATACCGTTCTTATTCACTACCTATTCGTTGCCTTATTCATGGCATCCTGCAATAATGGTCCCAAAGTAATAGCCCCAGCCACTGAGGATGGGAATACAGAGAATGGTAGTGGCATCTTTTCGTCCGATCCCTCGACCCAGGTGACCCCTAATTCTGACGCGTCATTCAACGAAGACTTGCACAAAGTCAATGTTCAGGAAGTATTGCCTACCGAACGATATATCTATTTGAAAGTAAACGAAGATGGGAAACAATTTTGGATCGCCACCCGCAAACAAGCGGCTAAGAAAGGTGAAATCTATTATTATAGAAATGGCCTCCTTAAGACAGATTTTGAAAGTAAGGAATATAACCGGGTATTCGATACCATCTATTTGGTATCAAACCTAGTGCCTGAAGATCATTCAAAAAATGCAGGGGTCCTAGACGCCAATATCCCCAAGATGGAACAAAAAGTGACCGTTAAAGAGGATATCCCAACCCATACCGATAAAATAGCCGAGTTTAAAGGCAAAATAAAGATTGCCGATCTGGTGAAGGATCCCAAGAAATATGAAGGTCAGGAAGTGGAAATAAGCGGCACTTGTGTAAAGGTAAATCCCAATATTATGGATCGCAACTGGATCCACTTGCAAGATGGAAGCAAGAATGATTTTGATCTGGTCATCACCTCCAATACCTTTGTTCCCGAGGGTTCAACAGTTACCATGCGCGGGGTGGTGAATCTCGATCGTGATTTTGGGGCGGGCTATAAATATAATTTGATTTTGGAAGATGGCAAGGTGGTACAATAGCCTAAGTCATTTTAAAAAATCAGGAATATAGAAAAAATTAATAGCTACAGCCCCTTGACTATAGCTATTAATTCAAAGCGTTATTCAAACTTGCAAAATTTAGGGCGATCGATTGAAAGTCTAGACTTTCTTGCTTCATAACCGATGGTAAATCAAAAAGCCATCCTTGATCTGAATCAATACGTCATGATGCCCCTTTAATTGCGGCCTGTGCAGCAGCCAATCGAGCGATAGGGACCCTAAAGGGGGAACAGCTGACATAATTCATCCCCACGCGATGGCAAAATTCAACCGAATTGGGTTCGCCACCGTGTTCCCCACAGATTCCAATCTTTAAATTTGGCTTCACGGACCGTCCTCTTTCAATGCCCATTTTTATTAATTGTCCAACGCCTTCCTGATCTAATTTTTGAAAGGGGTCTTCTTTTAGGATTCCTTTCTCTAAATAAACAGGTAGGAATTTACCCGCATCGTCCCGAGAATAGCCATAGACCATTTGTGTGAGGTCGTTCGTGCCAAAAGAAAAGAATTCGGCACGTTGTGCGATCACATCGGCCATTAATACGGCACGGGGAATTTCGATCATCGTGCCCACAGCGTACTCAATGGTGTCGTTTCTTTCAGCAAACACGGTATCAGCGGTCGCCTTGATTATTTTTTCTTGCAAAATAAATTCTTCCGAGGTTCCGATCAAGGGAACCATAATCTCCGGAATGGCTTCGATACCCATCGCCTTTAAATTTAAGGCAGCCTCAATAATGGCCCGGGTCTGCATTTCAGTAATCTCGGGGTAGGTATTGCCCAATCTACACCCTCGATGACCCAGCATGGGATTGAACTCCTCCAAATCGGCCACTTTGTTCTTAACGGACTGTAGGGAAATATGCATTTCATCTGCAAGTTCCTTTTGTTGTGCCAATTGATGGGGTACGAACTCATGCAATGGAGGATCCAACAAGCGTATCGTTACAGGGAGGCCTTGCATAGCCTCAAAAATTCCTTCAAAATCACTGCGTTGCATGGGCAGTAAATCTTCCAATGCCCGTTTTCTCCCTTTTACGGTGTCGGCCAATATCATTTCGCGCATGGCCTTGATCCGGTCGACTTCAAAGAACATATGTTCCGTTCTGGTCAGTCCGATACCCTTTGCGCCAAAATTACGTCCAGCCCTGGCATCTTTAGGGGTATCGGCGTTCGTTCGTACCTTCATGGTAGCATAGGTATCGGCTAAATCCATAATTTCAGCAAATTCCCCACTTAAGGTAGGCTCAACGGTTGCTACTTTTCCTTCGATAATGTTTCCGGTTGAACCATTCAATGAAATCCAGTCCCCTTCATGATATTCCTTATTATCCACGGTCAAAGTGCGGGTCTTATAGTTGATTTTTAAGGCACCTGCACCAGAAATACAACATTTCCCCATACCCCTTGCGACAACGGCGGCATGGGAAGTCATGCCTCCCCGGGCCGTTAAAATTCCCCTAGCGACGTTCATGCCCTCCAGATCCTCGGGAGAAGTTTCGATACGTGTTAAGATTGAATATTTATATTTAAAGGCCTCATCTGCAAAGAAAACGATTTGACCTGTTGCCGCTCCGGGCGAAGCAGGCAGTCCCTGGGCAATTACATGGGCTTCTTTTAAAGCCTGGGGGTCAAAAACCGGGTGCAGCAATTCATCCAGTTTGTTGGGTTCAATGCGAAGTAGGGCTTCTTTGTCGTCAATCAAATCTTCCTTCCACAGGTCAACGGCGATTTTTACCATGGCGGCCCCTGTTCTTTTGCCATTTCTGGTTTGAAGCATCCAAAGTTTCCCCTTTTGAATGGTAAATTCCATGTCCTGCATATCCCGATAGTGCGTTTCTATCTTTTTCTGATAGGTATTCAATTCGGCATATATCGCAGGCATTAGCTCTTCGAGGGAGGGGTAGTTTTGAAATCTATCTTTTTCGTCAACTTTTGCCAGTTCAGCCCATCGTTTAGAACCCTCTTTGGTTATTTGTTGGGGGGTTCTAACACCTGAAACCACATCTTCACCCTGTGCATCGATCAAATATTCCCCGTTAAAAATCTTTTCCCCCGTACCAGCGTCCCGGGAAAAACAGACCCCAGTGCCCGAATCGGCTCCCATATTGCCATACACCATGGCCTGCACATTGACCGCGGTACCCCAATCAGAAGGATATCCATGCATCTTTCTATAATACAACGCCCTATTGCCGTTCCAACTGTCAAAAACGGCGATCACTGCCCCCCAAAGTTGATCCCAAGGATCGGTGGGAAAATCATGTCCGGTGCGATTCTTGACCGCTTCCTTAAATTCACACACCAATTGTTGTAAATCTTCTACCGTATATTCGGTATCCAATTGAATATTTCGTTTTTCCTTCAGGTTTTCCATGATTTCCTGAAACGGATCTATATCCTCTTTGGTCGCGGGCTTCATCCCCAATACGACGCCGCCGTACATTTGAATAAACCGACGATACGAATCCCATGCGAATCGTTCATTCTTGGTTCTTTTGGCCAAGGCAATAACGACCTCATCATTTAAACCCAAATTTAAAACGGTATCCATCATGCCGGGCATGGAAACCCTTGCGCCGGATCGAACCGATAGCAGCATGGGTTCCTCGACATCCCCAAATTTTGTGCCCATGACACTTTCGAGCCAAGAAACCGATTTTTCAACTTCGGTCTTGATCAAGGCGAGGGCCGCTTTATGCCCTAAGACATTATATTCGGTGCAAGCCTCGGTCGTAATGGTAAAACCAGGGGGCACAGGGATGCCGATCCTACTCATTTCGGCCAAGTTGGCGCCTTTCCCTCCCAGTAGATTTTTTAGTGTACTATTTCCATCGGCTGTTTTATTGCCGAATCTGTAAACTCTCTTTTTAACGTCCTGAAGTACTTGCATGATATTTTTTTTAAGGAGTATGATTATAAATCAACCCTAAAAGTAGAATCCCGGGCATTTGAATTTTATGATAAATGTCATGACCCACTTAAATAAAGACGAAGTGGGTGGTCAATTTGCTAGAGTGGCCCCACTTTTTTACAAAACCTTTTACTCCTGTTAATGTTATTGTACCTATCGAATAAAGCAACCCAATAAGACCCATGCCGGTTTTGGAGATTCGGCCAAGGGGAATGCGCACATCACTATGTTAAAGAAATATTAAAAATATGATAATTATCATATTTATTCAACGTTGGTTTTCTTCTCTTTAGACAAAATTAACAACTAAACACTCGTTAATATGAAAAATTTAAACGCATTGGGCTACCTGTTGATAGTGGCAGCGAGTCTATTGTTCATTCAATGTACCAGCGACCCAATACAAGGACTCCAAGGAGTACCTGGCACGAATGGTATTGATGGTATTGACGGAGTCAATGGAATCGACGGGGCCGATGGTTCTGCAGCCTCCTGTATTGCGTGTCACTCGAATGAGCATAGAGATGCAATTCGAGATCAATACGCCATTTCACATCATGCCACAAGCCCTAAAGGTTCATGGGCATATGCCGGGGTCGGTGCTTCGCGCGTTTCCTGTGCCCGATGTCACAATAATCAAGGATTTAGTGATTTCATATCAACTGGAGAAGTTATTGCGACCGGCTATACAACCGTACAACCAATTACTTGCACGGGTTGTCACGCCAGTGATGTAGGACACCGTTCTTTCGATTTTGCAAACGATGGCAATGATTATGCTCTAAGAACAAACGATCCCGTTACACTGATTATCGATCCGACCTATACGATCGATATTCGGAATGAAAGTGATTTATTAGGTTTAAGTAATACCTGCGTCAACTGTCATCAACCAAGAACACATGTACCCACCGTTGCCGATGCCGTAAATGGCAAATATATGATAACCAATTCCCATTGGGGAACCCATCATGGCCCTCAAGTTACCATGCTTGAAGGCATTAACGGGGGCGAAATTGCCGGTTCGGTGGGTTATCCTACAGAACAATTTCCGCACAGATCACAATCATCCTGTATTAAATGCCATATGAGCCCAGGTACAGATGCCACGAATGGAGGACATACCTTCAACCCCACCAGAACCGCTTGTGCTTCATGTCATTTGGATTCCGAGTTTGCAGATGCCACTACTTTTGATCGAGAAGGTTTTCAAACGGAAACATTGGATCGCATGGAAATCCTGGCCGGTTTATTGGCAAATGTGGTCGGACAAGATATTGCCCAAGATAGTCTTGGAGTCTGGCAACCTGTTTTTGAAGCCGACGGTTTTACTCCGGTTACGCACGTTGGTATTGTCATAGATGGCAGTCCGGTAGTTGGCTTGTATGACTTCACAGCTGCTTTGGCTGCCTGGAATTATGTCTTTATCGAGGAAGACAGCAGTAAAGGGGTTCATAACCCTGCGTACGTTGATGCATTAATTCCAAACTCAATAGAAGCGTTGCAGAACTGAGAGTAGAAATCAATGGATCCGATGATTTATAATGAAAGCAAAACCGCTAATTTCTTTTATAGCGATAGGTTATGTCAACCAAATAATAAATTCAGAATGAAAAACAAAATGCAAAAGGTTCTGATAAGCTGTTTCGGTTTATTGCTTATGTCGTGCTATTATGATGAAGTAGTCATTATTCCGGATGCCACCACCCCGGAAGAACCCATACCCGATGTCATTTCTTTTAAGGACAACATACAACCGTTATTCAACGAAAGATGCATTAGCTGTCATAAAGGAAGTACCGATCCGGTCCTTGAGGCCACTGTATCCTATGCCAATCTAATTAATGGATATGTGGTTAAAGGGGATGCCAACGCAAGTATCATGTATAAGGCGCTCTTGAATATCGATGGAATTCAATTAATGCCCCCAGATGGGAAATTATCCGATTCCAAAATTAATTTAGTCAAGGGTTGGATCGATCAGGGAGCTTTGGATAACTAACCAAGAACAATAGAATCGAAATGAAAAACTATAAAATACTGCTTATTGCCTTTTTAATATTGCCCTTCTGGGTCATTTCCCAAGAAAAAGAACAAGATTCGGTTCAGGTTGAGGACAAACCAGAGCGCTCGGCATTTGAGAGTTCATATATAATTGATAATCCCACCAATGTGCTTTATACAAAAAAAACATTGGAGATACAGATGCAACATAGGTTTGGGATTATTAAGGACGCCGACTTGGCTGGGATTTGGGGGAATGCCAATATTCGTATCGGACTCACCTATTCTGTACTTGACTGGGTGACCGTTGGTTTTGGCACTACAAAAGATGATCGCTTACAGGATTTTAACTTGAAAGTGGGCCTATTGCGACAAACGCGCTCGGGCAAAATACCGGTAAGTATTTCGTACTATGGTAATTTTACAATCGATGCCCGCAAAAAGGGTTTTAATCATTTTCCCACCGTACAAGATAGATACTCCTACTTCAATCAATTGATTATTGCACGCAGATTCAGCCCTAAACTTTCCTTACAATTTGCGCCCAGCGTTTCCCATTTCAATTTAGTGGAACCCGATAGGAACAACGATCTGTTTGCAATAGCCCTGGGAGGCCGTTATAAGATCAGTGAAAATACGGCCGTAGTTTTCGATTACAGCCAACCCCTTACACAATATTATGTGTTTAATAGCGCCTACGATGATTTTTATTCTCCAAAACCGGGCATTAGTTTGGGAGTGGAATTTTCAACCTCTGGCCACGCATTCCAGTTATTCCTAACCAATAATTCAGGCATTGTACCCCAGCAAAATTATATGAAGAACACCAATGATTTCCTTAATGGTGAATTTATGCTGGGCTTCAACATTACCAGGATTTATAACTTTTAAAAAGTGACCCCTCACAAAATCGTATGACCATGAAAAAGATACCCGAAAAATCCCCTCCAATTTCAAGAAGAGGCTTATTGCCCTTATTGGCCAGTAGTTTACTCGTTCCCTTTTTGGGCGTGGGAAACATGAATATAAAGGAACAGCGTAAAGCGGTGGACGATGATGAAGATCCCGAATATCAAACCTTATTAAAACCGGATGGTACCACGGTTCGAGTAAAAAAGAAAACGGTTCAAGAATCAAAAATCATTCAAAAAAACCTTTCCAACGCTTCCTTGTTAAACTGGTTGGATAAAAAATAAACCTATAAAGGCATCGATAATGCAAGAAAACGATACAAATTCACGGCGGAATTTTTTGGATAAGGGATTAAAAATAGGCCTACTTGCCGCCGTGGGCGGTGCTACGGCAAAGGCACTAGGCACTGACACCGACGAAAGCGCGCATAGTGAGGAAACCATTGAGTTGATGTCGACTGATGGTACTTTGATACAAGTCCCGATGTCGGAAGTCATGGAAGTCCCGAGTCTAAAGGATGAAAACTATAACGTTCGCAAGGGGTATCCTAATCGAAAATTTGTCATGGTTGTTGACCTGGCTCGATGCAAAAATGCCAAACAATGCCAGAGTGCCTGCAATAAATCGCACTATATAACAGGGGACGATGCTTGGCTTAAAATATATAAAATGCAAGAGTCGGAAAGCACGGCTCCCTATTGGCAGCCAACGCTTTGCCAACATTGTGATAAGCCTCCCTGTGTAAAAGTATGCCCCGTAGATGCCACCTTTAAAAGACAGGACGGACTGGTCCTAATTGATGCGGATCGGTGCATCGGATGTCGGTTCTGTATGGCGGCCTGCCCCTATTCTACTAGGGTATTTAATTGGGCGGAGCCCAAACAGGGCGAAATGAGCGAAATTACAATGGATATGGAACACCTGAATTATTCGCCCGATTATGCGGGGATGCCTAGTCAAAAAGGAACCGTAGATAAATGTGATTTTTGCCCTCATATGGTCGATAAAGGTGAATTACCGCATTGCGTAAGCGCCTGCCCCAATGGTGTTTTCTTTTTTGGGGATGCCTATGAGGATACCGTGACGAACGGTGACGAGACATTTAGGCTTAGCAAATTGCTCAAGGATAAAGCAGGATATCGATTGATGGAGAGTCTGGGTACCGAGCCCAGCGTCTATTATTTACCACCTTCGAACAGATTGGTAGATTTTGAGGAAGGCTTGAAAAATTATGATGAATTTAAATCGGTTGATACAACAGAATAGTCATGAAAAATTATGATGCCTTGGTAGAAGATCTCGCCCCAAAGAAATTTGGAAAATATGGCAAAATTTGGATAGGATTTCTTCTGGCCATTATTTTGGGGGCCTTAGGTTGTTATATTGTTCAATTGCGCGAGGGATTGATTATTACCGATATGCGCGATTATGCCCTTTGGGGGATATACATTTCAAACTTTGTCTTTTTTGTTGCCATAAGCCTGGTCGGGTCCTTGATTACGGCCATATTACGATTATCCGGGGCAAAATGGAGTACGCCACTCACCCGGATCGCCGAAATTATAGCGGTGGCAGCCATTATAATGGCAGGACTTACTATTATTATCGATATGGGGAGACCCGAAAGGCTATTCAATCTTTTTATACATGGTAGATTGCAATCACCCATAATTTGGGATGTCGTGGTCATCACTACATATCTTGTTATCAGTATTTTATTGCTTTATTATCCCCTATTGCCCGATTTTGCCATACTTGCAAAACACTTCAAGAATGCCCCTAAATTGCAGAAATGGTACGGAAGGCTTTCCTTAAATTGGTACGGCACCATACCACAACAAAAACTCAAGAATAAATCAATTCGTATCCTATCCATAATGATAATCCCGGTCGCGTTTGGTATTCATACGGTAACCGCCTGGTTGTTTGCGACCACGTATAGACCCGGCTGGGATAGTTCAAACTTTGGCCCGTATTTTATTGCTGGGGCATTTGTTGCCGGTGCGGGAGCGGTAATCACTGTAATGTACATCTTAAGAAGAATCTATCATCTTGAAGACTACATTACTTCCAAGCATTTTGATAGAATGGGTAAATTGTTGGTTTTGCTCTGCCTGATTTATCTCTATTTTAATATCAATGAATATTTGGTCCCTGCCTACAAAAATACGGTGGAAGAGTCTGCCCATTTAAAAGGATTGTTTGTAGGGCACTATGCCGCATTGTTTTGGTTGGTCATTGTTGGTGGTTTGATCCTGCCTATTATTGTCTTGGTCTTTCCACAAGGACGAAAACCACTTCCAGTTTTCATTATTGGTCTCTTAGTAGTAGTAGGTGCCTGGTGGAAAAGATACCTGATTGTGACCCCGACCCTATTGCATCCCTTTCTACCGATACAAGGGGTTCCTGAATCTTGGCACCAATATTTTCCCTCCGTCATGGAATGGATCATAACATTTGGGACCCTGGCTTCGGCCCTTTTAATTATTACGCTATTGGTTCGTTATCTGCCCATTGTACCTATACATGAAACCGCTATGGAGCAAGGCGTATTGGAAACTGATAAATCTTCAAAATAATGGGACGCTCGATGAACATAAATTTCGTAGGTATCTTGACCGTGGCCTTTCTAATCTTTGCCATGGGGGAAGGGTATTCCCAAAATGAAAAAAAGAAGGCACGGGTCACTTTGGCATTCAACAAAATCATGCCAAAAGAGAAGTACCTTACTATTTCCGCCAAATTTAAGGGGGAAGAAGGATTCGAACCCGCAACGGACCTTTTATTTGACGTGTACAATGTACTTGAATTTGATAGTTTAGTGAAGATGGGTCAAATTACGACGAACGCCAAAGGAGAAGGAAAATTTAATTTTGAAAATTTAATGGCAAAAAATGCCGACAGCAGCGGCACGTATAATTTTAGGGTAGCGGTAAATGACAATAAAGAATTTGCGGATGTAGAAAAAAGTATCGCTTTTAAAGAGGCCGATATCACGGCAGAATTGATGCCTATGGACGACGGAATGAATAGCATAAAGGCAACACTGATTGACAAATATTCAAACACACCGATTATTGATCAGCCTTTGCAACTACAGGTGAAAAGGTTATTCAAACCCCTCAAGCTTGGTGAAGATATAATCACGACCGATAGTTCTGGTACAATTATTGTTCCCATTGATTCAACGATACCGGGCATTGATGGTAATCTGACCCTTGAGGTCGTACTGAATGAAAGTGATGTGTATGGCACGGTAAAAGCGAATATAACCGGAAAAATCGGGACTCCCTTTGTAAATCAATCAACCTTTGAGGAACGAACCATGTGGTCACCGGGCACCAAAACCCCCATCTTTTTATTGTTGTCTTTTAATAGCGTCATAATCGGTATTTGGGCCATTATTCTTTTTTTAATTTTTAATCTAACAAAAATATATAAATCCAAAAATTAATAGCAATATGAAAAATTCAGTTATCATTATCCTTCTGGGAATCGTTTCTTTAGGCTTTTACTCGTTTACTCATAGTTATCAGGATAAATGGATCGTCCCCGATGAATATAAAAACATGAAGAATCCAACCGACAAGACGGACAAAGAGAATTTGGCCATCGGAAAAACGTTGTACAGTAAACACTGTCAATCGTGCCATGGTAAAGAAGGATATGGTGATGGTCCTAAGGCGAAGGAGCAAAAAGGGGATCTAGGCGATTTTTCGGCTGCTGAATATCAGACTCAAACTGATGGTGAAATGTTCTATAAGTCGACCTTTGGCAGAAATGACATGCCAGAGTTCAAGAAAAAAATTCCAGATGACGAAGACCGATGGTTGGTGGTAAATTACATAAGGACCCTCAAACAATAGAAATCATTAATTTTTCGTTTTAGTAAAGGTTCCTGAAATCGGGTTTAATCACTAGTAATGTGTTATGGAAAAATCAATACGCTTTATAAGTATATCGCACAAAACGGCATCTGTTTCGCAACGTGAGGTATATTGCATTTCGGAAGAAGAAAAAATAAAGATCGCAGACCGTATCCGACATCATTTTCCGGATATTATAGGCTTGTTTCTTTTATCTACTTGCAACCGGACAGAGGTTTATTTCGAATCATCAAATACATCGAGCGAGGCACTTCTTGATTTTTTTATTGACCATAAAGCTATTGGAAATACCCAATTGCAGACCCCATTGTTCATCTATGAAAATACGACCAAAGAGACCGTAAAACATCTTTTGGAAGTTTCTTCGGGATTGGCTTCCTCTGTTCTCGGCGATGCCGAAATTATACATCAAATCAAGAAAGCCTATCAATTTTCAATACGGCATAAATTGCAGGGTTCTTTGCTCGAGCGCGCTATGCAAACCGTATTTAGGGCGCACAAACGAATCAGCAATGAAACTCAATTTAGGGATGGAAGCACATCCTTGGCCTACAAAGCCTTGAAAGTAGTCAGTGACACCTTTACCAAAACCCATTGCAAATCTAAAAAGATCTTGTTAATAGGGACCGGGGAAATTGTAACCCAGCTCTTAAAATATAATTCTAAATTTAATTTTGATACGATTTATATTGCCAATCGTACTTTGGAAAGAGCCATTAATTTAAGTACTAAGTACAACTGCAAAACCTATGAATGGCAGAAAGTCGTAAACAATGAATTCGACGATTTCGATGTAATTATAAGTGCCGTAAGCAATTGTCATCACTTAATAAAAAAAATACAATCGATTTCCAAGCATTTACTATTGATCGATCTGGCAATTCCCAGTAACATCGATCCGAGGGGGGTACCTAAAAAGCAGGTGGTGTTCTATGATTTAGATACCATTACTGTGGAATTAGAAGACGCCAAGGAAAAAAGATCGGCATCTGTTTCCCAGGTTAAGGCCCTTATTGTCGATGAACTAGCTTCCTTCATGAAATGGCACCAAGAAGGCATGTTGAGGTCGATTTTAGCGGCTTATAAGATAAAGGTAAATATCAAGGTGGCAGCCTACTTTGAAAAACACATGAACGAACTCGATAAACACAGGATACCGACGATTACCAACCAAATCGTTCGTAAGGCAATTAAACAGCCAGGAAAAAAGATAGACTTTGAGGCAATCGATGCGTTTATTGCCGAAAAAGTCTCCTAATTGATATACGTCGTGAAATTCCTTGAGGCAACATCTTGTCTTGTATAGCCATTTCTAAAATTAAATCGCACGAAGTCTAATAGCCCCTAGTAAAATTTATGAAAAGGAATGGCATTTTTTAAGAAATAACCTTGAATTTTCGTTTTTTCCAATAAGCTGCACTGCTAATCAAAATGATAATGGCCACCACAATATACACCCAAGTCGGGATTGGTATAGGGTCTCCGGTGGCATATGAGTGAAGACCGGACAAATAGTAATTCACCCCATAATAGGTCATAATTACAGTCGCCAATCCGAAAATAGTGGCTAAATTGTACGCATAAAGACCCGTTAATTTCGGAATGATTCGCATATGTAGAATAAAGGCATAGACAAGAATGGTTACCAAAGCCCAGGTTTCCTTAGCATCCCAACCCCAATAACGTCCCCAGGATTCATTTGCCCAAACACCGCCTAGATAGGTTCCGATACTAACCATAAAAAGGCCGCCGATCAACGTTATCTCACTGATATATGACATTTCTTGAATGATCCTTTTGATCCTGGCCTTATTCGCGTCATTCAGGAATATCATCAAGACGAGGTTGATCAGACCAATGATTGCGCCGAGCATCAAAAAGCCATAACTCCCGGCCTCGAGTGATACGTGAATGGTCAACCAATACGATTTTAAAACCGGCACCAACGGTGTTATTTCAGGATCAAGGAAACTCAAGGTGGCCACAAAGAGGATGGTCGCAGCCAACACCATAGTAGCCGCTAGGCCTCCAAAAGATTTTCTGGTAAATAAAAGCCCAGCCAAGGTAGATGTCCAGGCAATATAGATCATCGATTCATACCCGTTGCTCCATGGGGCCCTTCCTGAAACGTACCAGCGAAGACCAAGCCCAAGAGTGTGCATGGCAAAACCAAAAACGACCAAAGAAAACAAGATCAAATAGGGCCATTTTAAATTTACAGTTGGTTTAAAAACAGAAAGGAACAAAAAGAAAAGTAAAGCAAGGCCCAATAGGATATACAAAGCCGCCAAAGACGTAAATACATTCAGTTTGTTCAGTATGATTTCGGCACTTATCTTTGATTGAGATGGCATAATATCACCCCCGTTTTTTATCTGATAGGCCTTTAACTCCCCTAATAGATGGTCGGCCTGAGTAAAATTGTTTGTTTGTATTCCTTCTTGTAGTGCTGCCGTGTACGCCCCAAAAAATTTATCGGCTACACTATCCTGATGATCATTGCCAACATCGGTTCCATGATTGTGGGTAGTGTTTGACACCCACGTATTTGTTGGATCATCGGGATTGGGAATGATTTTCAACAAGGTTCCTGAAAAAGCCATGCTTAAAATATTCACCCGTTCATCTATTTTCAATAATTCCTTTTCATAAACGCCTTGATCTATAGGCTCGAGGCTATAGATCCTGCGCATTTCATCACGCAACTTGTATTCACCATTCGTATTGAAAAAGTCTTTGTAGGCCGCATAATCACCTCCAACACTTAACTTTTTTTGAATATCCTTATGGTTCCCTAACTTTATGATAGGGACGGCATACCACGCTTGTTTGTCGACTAAAAGGCTTAGTAGAATTTGATCCGCAGAGAGGCCGTATAGACTTTCCTTCCGCGCCAATTTTCGCATTATTTCGCGGGACAATGTATGAACCGGTTTCATTCTTCCTTTAAAGTCCTGCACAACAAGCCTACTGAATTCGTTTGCATGTTCCTTGCTCACCGCATGCTTAATGAAAACATCGTCCTTGACATCCTGAGCCATAGAGAAAAACGAGAAGCATAGAATGAAAATAAAGGTCGGACCCTTATCCCGTAGTTTCTTGATCTTTTGGGTAACCTGATAAAATCGGGTCTGCTTACTGAACAAGGTCCATAGCATGCCGAAGGTCAAAAGTGCATATCCCAAATACGAAATCCAGGTTCCCCAAAAATCATTATTGACACTTAAATAGGTCCCCTTTTCATCCTTATCAAAGGAAGATTGAAAAAATCGGTATCCGTCATAATCCAAGATATTGTTCATGAAGATCCGATAATCCATTTTCACATCCTTGCTTTGATCGACCAAGGTGACTTCACTTGCATACGAGGAGGCACTGTTAGTACCAGGGTATTTATCCATGATAAATTTGTTCAGTTTAATAAAAAACGGAACGGTTACTTCCTTGGATCCATAGGCTACTGAAAAATCCAAGTCGCCAAAATTCATCGATTCAGGCCTGCCGGGCATTCCTCGGCTCCCATACACAATGGCTTCCTGGGTGGTACCATTAACCGTCACATCAAGAGACAAGGCCGTCATGCTTTCATTTTTAACCTTGGGGCCTTCCGATTCCATTCGAACGGCGCCATTTTTATTAAAATTTGAAAAAACTACATTATTTACGCCATCTGAATATAATGAGCGTAGCAAAAGTGGTCGATATCGGTCTGAAGGGTAGATCGTATCCTTGGTTTGGGTCGCCATAACGGTTTGCGTCCAAGTACGGTTCGAATTGAACAATAGCGAATCATTTCTAAAAGTAATATTGATGGCGTCGGGTAATTGCGTTTCCTTAAAATTATAAATCAGCCCTCTAATTTGCTTGGTCTGGCCTTCATTGACAAAATATTCTTCCCGGCCATTCGCTCCGGCAACGACAATTTGCAAGGTAGGTTGGCCTTCCAAACTTTCTCCGAGCATTTGTTTCGGATTGGGTATGAACTCCTTTGTTTTCACTTCTATTAAATCATTGCCGATCATATAAGAACGCTGCCAATTATTGTTTCCCAAGGAAGCAAAAAGCACAGGCTCATCAAAGGCATAGATCTGATTATTTTTAGTGACCGTGAATTTTAAATAGGTATTCGACGATAAAAAACTATTGGAGGTGTCATTTTCACGGATATGCATAATACCCTCAAAACCAAAATAGCGCGTAACGCCCGCTCCGATTATAATAACGATGATTGCACCGTGGAAAAGAAGTAGCGACCATTTCTTTTGCTCAATCATCCGAAACCTAAAAATATTAACCAGAATCGTAATTCCGAATAAGAGAAGTAGTAACTCGAACCACCACGATTTGAAGATTACCTTTTGTGCGGCACTGGTGCCGAAGTCATTTTCAACAAACGTGGCGATACCGATGGCCGCGGCAAAAAGCAATAAATAAATTCCGGCTGCCCTTGTATTGAATAACGGTCGCGAAATTAAGTTGATTCTGAATAGTATTTCCTTGATTCTAGGGAGTAAACGCTTCATTTCAGGATTTCTGGGGACACTCAAATGTACACTAAATTTTCGGTTTTTCTGCGAAGATCGACGAAGGGTTCAATGCACAAAAAATATATTTCGATATATTTAAGGCAGAAACCTATCTATGATACGTAACGCGCATTGGGCCATCTTTAGTATCAATTCATCGCATAAAAGTGACTTTATAAATGACTTATTAAACGGACGTGTTTCCCCAGTATTTAGGCACCTAAAAGGTTTGCAGGGGGCACTATTCTCAAAAATCGCCCTAGATGTCTATTTAGAAGATGAGGACCGTCACGACACAAAAGTCCTTACAGGAATGTCGTCCCAAAAATTACGGTCGATGTCGAGCGGGGAACAGAAAAAAGCGCTGTTGCGTTTTCTATTGAAATCGAAACCCGATTTTATGATTCTCGATGACCCCTTTGACAACCTTGACACCGATGCCCAGGCAACACTCAGGAAAACGCTGCGGGCAATGGCACCAACCACCACCATGATTCAGATCTTCAGTCGAAAAGTAGATATACTTCCGTTTATAACCAATTTCGCCGAGTTACAAAAAACCGAACTACGCGAGCTTGAGGGTTCCGAATTTCAAGCACCCATTCAGTTCAACGCGCAACAAAGGTTACCTGAACCGCTTCATAAGATAGATTTCGAGGGCCCTATTTTAATTCAACTTGATCAAATTTCAGTAGCTTATAGTACCAAACGCATTTTAAAAAAAATCGACTGGACGATACGGAAAGGAGATTTTTGGCAACTAATGGGCAAAAATGGCAGTGGTAAGACCACGATTCTTTCAATGATAACAGGCGAGAATCCCAAAGGTTACGGTCAACGGCTTTTCATCTTTGGCAGGCAGAAAGGAAGCGGTGAAACCATTTGGGATATCAAGAAAAAGATAGGGTATTTTACCCCGGCCATGACCGATAAATTCAAAGGTCACCATACGGTCGAGCACATGATTATCTCTGGTCTGTTTGATTCGATAGGCCTTTATCTAAAACCAACCGAAGCCCAGACACGCTTGGCGAAGGAGTGGTTGCAGTTGATCGCCATGTGGGATTTGAAAGATTCATTGTTCAGTGATTTAACACTTGGTCAGCAGCGGTTGGTAATGACTACCCGGGCCATGGTGAAACATCCTTTACTCCTTATTCTTGACGAACCCACAGCCGGACTCGATGATGCTTCTGCGGCGTTCGTGGTCGCTTTGGTCAACAAAATTGCAACAGAAAGTGATACGGCCATTCTTTTTGTTTCCCATCGAAAAGAGCCAGGCTTGCATCCCCAATCTATATATGAGTTAACAATGTCGAAAACAGGTTCTACTGGTCGCGTATTGGAAGTCTCGTAAGGTCGAAGAATCCACAAAATTTCAGCATATCCTAATAATCGATACATCCTAGTGGTAGCGCATCCAATCGGACTGAAGTAAATTGAGAAGAAGAAACCAAAAAGTGGCCTTAACGGTGTTAATATCGTACATAAAAAAAAGCCGTTCAAAGACGGCTTTTTTTATTTTCATGTATTTCTTATACTTTCCCGGCCTTCACGTCTTTTTTCAAGAAATCATACATTACGGGAGTTGCAATGAACAAGGATGAATAGGTTCCTACCACGATACCAACGATCATGGCAAACATAAAACCACGTAATGATTCCCCCCCAAAAACGAAGATGGCAATCAATACAACCAAGGTTGTAGAGGAGGTGTTCAAGGTTCTTCCCAAAGTACTGTTCAATGCAGAATTCGTATTTTCACCTGATTTCCAACCTCTTTCTGCTACTATTTCACGAATACGGTCAAAAACGATTACCGTATCGTTCAAGGAGTACCCTATAACCGTCAGTATCGCCGCCACAAAAGCTTGATCGATTTCCATGTTAAAAGGCATGATTTTCCCAAACAAGGAGAAGACCCCTAATACCATGAGCACGTCGTGAAATACAGCTACTACGGCACCCAGTGAAAATTGCCACTTACGGAAACGAAATAAGATATATAAGAAGACTACCGCTAAAGACCCTACAATGGCTAAAAAGGCGTTTTTCTTGATATCATCAGCAATGGTAGGGCCCACCTTTCGATATTTCATAACACCCACATTGTCATTGGGACCTCCAGGAACAAATTCCTGAAAGGTAGTACCATCTGGCATGTATTTCTGCAGGGTAGTGTACAATTTATCCAAGATTTCATCATCAACTTCGGTACCCTCAACATCCACCTTATAATTAGTGGTTACCATAATTTGGTTGGCGTCACCAAGGGTCTTGGCACTCGCACTCCCTAAGACTTTGGTTAGGTCATTGGTGATTTCGGACGGATTTACCGGGTCAACAAAACGAATCTGATAGTTTCTACCCCCTACAAAATCGACCCCTTGTTGCAGGCCTGGGCCAAAAAACAAAGACCAAAGCCCAATGACGACCAACGTACTAGAAACGACATAGGCGATTTTACGTTTCGAAAGGAAATCAAAATTGGCACCGGTGAACAGGTTTTTGGTCAATGCGGTGCTAAAGTCCAACCTTCTCTCCCGAGCACTAAGATACCAGTCAATCAGCAATCGGGTTATAAAGATTGCGGTGAACAATGACGTAAGGATACCAATTAATAAGGTGGTTGCAAACCCTTTGATGGGCCCCGAACCAAAAAGGAACAAAATTAAAGCAGTCAGACCAGTGGTAATGTTCGCATCCAAAATCGAGGAAAGCGCATTGTCAAATCCATCGGCCACAGCTTGGCGTTTCCCTTTACCCTTGGCCATTTCTTCCTTAATACGTTCATAGATGATCACGTTCGCATCGACCGACATCCCCAAAGTTAATACGATACCTGCAATCCCAGGTAAGGTCAAGACGGCATTAAGACTCACGAGCACCCCAAAGATCAATAGAATATTTAGCAAGAGTGCAATATCGGCGAAGACCCCAGCCCTACCATAATAAAAG
Source organism: Flavobacteriales bacterium (assembly GCA_038316335.1). Lineage (GTDB taxonomy): Bacteria > Bacteroidota > Bacteroidia > Flavobacteriales > Flavobacteriaceae > JALHST01. The sequence goes on from JBBQAM010000004.1 coordinate 120,062, forward strand.
ATCATCCATACCAACACGATTACCATCGCGATCATAAAGGAATTGAAGCCGCTATTGATGGCTTCTTGGCCTAAGGAAGGCCCAACAACAAATGAATCGATTATCTCTGCAGAAGCCGGCAATTTACCCGCCCTAAGCACATTGGCAATATCCTTTGTCTCATTTACGGTAAATTTTCCGGTTATTTCGGAGCGACCTCCTGAAATAGGGCCTGAAGAAACCCCTGGGGCTGTATATACCTTATTGTCCAAAACGATTGCAATCCCTGTTTGGTTCGTGTAGGCATCCCCTGTTAATTTTTCCCATTCCTTGGCACCCTTGGTATTCATGGTCATTGAAACGGCGGGCTTTCCGAATTGATCAAAATCATCCCGGGCATCGCTTACGACATCTCCACTAATTCTAGGCGTTCCTTCCCGATTTGATTTTAATGCGTATAAATCTACCACCTCGGTTTCTGGCGTGGAAGGTCGTTCCCAAACGAACCTTGTAAACTGAATATCAGCTGGTAAAAGTCTACGTATTTCGGGCATTCTCAGGTATTCGCCAACTTTGGCCGTATCCTTGATAGCTGCCCTGAACATAGCATTGCTGCCAGGATTCGCTGGCAATAAAAGATTGAACAAAGGATTCACTTGGTTGGCTATGTCTAGGGAATCTGAAGCAACATCCGACAAGAGGGAGTCAATCTCGGACTCTTCCTTTTGTGGTTGCTCCACTTTCGTGGTATCGACCATTGACTTCAATCGCTCATTAGCAGCAACGATAAACGTACTAAAACTTTGATTGCTTTGCGGATAGGTCTCCCAAAATTCAAGTTGTGCGGTACTCGATAATAGGTCTTGTGCACGCGCAATATCCCGGGCTCCCGGAAGCTCTACCAAGATTCTGCCTGAGCTACCTTCACGCTGAATATTTGGCTGGGTTACTCCAAAACCATCGATACGCTCGCGTAATACTTCAAAGGCGGAAGATATTGATTCGTCGATCTTTCTACGGATAATAGGTTTTACCTCATCATCGCTCATTTGAAAGTTTACGGCATCACTGAGACCTTTATTCGCAAAAATATCGGGTGATGCCAATTTGGTGTCTCCCTTAATTTTGTCGAATGCCTCGAAAAATAAATTAATATAGGTGTCATCGCTATTTTTGGAAGCTGTATCGGCATCGGCCAAGGCTTTATTGAAAATCGGATTTTTAGTGTTATTGGCAAGGCCTTTCAAAATATCCTTCACTGAAATCTGCAAGGTAACATTGATACCCCCTTTCAGATCAAGACCCTTGTTCAATTCCTTTTTCTTGGCCTCATTGTAATCGGTAAAACCAAGGATGGGATTACTTCCGATCGAATCAAGATAGCTTGCCTCTAGGGCCTCGCGTCTTGCGACATAATCATTTTCAGTATTGGAAACACGGCTGGCAGCGAAGACCTTAGCCTCCTTTTCAACCTTACTAGCGATAAAAGTATACGAGAGTTGATAGATACTTACGAGTCCGAATAAAAGGGCAAAAAGCTTTACAAGTCCTTTATTTTGCATGGGTTGAATATATTTTAGCGATGCATTTATTAAATGCGTGCAAATATATGATTTACCCTAGGAATTGACAATATATATTTAGTAGTAATTAAAAAAACGAACTACACCCCGCAATTACGGCGTGTAGTTCTATAAAAATCAGAGAATTCCTTAAAGGGTTAGAAGATTATTGGTAGTGGTGACCCCTTCAGCACTTTCCTTCATTTTTGCTTTTTCGGCACTGCTAAGGGGTATATCAACGATTTTCTCAATACCATTTTTTCCTAAAATCACCGGAACACCAATACATATGTCCTTTAGGCCATATTCGCCATCCAAAAAGGTCGAACATGGAAATAACTTCTTTTGATCACAGGCTATGGCTTGAACCAGGGCCGAGACTGCAGCACCGGGAGCATACCAGGCACTCGTTCCCAATAATTTGGTCAAGGTAGCTCCACCGACTTTGGTGTCTTCAGAGACTTGCGCCAAACGATCGGAGGATAAAAACTCGGAAACCTTGATACTATTTCTTGTGGCATGGGATACCAAAGGTACCATCCCAGTATCACTATGACCTCCTATTACCATACCATCAACATCGGATATCGGAGCTCCCAAGGCCTCGGCGAGGCGATATTTAAAACGGGCACTGTCTAGCGCACCTCCCATGCCAATGATCTTGTTCTTTGGCAATCCGGTCGTCTTGTGAACCAGATAGGTCATGGTATCCATTGGGTTGCTCACTACGATCAAAGTTACCTTCGGTGAATGCTGTATTAGATTCGACGCTACGGTTTTTACGATTCCTGCATTGATGCCGATCAATTCTTCGCGCGTCATACCGGGCTTTCTTGGAATCCCCGAGGTAATCACCGCAATGTCGCTACCAGCAGTCAGGGCATAATCATTGGTAACCCCAGTGATCTTAGTATCGAAACCGTTTAATGAGGCACATTGCATCAAATCCATGGCCTTGCCTTCGGCATAGCCTTCCTTGATATCTAACAATACCACTTCTGATGCAAAATTCTTGATAGCAATATATTCGGCACAACTCGCACCTACGGCGCCTGCCCCTACGACGGTAATTTTCATATTTGAGTTTTTACTTAGATTTTTAATGGTTCAAAAATACAGAATTTAACAGATAAATGGGTCCGAAATATACTTTTATATCGTCGCCTACCGAAATTATATAAGGTGCCAAAACGGCACTTGTTAAAAAAAGAAGTCGTTCAACGAAGAAAAATAAAATAAGATGTCGTACGTCGATTCTTTGCAATACGGAACCGCCTAAGAGCGTTAAATTCAGTAGAAAACCCCGAATCAAAAAAAACCTACCCGATGAAAAAACTCTTTTCATTCGTTGCACTTGTCGGAATTATTTTTATCAGCAATTGCTCTCGTATCCCTGAAAACAACGATCCCGTTATCGGCGTTTGGACCCGGTTGGAAGTACAAACCGTGAACGCATCTGAAAAACATATTATTCGCAGGGAATGGATATTCAATGACGCCTATCTCGGCAGATTTCACAGCATCGAAGATGGAAAGATCGTAATTAAGACCGATTTTAAATGGAAACTTGAAAATGGCAAATATAGCATATCCTATCCGGGCATTGACAGGCCGACTGATGTGGTTATTATGAAAACCGTTCCCGAAAGTGCACTTTTAGAACGCATTGATGGTTTTCAAATGGCAGCCAGAGAGTAGCTTTCAAATAAAAACATGGTATTTCTTATAAATGGGATTAAGGCAATGTAATCATTGCAAAAATCAAAAAAAGCGCCGCCCCCAAGCGGCGCTTTTTTGATGGCCTTGGTTTTAGAACCTACTCAAAAACAAAACCCTTTGTAATACTAAATTCGAACTACTAAAGAACCATAAAATAACGGTATCGACCATGAGACCGAAGATACCTTGTACTATGTACGTTAAGGTACCCGGATTCCTCACGAAAGGAGGCTGAATACATTGCCCTAGCCACTTCTACCCTATTCATGTTTATAAAATTTGTGATTTTTTCATTATACGATGTTATTCGATGAACGTAGCATCCCATTGGGGCACAACGACGTTCTTTTAGAAGAAGGAATATTCCCACTAAATAGTGTATTTTTACGATGAACTGTATTATTATTTCGATGAAATACACAAAATTACTGATCAAGATTGATTATCGGCCCATTGCATCGCTAAACGAAATGTCCCAGATATACAGTTTTCTGACCGATAGAAGGTGTCAGTACCTTCATTGCGCATTCGTTACACGCTTCATGGCCGGAGCTACTGACACCGCCAATAACGAAGTTCCTTGTCGTAATAATAATTGATGCGGTAAGAATAAACGTATTAGCAGGTAGCCTTGTAGGAAGACTTAAAAAATTGGCATAAAATAACCCGATGTTTTCATCGGGTCTTCAATTATTCATAGTACTGGGTTGATTACCGAAGTCCAAAATTAATCCCGACAGACAGGCTATTGAAGTCAGCCAGCGTATAATCGGCATTCAATCTGAAAAAGCCAAGTTTTAATTTCGCTCCAATGTTTGCACGTATGCCATTCACATCCTTGGCAATCGAAAACGGATCGGTATAGGTTTGTTGAAATGGGCCTGATTTTACCTGATACGTTCCCAATAAATCAGTATTCGACTTCCCGGTCAGGTATCCAATTCCGCCATAAAAATTGATGATGGGCAATTTGGTCGATACCACAGCTTGGAACACCCATGTGTTCATTACCACGTCTATTCGTTGATCCGCCCCGGCAATGACATCGGTATTGGTAAAATCATAGGTGCCATCGAGATGGGTATAGCCTATGAGGCCTGAAATGCTTACTGGAACTATTTTTCCGGCGGGCAGATACTGCGTAAATTCATGCTGCAACCCAATACCATAGAGACCTATAGCGACCTCATTGGTATTGATCTTTGGCAAAAACCTCGCCTTTATTTCAGTTCCCCTAGACAGTCCTACAGCAACCTGTAAGAAGGCCGACGGAACAAAATTAATGTTTTCTGAGGCCAGGCCCGTTGGAAGTTCAATATCAGCACGCTCTGTGATGCCTGGCGCAATCTCTGACTCGACATAGGCATTTATTCCCTTTATATCTCCTAAAGCGGTAGAAACCAATTTAGAAGGGCTGCCATCATCAAACTTTAAATTCTCATATTCGGCGGTATCCAATAAAAAGGTTTTCTTCGCATCCTTATTCTTGAAACTGGCCATATTGCAGATAATGGATATTTCAAAACCTCCAAGTGGTTTTGAATCTCCCGAATTGTACCAACCATTTGAGATGCTATGCATTGCCCCTTCTGAAACAGGCGATAAATAAGAATTTGCAAATTTTTCGGCATCCCCAAGGCCGGCCGCCAAAATATCATTGAGATTGGTTTGGGACCAACTCTGAACGCTGATCAATACTAGAAGTAGGAAAAATACTCTTTTCATAATGTAAGTTTTCCCCAAAACTAAAAAACCTGCACCGATGGTGCAGGTTTTTGTTGTGTAAGTACCGATTCTTATGCATCAATGTTCGCATACACGGCATTTTTCTCAATAAATTCCCTTCTTGGTGGTACTTCATCCCCCATTAACATTGAGAAGATTCGATCGGCCTCGGTCGCGTTATCGATGGTAATTTGGCGTAGGGTCCTAAAATTCGGATTCATGGTAGTATCCCATAATTGTTCGGCATTCATTTCACCAAGACCCTTGTAGCGCTGTATATTGACACCCCCGCTATAACTTTCGGCAATGGCATCTCGTTCCTTATCATCCCATGCATACTGCTTTTTTGCTCCTTTTTTCACAAGATATAAGGGCGGTGTGGCAATATATACATGTCCTCCTTCGATCAATTCACGCATATATCGAAAGAAAAACGTCAATATCAAGGTCTCAATATGGCTTCCATCTACGTCGGCATCGCACATGATGACTACCTTATGATATCGCAATTTATCAAGGTTCAAGGCCTTACTATCATCTTCGGTACCAATTGTCACCCCTAAAGCCGTATAGATGTTCTTTATTTCCTCGTTTTCAAATACCCGATGGGTCATGGCCTTTTCAACATTCAGGATTTTACCGCGCAAAGGCAGTATGGCCTGAAAGTTTCGGTCCCTACCTTGCTTAGCGGTTCCTCCTGCGGAATCACCCTCGACCAAAAATACTTCGCAAAGGGTAGGATCTTGTTCGGAACAATCGGAAAGTTTTCCGGGTAGGCCACCGATACTCATAACGGTCTTTCGCTGAACCATTTCGCGCGCCTTGGTGGCAGCATGCCTTGCTTGTGCCGCCAATATCACCTTTTGCACGATGATCTTGGCATCATCTGGATGTTCTTCCAGATAATCTGTCAACATTTCGGAAACTGCCTGTGAAACTGCTGCCGAAACTTCACGGTTTCCGAGTTTGGTCTTCGTCTGTCCTTCAAATTGGGGCTCTTGCACCTTCACCGAGATGATGGCTGTCAACCCTTCCCTAAAATCATCCCCTTGGACTTCAAACTTTAGTTTATCGAGCATCCCCGAGGCGTCGGCATATTTCTTTAAGGTAGTCGTAAGCCCTCTTCTAAAACCGGATAGATGCGTACCGCCTTCGTGGGTATTGATATTATTGACATACGAATGGAGGTTTTCAGTATAGCTGGTATTGTAGATCATGGCCACCTCTACCGGGATATCATTTTTCTCGCCTTCCATGGCTATGACATTCTTGATTAAGGACTCCCGGTTACCATCCAAAAATTTAACGAATTCCTTCAGGCCTTCATCCGAATGAAAGGTTTCCGACACAAATTCACCTTTGTCATCCTTCTGACGTCTATCGGTCAATGAAAGGGTCACTCCTTTATTTAAAAAGGAAAGTTCACGCATTCTATTAGCCAATGTCTCATAACTATATTCAATGGTCTGGCTAAATATCTGTGTATCGGGATGAAAGGTGACCATTGTACCTCTTTTTGTGGTTTCACCCACACTTTTTACAGGATACATTGCCTTGCCACGTTCATACTCCTGCTCCCAGATTTTCCCATCACGATATACGGTCGCCTTCAAATGATCGGAAAGCGCATTCACGACTGAAACCCCAACTCCATGAAGTCCACCGGAAACCTTATAGGAATCCTTGTCGAATTTGCCACCCGCACCGATTTTGGTCATGACCACCTCCAAGGCAGAAATACCTTCCTTTTTGTGAAGGTCAACAGGGATACCCCTTCCATTGTCGATGGTGGTAATTGAATTATCCTCATTGATAATGACCTCTATGGTATCGCAATGGCCGCCCATTGCCTCATCGATAGAGTTATCGACCACTTCGTAGACCAAATGGTGTAGGCCCCGTATACCAATATCCCCAATGTACATAGAGGGGCGCATACGCACGTGTTCCATACCCTCCAGGGCCTGAATACTATCCGCCGAATATTTTTCCTTGTTTTCGTCTTTGTCTTTTGCTTCTTCGCTCATAAAATAATAGGTTGTTCGACTTAATTTTGAGAATCCTGCAAATATACGCAATAGCCCATGGAATATGGGTTTTTAAGGTTTTATTAACCTCGAAGTTATCAACAAAAAATGTGGAAAATTTGGTAGCTTGAAACCCGTGGATGCTGCACTTTGAAGAATGGCGGTTTTACAGAAGATACTGTGTGGATTTAACTGACTATCGCGATAAATTCTTAATCAAATAATGGTTTTTTATTTTTCCGAACAACCCGACGTAGAGATAGAGCTTTAAGGGTCTTGCCTTTAGCTTTTCCTTGAATTTAATCGATGATTTATTAAAATAATGTGTAATACTGTAGGTTGTATCCTTCCCCATCTCTCGCAATAACCGATAGCTTTCATAGCGCAGATACGGGGCCAAATTGCGGCCGCGATAGGCGTTGAACGTCCACATGTTTAATAAATACGCTTCATTTTTCTTTAATGTGAACGTTCTATGCTTAAATTCAAAGTCGTTCAATTCCATAAACATAAAGGCGGCGATTTCTTTGTTATGTTCCAGACCGATACATAGTTGGCCCTTTTTAAAGCTTTCGATCATTTCTTCTTCGGCCTGTCGGGGCATGCCTTTGACCATAATCTCGATTTCCTCCAGATTCAAATAACGGAGCGTATAATCGGATATTTCCCCTTTGATAGCAGGTACTTCGCAGGGTTCAAAACCCTCCTGGACCCAGTAGTAGGGCATGATATCAATGCCAATTGCTGCCAATCGGTTTTGAAGTCCCATCAGAAATAATCCTTTTCGAATAATGATCAAAAATCTTTTTAATGCCGGAACCCGCTTTCCTTCCTGTATCCCCATTTCTTAATTTTAGTGTGTTCGGCCATAGTTGCCATTCCCGGCTTCCAAGCCCATGACTTCCCGAAATTCCTTAGAAGACATTACCGCTCTTCCGTTGGCTTCAGCAATAATATGTACCCGTTTGAGCAAATCTTCATTGCTTGCCAATTTGGTCCTTGAAGCATCATACCAGATATTATCTTCAAGTCCGACCCGCACCCCAGCACCTATGGCAATAGCGAGAGAATTCAACATCAATTGATCATTACCGATACCGGCCAACGCAAAATATGAATTATCGGGAAGATCTCGTATCATCGTTCCAATATGCAGCAAGTCGGCTTGTGCACAGGCGATGTTTCCAAAAAGTAGATTAAAATAATAAGGTGCTGCAATCAATTGTTTTTTCTCGAGATATTTGGCATAATTAATCATGCCGATATCAAATGCTTCCAATTCCGGCACAATGCCTTTTTCCTTCATAAGGGTTGCAAGATCCTGCACCATGGTCGGCGAATTTATACTTGCCGTAGCATTAAAGTTCAAGGAACTTAATGTCAAACTGGCAAAATCAGGTTTAAGCCATCCCTCCAAGAGCAAGGGGTCTGAACGAAATTCGAATTCATTGAAATTCCTGCCACTCAAGGAAACGCAGACGGCGAGATAGGGATCGAATTTTCGAATACCGTCTATGATCTCGGCATAAATCTCCTTTTTATAGCTTGGTTCACCCGAGATGGCGTCCCGTGCGTGCAAATGCACCGAAGTTATGCCAATTTCAGTGGCCCGATGCACATCTTCAACAATTTCAGAGACACTGATCGGCACATGGGATGTCATTTTCTTTGTAGGTATCATCCCCGTGGGGGTAAAATTGATGATCAAGTTATTCATATCGAATTTCTTTTAAGACCTAAATATACGCATGCCATAGTAAGCGTTCCTTTAAATCTATTTTATTTCGTCTTCACGACGATTATCATCGCTTAGCTACTATCAAACAAGGCAAGATATGACTGCCGGACCCTAAAGATGTTTACTTCTTTGGGATATTCTAATACCTCAACGGTACGAGGCGCCAACTAGTGTGCAGTGCGGGATCCCTTTGGAAATCCAAGCCGTGAATTTCTAAATAGCAATATGAAGTGACAGGAAGCCATAGGCACCATTTAAAATCACTACCATGTCTCACATACATCGAATGTCCCACCAATATAGGGTGGGACTTCATGGATGATTAAACAAAATACGATGCTAGTGCAATCTATCACATCGACTCGCTATTTGGTATAGGCATCGGTATGCACATTGGCCACCGCCCTTCCTGACGGGTCGTTCATGTTCTTAAAAGCTTCGTCCCATTCAAGGGCAATCTTCGTGCTACAAGCTACCGAAGGTTCCTGTGGCACGCACAAAGCAGCCGCGTCTGATGGAAAATGCCCAGCAAAAATAGTTCGATAGTAAAATTCTTCCTTGGTGGTTGGTGTCTGCAACGGAAAACGAAATTTGGCATTCGCCAATTGATCATCGGTCACTTCTTCATTCACCATAATCTTCAAGGTATCGATCCAACTATAACCAACTCCGTCAGAGAACTGTTCTTTCTGACGCCAAGCTACGCTTGAGGGAAGCATATCCTCAAATGCCTTTCTGACAACCCATTTTTCCATGCGTTCCCCATTGATCATTTTATCTTGGGGATTAATTCGCATGGCGACATCCATGAATTCCTTATCAAGAAATGGTACGCGTCCTTCGATACCCCAGGCAGCCAGGGATTTATTGGCGCGCAGGCAATCGTACATATGCAATTTGCTCAACTTTCTAACGGTTTCCTCATGAAATTCACGGGAATTGGGCGCTTTGTGAAAATAGAGATACCCACCGAAAAGTTCATCGGCTCCTTCCCCTGATAACACCATTTTTATCCCCATTGATTTAATGACACGGGCCATCAGATACATCGGTGTAGAAGCCCTAATGGTCGTAATATCGTACGTTTCCAAATTATAGATTACATCCCTAATGGCATCAAGGCCTTCTTGAATAGTAAATTTGATTTCGTGATGAACGGTGCCGATGTGATCGGCTACCTTCCTAGCAGCAGCAAGATCGGGAGAACCTTCCAGGCCCACGGAAAAGGAGTGTAATTGAGGCCACCAAGCATCGGTCGTATCATCTGACTCAATCCTTTTTTGGGCATACTTTTTAGCAATGGCCGAGGTTACCGAGGAATCCAATCCGCCCGATAACAAAACCCCATAGGGTACATCAGACATCAATTGCCTATGCACAGCGGCCTCTAAGGCTTCCTTAATTGCCTGGATACTTGTTTCGTTGTCCTTTACGGCGTCATATTCCATCCAATCCCGGGTGTACCATCGTTTCATTTCACCCTCCTTGCTATGAAAATAATGTCCTGGGGGGAAAAGTTCTATTTTCGTACAGGTGCCTTCCAAGGCCTTTAATTCGGAAGCAACGTAAAAGGTTCCATTTGGGTCCCATCCGATATACAAGGGTATTATCCCCATATGATCTCGAGCGATAAAATAAGTATCGTTCTCGACATCATAGATCGCAAACCCAAAGATGCCATTCATTTCGTCTAAAAAATCTACGCCCTTTTTCTTATAGAGCGCCAAAATGACTTCACAATCCGATTCAGTCTGAAATTGGTAGTTACCTTCAAACTGCTTACGCAGCTCTCTGTGGTTATAAATTTCCCCGTTGGCCGCCAATACCAGCTTTTTATCCGCACTGAATAAGGGTTGCTTTCCCGAGGCCGGATCTACAATGGCAAGGCGCTCATGCGCCAGAATAGCCTTCTCATTAGAATAAATTCCGCTCCAATCAGGGCCTCTATGCCTCACTTTTTTTGACATTTCGAGTAATTGGGGCCGTAAGACCTCGGTACTCTCCTTCACATCAAATGCACATACAATTCCACACATAAAGATTTTATTTATAACAATTTTAAAGCAAAGATGTATTTATAGTTTCATATAAAAAACCATTTTCACTTATTGGTTATAATATTTAACTTTTTATATCTTTTTAATTGTTTATTGTAATAATAAATAAATATGATAAAGAAAATGTATGCATTCTGTAAGTTGGGCAAATTTTAACGACTTTTTAGGAAAGATTAAAGGGAATACTCTTTAGTTTTAGCAACAATATCCCTGCACACGGCAGGATAAAAACATAAAACAGTTATGAAAAAATTATTTACACTTACTACATTGGTCTTAACATTGGTATGCACGACGAAGGCTACTGCACAAAAATTCAGTGGATTGGATGCAAGTCCAATGGATGTAGCGATTTATCCAACAGATTCTAAAATTCAACAGAAGTCGGTAAAGGTTGTTTACAGTCGTCCACAATTAAAAGGCCGCTCCTTGACCACCTTGACCCCTGAAGGGCAGGTTTGGCGAACTGGAGCCAACGAATCGACCGAGATTACGTTTTACAAGGATGCCGATTTCGGCGGTAAAATGATCAAAGCAGGGACCTATTCATTATTTACCATTCCAGGCAAAACCGAATGGACGGTCATCCTGAACAAAAACTTAAATCAATGGGGAGCCTATTCCTATGATGAAGGCTCAGATGTAGCTCGCATCAAAGTACCTAATGGATCTGACGCCGCGCCTTTGGAGGCATTTTCAATCGCCTTCAAGGAAGATGGAAAAAACGTTCAAATGGTCATGGGATGGGATAAAACCCGTGTCGCTGTCCCCATTACATTTTCAATGTAATAAAAATCCAATTAACAAAATCAGAAACCCAAGGTCGTTTGCCTTGGGTTTTTTTTGCATTCGTGCTATCTTCTCATAATCGCGCTCGCTTCTTGAATTCGTTCGGGGGGATTGGAACCGCAATACGCTAAAAATTGCACCCACTGAATTCAATGGAATTATCAAATGAACATGGAGACTTCTATTCGGCTATCTTACCACCGATAAAGGTCTGTTCGGCCCTGATTTCAGGAATCTCGGTCACTGGGACCTTCATCAAATCGGCACTATATATATTGAAATCTGCAAACTTCCCGACTTCAATACTCCCTTTTTCAAGTTCCTCAAAATTGGCATAGGCCGCCCAAATAGTCATTCCCCGCAATGCTTCTTCGCGTGTTAACACCTGATCAGGTTGAAACCCGCCTTTTGGAAAGCCATCGCTATCCTGTCGGGCAATAGCCGCATAGAATGTTAAAAACGGATTCACCTGTTCAACAGGAAAATCGGTACCCAAAGCCACCATTCCGGCCTTTTTTAACAGGCTCTTAAAAGCATACGCCCCTTTCACTCTTTGGGGTCCCAAACGGTCTTCGGCCCAATACATATCACTCGTAGCATGTGTTGGCTGAACCGAAGGAATAATCCCATCCTTAAAATAATCAAAATCGGTTGAATCGATTACTTGAGCATGCTCTATGCGCCAGCGCCTGTTTTTCTGTCCATCCAACGCTTTTTCATACGCCCTTAAAACCACTGCGTTGGCAGAATCCCCAATCGCATGGGTATTCATTTGATATTCCGATATGGCAAGCCGTCTTGCCAAATCCTCAATTTCGGATACCGGGGTAACCATGGCACCATAGTGGCCAGGTTGGTCTGAATATGGCTTTTTAAGGGCTGCCCCCCTTGAACCCAAGGCACCATCACCATACACCTTTACAGATCTAACATTGAGTTTGTCGGTCTTTATGGGCCCTTTATAAATATAATATTTCAAATTTTCCGGCGTATTGCTGACCATGGCATACACGCGAATCGATAAGTCGCCGGTATTCTGAAGGCTATCGATCAATTCGATGGTCGAGCGGTCGAGTCCCGCATCATCAACCGTCGTAAGACCATTATTAAAACAGATGCGTTGGGCATCCTTGAGTGCCTGAATCTTTTCAGTCAAGGTAGGTTCAGGAATAATGCGATAGACCAGATCCATAGGGTTATCGATAAGCACCCCTGTAATCCCCGACCAGCCATCACTCCATTTCTTTACAATTTCCCCACCTTCTGCGCGAGTACTCCAATCGATACCCGCCAAATCAAGTGCCTTTTGATTGACCAACATGGCATGCCCATCAATCCTTGTGAGGACCACTGGGGTATTCGGAAACAGTTCATCTAGTTCTTTTTTGGTAGGAAACTCCTTGACCTCCCAATCGTTCTGGTCCCAGCCACGGCCCATAATAAATGCTTTGGGATTTTGTTGTTGGAAATTTTTCACCCGTTCGAGTACTTCTGCAAAACTTTTTGTGCCTACGAGATCTACCATCTGTTGCTCCAGTCCTAATCCATAAAAATGGCAATGTGCATCAATTAGTCCAGGGGTGATGGTCCTTTTATCGGCATCAATAATCCTGTCGGAGGTATACGTACGCCGAATTTCTGCCGTACTTCCTACTGCGATAAACTTCCCATCTTTTATGGCAAATGCCTCAGCTTCCGAGAAATCAGTATCGACCGTATAAATTGTGGCATTGATGACGACCATATCGACTTTTTCCTTCAATAGTTCACAACTTGATAAAAGAATAAGTAAAAAGAGAATTGATCGCTTCATAGCCCCATAAATTGAATTCCCTAAAATAAGGAAATTTTATTAAGAAAGATCATCGCATAAAAAACCCGCCAATTACAGCGGGTCTTGGTAAATTTTATCCAAAAGTACGCATATAGGCCACTATTCCGGGTCGTTCATTCTTTTCCCTGTTAAGGTAAAGGGTCCTTGGGAAGAGGTGCCGGTTCCTGCAAAGGTATCGCCATCAAATACCAATTTGATCTCAACACGATCATCCTCTACATACACTACAAATGCCACTTCGCTGTCGTTGACCTTCACCTCTTCTGTGGGCATCATGCCACCACTGATCATGATCTTAATGGCAAAATTATCTGCTTCTTTGCTAATGTACATAACACCCTCTTGATATTGTGGATCCACATTCTGCACATTGTATTTCCATCTTCCTTCGACCGTATCAAACAGAGAAACCCAAGCTTCTTTGGGTTCAGGGGTATCGGCGGCTCTTACTGAAGATAGGGTGATTCCCAAAAAAAACAATAAAAACGGTAATTTTTTAATTTCTCTCATACTAAACGTGGTTTTAAAGTTTGCATGTCATTTAAAAATGGGACATATCTTAATTAAAAATACAAAATTAATCTACATCAATGCCGTTTCGAAGCTGCGATCCAACCTGTGATTTTTTCTTCTAGGAGGATTAGTGGCAGACTGCCCGAATTCAAGATTTGATTATGAAATTCCCGAATGTCAAAATCGGCTCCTAAGGCCATCTCAGCCTTGGTGCGCAATGAGCGTATCTTTAGTTGACCTATTTTATAGGACAAGGCCTGTCCCGGTGCTGCCATATAGCGCTCTACTTCGGCAATGATACCGGCCTGTGTTTCTGCCTCATGATCCAAGGAATACTGAATGGCCTGTTCGCGTGTCCAACCCTTTGAATGAATGCCGGTATCGACCACCAAGCGGATCGCCCGATGCATTTCCATGCTCAACATGCCAAAATATTGATACGGGTCCTCGTAAAGACCCAATTCCGTACCAAGCGATTCGGCATACAAGGCCCACCCTTCAACGAATACCCCCATACTCTCAGGATGCAGGAACTCAGGTAAGGCCAAATTTTCTTGTTGCAAAGACAATTGATAATGATGGCCAGGAATAGCTTCGTGTAAAAACAGGGCTTCGTCGTGGAGTTTATTATAGGTCCTTGCATCTGGAATCGGCACATAGAATATGCCAGACCTGCTGCCATCTTTTGAACCGGGCACATATTCGGCGCTAGCGGATGCTTCCCTAAAAGCCTCTGTACGCCGCACCTCAAACCCTGCCTTTGGCCGCACATTAAATACCGCATTCAACCTTTCGTTGATTCGATCCTTAATGGCATTAAAGTTGGCGATGACCGCTTCAGGTGTTTTAAAGGGCATCTGTTCCCTGCTTTCACGTACAAAATTGAAAAAGGACTTCAAATCGCCTTTAAAACCGATCTGATTCTTGACCTTTTCCATTTCCGTCAAAATTCGAGCCACCTCACTTTTACCCAATTCATGAATTTCATCGGCCGTCATGTTGGTCGTTGTATGCAGTCGTATGAGATAATCATAGGTTGCGGCTCCGTTAGGCAAGGCTCCGATACCAGCGGTTTCCCTACATACCGGTAAATAGGTGTTGATGAGAAAGTCGTTTAGTGCTTTGTATTTGGGTATCAATTGGTCGCCAATGAAAGCTTGATAGGCCTTTGACAATCGTTCTTTGTCGGCCTCGTCAAAATTATCGGGCATTCGATGTATGGGCTGATAAAAAAGATGGTCTTTCACAGGAATCTGTATAAATTCCTGTAATTGTGGGATCATTTTTAGAACCAATACCTTCGGTAAGACTACCTGCTCCGCAATTCCTTCCTGCATTTTAAGTATACAGGTATCCAAAAATTGGGTATAATCCACTAATCGTTCTAGCCAATTGTCAAAGTCCTTGACGGTCCTAAAAGGCTGTACGCTTGTACCGCCCGCCAATTGCGCCACATAAAGGTGTAACGATTGAATTTGCAACAAGGGCATCAACTCAAAGCTAGGAAGATCATAGACTGGTGAGGCGATCGTCACTATCTTATTTTCCAGGCCCTCTTTTTTAATGTTACAATCCCACTTCATGACACGAAGGCTCATCCATTGTTCTGGACTCATATCAAGGGAATCATAACGCTCCAGTTGCTCCAAAAAACCAGTATACTTTGCCCTCAGTCCTTCCTGGTATTGATCCGAAATGTAGTTTGCGATGGTATCATTGAATTCATTGTAACCTGCTTTAGTCGCCTCAATGGGATTGATGTTTTTTTTGAATGCATAGAAATCGGCAAAAACGCTATCAATGGGAAGAAGGCTAACTTTTTCGGCTTTGGTGGATGCTTCCCTACAACCCACTAGGCAGGAGAATGATACGAAAAGTAAAACGAATGATCTCATAGCAAATTGAAATTCGGATGCGACTTTTTTAAGATTTTCTAGAGCGCGAGTTTTGCTTTTCAATGATCTTCACATAGATCAACTTTTTTCGGCCTTTGGAATCTTCCCGTCTTTCAATCTCAAAAAGGGGGATGGAACTGATCAAGGGGGTCAATTTTTGAAACCCGTAATTCCGGGAATCAAAATTAGGTTGTTTTTTCTGCAGGAGGCTCCCAACATCCCCCAAAAACGCCCATCCATCATCATCGGCGAGATCTTCGATGGTCGTGGCCATAAGACGTAGGTCTTTAGCTGTAATTTTATCGACATCGCTTTTCGAAGTTGGTTTCGCGGTCATGACATCTACGGTGCCGGCTTCCGTCTGATTTTTTAGGATTTCGATATAGATGAATTTATCACATGCAACGATAAACGGATTCGGAGTCTTTTTCTCCCCAATGCCAAAGACCTGCATCCCGGCTTCCCGCAATCTTGTCGCCAAGCGTGTAAAATCGCTATCGCTGCTCACAATGCAAAAACCACTTACCTTTCCCGAATACAGAATATCCATCGCATCGATGATCATGGCCGAATCAGTTGCATTCTTACCTTGGGTATAGCCGTATTGCTGCACGGGCGTAATCGCATTCTCGAGAAGTACGTTTTTCCATTTTCCCAATCGTGGGTTGGTCCAATCGCCATAAATTCGCTTTATGGTCGGATTACCATATTTAGCGATTTCTTCCATCATTTCCTTTACATATGCCGACGGGATATTATCCCCGTCGATAAGTACCGCTATATTTAGATCCATAGGTTCTTTTAATTTTTTGCAAGTTACGCGGATTTTAAGTGAAATGCGAGTCGGAAGAAAACAAAATTCGGAGGTTGATAGGTATCTTGGGCATAGCATACTTTACGAGCGTTTGGCACATCTGAAAATCGCTTAAAGCCCCTTTAATGGTGGTCAATCAAAATAAAAAAGCCCCAACATACGTTGAGGCCATTGTCTTAAAAAACTAAGTAGTATATATTAAATTACTTTAACGTTTACTGCATTTAATCCTTTATTACCATCTTGTAGATCAAATTCTACCTCATCGCCTTCACGAATTTCATCTACCAATCCTGATACGTGTACAAAATGATCTTTGTCAACGCCTTCTTCAGTTATAAAACCAAAACCTTTGGCATTATTGAAGAACTTTACTGTTCCTTTGTTCATTGTAAAAATTTAAATTATCTATTTATTAATGTGTAAAGATACGGCCAATAAAAATAATAAGGGCTGTTTCCGCTGAATAACTGAAATTATTCATTCGCCCTTTCGTTAAAGGGGGTTTTTCGTAATTACGAACTCGACCCGCCGATTCTGTTTTCGGCCCAGTTCAGTTTCATTGGTTGCGACCGGCCGCGCACCGCCATAGCCTACCCAGGATATCCGATTTTCGGCCAAGCCCAAATCAATGAGATATTGGGCCACGTTTCTCGCCCTTTCGGCCGAAAGGAGTTCATTGTAATCGGCAGAACCGACGGCATCGGTATGCCCATTTATGGTAATACTTAGGTCTGCATTTTGATTGAGGTATTCATAAACACGGCCTAATTCCTTTTCTGCGGATGTCAATAATTTTGATCTATCAAACTCGAATAGTACATTGTCGAATCGATGCGTCGTGTTTATTTCGAAATCCGAAATACCCCCGGATTCCGAAGTCAGCGTCCTATTTGTACTTGCACCGTCAATAGCCTCCACGGTAACCATGTCCAAATAGTAATAGGCACCTTGTTTGGCATTCTTTTTGATCCTGAACAAAGGTGTCTTGGCATTGTTTTTGAAATTTCCCACGATAATATATCGTTCAGTGCCCTTAGCAACGAATTCTGAATGTACTAGGATCCACTCTTGGGTATCGGAATAAAAATTCGAATAGGCGATTTCGACATAGGTGTACGCATTATCGCTTTGTTGGTATAACCGATTTTTAGAAAGTTCTTTTTTTGTCTCGATCGATAGGCTGTCTTTTGAGAAAACCAGGCCGAATTCCTTAATGGCGAAATCAGAACGCTCTGCCAGGCTTACATAGAATGAAACACGATACGTTGTATTCTTTACCAAGGTTTCCTTCAACCTCCCTTGTAGATATTCCCGATAATCATCTGGGGCATATAGGTAGAAGCCAGCATAGCCCTTGCCAAAATCAGCAGGCTGAGATCCATTAAAATTCTTGGGGGTACCCATGGCAATACTGCAGCCATTGAAATAATCGGTAGAACCATTTGTGGGGGTGGACCAATTTGCAACGTCGACATTAAAATTCCCTAAATTTTTCGGGCAATCAACGAAAACTTCGAAACTTGGGTTCTCGACCATGTTTTGCGATGACAAAAATAGCGTACTGCAAATACACCCCAGCGTCATGAATGGCTTATTCAAAGGCAGAACGATCATCGAAATTCGTTTAACTACCTCTAAAATAGGAAATTATGAAGAAGTGTCAGCGCCAAAAGGTGGGACTTTCGTTCAATTACACGGATCTCGGCTGTACTGAAATAACCCTAGCAATACGAAGGACCTTTTTTGGCATGCACCCACTTGCACTTGATCTTGGGAAATGCTATGGTAACTTTTAGACTAAAAATCAAACTTATAGGTCGCACCTCCCAAAACCTGAATACCCTGCACCGGATAGTTCGCCCACCGTTGGTAGTTTTTATTCGCGATATTAGCCACTTTTAAGAAAATTGAAAGCTGATCTGACAGCCGATAGCCGATATGGGCGTTGGCATCGAAATATCCTTCCAACGTTATCATGGTCGATGGAAATTGCGAAGGGGGCACATTCTGTACTGCGATGGAGGCAAAATCATCCCGTTCCCCGACATAAAACAAATTCGCTCCTGTATACCATTTTTCCCCTATCTGATAATCCATGAATAATGATCCCGTGATATTCGGTAGGTTCCATGCGGGATTGCCCGTTTCAGTGCTATAATCATAGAACGCAGCATTGACGCCCAAGGTAAAATTTCGGTTGACATCAACATTCAATTCCCCGAAAATTCCTAAGGTCTTCAAATCATCATAAAAAACTTCGAAGGAGTTTCCGTAGTAGTAGCCTTTGTCATCATTGCGAAAATCGTTTCGGGGATTTAATTTATACAATGGCCTTCTATTCTCGGCTGTATAGGAACCCCTGATGTTGTAGCTTAAATTGGGCAATAATTGCCCTTTTATTCCCACATAGGCATCATATTGGCGATCGGTAGGTGCCACGGTCAAAGTAGGTGATACATATGGGTTTTCCTTCACGAAGTCGTAATAGGAATTTTGTTTTAATTCACCTTCGATACCACCATAGGCAATTACGCTTTCATCGAGCACTCTGAAGGAGGCCGTGACTGCCGGATAGATATAAAAATTACTATCACTATTTTCCATATCCAGCCCATATACCAGATTCACCCCCAAATTCAAGGACAGATCATCACGAAGCATGGTAAGACTCGGATTAATACCGACTTGCAGATTTGAATACGCAATACCTGCCAGGTTATCCGCATTGTTTATACTGGCATTTTTAAAATCCCCGTTCACAAAATCGACTTTCGCCTTGATCCCAAAATTTTCATCCCCCACCGGAAAATTAAATCCCGCATCAAAAATGGCGCGATTCTCACCCGATTTCACCCCATCCCAAAATCTACGATAGTGCAACTTGGCATTTTCGAAAAACGAGTCCTCGACCTTTATATGTGCATCGGCTCCGGCCATAAAATAATTCTGCCGTTCATTGATGCCATTGATCGTGTTCTCATCATAGACCCCTTCTGGAAGGCCATACCAGTTATACAGCTGATGTTGGACGCCCAGGTCAATTCCCCAATTGTAATCACTTTGCCGGTTGGCATACGAAGCGTCTAATTTGCTGTTCGAATAAATATTGTCGAGTGCTACTCCCGCGATATCTCCTTTCGATGAATTATGGTCGAGGCCCAGGGTAAAATTCGATTCCCTATCGATGGTCCTGACTGTATAAAACTTTGCCATGATATTTGCCGGGTTTCCCCCACCCGCCGAGGCGTAGGAATTATATAAGACAGGTGGTGGAAGCCTTTTGACAGTAGAGGCCTTGCCTTTTGATGGGGAAAAGGTCGAGGCAACCGGAACGGAAAATATACTATACTCAATGTTCTTTTTCTGCAATACGATCGAATCGTTCAGATTGGGCAGTGACTTTATTTTAAAAGCATCCGAGATAGTAGGCGTATAAGCCTTTGTCACAGTGACTGTTTCGGTCCCAAGGTCATTTTCATCTTTGTCTTGGGCTAGAACCATTTGTGAGAGTCCTAAGAATGCCAAGGCTATAATTTTTAATTTCATTTGCATGCTGCTGTGTTCTTTTTGCATGAATAGTTAATTTCCGTCCGGATTTACCGAAGAGTTACTTTGCGCCTCCTTGGCCTTGATTATTGATAACTCGCCCCTGGCTTCGGATACAATCTCAGGAAATTGGCTAAAATTTTTGATTACGTTGTCTAAAATATAAGTAGCCTGGTAGGCATCGCCCAAAGCGTAAAAATTCTTGGCCATAATTACCAGTCCGTTCCCCCCCCACTCCTTGTAACTCGCATAATCTTTGGCCAATTTCTGAACCGAGATATTAGAGGCTTCGAACTGCCCTTTCTTGTTCTTAAAATAAGCGTCATAATAAAGCGACTCAGCCGCTGTTTCCCCGGATGCAATCTTGAGAACTTCGGCGTAGGCCGATTCTGCCTTTCCTTCATCTCCAGTCGCAATTGCCGAGCGTGCGATCATTATTTGGGCATCACTCTTGATACGATTATCGATACTTGGGGTTGATAACACCTTTTCAGCATAGGAAATGGTTTTCTCGTAATTCTTTTGTTGATAATACCCTTTCATCAGATTTGATTGGGCAAAAGTGCGATTCTGTCCAATATTCGCGATGGTTTCCAGGCGTTCCAAATAAGGCAGGGCAGTCTTATAATCCTTGTTTCCGATATAAACCTCGCATACGCGGGTCAATGCTTGTTCGGTATATTCCCCCGAACCTTTATCAGCCACGAATTTATAATGGGGCAATGCCTTTTCATTTTGACCTTTAGCAAAGAATAATTGTGCCAAATTAAAATTCGCGGATACGGAATGGAGGCCGTTAGGAAATTGCTTGATATAATTTTCGTATCCACGTTGGGCAGCGTCCTTATCACCTTCAAGGTTCTTCTTTTCGGCCGATTCATAAGTAGCATTGTCAAGTTCAACATCGGTCACTTCAACAAAGTCCAGATCACGGGCCCAAGCGGCATATTCATTTACACGGCCCATATCAACATAGACCAACTTGGCAGTCGCAACAGCCTGTTTGGCTTCCTGGGTCTTTGGAAAATCACGTACGACGGCTTTAAACTTCGAAAGGGCCTCTTCATTTCTACCTGCATTGTAATTCACCAATCCTTGACGCATGATTGCCTGGGGTGCCAAGGAACTGCCCTTGAACTCGTTCAAAAGGCGGTCATAGGTCTGTAACCCTTTATTTTCCTGTCCGGCCGTGATATACGCACTTGCAAGTTCGAAAAGGGCATCATCGTTTAAACTAGAATTGGGGTACTTGCCGACAAAGCCCTCCAATTCAGACATCTTGGTATCACTTTTGCCCACAAAACCGTAACTCAATGCCTTGTGATAGGCCGCATAATCTTTTTCAGGGCCACTCAAGGCCAATGCTTTATTGTAGGTCTCAATGGCAGGCCAGTATTTGCTTGTCACAAAATAACTATCGCCCGTTCTGAGATAGGCATCGTATAATTTTTGGGTATCGGAAGGATTTGTCGCGGCAAAACGATTAAAATTGGCAATCGCATCCCCATAGTCTTTCAATTTAAAATAGGTATATGCCAGGCTGTAATCAATATCCTTGTATTCTTCCGTTGTTTTGGCCACGGGATTTTTTTGAAATTCAAGATAATCGCCCAAAGCTAAATCATAACGGTTCAACAGGTATTCAGATTCAGCTTTCCAATAGCTCGCCCGCGCCTTGAATAGCGGGTCTTCTGCGCTCGCCAACGATTTACCGAGATTTTCGGCTGCCCCGTCATAGTCGGTGTCGATAAATAATTCGATCCCGCGGTAGAAAGCTACTTTTTGATAGGTGGTCTTGCTCGCAAAATTGCGATTCTTTTCAAGGAGCTCCATGGCCCCTGCAAAATTCTTCGAAGTAATATATGAATCGACCAACAATTCCTGCATCGACGCTGCGTTTGAATCGTTCGGATATTTTTTCAGAAAATCGGAAATTACCTGTGGTACGGGCTCATACGGATTCCCAATCTCATAACTAAGGCGCGCATAATTCAGGTAGGCATCTTTTTGGATCTCGGGAGAATAGTCCATTTGAGAGGCATTCCTGAAAGCGTTTAGGGCTTCCTGCTTTTTATCAAGCTTTAAATAACATTCGGCCAGATGATAATACGCATTCTGCGAAACAGTATTGGTGCCACCGATTATTTTATTGAATTGCTGCACGGCATTCAAGTAATCACCCTGCTTGTAATAGCTATATCCTAAAAGGTAATAGTCGGTATTGTTCCATTTCCCGCGCTTGCCTTTGTATTCCTTTAAAAAAGCAATGGCATTTTCATACTGTTTCAGATTAAAATAACTTTCGCCTATAATTTTGTTCAGTTCGGAAATCTCGGTACGGTCGGCCTTGGCCAGCTGCTTTTTGGCTAAGGCTATGGCTTCTTCGAAATTGCCCAACTTGAAGTTCATATCAGCCTGGTAATAAGACAATTTCTCTTCGAGTACCTCTTGGTCTGTTATTTGGTCAAATTGCTCATTGGCCGCCACATAATCATCTTGCTGATAGGCCATATAGCCAAGGTAATATTTCGCCTGCGACCCATAAACAGGGGAATTACTTACTTTTTCAAGATATTTTTCGGCCTCTTTCTGCTTTTTGGATGAAAATAAGGAATACCCATAATTGAAATTGAACTTGTCCATTTCATTTCGTGACAACCCCTTTTGATCTACTTTGTTGTACCATTTTAGGGCGTAGGGATATTTCCCGGTATCAAAATAGTATTCTGCCACATCGGCAAAGGCCGAATTTCGTTTGGTAGATGTTGGATACTGCTCGACAAAATCCTCCATAAGGTCATCTGCCCCGAGCTGGTTCAGACGAACAGCTGCATTGGCCTCATAATAGGCACTATTCGCCTTGATTTCCAAGTTGTGGGTAGTATTCTTGACCTTGGAGAAAATGGTCTGTGCAGCTTGGTACTGTTCGTTATTGTACAGTGCCAAGGCATCCTGAAATTCTTTGTCTTCGTAGGTGTAAATTTTGGATTCTTGGGCATTCCCGATCCAAACAATTCCCAAAAAAAGGGAAAGGCAAGCGGTGATTTTATTAAGCATAGCGTTCTCTAACTATTACGTATTACCGATACATTACTAAGGATAACGTGAAATATTCATCCTAAGTATATGCCGGCTGCATATTTATATAGGTACAAAAGAAAAGATTTTACAGGCCTTAGGTTTGTTTTCGATAGGAACTTATTACTTTTATATCAACAAGGATGGACGTTCTGTATTTAGGACATAGATAAAATAATTGAGTTAATCGCGAAGAAAAAAGAGTATGACCGATACGATTTTGGAGTTGAAGAATGCTGCCATTTTTCAGATGGAGAGCCTGGTACTGAACGAGGTAAGTCTGGAGGTAAAAAAGGGGGAGTTCGTATACCTCATCGGGAAGACCGGAAGTGGAAAAAGTAGTTTTATGAAGACCTTATACGGCGACCTGCCCTTGCGAGAAGGCATGGGCCATATTGTCGGTTTCGACCTTAAGACCTTGAAGGAAAGGGATATTCCCTTTCTTCGCCGTAGGCTCGGCATTGTATTTCAGGATTTTAAGTTGTTGCCTGATCGGAACATAAACAATAACCTATCATTTGTATTAAAAGCCACTGGATGGACCGATCAAGGTAAAATGAACCTACAGATCGAAGATGTACTTGGCAAGGTAGGAATGAAGACGAAGGGCTTTAAATTCCCACATGAACTTTCGGGCGGTGAACAACAGCGCATCGCTATCGCGAGGGCGTTGCTCAATGATCCTGAATTGATCCTGGCCGATGAGCCTACCGGAAATTTAGATCCCCAGACCAGTGTCGAGGTGATGAAGGTATTACAGGATATCAATAAAGCAGGCCGCACCATTTTGATGGCTACACACGATTATGCCCTTATATTGAAATACCCCTCAAAAACATTAAAATGTGACGGGAATAAGGTATTTGAAGTTGTTCAACGCGCGGTATAAATGGGTTGCCTTGTTGTGTCAAATTTCTGAGAGTTGGCGCTAGGCCTTAGAATGTCATAACAAAGGAGGTTCCTTGATTTGGGACCGAATGAACCTTTAGGCTCCCACTGTGCAATCGCATGATCTGTTTCGATAGACTTAGGCCGATACCGGTTCCTGTATGTTTTGTTGTAAAAAAGGGCACAAAGATCTCTTCGATTATTTCGACCGGGATACCAGGGCCATTGTCCCATACCTCAATGAATTTTTTACCTTCCTTATTAATTGCAGCGGTTATCTTAATGATTCCTTGGTCATCATCTGTAAGGGAGTGCAACGCATTTTTACATAGGTTTACCAAAACCTGGGATATTTGTTTTTCATCAATGAACAGTTCGAGTTCCTCGGGATTGGTTGCGAAAAGCAATTGAACTTTAGCCTGTTCGTCGTGTTGCCCCATTAATACGTGAACCTTTCCCAACAATTTTGCAGCCTTTATTATTTCTCGATCCGGTTCGGGAACGTTCAGCAAGGTGCGGTATGATTGAACAAAGCTAATCAAGTCTTTTCCTTGTTCATGAATAACCTCTAAGCCCTTGGTCGTATTCATGATCAGGTCTTTCTGATATTTATCATTGAAGGCCGTACCCTTTACAGGTTTAAAATATTTCAGGAGCGATTCTGAGATCGATGTAATGGGCGCAATGGTATTCATGATCTCGTGGGTCAAGACCCTGATCAAGCGCACCCATGAATCTGTTTCCTTTTCGTCGAGCTCTTGATGAATATCCTGCACAACGACCAGAAGAAGATCCTCGTTATCAATCGTAATCGCCGTAGCCTTAAGCGATAGTTGGCGCCGTTCTCGTTCGTTGGTAAGTTGAAAAAGCTTTCTGTCGAAGGGATGTAATGTTTCAAACAACGCATAAAGATTTTCGTCTACTTGCGATAATTGTTTGATATGATTTAAGGGTCTATGGTTTAATAAGCGCTCGACCGTAAGGTTCGAAAATATAATATGTCCTTTTTTGTTAAAGGTCAAGATGCCGATATCGGCTTGTTTTAAAATCTCCTGATAATATTGCTCTTGCGTCTGTTTCTTCAAATGAATGGCCTGTATCATCCCATTGAGCATATTTAGACTGTGATTCAGCTCTTCCAATGATTTTAAATTTAGCTTTTCGGGAAAGCGCAAGGTAAAATCCTCATTCTTAATCGCGTCGAAGAAGTAGGCTATTTTGCGATTGGTGTGGTTGACATATCGAATCAGGTACGAAGTCTGACCAATCAAAAAGATTAGGAAAAAAAATGCCCCGACATATTGTTTATCAAATGAAAAATAAGCAAGTCCGAAAGCGGTAAGCGTAATTAAGACAATACGGAACAATAATTGAAGATAAATATTTCGGCTTACCATTGTAATGGAGGTTCAAGGTACAAAGTACGAAGTTGGTAGTATATTTTAAAATTCCAAAGTTAGACTGCTCACCACTTACTGTTTACTGTTCATTGTTTACTGCGTTTAATTCAATGTTCAACGTAGACTGATCATTGTTAATTGTTAATTGCTCATTGTTTACTGCCTCCTGTTCACTGATTACTGATTTCTGCCCACTTCCAACTTCGTACTTCGTATTTCCCCCTGCCTACTGCCACTGCATCCTGTTCACTGATTACTGATTTCTGCCCACTTCCAACTTCGTACTTCGCATTTCCCCCTGCCTACTGCCACTGCATCCTGTTCACTGATTACTGATTTCTGCCCACTTCCAACTTCGTACTTCGTATTTCCCCCTGCCTACTGCCACTGCCTACTGTTTACTGATTACTGATTTCTGCCCACTTCCAACTTCGTACTTCGTATTTCCCCCTGCCTACTGCCTACTGCTCACTACTTCCCAATTTTCTTCATCTTATTGTACAAGGTTTGCCTTGAAATACCAAGTTGTTCTGCTGCTGCGCTGTAATTGCCATTATTTTGATCAAGGGCGTTGGTAATCATTACAAGCTCCATATCCTCCAATGTATGGAGGCCGCTCTCAACCGATATGGCCGCCTTCGAATTCAAGATAAAATCATTCGGTTTCAGTACATTGCCCTCGCTGAGTATTACAGCGCGTTCTATGGTATGTTGCAATTCCCGTATATTGCCGGGCCATTGATACTCTATTAATTTCTCTAGTGCCATCTCATTCAGGCGCAATCCAAATTTACCATATTTGGCGGCAAATTTAGTCAAGTAGAAATTTGCCAATAACAACACATCGTTTTCACGATCCCGTAACGCAGGTACCTCAATATGTATTGTGTTTATGCGATACAATAAGTCTTCCCTGAAAATGCCATCGACCACCATCTGGGCCAAGTTGCAATTGGTAGCACAGACCAACCGAATGTCTACCGATATGGGTTTGTTGGCACCTACGCGTACAATGGTCTTATTTTGAATTGCCGAAAGTAATTTGGCTTGGGTCTGCAAGGACAAATTACCGATTTCGTCTAAGAACAAGGTGCCACCACTGGCGGCTTCGAACTTCCCTGCCCGATCCTCCTTTGCATCGGTAAAAGATCCTTTAACATGACCGAAGAGCTCACTTTCAAAAAGACTCTCGGAAATTGAACCCATATCTACTGCAATAAAAACCTCATTGTTCCTGATAGACATGCGATGTAGCTCCCTTGCAATAAGCTCCTTCCCGGTGCCATTTTCACCAGTAATCAATACATTTACATCGGTTTTGGCCACTTTCCGTGTCAAATTCAAAACTGCGTTCAGGGCTTTTGAATCTCCTACGATATGGTTATGATCATAATTTATTAGCTGCTTTAGATTGCTCTCCTGCTGTTTTAACTTATGAATTTCCTTTAGTGATTTTCTAAGTTCAAAAGCTGATCGCACGGTTGCCAGCAACTTTTCATTGTTCCACGGTTTCAATATAAAGTCTGAAGCACCCTCCTTCAGCGCGCGCACCGCCAAATCGACTGCTCCATAAGCGGTCATCATGATTACAGAGGTCTGAGGCGCCTTCTTTCTAATTTCCCGTAACCAAAAAAGGCCTTCGTTGCCCGTATTCACCCCGGCCGAAAAATTCATATCCAACAAGATGATGTCGACATCGGCCAAGTTGGGATAGGAAGCCAGTTGGTTGGGATTGGACATGATGGTAACATGCTTATAATCAAACTGTAATAAGATTTCAAGTGCGCTTAAAACGCTTTTATTATCATCAACGATCAAGATTTTCGCGTCGAGCATTTTAAGAAGTTATTGAGTTAAGGTTTACGAATTTAACACGCTGCCATCGTGTTCGCCATTCAGCCATTCAAAAAATGTGCCCATTTTGTGAAAATCCTCCAAGGCCCAACAATAGGTAGATAAAGCTACGACTTGTAATCAGGATATAAAACAAAGTGTCAATAATTTTTACAATATCTGTACAACTATTTTACACTGCCTGACACCAATCAACATAATTTTAATTTTAAGTATTTGATTATCAATATATTATAATTGTGGCATAAGAATGGTAATCGCTGTGGCATACCAATAACATATGATTACCCTTTTTAGAATATTGATCGTCTTACTCTTAACTGCCTTGACCCACCTGGCCGCCCAAACTACTTGGTCCCTGGATGACTGTGTGTCCTACGCCCTTGAGCACAACTTGCAGTTGAAGGATTTTAAATATGTAAAGGATTCGGGCAGGGAAACCTTTCGACAATCGATACGGGATTTACTCCCCAACATCGGGGGAGAATCTTCCTATGTCGTCAGTTATGGGCGCTCGACCGACCCCTTTACCAATGATATAGTCAATTCCGATTTTTTCAATAACAATTATTCGCTCAACGCTTCGATGGATATCTTTCAGGGATTCCAAAAATTAAATTCGATCCGAGCCTCGAAATTTTTGTATCAGGCGACGATGGAAGATCTGGAACAACAGAAATATTTACTAGCCTTCCGAGTGATGACGGCCTACTATGACATTAAATTTTATGAAGGTCTGTTGAACAATTCGATAGATCAATCTAAAATTTCAGAGAGCAACTATGTCCTTGTCAAAAGGCAAATAGAACTTGGACTAAAAGCGGGTTCAGATTTATATGAGGCCGAGGCTACCCTGCTTGGCGATAAATTATTGGTCACTCAAAATGAGAATCTCTTGGCGGCGACCAAACTCACTTTGTTACAGGAAATGAACTTAGGGAATGTTACCGACATTGTCCTTCAAGACGATCTCGAATTCGTTGAAAATAAATCTCCGGACATCGATATCGATTCGGTTTTCAATACGGCCAAAGGTTTTATCCCTATATTAAAATCAAAGGAACTTCGTGCGAAAGCCGCCAAGAAGGAGCTTCAGGCAGCTAGGGGCGGACTCTATCCGGCTATTTCAATTTTTTCTGGGTATAGTACTGGGTATTATGAAACTACTATAGATACTTTGGGCATTATAATTCCCTTTAAAAATCAGTTTAAGGATAACGCATCACACTATATTGGCGCGTCTATTACAATTCCTATAAGCTACGGTTGGTCTCGCCGTTCAAAGGTGAAACAGCAGAAAATAAACCTCGCACGTGCCCAAAATAGTGTTGACCTGCAAGAGCAGGAACTCTTTAAGATAATTCAACAGTTGGTGCAACAGAACGATGCATTTCAAGTGGAAACGGAGCAGAGCACTAAAAAAATGGAGGCCCAAGCATTGGCATTTGAAATAGCTCAGAAGAAATATGAGAAAGGATTGATAAATGCATTGGAGCTTTTTCAAGCGAAGAATTTATACGGCACCTCACAGAATGAAAACCTACAAGTACGTATCAAACTCCAGCTGAATCAAAAGACACTCGATTTTTATCGCGGCTTGCCCGTGTTCAATATAAACTAACATCAACATTAAAAAAGGAAGACAATAGACGAAAGACAAAAGGACAACGGGTTAGGAAAAAACAGAAAGGACGAAATTTCAGAATCGCAAAACAGCGGTCATACCATCACTAAGTAGCTGGCCCTTTCAAGAAATACGGGGTAACCTTTAGCAGTTCGTTTAGTGGCAGATTGAAGTTTCATGAAGTATCATGAGGTAATAAACAAAATACAAAATGGATATAAAACTAGAAAAGAAAAAAGGATTACGGCCCAAACATTATGGGTACATTGCCCTTGGGCTATTGTTACTTTTTGTAGCATGGAAAATGATTTTCAGCCCGTCAGTATCCACTTTTCGAACCGAAAAG
This sequence comes from Flavobacteriales bacterium, assembly GCA_038316335.1. Lineage (GTDB taxonomy): Bacteria > Bacteroidota > Bacteroidia > Flavobacteriales > Flavobacteriaceae > JALHST01. The sequence goes on from JBBQAM010000004.1 coordinate 149,453, forward strand.
GACAAACTTACCATTGCAGAGGTAACCCAGGGAAAATTTGATGATTACATCACCATCAATGGAAACGTAGCCCCCATTGCTACTATATATATGGACGCCTATGAGGGAGGGCGTGTGGCCGAAAAATTGATAGAGGAAGGCGCGATGGTAAAAGAAGGTGATATCATCCTGAAATTGGAGAACATGAACTTATACGAGGATATTCTACAAAGCGAGAGTAATCTGGCATTGAAACAGAACGACTTGCGATCCACAAAGCTCAATTTTGACTCCCGCCAGGTTGAAGGGCGCAAATCGTTGGCTACAGCCAGTACCGACCTTCAGAAACAAAAACGGAACTTTGAACAGAATCAGGCCCTTTATGATGATCAACTTATTTCTAAAGAAGTCTATTTGACCTCAAAAGAAAATTATGAGCTTTCCCAGAAACAATTTGAAATCATAAAAGTACAGACCGAAAACGATGATGAATTGCGCAAGACCTCCTTGACCGGTCTCGATGCCGATTTGGCACGAATGCAGAAAACGTTGGGCATGGTGTATCAACGCCTGGATCACTTAAACGTTCGCGCTCCTGCGGATGGGCAGCTAGGGTTTCTGGATGCTGAAATCGGCCAAAATATAGATCAAGGGCAGCGTATCGGTCAGATCAACGTGCTGACCGACTATAAGATCGAGGCGTCTATCGATGAACATTACATCGACCGTGTCATTCGAGATCTCACGGCACTCCTCGAACGAAATGGAAATGACTATCCGCTCAGGGTCCGAAAAGTCTATCCCGAAGTGCGTAATGGCAAATTCAAGGTCGATCTGGTGTTTACCGGCGAAAAACCCGAAACCATTCGTACTGGGCAGAGTTATAACATCAAATTACAATTGGGGGAATCGAGTGACGCGCTACTTTTGCCAAAAGGAAGCTTCTTTCAAAGCACTGGAGGCCAATGGATCTATGTAGTCGGCCCGAATGGTGACGAAGCCTTACGCCGTACGATCAGGATCGGGAAGCAGAACTCAAGATATTATGAAGTCCTAGAAGGACTCCAGGCCGGTGAAAAAGTGATAACCAGTAATTATGATAGCTTTGGGGATGCCGAACGTATCGTGCTAAAATAAGCGGCCGACATATCGGCATAAAGAAAATAATTTAAAAAAGTGTCACAAAAAACGATGTGGCGACGTCTTTATACTAACACGTAAAACTAAATTAAACAAGAATGATACTGATCCAGAATTTAAAAAAGAGCTTTCGTACCGAGGAGGTCGAAACCTTGGCGTTGAACAATGTAAAACTCAAAGTCGAAGATGGCGAATTCGTCGCCATCATGGGGCCTTCCGGTTGTGGGAAATCAACCTTGCTGAATATTATAGGGATGCTTGACAATCCTACCGAAGGCCACTATCAATTTGCAGGTCATGAAGTAGGAGGCCTTAAGGAACGACAGCGTACAGAACTGCGAAAAGGAAATCTGGGCTTTGTTTTTCAAAGCTTCAATCTGATCGACGAGCTTACGGTCTTTGAAAATGTAGAGCTTCCGTTGATTTACCTTAAAATGAAAAAGGGCGAACGCAGGGAAAAGGTGATGAAAGTCTTAGAGCGGATGAAGATTGCTCATCGTGAAAAACATTTTCCCCATCAACTATCCGGCGGACAACAGCAGCGCGTCGCGATTGCAAGGGCGGTTGTAACCAACCCCAAGTTAATCCTGGCGGATGAGCCAACGGGAAACCTCGACTCTAAAAATGGTACCGAGGTGATGAACTTGTTGACCGAATTGAACCAGGAAGGCACCACCATTGTCATGGTAACCCACTCAGATCATGATTCGCATTATGCGCATCGCATTGTAAACCTGTTCGATGGTCAGATAGTTACCGAAAGCCACAATAGGGCCATTGGAGCAATGATGTAGCCACTGAGCCGGGTGGACGTGCCTGCACCTATTTTAGCGTTTATTCATCAATCAAAAATCAATCAATCATGTTTAAGAATTATCTAAAAATCGCCTGGCGAAACCTTCGTAAAAACAAGGGGTATTCGGCCATAAATATTGGCGGATTGGCACTTGGAATGGCGGTAACGCTTATCATCGGGCTTTGGGTACAAGACGAATTGACCTACAATAAGTATTTCAAAAACAAGGACCAGATCGCTCAGGTGTACCAGTCCCAGACCTTCAACGGCAACACAGGTACCGGGCCTGCCATCCCTAGACCTCTGGAAAAGGCCTTAAGGGATGGATATGCGGATAATTTCAAACATCTCGTCATGTGCACCTGGAACAATTCGAGATATCTCAAATACAAGGAGAAGAGCCTTTCTAAAACAGGGTACTTCATGCAGGCGGAAGGTCCGGAAATGCTCGACCTGAACATCTTGAAAGGGGAGAAAGATGGCTTGCGTGAAATCAATTCGGTGATGCTTTCCGAATCGGTCGCCCATGCACTTTTCGGGGATGAAGAACCCATCGGGAAGTCCCTCAAGGTGAACAATCAATACGACGTGAATGTGAGTGCGGTGTATGAGGATGTACCGTTTAATAACGCTTTTCATGATGCCGAATTTCTCATGCCTTGGGATAAAGTGCTAGCTACCCAGGAGTGGATGAAAAACGCTGAAGATCAGTGGGGAAACAACTCCTTTCAGATGTTCGTTCAGATCGCCGATAATACCACTATGGAAAAAGTTACCGAGGCAATCCTGGATGTGAAAAAGAAGTTGAATGAAGAAACGGTCGAATACAATCCAAGAATATTTCTCTTTCCCATGCAAGAATGGTATCTGCGCAACAATTTCGAGGACGGCAAGCAGGTCGGCGGGCGGATAAAATATGTATGGCTCTTCGGAATTATCGGAGTGTTCGTGTTGCTTTTGGCCTGTATAAACTTTATGAACCTAAGTACGGCAAGGTCTGAAAAAAGGGCCAAGGAAGTTGGGATTCGAAAATCGATCGGCTCCCAGAGAAACCAATTGATCAACCAATTCCTGAGCGAATCTTTTTTGGTGGTTTTGTTCGCTTTTGTTATATCAGTACTTATTGTACTCGTCTCCTTAAATGCATTTAATGAGCTCTCAAAAAAGGAAATTTCCTTTCCTTGGGCCAATGGCATTTTTTGGGTAAGCTCGTTGCTGTTCATCTTATTTACGGCCTTAGTGGCTGGCAGTTATCCAGCGCTATATTTATCGTCATTCAAACCTGTCGATGTTTTAAAGGGAACTTTCAAGGCAGGAAAATATGCCGGTTTGCCGAGAAAAATATTAGTAGTCGTGCAATTTACGGTTTCTGTGGCCTTTATCATCGGCACCGTAATCGTGATGCAACAGATCAACCATGCCAAAAATCGTCCGGTCGGATATAACAAGGAAGGACTAGTGCAAATCCCCACGTTCAGTGAGGATTTCGAAGGAAAATACGATTTGATGCGCAGTGAGTTTTTGAATTCGAATGCCGTAGTTGAAATGTCGGCTTCGAGCAGTCCCACAACGCAGATTTGGTCGAACCGTAGCGGATTTGACTGGGAAGGCAAACCGGAAGGCTTTCAAGAAGACCTGGCATGGACCGAAGTTACGCCCGAATACGCGAAGTCATTGGGTATGAAAATTGTCGAAGGACGTGATTTTTCTAGGGATTTTGCTACCGATTCGAATGCCGTTCTGATCAATCGGACAGCCGTAAAATATATGGGGCTTAAAGATCCCGTTGGCATGTTATTAAAAGACGATGATAAAGAAGATCCAGGGCCGCCATTGAAGATAATCGGGGTCGTTGAGGATATGATTACGCAATCCCCATATGAACCTGTAAAACAAGGAGTGTATGTATATGACAAACATGGCAATTCTAGTTATTATAATCTACGGCTGAACCCGAATCAAAGTGCAAGTCAGAATTTGGCCGTTATTGAACGGGTTTTTAAAGAACATTTTCCAGACCTTCCTTTTGAATATGATTTTGTGGATAGTGAATACGGGGAAAAATTTGCCTCGGAGGAACGAATCGGGACGCTATCGGGTGTTTTTACTGCCCTGGCCATTTTAATCAGCTGTCTGGGCCTATTCGGACTCACCTCCTTTGTGGCCGAACAACGCACCAAGGAAATTGGGGTTCGCAAGGTCTTAGGGGCATCGGTGTTCAGCCTATGGAACATGCTTTCAAAAGACTTTTTAAAACTTGTGATCATCTCCTGTTTTATTGCGATTCCCATCTCCTATTATATCATGAACGGTTGGCTGCAGGACTACCCGTACCATGTGCTCTTAAAATGGTGGATTTTCGCGTTGGCGGTCATCGGGGCCATGGCAATAACCGTGCTTACGGTTAGTTTCCAGGCCATAAAAGCAGCGAATGCGAATCCGGTGAAAAGTTTGCGTACGGAATAAAAAACCTTTCCCTTATCTAAGGTGGATGTTAAAAATTGAAAACTTAATGTCATGTTTAAAAACTATCTCAAAATCGCGTGGAGGAACTTATTAAAAAATAAGGGGTATTCTGCCATCAACATTGGAGGCCTAGCCATTGGCATGGCGTGCTTCCTTTTGATTACGGTTTTTATACAATCTGAATTGTCATTTGACAGGTATCATGAAAAAGGAGATCGGATTTATCGGGTCGATCATCATAGTAACCCAAAGGACCACAATGATGCCTGGGTCTGGGGGAATGCACCAGTAGGTGCGGCCTTAAAAACCGATTTTTCAGAAGTGGTGGAAACCGTGCAGTTCTCAGGCCGTTCAGATGTTTTGTTTAAATATGGGGATCGTTCTTTTCAGGAATCAAATTGTTTTTATGTAGATCCCAGCGTTTTCGGCGTCTTTAGTTGGCCGCTCATTTCAGGAAATCCAAAGACCGCCTTGGAAGCTCCTTATTCTATTGTACTTACCGAAAGTAGTGCGAAAAAATATTTTGGGGATCAAGACCCGATGGGAAAATCAATCGAAGGGATCGGTGGTCGGGCCAATGATGGAGTATATACTGTCACAGGAGTCATGAAGGACGTCCCTTCTAATTCCCATTTTGATTTCGACTTTCTTATGTCAATGAGTTCGTTCTACCAAACACGGCCTGAAATTTTTGATATGTGGGGCTATGTTGACTTCTACACGTATTTTTTAGTTTCCGGGAATTTTAATCAAGCGGCATTTCAATCAAAAATGCCCGAATTCCTTAAAAAAAATTGGCCCATAAGAGAAGATTCGTATTACAATATCACTTTTGAACCCCTTAAGGATGTGTACCTCCATTCGACCGCCCAAAGACAGCCAGGGGTTATAGGTAGCTTATCAAATCTTTATATTTTCGGAATTATAGGAATCTTTATCTTGATCATTGCTTCGATCAATTTTATGAATCTTGCGACCGCGAGATCCTTGGAAAGAGCTAAGGAAGTTGGCATACGAAAGGTAATAGGGGCCAACAAAAAGGGACTCGTGTTTCAATTTTTAGGGGAGTCGTTGACCATGGTCCTTATGGCCGCGACCCTTGGTCTGGGGTTGGTCATTTTCTGCCTCCCTTGGATGCGGGAAATAACTGGAAAGCCATTTTTTACCACTACCATTTTGAATACATCAACCCTCCTCATGTATATCATAACCGCACTGATCACTGGCTTGTTGGCAGGTACCTACCCAGCTTTTATTTTATCGGGTTATACCCCCGTTGGGGTTTTAAAGGGTGTATTCAGAGCTTCGCCAAAAGGGACCAGTATACGAAGGAGTCTCGTAGTTTTTCAATTCAGTCTTTCTATAGCACTCATTGCAAGTACTGCAATTGTGTTTTATCAATTGAGTTATATGCTTCATAAAAATCTAGGATTTGATCGTGAGCAAATGCTTGTCATCGACTTTAATTATGATAGTAAGGTAGTCGGCGGAATCGAAGCGATCAAGAATACATTTTTGGAGAATTCGGAGGTGGCTTCGGTTTCGGCCTCCAGAACGGTCCCGGGAGCCCATTTCCCCGGAGCGGGCACGTTCATTGAGACTACGGAGGGGAAAATGGAATTATTTGAACCTTCGTTGTACGAAGTTGATGTAGATTTTATTCCTCATTTCGGAATGCAAATGGCCGCGGGCAGGTCCTATTCGAGGGATTTTCCTGCGGATACGATTTCCTCACTGGTGGTCAACGAGGCGGCCGTATCGTATTTTGGTTATTCCGAACCTGCTGATATCCTCGGAAAGCGTTTTGAGCAATGGGGAAAAGAGGGGCAGATAATCGGGGTAGTCAAGGATTTTAACTTTTTGTCACTGCACCAAAAGGTGGAGCCCTTGACCTTGCGTTTGGAACCGACCAGTAGTCGCTATTTGACCTTAAAGATCCAGACTACCGATATGCCGCGCACCTTGGCTGACATTGAAGGTATTTGGAAAGCGGTTGCGCCGCATCGACCCTTTCTTTATAGCTTTTTAGATGAATCGTTTAATCAGCAGTATGAAAGCGATATCAGGTTTAAAAACGTATTCTCGATTTTTTCGGGGTTGACCATTTTGATCGCCTGTTTGGGACTCTTGGGGCTCGCAACCTATAGTGCAATGCAACGTACCAAGGAAATCGGGATTCGAAAAGTGTTGGGGGCTGGATCCCTTAGTATCGTTCAACTGCTTTCGAAGGAGTTTATAAAATTGGTCGTAATAGCCATTTTCATCGCAACACCGTTTGCTTGGTACGCCATGCGTCAATGGTTGAACAATTATGCCTATCGGGTAGACATGAACTTTTGGGCATTTTTCCTGGCAGGTGCCATTGCCTTGCTGATTGCCATATTGACAATCAGTTATCAGGCCATAAAAGCGGCCAATGCGAATCCGGTGAAAAGTTTGCGCTCGGAATAAAAAATCGCTTTCTTATCTAAGTTGGATGTTAAAAATTGAAAACTTAATGTCATGTTTAAAAACTATCTCAAAATTGCGTGGAGGAACTTATTAAAAAATAAGGGGTACAGTGCTCTCAATATTTTTGGATTGGCCATTGGGATTACCTGTGCCGGTCTCATATTACTTTGGGTAGAAGATGAGATTAATTTTGATAGCGTTTTTCCTAAACAAGACGTAGTATACTTTTTGCCTACCAATCAGCAATATGAGGGGGAATGGAGAACATTTTATTCAACACCTATGCTATTGGCCCGTGACTTAAAGCAAGAGATTCCAGAAATTGTTCGGGCAGTAGCAACCTCATCCCAAAATCTACTCTTCACTGAGGGTGAAAATTCAATAAATCGGCAAGGCAGATATGCCAACGCGGATTTCTTTGAAATATTTAGTCTCCAATTTCTCGAAGGAGATTCCGAAACAGCTTTTGATAGACCGGATGCTATTGTACTAACTCGAAAAACAGCATCCGATTTATTTGGGGAAAACACACAAGTGCTAAATAAAGTACTTCGCGTTAACGACAAAGAGAATTATGTGATAACCGGAGTTATTAAGGATCTGCCTAAAAATATAACCTTTGGTTTTGAATGGTTGGCCCCATTTGAGCGATACTCGGCAGGCGTAGCGTGGATGCAGGAATACGGCAGTAATTTTACCGACACCTTTGTGGAACTCGCCCCTGGAGCGGATATTGAAGCGGTAAATGCCAAAGTTCGTAAAATGATTCCCTCAAAGATCGAGCAGTCTAAAACCTATGCTTTTTTGCATTCTATAAAAGATTGGCATCTGAGATCCAATTTTGAAGGGGGGAAAAAGGTGGGTGGTCAAATAGTTTACGTGAGGTTGTTTGCATTTATTGCATTCATAATCTTACTTATTGCCTGTATTAATTTCATGAATCTTTCCACGGCAAGAAGCGAAAAACGGGCGAAGGAAGTGAGCGTACGTAAAGTTCTAGGTTCCGGTAAAGGAAGATTGATTTCGCAGTTTTTGGCGGAAACCCTAATCACGGCAACTCTTGCATCCATCGTTAGTATTTTCCTATTACTTATATTGCTTCCACAGTTTAATTTGCTTGTGGAAAAGCAGATCGAGCTTCGGCTTTTCTCGCCTTTGCATTTACTTTCCCTCATAGGCATTACCATGATTTGTGGACTTTTGTCGGGTTGGTATCCTGCATTTTATCTAGCCTCCTTCAAACCAGTGGCAGTTATTAAAGGGGTAAAGGCTAAAGAAGGAAGTGCAAGCTTTATTCGAAAGGTATTGGTCGTTGCGCAATTTGCGGTTTCCATAATCTTTATTATCAGCACTATTATCGTTTATCAACAGATACAACATGTAAAAGAACGTGATTTGGGATATCAAAAAGAGAACCTCATCAAAATGGATGTAAACGGTGATATGGTGAAAAATTTCAATTCCATTCGGCAAGATATGATTGCATCTGGAATGGTTGAGAATGTGGGCCTGAACAATTCCCAAATCCTTTACGGTGGTAATAATGGTTCGGGTTTTCAATGGAAGGGCGGTACAGATACGGAAGATGTTCTTATTTCCTTTAGACACATAACACCATCTTTCTTGGAAACTGCCGGAATGAAATTGCTTGAAGGCAGAAATTTTGGTGAGAATGTTGCCGCCGATAGCACAAATGTTCTGGTTTCCGAGTCATTAGCTAAAATGATGGGAGAAGGAAGTGCAGTCGGAAAGACAATCACCAGAGGCGAAACCTATCACATAATTGGCGTGGTTAAAGATTATTTATTCGGTAATATGTATGGGAGCGCCGAACCTGTATTATTTTTTAACAATCCTGATGCTGCAAATTACATGTATGTAAAAGGGATGTCGGGCAGAGCAATGAGCGAAGTACTTGCGACAATCGAGGAGGTGATGAAAAAATACAACCCTGCATTTCCTTTTGAATACGAATTTGTGGATGATGCTTTTAACGCAATGTTCAGAAGTGAAAAACTTATGGGCAACCTTTCAAAAATATTTGCCGTGCTAGCTGTAATTATTTCATGTCTGGGTTTATTTGGACTCTCGGCATTTACGGCAGAGCAACGCGGAAAGGAAATTGGCGTTAGAAAGGTATTGGGAGCCAGCATTTCCGGTATTGTAAATCTACTTTCAAAAGATTTTTTAAGATTGGTATTTATCTCCCTTCTGATTGCTATTCCTTTGGCATGGTATGCCATGCAAAATTGGTTGGAACGTTTTGCTTATCGCATTGAAATCAATTGGTTGGTATTTGTCATTGCTGGCGTTGTTGCCATTACAATAGCCTTGTTGACAGTTAGCTTTCAAGCTTTCAAAGCGGCGAATGCGAATCCTGTAAAAAGTTTACGCTCAGAATAAAAATGCTCCTCCCTTTAGTCAAAGGAAGGTGGTCCCGCCTTTGGCGGGACCGGTGGATTTTGTAGGAACAAAAATTATAAAGACCGATGATGTTTAAACGCATCTTAAGTACAAAAGTTACTCCCTTTAGCCAGGAGCAATAATTATTAAAAACAACGTCATGTTTAAAAACTATCTCACAATAGCATGGAGAAGTCTTAAAAAGCAACCCTTTTTTACGTTTCTCAACACATTTGGTCTTGCCATAGGAATGGCGGGGGGCTTACTCATCGCATTATATATTTATGATGAGCTTAGCTTTGATAAAATGTTTGCCGATGCCGACCGTATTTACAGAATTGATACCGACATCAAATTTGGTGGAGCCGAAATGAAATCCTCGGAAGCAGCAGCTCCCATGGCGGCAGCGATTCAAAGAGATTTGCCCCAGGTAGCGATGACCGTTCGATTTCGCGATCGTGGCAGCATGCTCGTCAGAAAAAGCGATACGGAAAACAACACCAAAGAACTGCAGGTAACGTTCGTAGATTCGACATTTTTTGACTTTTTTGGTATTAAATTGCTTGTCGGGGACACAAAAACCGCCCTAATGGAACCTAAAACCTTGGTGATGACCAAAACTGCCGCTGAAAAGCATTTTGGCGTACAGCAGGCGATAGGCCAACATCTTTTATTGAACAATACCGATACCTATACGGTAACCGGGGTCATCGACGATCTCCCAAAAAACTCCATGCTTCGAGATCATAGTATTTTTATGGCCATGTCGGGATACGACAATATACGTCCCGATGATTGGGGAAGTAATAATTTTTTTACGTTCATCAAATTAGCGCCCAATACATCGGTAGAAGCTATAAAAAAACCCTTGCAGGGCATGTTCGAAAAATATTTGTTCCCATGGGCACAACGCTATTTTCCCGGCATGACCACTGCATCTTTTGAAGCCTCGGGCAACTATGTTCGGTACTACACGATGCCATTGACCGATATACATCTGTATTCGCATAAAGACGCCGAATTCAGTGCCAACAGCAGTATACAAAATGTATATATTCTCTCATTTATAGGGGTTTTTCTTTTAGTACTGGCCAGTGTGAATTTTATGAACCTTTCGACGGCACAATCGTTAAAAAGGGCTAAAGAAGTGGGGGTTCGCAAAACATTGGGATCTAACAAATTAGATTTGGTCAGACAATTCCTCACAGAATCAGGATTAATTTCGGCCATTTCACTTTTGCTGGGTATCATCTTGGCAATCGTGGTATTGCCGTTTTTTAATGAGCTATCGGGTAAAACCATATCGTTCCCCTATACCAATGCCCTTTTTTGGTTGATTTTGCTATGTGCTGCCCTGGTATTGGGGCTATTTTCCGGGAGTTATCCGGCTTTTTTTATGTCTCGTTTTATGCCCGTTACTGTGCTCAATGGCAGTGGAGAAGGCAAGGTAGGCGGCGGAAATATTCGAAACTCGCTAGTCGTCTTCCAATTTGCCATTTCCGTTTTTTTGATTATCAGCACGTTGGTAGTTTTTCAACAATTAAAATTTATTCAGGGCAAAGACCTAGGATTTACAAAGGACCAAGTCGTTCTAATAGAAGATACCTATGCGGCGGGGCCCCAAGTGCACGCCTTTAAGGAAGAAGTAGGCCGGTTAGGTCAAGTAAAGGGCGTTACCTTAAGTTCATATTTACCTACCCCCTCGTCCCGTTCGAACAGTTCTTTTTTCAGGGAAGGGTTTACCGACCAGGAAAATGCGCTTCAAATGCAGGTTTGGAATGTTGATTATGACTATATACCAACGCTCGATATGAAGCTTATCGCCGGACGCAATTTTGACACCCAATTTGTTTCAGATTCTACAGCCGTAATTATCAACGAAGCAACGTTGAAAGTTTTGGGAGTAGGTCCCGAAGAAGCCTTGGGTGTGCGCCTATCACAGGATATTGAACTAGAACATCCTCAATTTTATACCGTAATAGGTGTGGTAAAGAATTTTCACTATGAATCATTGCGTGAAAATATTGCCGCTTTGGGTCTATTCCTGAAGAATTCTACAGGTACCATGGCCGTAAAATTAAAAGCCGGCGGTTTTTCAAATACACTTGCAAGCATAGAAGGAATATGGAATAAAATAGCGCCAGGGCAGCCTTTTAGTTATCGCTTTATGGACGACTCCTTCAATACTACCTATGAGAGTGAACAACGTCTGGGCCAGATTTTTGTCGTGTTCACCTTGTTGTCCATATTGATTGCCTGCCTGGGATTATTTGGCCTTGCCACCTTCAATGCGCAAAAGCGCACCAAGGAAATCGGTATCCGTAAAGTGCTCGGGGCAAGTGTCGGTCAAATCAGCTATCAATTGACGACCGACTTTCTGAAAATGGTAGGTATTGCCATTCTGCTTTCCCTGCCAATAGGTGCATTCGTCATGAACAAGTGGCTCGAGGATTTTTCGTATCACATAGAAATCAGTTGGTGGGTGTTTGCCCTTGCAGCCCTTTTGGCCGTGGGTATCGCCATACTTACGGTGAGCTACCAAAGTATCAAGGCGGCCTTAATGAACCCGGTAAAAAGTTTGCGAACGGAATAAAATAGGCTTTACTCACCGGAAAGATGCAGGGTTGAATTTTAAAAATACCCTTTTTAAGTAGGTGCCAGCTGTGTAAATATTTTGTGCAACAGCTGTCCAATTTTTTTACAGATACGCTTTATTTTAATGTATTTTTTCATGATAACTTATTGAATAACTGTATTTTGTGAATATGGCATGAAAATCGATTTCGTGTATTGCATGGCGTTTTGCATCCTGCTTAAAAATCAATTAAAAAATCAAATATGTTCAAAAACTATCTGAAAATCGCTTGGAGAAGTCTTAAAAAACAGCCGTTCTTTACCTTTCTCAATACGTTCGGCCTGGCCATTGGTATGGCCGGCGGATTACTTATCTCACTGTACATCTATGATGAATTGAGCTTCGATACCATGTTCGTAGATGCGAATCGTATCCATAGAATAAATGCCGATATCAAATTCGGTGGTGATGCGCGAAAGTATGCCGTTGCCCCCGCTCCTATGGCGGCCGCATTGAAAAATGATTTTTCAGAAATAGAACTGGTAACCCGCTTTCGCACGCTTGGCAGTACCCTGGTCAGGACCCCGGATGCCCAAACCAATGTAAAGGAAGAGCATACCACCTATGTGGATCCCACGTTCTTTAATATGTTCGGCTTAAAGCTATTGGTCGGCGATCCAAGAACCGCCTTAAAGGACCCCAATACATTGGTAATGACCAAGTCTGCTGCTGAAAAACATTTCGGAATCGCGAATGCAGTGGGTCAACGACTTTTACTGAACAATGAAGAAACCTATACGGTAACCGGGGTTATTGATGATCTTCCAAAAAATTCCTTTTTAAGGGAGTATACCATTTTTGAATCGATGGAAGGCAATGAAGACTCCAAAAGTGTAGAATGGGGCGGTAGTAACTTTCAGACTTTTATAAAGCTGATTCCAACCGCCAATATTGCCGATCTGCAAGCCCCGTTACGCGGCTTTTTAAGCAAGTACGTCATACCAGGAGTACAGAAATTCTTACCCGGCATTACCGAAACACAGTTCAAGGCGGCAGGAAATCATTTGATCTATAGCACCATTCCGCTGACCGATATTCATCTGCACTCGGATCTGGTGTCCGAAATAAGTGCCAACAATGACATCCAGAGTATTTATATTCTTTCGTTTATCGCCATTTTCCTGATTGTACTGGCGAGCGTTAATTTCATGAACCTTTCCACCGCCCATTCCCTGAAGCGTGCCAAAGAGGTTGGGGTTCGAAAAACATTGGGATCCAACAAAATCGATTTGATCCGACAGTTCTTGGTTGAATCGGGCCTGATTTCATTCCTTTCCATGGTTTTGGCCCTTGTCCTTGCATTGATTGTCCTACCCTTTTTTAACAAGTTGGCCGATAAGGATATTTCGATTCCCTTCACAAACCCCCTCTTTTGGTTGATTTTACTCGGGTCAATAGTCGTTTTAGGGGTATTTTCAGGAAGTTACCCGGCCTTTTTCATGTCGCGCTTCATG
>JBBQAM010000039.1:0-36049 GCA_038316335.1 Flavobacteriales bacterium
CGATCTTTAGTGATTGGTTTGGCACCAGACGGTGGTAGATTACCAGGAGAAGCGAAGGCCACAATTAAAAGTGCCCTCAAAATGGGATGGAACGTTGATAGCGGATTACACGATTTTCTGTCTAATGATACCGAATTGGTAAAAATTGCGGAAGAAAAGAATGGCCGTATTCGCGATATAAGAAAGACCCCGGATAGGGATAAGCTCCATTTCTTTACGGGCGATATCGAAAAGGTCGATTGCTTAAAGTTGGCCGTCCTTGGTACTGATTCAGCACTTGGAAAGCGAACGACCGCATGGATAATCGTCCATGGACTTCGAAATGCAGGATTAAAGGCCGAAATGATCGGTACCGGACAAACTGCGTGGATGCAAGGTGCCAAATACAGTATGGTCATGGATAGCTGTATCAATGATTTTGTCTCCGGTGAAATCGAACATGCCGTTGTTAGTGCCTATAAAAATGAAAACCCGGATGTGATTGTTATCGAAGGGCAGGGGAGTCTAATGAATCCGGCATATCCTGGAGGTTTTGAGATACTGGCGGCCGGAAGGCCAGATTTCGTAATCTTGCAACACGCCCCGAAGCGCCTTGAATATGATGGATTTCCAGGGTATAAAATACATGCCCTAAAGGAGCAAATCAACGCCATAGAAATTATCTCAGGCAGAAAGGTAATCGCCATTACCGTTAATCACGAATTGATGGCAGATGATAACGAAATTCTCGAGGCTTGCAAGAATATTACCATGGAAACTAAATTGCCCGCCTTTGATGTCCTGAAATTTGGTGCCAATGAACTGATCCACCTCATAAAGGACGAATTGAAATGATGTCGATTCGTACCATGGTACCCTGCTCCAAATTCGTTTATGATTTTAGGATGACTCCGGCAATAAAGAGAAACTTGAAAATAAGTAACAGGAACGGACCTTGTGATTGCGCACCAAAGTTAGATTATGCTGGGCAGATGATTCCTCGCGATGCCAAGATCTTTCTAAGTCTAGATACCGGTGAAGCCAGTGGTACGAAAGCTACCAAGGAAAAAGGAGAGAGAAGGTGGGAGGTTATGATCCCAAATAGTTTGCGTTTTGTCGGATCCCTTATAAATACACTTTTTGAAGACCTTTATAAAAAGCGCTATTGATGAAAATTACCCATGTTTCCTATGAGCGTCTCGAATTAACCCTTTCAGAGCCTTATACCATTGCCTATGAGACCATCTCCAAGACCACGAATTTTATCCTATCACTTGAGACAGATGGCAAGGTAACGGGGTATGGTTGTGCTGCCCCTGATCTCTTGGTAACAGGTGAAACCAGCGAGCAGGTCGAATTAGCCTTAAGAGATGTTATCATTCCTTTTTTAAAAGGAAAGGACCCCTTCACCTATGTTCATATTTTGGTAGCACTGAAAGAATTATTGGATTTCAGGTCAGCCACCCTGGCAATGGTAGATATGGCCTTGCATGATCTGATCTCAAGAAAAGCCGGGGTTCCACTTTTTAAATTTCTAGGGGGGTTTCAATCCAGTATTGCTACAAGTATTACGATTGGAATTTTACCTTCCGAAGAAACCCTCGCACGTGCCACAGAGTTTGTCAAACAAGGGTTTTTTATATTGAAGATAAAAGGGGGCAGCAATTTGCAGGAAGACATTGAAAAGATGTTAAAACTGCGGGAAAAATTCCCTGAGGTGAGCTTGCGATTTGATGGGAACCAAGGCTATTCAGTGGAAGAGGCAGTTACCTTCGTGAAAGAAACGGCCCAAGTCGGTATTGAAATTTTTGAGCAACCTATTCAACATGACTTGGAGGAACGATTGGGTGAAATTACTGGGCGCGTGCACATTCCTGTAATGGCCGATGAAAGTTTAAAAACCTTGGCGGATGCCTTTCGACTTGCCCAGAATAAAAGGGTAGATATGGTGAATATCAAATTGATGAAGGTAGGGGGCATTTTAGAAGGCATGCACATTAATTCAGTGGCCAAATCGGCTGGGCTTGAAACCATGGTCGGGTGTAATGACGAGTGTGCCTTGGGTATTGCGGCCGGACTTCATTTTGCGCTTTCCAGACCGAATATAAAGTACGCAGATTTGGACGGCCATTTTGATATTGTCAAAGATCCGTTCGAAGGTTTATTTTTAATTGATAAAGGTGTTTTATATCCTACAGATAGTCCTGGATTGGGAAAAATAAAATTATAATACTATATAAAATAGCATGTTTAACGTCGAACCCTTAAAATTTTCAACGATCAATGAACTTCCCAATGCTTGGAACGAAAATAAGTATATGGAGTTGTTAGAACGTATGGACTTTGATGACATTTCTGGTATTGTACCGAATGAACTGAAGGAAATGTGCCTGATGTCATTAACTGACACTACGCCGGAAGCTGCCGCAAAAATTGTCTTGGAATACGTTTTTGAAAATCGGCTGACTCCTGGCCAAATTGACAATCTGTCGAACGAAATGTTAGAGGAAAGGATGTGGGAGGAATATGCAGACATTTCAATGCACGAAAAATTTTTCAATAGTAACCAACTATTATTCGAGGCATTCAATGGGAAATTTCCGCATCCTGAGGCCGTGCACTTTCAAGTCAAGGTGACCGCGAACAATGAGGAAGATTTGGTAATTTTTCAGAACCATGCCGAAGCGCCATTAATTCGATTGCTTGTTAAGGGTATGCCTTCTAATACATTGATTAAGAGGCTATTTGAGGAGCAGTTGACAAGTAGGGATTTTAAAGAGGCAAAAGATATTATTTGGCAATTACGGGCGGAGCCTATGGAAGGAAAATCAGTACTTTTTGATTGTGTCACATCGTCCTATTGGTTTCACGATTTTAAATATGCCGAAGATTTCGAGGCAGATACACATACCGACGAGTAGGATCTTTCGGTTATCTCTTCAAAAAGTCCACATCATTTATTTTAGGATGAAGCTACCACGCCAAGGGTATAAAGCTGTTCTAAGGTAGGTGTTGCACTACCACCTACTGGTTCCAAGGTGATTCCAAAAGCCTGCGAATCGTTCGGATTATCCAGTGAAAAAATTGTATTCCCATCTTTCACAAAATCCTGCAAAAGCCCCATACTTGTTGGGGTTAAGGGATCTAACTTAAGTGACCAAACCTGATAAACAAATCCGTCAGGGGGTTCAGGGAGTCCTTGAGCGTCGATGACGACCTTTTTAGATTCTTTGTTCCAATAGGCCTTGGCATAGGAATCGGGAGCGACTTCCTGCCCATTCAATGCGACCAAGGTGATGTTTCGATCTGTAATGGTCTTTAACAGTTCGTCAGATTTTGCCAATGATCCCCTAGCCTCAAAAATTTGTTCCTGTAAAATTTTGTTTTCCATTTCGACCATCTTCATGTTCGATTCAAGTTGAGTGCGTTCATTGTAAAACCACATCAAACCTACAGCACAGAGAATTGCCGCTGCCCAGCCCGTATACGCCCCCCAATTGGTCCTTTTTACGTTGAAGGATCGAACTTTGGAGTCCTGTTTGTAGGCAATGCGAACTTTTAGATCGTCAAATCCTTTCTTCTTTGAGATCTTGGGCGAGATAACCTGGCTCAATTCAAGAATAGCGGCCTCTATGGCAATAATTTCCTCTTTGATTACGGGATAATCAAGGGCGTTTTGATGCACCTCCCTATTTTGCTCTTCTGTAAGCGCCCCGGCCACATAGAGTTCCAAAATTCCTGACGCTATGTATTTTTCTACATCCATTCTAAGGTGATATTTTCCCTTAATTGAGATATACAGCTTCTATTTCTGGTTTTAACGGTACCCAAAGGGATTGCTAATTGTTCGGCAACTTCTTTCTGGGAATATCCTTTAAAATAGAGCAGATCAATAATCTGGATACATTTTTCCTTCAGATTCTTCACCAGCTTCCGTAGTCCGATCGTATCTATATCAATTTGGTCGGAATCACTGTCATCTATCGTACCTACGAAGTAATCGGCCGATAGGTTCATTTTTTGTTTCTTGAACGATTTTGAGCGAACTTCATCGATAGCGGCATTTCTGGCTATATTTAATATCCAGGTAAAGAATCGACCCTTCGAGGCATTGTAGCTCGCCGAATTCTTCCAGATTTTGACAAAAACATCCTGAGCAATCTCTTCCGCCAAATTGGTATCTTGTACAATGGTATTGATAACACCACAAATATTGTCCCAATACATATCGTAAAGTCTTTCAAAGGCAATAATGTCCTTTTTTTGAAAACGTACTATGAGTGCATCAAGCTCCATCTGGCATATTTACTATAAAAAAACGATAAATACCGTTTTTTTATACGGTATTTATCGTTTCAATAAAAAATCAAATTATTTTATAATTCCAGTACAGCTAACGCGTGGTCCTGCATTGCCAGAAGGTTGTGAGGTAAAATCATCCAAGCCTTGATGAACGATTACCGCCTTGCCTCGTATGTTTTTAATTGGGTCATCACAATCGAGGCACCATAAATCGGTTGAAAACTCTACCATGGCATTGCCAGCTGCATCGGCTGTAAAATTCCCGATATCACCCCGGTGAAACCCGGTGGAGGCGCCCCATTTGCCATGTGGTTCGTTCGTAGGATTCCAATGGCCACCAGCAGAAGATCCATCAGCAGCAGTACAATCTGCTTTTTCATGAATGTGGATGGCATGTTCCCCAGGAGTGAGTCCAGAAAAATTCGCGGTCATATGTACCTGACCATCATCTTCAGTAAACGTTACCTCACCCTGTACGTTACTATCACTTTTAGGTTCCATGGTAAATTTGATTGTTTCTACCTTTTCTTCTTTTTTCATCTCATCTACCGCAGCTTCAACATCTTCTCCGGCTTCTTTGGCGTCTTTCTTTACTTCTTTACAACTAAAGGAGGTTACCAATAACAGCCCAATGGCCAATACCTTTATTTTTTTCATTTCTTTTCGTGTTTTAGATTACTGTTAAAGTTACGCATTATTGCGCGCCTTGTCAAGTACAAGGCAAAATGATTTTAATGGTACCGAAAATAAAATGAATCCAATAGGGCCCTTACCAAGATGTACAATAATCAGCGGCGTAACGTCTTTATTTTTAATGGCTAAGGCATCTTCTATATTTTTTTCCTTAAATCAGGACTATAGAAAACCGCGATGCGCAATCGGTCTAAATGGACATGGTTTGAATAGGTTCTAAAATATCCGGCCTGTAGGCTCAAATGAGGTGCGATACGTACACCAAAGGCTCCATACAGTCTATTTTGACTATATGCCTTGCCCTGTAGATTAAAGAAGACCTCCTCATGAAAATTCAAGGAAAAAATGGCATTCAAAGGTAGATTGGCTTGCAAACGATAGCGTGCCCGGTGTAGTAAATCAATACCGTCGTCTGTTGGCACCAAACGCTGTTCAAGCCAGAATCGGTGCTCGGTTTCCAACGTTCCTATTTTATCTTTTAATGTGACTTGTTCACCAAATAGGTGTTCTTTTTTATAAATTTCATTGGGTTGTTTTTCATACGTGGCATCGGTAACGATAAAGCCATATCCAAAACTCATGGATAGCCTTGGATTCATGTCATAAATAATACCTGTGCGAACAACGAATTGGTTAAAATTTCGTAATTGCTCGTAATATCTTGATTGCACTAAGGCCTGCAGACTAATCGTATTGGAAATCCTTGGGGAAATCGAAAGTAAATGCCAAGAGCCCAACTTGCCCTCGGCCGTTTCCTGTGCTTGCAGTGATAAGCCTCCGACACAAACAAGTACAAGCCAGAAATTTTTAACCAAGATTTTCCAATATTAGGATTTTGAATCTTTTTCCATTGATGCGTCACATTTTAATGGTATGCCTTTTTTTCCTCCATAAACCAAGAATAAAAAAGAAGGTAAGGATGCTAGGGATTCATGTCATGAATTTATTTTTTAATTTCTTTTCTTTGAGAACTTTTTCAATCTGACCGCGATGCTTTGAAAAAGTTTAGTTCGATCAATAATTTCAAGGCTTTTTTCGTAGGATTATCATATTTTGGTTGCACTATTAGTCCAAACCGAACGTCTTCGTCTCCTTAAAAGGAGACGTATTCAATGCGCCCATAGCCTCTTTATAGGCTTTCCAGGGCCCTTCGAAGAACGTATTCGTTTTTTGCAATGCCGATTGTAATTCATTCTCTGCAAATTTCATCAATCGTGTTTCGGTAGCGGTGGTTCCCGACGGTCTGCTTTGGACATAGCTACTAGCTACTTGTATTCGTTGCATTACGGTTATTTCTGGATCGCGGGTAATGCCTTGGCGCTTGTCTACCTTCCCCAAATAGAGCGCGATTACCGTATCGATTTCCTTTACGATATCCTTTGAGCTCTTTATCTGCTCCTTGTATTTTTTTTCATCCAGATCTTTAAGGTCTTTTTGGTATTTTTCAGCTACTTCCTTGCTTTCATTTAGTTGTTTAACGGCATCTGCTGCGACCTGTGTCAGATGTTCCATTTTTTTGGCGTCGTCATAAACCGCATTGATCGATGTCAAGGATGCATCCAATCGTGGATCCGATGCAACGGTCACTTTTGTTTCATCTGTCTGGTCTCCAAAAGATACCTTTACTTTATAGGTTCCAGGTTTTACATTAATCCCGCCGCGTTCGTTTTTGCTTTCCCGATTTGCACGTGATGGCCTATCCGGGCCTTTTTCATCCATTTCCCAGTAAATCCTGTGGAACCCTGCTTTTTCTGGGGTTTCATACTTTAAAGTACGTATAAGACGATCACCGTCATAAAAATCAAACTGAATGGAGTCTTTTTTCTGGACCCCTGTTTTTGTAATTTCTTCCTTTTGTTGGGTACTATCTTTGGTAACCTCAACCTCCTTTTTGGTACCCTTGGTCGTTTTGGTCTTACCTTTATTTTTTGCGTCGCTCCCTGTCGGTTCATCGGCGTCTTTTATTGCTTCCTCTTTTTTCTTTCCTGTTTTCAGAAAATAGGTGATCATGGCACCTTGCTTTCTATTTTCGGCATTAAACTCGGCATCAGCACCAAACCGGCTTCCTGTAGGCTGTTGATAAGCCGCTTGATACCCAATGGGAGATTCGAAAAGTTTGATTTCTTTATTCAAAATCGAAGGATCACTTGCCAAAGCTCGCAAAGGCCGTATGTCATCTAATATCCAAACTGCGCGACCAAAGGTGCCGATGACCAAATCCTGTTCGCGGGGTTGAATGACCAGGTCTTTGGTAGAAACGGTAGGAAATCCTTCCGTCCATTTCTGCCATTTCCCCCCAGCATCAAAGGAGATATAGAGACCATCATCAGTGCCTAAAAACATCAAATTCGGATTCTTAATATCCTCTACGATAGAAAGGGTATAGCTTTGCACATCTTTTTCATCGACGATCCGTTCCCACGTCTTGCCATAATCTTTGGTCCGGTAGGCATACGGGGTATAATTAAAGCGCCGATAGTCATTGGCAATCAATAGTGCCTCGCCTTTGTTTTTAACTGATGCCCTGATTTGAGGTATCCAACTTCCTTTCGGTAGGTCTTTTATATTTTGGGTCACTTCCACCCATGTCGCCCCTCCGTCTAATGTATAATGCACGCGACCGTCATCGGTACCGACCCACAGCATATTCTTTTCAACCGGGGAGGGTTCGATGACCAGGATAGTACAATGATTTTCTGCCCCTGTGGCATCCATAGTGAGTCCGCCACTATCCCCTTGTTTCTGTTTTTCGGGGTCGTTCGTGGTGAGATCTGGCGATATAACTTCCCAAGTGAGGCCTTTGTCGGTACTTTTATGTACGAACTGGCTACCGAAATAGACCGTACTGTTATTAAATGGGTCTTGGCCGATACCAGCGTTCCAATTAAAACGAAGCTTGGTGTCCTCATCGGGTGGTGTAGGTCGCACGAGATAGTCGTTCCCGGTAATATAATCATATCTTGAAACATAGCCTTGTTGGCTCATCGCATAACCATATCGGGAATCGTCGCGATCTGGTACCACATCAAAACCATCCCCAAAGGCGAGTTCCTGCCAATAACTATTGCGAATGCCTTGCGCTTTCCATACGTAGGCAGGCCCCCTCCAAGAACCATTATCCTGTAGGCCCCCGTACACATTGTACGGATATTCGTTATCGGTATTTATATGATAAAATTGGGCCACAGGCAAGTTTCCGATAAAGCGCCATGTTTGCCCTCCATCTTGTGTGATGTTCATGCCTCCATCATTTCCATCCATCATAAACTGACCATTTTTGGGATGGATCCAATAAGCATGATGGTCAGGATGTATGCCATTATCCACGCCATAGGCCGGCATTAGCTGACTAAAGCTTTTGCCCCCGTCTTCAGACACGTTAATATATGTGAAGACCGAGAAGACCCTATTTTCGTTTTGTGGATCAACATAAATTTCACAATAGTAGAATGGACGTTCGGCCACCCCTTCGTTGTCATTTATTTTTTTCCATTTAAAACCACCATCTTCCGATTTGTAAAGGGCATTTTTCTTTGCCTCTATCAAGGCATAGACTATATTGGGCTTATTCGCGGCAATGGCCACGCCCATGCGACCAAGTTCCCCTTTTGGAAGGCCGTCTTCCTCGGTCAGCTTTTTCCAATTTTTGCCGCCATCATGGGTCATATAAAGCCCACTGCCGGGACCACCTGATTTAAAAAACCAAGGGTCGCGATGGTGTTCCCACATAGCCGCGATTAACTTATTGGGATTGGTAGGATCCATAATCAAATCAGCTACCCCTGTCCTTTCGTTTACATATAATATTTTTTCCCAGGTTTCACCACCATCGGTGGTCTTGAAGACACCTCGTTCTGGGTGGTCACCCCATGGCGATCCGATGGCGCCTACATACACCGTATTTGGGTCTGTAGGATCGATTTTTATACGATGGATGTGCCTCGTTTTTTCAAGGCCCATATTTTTCCAGTTTTTACCACCGTCAAGTGATTTAAAAACACCATAGCCCCCATTCAAGCTGTTTCTGGGGTTTCCTTCACCAGTACCCACCCAAATGACCGAAGGATTGCTCTGCTGTATAGCCACTGCGCCAATCGAAGCGGTCACTTCCTTTTCGAAGACTGGGTCCCATTTTACCCCACCCGAGGTAGATTTCCAAAGACCACCCGATGCCGTACCAACGAACATCACATCGGGATGATCATTGACTACGTCAATGGCGGTAACCCGACCGCTCATACCCCCAGGACCAATGCTGCGGGGCTTAAGGTCTTGAATAAGGTCCATATTAAATTGTTGGGAAAATAAGGTAAGGGATGCGAACAGCATCAAAATTGGGAGTAGTTGTGTTTTCAAATCTTTTTGTATTTGGGTTAATTGTTAGGAGAAGGGTTTAAAGATGAACTTTTACATATGCGAATTGAACCGCCAGGGCTCGTTTTATATCCCTTGACTTTTGCCGCTGAGCTATTCACTTTCACTTTTGACCTTCACCAATTACCATCCATAATTTTAATCGATCTAAATATACCAATCTTTTTAATAAAACTAAATATTCTATCCCATCTCGAAAAACTAATTCACCGAATTGACCTTACGCCGGGAATAACACCAATTTTAAACTAGTTAGAAATCCCTTTACATCGGCCTTCCCTGCAAAACTCAAACAGATCGATGGTCTGTTGAAAGGGGATACCCCTGTTGAATTTCTAATAGGATTAAATTCCATGTGATAATTAATGAAGGTACAAGAAGGTAGCGCGATGCCGAAAGTTTTCTTAACCAAGGTAGCTACACTGTATATGGTAGGTTATGGCAATCTTTGGGTATTGATGAACTGGCCCATTTCTTTCACGTTACGGATCCTTATTTTTTCTCAAATACGCCAAATAGTTCGGTGCCTTGTCTTGGTTGAATCGAGTTGTAACATTTTTCAAAAGTGCGGATTTTAAAAAAGGGTGCCATATATCGCAGATACGCATCACGATCACCACCAAAGGGAGGTTTTTCAAAATCATCAGTCAGCGGAAAATCAAACCAGAGGCCCACCAACTTGCCCTTTGGTCTTAGAAGTTGGGCCATATGTTCTGCATATGCTTTTCGATTTTCAGGGGTAGGGGTCAGGGCACAGAAAAAGGTCTGTTCGAGAATTAGATCGTAGTCACCTTTGTGGTCAAAAAAATCGGTATGTAGAAGTTGATGTGCAGGGAAATCGGGATTGCGAATTTTAAATGAATCAAGCGGGACCCTTGAAATATCTAACATGAAGACATTCGGAAAGCCGTTTCTATAAAGGTATTCTACTTCATACCCATTGCCTGCACCAGGAACCAATATGAAAATCTGTTTATCGGTTAGCTGATCAACATAGGTACGTACTGGGATCGAAGGGTAACCGATATCCCATCCGGTCTGTCCCTTCAAATAGCGTTGCGACCAATATTCATGTGTCTTATTCCCCTTCATTTTTATATATTTCTCCATCTTTCATAACAAAGCGCACTTGTTGCATGTATGAAATATCGTTCGCCGGATTTCCTGCAATGGCTATTACATCGGCCAGATACCCTTTTTGAAGTCTCCCCAAATCGTGTAGATGAAATACTTTTGCATTGACCGAGGTGGCTGATCGTAAAACCGCTATGGGCTGCATGCCATACGCAACCATGAGTTGCATTTCCCGATAATTTTCGCCATGTGGAAATACCCCTACATCACCCCCAAAAATAATGGGAACGCCAGCATCAATAGCAAGTTTGAATGTTTTCTTCTTTTCTGTGATGCGTTCGGGTTCTGGCCCAACGGAGGAATCCCAGCCCTTGTAACGTTCAATCGCATCGCCCGCCGCTAGGGTGGGGCAGAGGGCCACCCCTTTTTCCTTCATTAGTTTAAATATTTCAGCGGTACCCTGATCGCCGTGTTCTATAGTCTCGACACCACCAAGAATGGCACGTCGCATGCCCTCGGGCGTGCTGGCATGGGCTACGACATACTTTCCAGCCGTTACGGCCGTATTTACAATGGCATCAATTTCCGAAGGAAGAAAAGTAGGCTCACTCGGAGCACCAGGTGTCCATCGATAATCGGCGTAAATTTTAATAACATCTACACCATTGCCCATTTGTCGACGAACCGTTCGAATAGCCTCATCGACCCCACTGACGGCTTCGGCGCCCAAAGGTACCGTAACGGCATCATAAAACCCTTTGGGTCCATAGGCGCCTGTAGCAACGATGGCTGGTCCTGCAACAACCATTCGGGGACCCGGAATAATACCTTCATCGATGGTTCTTTTTAGATAAACGTCGGCATACCCGGCACCTTCCGAACCAAGATCCCGCACGGTCGTAATGCCTGCCATAAGTGAGTTTTTCGCATGAACCGTTGCCCGTATGGCACGTTCGACGGGAGATTCCTTAAGTACTTGATCATTCCAATCGGTTTCGTTATATGGGTGCAATAACAGATGTGAATGACCCTCGATGATACCTGGCATTAAGGTAGTTCCTTTTAAAATTATGGGGGTAGTGCCTTTTGGAATCTTGAGGCCACTGGCCTCCCCAACATAACTGATTGAATTGCCTTCTACCAACAAAACCCAATTTTCGTGCATGGCTTCACCGTCAAAAACCCGATCAGGTTGCAATAACGTTTGGGAATTGCCATACACAAAACAGAAAAAAGCGTAGAAAAAAATAAAGTTTTTCATAAAGTTGAATACGAATTAATGATGTGCCTTATTAGCATTAATTTTATTTGCACAAAGAACAAGAAACATGGATACTTGGCAAAAGATGCATTTAGAAATACCCACCCTGCCTTACTGTTCCGCTTCCCTAGGTTCGTTATCGAGATCTTGCCGATCTTGTAAAAATAGTGGGTTTCCAGGCAACTCCTAAAAAAATTTGAGGGGAAAGCCAGTGGATTCCCAATTTCAATTGATTGCCGCATTTTTGGCAATTTCCACCAATTTGGCATCGATTGTTTTTTTGGGCAACCATTGACCGCGAACCATGACGCCGATTATTTGTTTGATGGCTCTAAGATCTTGAAGTGGATTCCCATCAAGTAAGATCAGGTCGGCATCCAGGCCTTCCTTCACCTCCCCAAAAGTATCCTCCATCTTAAAAAACAGGGCCGGATTCAGTGTTCCCGATTTTAAGATTTGCAGAGGCGTAAGCCCGGCATTAAGCATCTCGTCAATTTCATGATGTATCGAAAATCCAGGAACATTGAATATTTGTGGGGCATCAGAACCTAGCAGAAGGCCTTGACCGTTTTCCTGAAGTTTTAATATCAACTTTTTTCTTATTTCATCGAATTTTTGCCACTGTACCGCATTGAAAGTAGTTTTCACCCCTGTGGTCGCTACCTTTTGTTTCCGCCAATCTTCAAGGGTCGACACCGGCATATACTTCATTTCGGGTTCTTGCATGAGAATATTGCTACCCACTGGGGCGAACCATCGGTTGAAAAGGCTTTCGGTAGGTACCACCCAGACT
Organism: Flavobacteriales bacterium; assembly: GCA_038316335.1. Classification (GTDB taxonomy): domain Bacteria; phylum Bacteroidota; class Bacteroidia; order Flavobacteriales; family Flavobacteriaceae; genus JALHST01. The sequence continues at coordinate 12,477 of JBBQAM010000039.1, forward strand.
TCGTACTTTTTGTCCATGGCCACTAAGTCGTTAATTTTTGTTGTATCGACCATTGGCACGAAATTATAACCAAAAAAACCATTCGTATTTGGATCTACGTGCCTAGATTCAGGAACTAGGCCTTCCAAAAAGCCATCTATATGGTCTATGGAGGCATATTTGCTTTCCAAGGCATGTCGAATGCCAACATCTACGGGGACATGACCGGCAAATGGCATATTTACCTCCTTGGCGGTTTGCACGATCTGGTCGAATACATCCAATTTAAGGCCCGGATGGATTTTCAGAAAATCGTACCCTGCCATTTTGTAGGCCCTCACTTTTCTGCTCGCTTCCTCTTTGGTGGTTGCCGTGGTACCATTCAAAGACGGACTTGCGGTGAAGATTCGTGGACTTAATATTTCCCGCTTTTCAGCCTTTTCTCGTAGCAATAAATGGGCAGGATCGCCCAACATGCCTCGAATGGTGGTAATTCCGTTGGCCAGATACAAAAACAGGGTTTCGGTGATTCGCAGGGAATCGGTCGTTGGAGGCGGAATATGCGCATGCATTTCCGCCAATCCCGGCATCAAATATTTACCTTTTCCGTTGATCCTCGTCTCAAAGGATAACGGGTCTTCAATCGTTTCGGTAATGCTTTTTATTTTGCCTGAGTCGATGACGACTTGGCGTATTTCTAAAATTTTACCGTTGCGAACATCTACGACATTTACATTTTGTATAAGAATAGCATTCCCTTTGGTTATTTTTTGTGCGGGTCCGCATGCAAATAACAAACAAAATATAAAAAGTATGCCGTAGATCTTCATAGATAGGATATTATTGCTGTATAGCCGAAAATAAGAGGTGTTGAAGACGTTCCTTTTTGTAGATTGAATCTCCCTTAATTACCGCGTAAATTTTTTCGGTATTTTCGATGTCGAGTAATGGATTGGCATCCAAGAGTACCAAGTCAGAAACCTTTCCTAAGGCAATGGTACCATAATCGTCATCCTTTCTTAAAAATTTGGCGCCATTATATGCCGAGGTCCTGAGCGCCTCTAATGGGGTGATGCCCGCATTGACCATTGCACTTAATTCTTTGTGTAACGAAATCCCTGGATACACATACGAGTTGAAGGCCCCGCAGTCAGAGCCGGCTAACAGTTCGACTTGGGCAGAATTTAAGCGCTTTACCAAAAAACCGAAAAGTGAATCAAGGGCTTTTCGATCGGCAATCGCCTTAACTGAAGAATTCATAGCCCTGCTTACCCGACCCTCATACGTTTTAATAATGCCGCGACCCATATACCGAAGGTAAGGATCTTGATCATGGGCAACCTCATCTAAATAGCTTAAGGTTTTGCCGATATACAGCGTGGGTACTACATAGACGTTATTGGCCTTTAGGTCTTCAAAAGTATGTGAGGCCACTGAATCTTGGTAACTTGCCATTAATAGAGGCATGGCGTCCCAAAAACCGATTTTTCTATCGATGAGTTGCCGGGTGATTTCATCTTCTTTTGAAGAACAACCCTTCATGACATAATAGAGATGTTCAACAGCATCGATACCAGCTCCAATCGTTTCTTCGAGCGTAACCGTAAAGGGCATATGACCGGAAGTAATCAAGTCTCGATTTTCTGCTTCGGAAATCGTCTTCAAATAATTTTCCCCTGATATTTTACTGTCATAGAGTTTCACAAAATCTACAGGAATACTTTGCAAGGAATCCAATGCCTTAAAAATATCTGTGTCATTTTGTACTTCTAGCGAACCCGGCCAAGCAGCACTGGGTCCGTCTATTTTAGGTCCAGAGGTAAATATAGTGGGGCCGATCAATTGCTTGTCGGCGATCTGTCGCTTCCACTTCATAACAGAAGGCGTCAAGTCCCCACCGGCATCCCGTACCGTTGTGATACCATTTATCAAAAAAAGAGTGAGGAAATTTTTATTGGCTTGGATCAAGCTGTCGCCCCCACGAAAATGAACATGGTTATCCCAAAAGCCTGGCAGAATGAATTTGCCGGTCGCATCGAGTCGTACCCTCGATTTTAAGATGCTTCCAGTGCCATGCGGTACTATCTTTCGAATCCTTCCATCTGAAATCAAAAGATCATTCACGACTATAATCCCTTTTTCAAGGTCGATGATTTGGCCATTTTCTAAGAGGATATCAAAGGTTTCAGTGGGTTCTCCCGACGTACATCCTAACAATAGCAAGAGTAGGACTGGAAAGCTGAATTTTTGAATGTCACGAATTTTCATTTAGATAGGAATAAGTAGGTTGTAAGGTAAAAATAATTACCGATTGACAGACTTTCGGATGCCAATAAATACGAAAATCAACAAGGTATAACCCATAAAAAAAGGGATTACATAATCCTTGTAGCCCATGATCAAAAGAAGACCTATAAGCAATAGTTGAAATCCCAACCCAAAAATAGATACAAGGGTCATGAACCAATTTGGCATATGTGTACCTTGTACTGCCTGAGGATCCATTCTATATATTATCCAATCAAATACCCTATAACACGCGCGGTGGATGCTATATAAGCGGGTTACATTGTCTTGCTTTTCACCTTCGAAGGCAATGGGTACTTTGTCCTCAAAAATACGACTCGTTGTGTCCCCATCGTATTTATTCCTTAGGATAACGTAGTAATAGTTGTAAAGTGTGCCCTGAAGTTGCATGCCGAAAAAAGCAAATAGCACTAGGATAAACGAATTTTCGGTGATGTGGCCAATAGCCAATAAAATCCCTAGGTTAAGGATGAAATCAAAAATAGAATCCAAGTAGCGACCAGTATAGGAAGGCGTATTTTTAATCCTGGATAATTCCCCATCGGCAGCATCTAGGATCGATTTAAGAATGAGAAAGAAGGCTACCATCCAGTAGCTGTGGTTGAGGATGCCAGCAATAGCAATTATACCTGCTGTGAAAAAGCAATACGTTAAATCGACAGGGGTAAGGGAGGTATTCCTAAAGGCTTTGGCAAGCAGCACTGCGATGGGCCTACCATAATCGGAGAGATCTATAAACTGATTTTCCTTGGGTAATTTCGACATTTAGAATGAACAACGAAAAGAAAATTCAGGAACGGACACACGATAGCCTGAAACACTTTTCATTACGAATTGCAAATATAAGGCTAACTGTTCAAGAAAAGTACTTATCTCGTACTTCGTGTTTTAATATTTTCGGCACAAAGTCGAACAATTTCCGCAATCCTGCTTTGTCGGGTATCGGCTCTTTTTGCCTGGTTTAGCCAATAAAGATAACTTTTGCGTTGCCCTTTTGTGAACTTCTGAAAATTTTCAAAAGCGATTTTGTCTGACTGGAAAGCCAATTGAAGATCGTCGGGAACTACCCCATTTTCTACAGCGTCCAAGGCTGTCCATGAACCATTTTTTTTAGCTTCCTGTATTTTTTTAAGACCACTCGTGTGCATCAAGCCTTGTTTCTTTAGTTCTTTGATATGTTCTTTGTTGACCTTGCTCCAGACACTTTTTGGTTTTCGGGGACAAAAATACTGTTTACGCTTACCCTCCCCGATACGCTTGACCATACTATCGATCCATCCATAACAAATGGCCACGCGTACAGCCTCTTCCCATCGCATACTATCATTTTCATGCGCAACCGTATAAAAGATTAAATAGACACCTTTTGCCGTATGGTGATTCTCATCAAGCCAAACACGCCATTCTGTGTCATTTGTAAAGTAAAGTTCGATGATTTGTTCCATTTTCATATATAAGTGTTAATTGAAGGGGTAAACTGTCAAATAGATTAGGAAATTAATAGTTTCCTAGCGTATCTTTAATCCCGTTTAAATTAAATATAAGATATTCGCAATAATTCTGCATAATAATGAACAATTTGTAATCTTATATTCTAATAAATGTAAATTTTACAGTCAAAAAATCAATAAACCAAAACAAATGAAAAAAGTAGTATTAGCTATGGCCCTGGTAATGGGACTCCTTATCAGTTCGTGTGGAAATAAAAGAGAAGGTAAACCTAAAGTACTCGTTTTTTCCAAGACCATGGGTTTTAAACATGCTTCGATTCCCCAAGGTATTGCGGCCATTGAAAAATTGGGTTCCGAAAACGGATTTGAAGTCGATACTACCAAGAACGCCGAACTATTCAATGATGAAAACCTCAAACAATATTCGGCCATCGTTTTTTTAAGTACTACGGGCAATATCCTGAATGCAAAGGAAGAAGCTTCCTTTGAGCGTTACATTCAAGCAGGAGGAGGTTTTGTTGGCGTACATGCCGCTGCTGATACGGAGTACGATTGGGGTTGGTACAATAGATTGGTTGGGGCACAATTCCTTAGCCATCCATCGGGTACCCCGGAGGCCGACTTTATCATCAAGGACAAATCTTTTGGGGCTACTGACTTTTTTACCGACAGTGTTTGGCATCGAACCGATGAACTTTATAATTATAAAAACATCTATCCAGAACTTCATATCCTGATGACCCTCGACGAGTCTTCATACAAAGGAGGTGAAAACGGGGATTTTCATCCAATTGCATGGTACCATGATTTTGATGGGGGCAGGGCATTTTATACCGGCGCTGGTCACACCGATGAGAGTTTTAGTGAGGACTTGTATTTGAAACATTTGTTGGGAGGTATTGAATATGCCATTGGTAAAAATGAAAATCTTGATTATAGCAAGGTAACCAGCCAAATTCCTCCCGATGTTAACCGATTTTCGAAAGTGCCTTTGGTCGGCGGGGAATTCTTTGAGCCAACCGAAATGACCATTCTTCCCAATAATGATGTGCTAATCGCCCAGCGTAGAGGCGAAATCATGCAGTATGATGCCGCTACCAAGGAATTGAAGCAGGTAGCCCTTTTAGATGTGTACTATAAAACATTGAATACACCTGGGGTGAATGCCGAGGAAGGGGTAATGGGACTTCAAAAAGACCCGGATTATGCGAATAATAATTGGGTGTATGTCTATTATGCGCCTACGGGCGATAAATGGATCAACCGTTTGTCACGATTCAAATTTAAGGACGGGGTATTTGATACTAGCTCCGAACAAGTGATTCTGGATGTAGACACACAACGCGAAATTTGCTGTCACACAGGCGGTTCGATTGCATTCGGCCCCGATAATCTATTGTATCTTTCTACAGGTGACAATTCAACACCTTTTAATGAAAAAGACGAAAAATACGTGAACAACGGTTTTGCGCCTTTGAACGATGCCCCCGGACACGAGCAATTCGATGCACGACGCTCTTCTGGGAATACCAACGATCTTCGAGGAAAAATACTTCGTATCAAAGTAAAGGAAGATGGTACCTATGAAATACCGCAAGGGAATCTTTTCGCCGAAGGGACTGCCAAAACACGTCCTGAAATATATACCATGGGACATCGCAACCCATATCGTATTTCTGTAGATCCGAAAAACGGCCATTTATTCTGGGGTGAAGTGGGTCCTGATGCACCCAATGATTCGTTGGATACACGAGGCCCTCGGGGTTATGACGAAATGAACCTGGCGCTTAAGGCCGGTAATTTTGGATGGCCTTTGTTCATCGGTAACAATTTCCCATATCATAGATACAATTATGAAACAGGAGAGGTCGGGGATGCCTTTGATCCTGCAAAACCTATCAATGATTCCAGAAACAATACAGGATTGAAAGAATTGCCACCGCCGACCTCGGCATATATATATTATCCCTATGCAGAAACGCCTCTTTTTCCTCAGGTGGGAACCGGGAGTCGAAATGCCATGGCGGGCCCTACCTATTATTCAGATATGTATCCCAATGGTGGTGGACTGCCTTCCTATTATGATGGGAAGACCATCATTTATGAATGGATGCGGGGTTGGATGATGGCCGTAACCCTCTTTGATGATGGTACATTCAATAAAATGGAACCTTTTGCTTCCGATATCAAATTGAACAATTTGATCGACATGGAAATGGGTCCCGATGGCAGAGTGTATCTCTTGGAATATGGAAGTGGCTGGTTCTCCAAAAACGATGACTCAGGCCTAAGCTATATCGAATTTAATGGTGGAAATCGGCCGCCGGTAATCGATGATATGATCGTTGACAAGGATACGGGAAAACTGCCACTGACCATAACGGCCAAAGTTACCGCAAAAGATCTGGAAGGGGATCCCGTAAGCTATGTATGGGACCTTGGAAATGGCGAAACCAAAGAGACCACGATTCCCGAAGTAACCTACACCTATAGCAATCCGGGGGAATATAAAGTATCGGTAGAGGCAAAGGATAGTCAAGGTGCCGGTGCAAAAAGTGAGTCAGCGTCTATCGTGGCGGGAAATTCACGTCCTGAAATAGCAATCAGCCTCGAAGGAGGTAATTCTTCCTTCTTTATTGCAGGTGCACCAGTCAAGTATAAGGTGGTGGTTACCGATCCAGATGGGAATAGTGATATTGATCCGAATAACGTGTTCGTCTCTGTTGATTATATGGAGGGTATGGATCAGGTAAACCAATCGTTGGGACACCAACAAGTATCTGCCGTTGTTACCGGAAAAGCATTGACCCAAGGAATGGATTGTAAGACCTGTCATAAGGAGGCCGAAAAATCGATTGGACCGAGTTTTCTTGAAATTGCCGAAAAGTATAAGGACGATAGAAGGGCAACAGGGTATCTGCAGAAAAAAATTGTCTCCGGTGGTTCCGGGGTATGGGGAGAGGTAGCCATGGCGGCCCATCCAAATATCTCCGACGACGAAACACGTCAAATCGTTACCTATATCCGATCATTGGCCGATACCAAGGAAAAACAAAAGTCTTTGCCAGAAGCAGGAACGATTATTCCTAAACCGACTGCGAGCGATAATGTCATGGTTTTAACTGCCAGTTATACCGATAAGGGTGTCGATGGCGTACGCCCATTGACCGCCGTAAAATCGGTAGCCCTTCAAGGCAGTACCATGAAATTTTCCCCGACCACTAAAGTTGAGGGCTTTACACGGGCTACGTTCGGGGGTATGAACTTAGTGATACTACCTGCCGGACCAGGGTGGTTCGCTTTGGATAATATCGATCTTAAAGGAGTTACTTCCGCAGTGCTTACGGGTGGGTGGCAGACGGCTCCAACGGATGGCGTGGATTTTGAAATGCATTTGGATGCTCCAGATGGTACTCTTTTGGGAAAAGGTACAATGCCAACACCTGCTCCTGAACAGAAAGGGGGAGCGGTTACTATAAAATTGGATAAACCGGTTGATGTGAAAGCCAAGGAACTCTATTTTGTTTACAAGCCGAGAAGCGGGGAGTCCCCAGGTACAATTTATTTTAACAATTTAAAGTTTAATGGGCAATAAGAGTCTTTGATAACATTCATAAAAAACTGCCACTTTCTCCTCTGAGAAAGCGGCAGTTTTAAATTTAGTACACACTGAAATTTATTTCAACGGCCAAGCGCTCAAGGGTAACAGAATCTATGCGGAAGTGCTTGCCGAAAATACATCACTTTTTTATCAGACAGGGCACGGTGCACTAACATTTCATGCAGATACCAAAGTAGCGTGGAACCATCCTTTTTAAACGGCCAAAGCAATTGAAAGCATTACACTAGTATCCTAAATAATATGTGAACCCCTTTTAGACAATCTAAAGCCCGTTAACCATGTCAAAATGAGGTTATTTTATTTGATGTAAATCGACTAGGAATTCAAGGGCCTATTTGACATATTTTTTTAGCCAGGCCAAATAACGTTCCCATCGATCCTTTTGAAACGAAGGCCTTCGTATACCATGATGTTCACCAGGATAAACGATTAATTGGGTTTCCCTGCCAAGGCGCTTCATGGCCAAGTACATTTGCTCGGAGTTGAGGATCGGCACATTCCAATCCTCACTACCCCCCATCCATAGGGTTGGGGTGGTAATCTTGGCGACATCATTAAAAGGGGAGATACGTTCCCATTCCGCACCATTTTCCCAAGGGAGCCCCAACTCCTGCTCCCAGGTCAATTGGTAATGGTCGTGACCGTAATTGGCACGATATAAAGCTTCGCTCGCCCCGGACATGGCCGCTTTGAAACGATCGGTCTTGGTAATCACATAATTGGTGAGAATACCGCCATATGACCAACCGCCGACTGCAAGTCGGTTCGCATCTGCATAGCCTTGTTCAATAGCGTAATCGATGCCCGCCATGACATCTTGGTAATCCAGATTTCCCCAATCCGCAAAAATGGCCTTGCAGAAAGCTTCTCCATACCCTGTAGAGCCGCGTGGATTTATCAATAGGGTAATATAACCATTTGCCGCATAGAGCTGTGGTTCAGGATCGAAGCTGAAATCATATTGTGAGGTAGGTCCTCCGTGGAGCCATAAAATTGTCGGGTATTTTTTAGTGGCGTCGAAATCGGCCGGTTTTACAACAAAGCCTTCTACAGGGGTACCATCGGCACTCTTAAAATGAATTTTTTCAATTAGGGGCTTTTTATAAGCGGCCAACAGGGCATCGTTGACCTTAGTGAGTTCCCGGAGGGCATTATTTTCGAATACATAGAGGTTGTTCGGCCTGTTGGCCATTCCGGTTAGTGTTACAATCGTTTCTGCTTGCAGGGCGTAATCGTTGATGCTGAAATCGCCTTGAATCGCTCTTTTAAGGTTTTCCCCTTTTTTATCAACAGAGGCTAAGATGCTGGTCCCGTTTTCTTCCAAAAGAAAAAAGATTGATTTGCCATCACTCGAAAATTTAGGCATGCTGATATTTCGGTCCAAATTGGCAGTAAGCACTTCAGCTTGTCCTCCAGTTGCCGGTGAAATCGCTAATTTTTCTCCAGCATACCAAAGTATTTTACCATTTAGAACGGTTTTATAGGCAATCGTTTTCCCATCGGGACTCCAAGCAGGTGAATCATCTTGAAACGCATTGGTAGTGACCTGTGTCAAAGGGACTTCTTTATCTTTGAGGTCGGCCGAAACTACCCAAATATTCGTATCGGAGTTGCCATCGGGATCATCACTGCGATTGCTCACGAATGCAATGAACTTTCCATCGGGACTCCAGACTGGGTCACTATCGTCAAAATCGCCAAAAGTCAATTGGTTTGGAATGCTGTCACCGGGAACCAATGTATAGATATGTTCTCTATAGCGATCCAAATAACCCACATAATCCTGTTTGAATTGACGACGGTCTATAATGTAGGGTTTGGCTTTATTATCGTCTTCTTTGTCTTTGGTGAGTTCCTCAGGTTTAGGATCAGTTAGTACCAACATTATTCTATTTACAACGGGAGACCAATCATAGGACGACACGCCTTGTGGGATCTTCGTTAGGACCTCTGCATCGCCTCCTAGGCGATTGGAAATCCATACCTGGGTTTTTTCATCCGTCTGTTTGGAAGCTAAAAAGGAAAGGTATTTGTTATCCGGACTCCATCTAGGTCGGCTTGCCGAATACTCTTTTCCCGAAATTGCGATTGCTTCACCGCCTTTCAAGGGGATTATATACACACGTTTTAATGATTTGTCCTTTTTTTGGTCAAGCTCGGATACCGTATAGGCCACCCACTGATTATCAGGACTTATCTCGACCTCTGAAACCGATTTCAATTGCATTAAGACATCGACGGTCAAATCTTTTTTTGCTGCTTGTGAATAGAGCAAGACAGGTGCTATTAAAGCTATTAACCAGATACGTATTTTAAATTTTGTGTTCATAGAATGATAGAATAAGGTGGTAATATTTACATCAATGAGGCTACTTTCCGTTGCTGAAAATAGTCATTAAATGGTTTTGGAGTATGGCCTAAGTCACATATTGTTTTTAACATGCATCGATAAGTAATCGCCGGAAAGGCCTCATTTCAACAAAAACGATTTTTTAAGGTGTCGTCTTTTTTACTTCGACATAAAAGTTAGGATCAACTGTTAATTTGGTGGAGTTCTTCCCAAGGTTTTCCGTTTTCCAATCCGCATTGGGATGCAGCCATTTTATTTGGTCTCCGATAGCTACTTTCAACGGCATCTCAAAACCTGGCACAACATTCAAATAACGATAGTTGATTTTTGTTCCATCAATTTCATATTCAAATATCGGAATCATCGTCGTACGCAGATATTGTTCGAAAATAGGAGAAAGGTCTAGGCCTGATTTTTCGGAAATATAATTTTCGATTTGTTGTGTAGTCACCGTCTGATGGTAAAAATCCTTGTTCAGTCCCCTGAGTATCTGACGCCATTTTTCATCGTCATCGATCAATTGTCGGATGGTATGAAGCATGTTAGACCCTTTATAGTACATGTCGCCTGAGCCTTCATTATTTACGTTATATTGGCCAATGATCGGGCGGTCGTTTCGAATGTTCCGGCGCAAACCGATTACATAATCCTCTGCGGCTTTTTTTCCAAAAAAGTAATCGAGATACAGGTTTTCGGAGTAGGAGGTAAACCCTTCATGCACCCACATATCGGCGATGTCCTTATAGGTGATATTATTGGCAAACCATTCGTGACCTGATTCATGGATGATTATAAAGTCGAACTTTAGTCCCCATCCCGTTCCTGAAAGATCATTCCCTAAATAGCCCTTTTTAAATTGATTCCCATAGGTGATCGAACTTTGGTGTTCCATCCCAAGATAGGGTACTTGTACCAGCTTATAGCCATCCTCGTAAAAAGGGTAGGGCCCGAACCAGTATTCGAAGGCCTCTATCATTTTTGGCGCATCTTTAAAATGTACTTTCGCCTTTTCCAGATCATTCTTGAGGACGTAATAATCCATATCTAAAGTCCCTTTCTCCCCTGTATATTTTTCACTAAAATGAGCATAGTCGCCAATATTTACGTTCACACCGTAATTGTTGATGGGGTTTTTCACGAACCAATTGTAGGTGGTCGTATTTTCATGGTCTTCAACACTTCGTAGCCTTCCATTTGATACATCCATCAAGCCCTTGGGCACGGTGACGTGTATTGCCATGCTATCTACCTCGTCATACATGTGGTCCTTGTTCGGCCACCAGACGCTAGCGCCAAGGCCTTGACATGAGGTGGCCACAAACGGTTGGTCATTTTCATCCTTTGCCCAAGAAAATCCACCATCCCAAGGAGCGTGTACCGCTTCTTTCGGGTGTCCCGAATAGGTCACCACAATCGCATTGAAGGCTCCTTTTTTCTGTAATTTTTGAAGTTGTACAAAATGGGCGTTCCCTTTATCTATAATCTTTAGTTCGGTACCATCTTGGGTCACACTATTAATTACCAGCGGAGGTTGCAAGTCAATTTGCATAACCTGGTTTTCTTCCAAAACTTGGTAGCGAATGGAATTACTGCCTGAAATGTACTTCTCATCGGGTTTGACTTCAATATCCAAGTCATAATACGACAGGTCCCACCAAGCGCGTTCTGGCGTAATGCTGCCACGAAGGGTATCCTGTTCAGTGAATTGTTGCGCAATTGATGTTTCGAATATCCCCAATACCGATAAAACCAAGAGAAAATAATTCTTCATATACTACCTATTACCTATTGAAGTAAGAAACCGCCATAACGGGAAAATCAATACTGATTTAAATTTAATATCATCGCAGGATTGCATTCGGAAAGACCACCGGACTTTCGTGTCCGTTGGCACCAACGGCTGCGATACCAAAAAAGAAATTATCGATGACGATGCCTTCCAAGGTAAATGCCGTAACATCTCCAACATAACGCTCATAGTCCCAAGTAGGGGAGGTTGTTTCGCGCCAATAGATCTTATAACCCACCGCGCCATCGACCTTACTCCATTCGAATTTGGCCGAAGGCGCTACGATACCTCCGATCTTGACCTCCTTGGGCGCAGGCGGAGCCCATGCCAAGGAAGCTAGATTTATGGCATTTACGGCTGTAAGTTTTTTTGCGTAGTCAAAATTTACATGTTCTAATTTATCCCCGTATTGTACTCCATTTTCCGCTCGTAGGTCCTGATGCTGTTGGGTATAGTTCTCATGCGCCTCCATAATCCGAATGCCGGGAAACCCGACATCATTAAAAGGCCGGTGATGACCACCACGACCAAAACGATCTAAACGGTAAATCATCATCGGATTCATTTCGGGCATATAGGTTTTTGTGGTTTTGTGCACATAGCGCGCCAGCTGCCTAGAAATACCATCGACTTCCCCACCATAAAAACGTCTGGCCAATCGCTCCTTTTCGGTTTCCGTTGGGGGGACAGGTTCTGAGAATATCCTAAAATCCACGTTACTGATAATACCATCTACGCCTGTAATATTGCCAATCATGTCGTTGTTAAGAATACCCATGATTTCCCAGCCTTTTTCCTTTGCATAGGAAGCCATCCCTTTGCCTCCGAACAAACCCTGTTCTTCTCCGGAAAGTCCTAAATAAATGATGCTATTTTCAAACTTGTATTTTGATAATACCCTGGCGGCTTCCATAGTACCGGCCATTCCGCTGGCATTGTCATTCGCTCCAGGAGAGTCTGCAGTAAAATTCGCTGGATCGCTGACCCGCGAATCAATATCCCCACTCATAATAATAAAACGGTTCGGATATTTTGTGCCTCGCTGCACGGCTACTACGTTTACGACCCAAACATCGTGCACGATTCGTTCATTTTCGTCTTTTTTCACCAAATCTTTTTGATAGAAGACTTCAAGGCACCCATTACAGGCGGTCGAGGTCTTTTCAAATTCTGATTTTATCCAGCGCCGTGCAGCACCGATACCGCGTGTTTGTGAAACCGTATCGCTCAACGTATGGCGTGTACCAAAATTTACTAGTTGGGTTACGTCTGCTTGAATACGCTCGGCGGAAACGGTGTTAATGATGTCATAGATGCGGGCATCGGTTTGGGAAAAAGCCGTTGAAGCGGTTAAAATGTAAAATAGAATGTATATTTTTTTCATCGTGGAATCCCATTAAAAGTTTCTTAGGCAATCTTACAGTTTTATTTCATAAATGACAACAACTGGGATCTATTTTAGTTTCCTGCTGTCTTCAAGAACAACATTGCCAAAAGCACCTGACAAATTCAACACTGAAAGTAAGATCCTTCGCTGGGCATTTTTCATAGACCTTTTTAAGGATTCCTTTGTTAGTTCCCAGCCTGTGGCCAATTTTTAAAGTGCTTACGCTTGAATTGCGTTCAAATAACGATATCCTACTGAATTTCATCTACAACGACGGCCATGTGCTTTTCGTCAATACTAACTGCCATTCGTGAGATCGAGGAAATACCTTTTTCGGTAAAACTATACAATACGCTTCGTTTTCGGTCTTTTCCCGGACTAAAACGTAAAATTTCCTGTTGATCGGATATCAAGATCGTTCCATCTGATAACCAACACATATCCTCGTGTTGTGGGCCTATAGTAAGCAGGTTGTTCGAAGTTCCAGTTTTAGGGTCCAGAGACTTGACCGACCAATCGGTGTCTTCTTTACTAATATAGCTGACCAAAGCGGTGTTAGGAATTTTATGCAACGACCTACCCACATTTTTAGCGACGGTGATCGTCGTTTTCTTCTTCAGATCTGAAACTACAAGATCCATCGTGTCGTCGACCAATACGGTGCAGACCAGCATATTGTCGTCGAACCAAACATGATATCCCACTTTTAAATCCTTTAGAAGTTCAGTGTATTTACCTGTTTTAATATCATAACGGTATAACCGCTGTAATCCATTGGTGTCTAATCGAATGGCACTAAGCGCATTCTTTTTCGGGATCTTCAATGGGGAATATTCACTGCCTACCGGTGTATCGGTTATCCAGGTTGTCTTTTCATTTTTAAGGGAATACAGGGCAATATCGGTTTGTTTGTTCCGAGTCGATGAAAATACGATCGAAGCATTATCAACGAAAGAAGGTTGATTGTCATAGCCTTCGTTTTGGGAAATATTTCTTGGGTTCACTAACTCAAGCCTTCCATTTTTGGAGCTTATGTCAAGGAGATACACCTCCGTATTAGTTTGAGACCAAATAAAGTTCGCGACAAGCAAGAACAGTAATTTGGACAGTTGCATCGTCGGCAATTTTATGAATCGATTCATGTATTAAATGTATTGAAAATCGTTCGCACCTTGTTTCCTTTCATTAAAAAAGATTTTGAGGTTACACTTGCTGCGTATTTTCTATAATTTCACGGGCTTTCTTTTGAATGCTTTCCAATAAAAGGCGTAGATGTTCTCGTGTGGTAAACGGATTCATGATGGTCGTTCTTAGGTACTGAATTCCCTTGATCTTGGTCTGAACGATGTAAAACTCCCCATCTTCCAAGAGGCTTTGTCGAATGCTTGCATTGAGTGAATTGACAGCATCGAGGGCCAAGGTGGTGGTCATATAACGAAAGCACACAATATTGCATTGCGGTACAATGGCTAATTCGAAGTTGGTATTTTTTATGATCATCTCACCAAAGGTCCTTCCCATATCAAATAATTGCGTCACATATTCATCGAAAATACCTTCCCCATAGGTTTTCAACATGGTATACCAATGGAGACTCATCATGGTCTTGGTGCACTCAAAAGTGCGCTTGGCAAGGTTGTACCAATCTTCGTCATCGGATTGTCCAAGGAGGTAATCGGCCTTTTGGCTAAAGGTAGCGTGTGAATGGTTGCCATCCTTAAAGAGTAGGGCAGTGGTTATCGCGGGCAACATCAACATTTTGTGCCCATCGATAACGACACTATCCGCGAGCGAGATACCGCTCACCGTGTGCTCGTACTTTTTTGAAAAAATGGCTCCTCCACCATGCGCTGCGTCCACATGAAACCAAAGATTGTGCTTTTGGGCAAATTCACCCAGACATTGCAGGTCATCGTAGGATCCGGTTGCTGTACAAGGTGCACTTCCAATAATGGCGAAAATCTCGATACCCTTCACAGCAGCGGTACGAAAACACGTTTCCAACTTGGCAGTATCTATCGCGTACTCTGAATTTACAGGAATCTTGATAATTCCTTTCTCCCCGAGGCCCATGATCCTCGCGGCCCTGTCGATACAATAATGTGCCTCCTCGCTCACCATAATTCCCAAGGAAGTAGTACCGCCGTCCTTCCAAATATTTTCGGACGCCATAGCTTTCCGGGCTGAAAGTAAGGCAGTTAAATTCGCCAAGGTACCTCCCGAAGTAAGAAATCCGCGTGAATCATCTCCATACCCCAGCTTTTTACAAAGTACTTCAGCGACAATACGTTCGATTGCTGAAGGTGCCATTCCCATTTCATAAATGGCCATGCCATTATTCAATAAAGATCCTATCATTCCTGAAAGTGCCGTAATAGGCGCTGTAGGAGTTACTTGATGGCCAATACATTTGGGATTATGAACGTGGGTAGTGTGCTCAAGAACGGTTGAAAATAGGGAGCCTTCTTGGCCATTCTTTAGAAACTCGGTCCATAAGGCATATTCTACATCCGGAACTTTATAATCGATAGTCTTCTCAGCGTCTCCGGATAGTTTTTCCTTCAAATGATCCGCGAGTAGATCGATTAAGAGGTGGCCGCGTCTCTGAAAGTCTTCGGGGGAGTAGGCCGAAGTTAAAAGTGGGTTTTTCATAAAGTAAATGTACTTGCAAATTGGCATTGTGCCAAGGGTTTGACCCTTGAAAAAGCGCGAAAACTCCTCATTTTAATAAAAATAAAATGGGTCACTTTGATTATAATTCAACAAAAAAAACCGCCCTAAATTGAACGGTTTTTTCGTACACAATAAATTGCGGGCTACTGATTAATCAAAGGTATACGCATTTTCACCGGCCACTTTATTCGCGATTTGTGTTCGTAGGGCACTGACATTCGGATTATTAGTATATTTTGTGAATCGTTTCAAGCCCATGAGCATCATGCGTTGCTCGTCTCCATCGGCAAATGATAGTATGGCCTCCTTTCCTTTTTGAATAATAATCTCGGTGGCATTGTACAAATACAATCTTGCCATCGCAATTTGTGTTGCTTGTTTGTCCTCACCATAGCGTTTTGCATTTTTCTCGGTTCTGAGGATCGTACTTTCGGCCATATACACTTCTATAAGGATATCGGCGGCGGCAAGCATCATTTGTTGGTGTTTTTCCAACTCCGGACCGAATTTTTTAACAGCACCCCCGGCGACCATCAGAAATACTTTTTTCAATCGGACCAACAAGTCTTTTTCCTCTGCAAAAAGTTCTGAAAAATCCAGGGCATCGAAGGAAGGTATGCCCATTAATTCTTCTCCTACTTTGGTGGCAGGTCCCAATAGATCCACATGACCCTTCATGGCCTTCTTAACCAGCATTCCCACGCATAACATTCTATTTATTTCATTAGTGCCTTCATAAATTCGGGCAATCCGTGCATCCCGCCAAGCTTTTTCCATAGGGGTATCAGCGCTAAAGCCCATACCGCCATATATTTGGATGCCTTCATCAGCGGTATTCTGTAAATCTTCGGATACGGCAACTTTAAGGATCGAACATTCGATAGCATATTCTTCTATTCCTTTAAGCTCAGCTTCTTGGTGCGGGTTACCTGCTGCTTCACGAAGTGCTATTCGGTCTTCGATATTTTTTGCAGCGCGATAACAGGCCGATTCTCCTGCATAGGCATTCGCCGTCATAGTAGCAATTTTGGCCTTTATAGCTCCGAAATTAATAATGGGGGTCGTAAATTGAATGCGTTCATTGGCATACTTCACAGCTTCTGTAAGCACACGACGCTGAGCATCGAGACATGCGGCCGCTAACTTTATTCGACCTATATTCAGGGCGTTCATGGCAATTTTAAATCCGTTGCCGCGTTCAGACAGCATGTTCTCAACGGGAACCTTGGTCTCATTGAAGAATACTTGTCGCGTAGATGAGGAATGTATTCCCAATTTCTTTTCCTCTTCCCCTAGTGTGATGCCATTGTTCGGATCGTTCTCGACGATAAAACCAGTTATATTCTTGTCGTTTTCTATGCGGGCGAAAACGATGAACATATTACAGAATCCCGCGTTGGAAATCCACATTTTTTGTCCCGAGATGCTATAAAACTTGCCGTCTTTCGACAGAACCGCCTTTGTCTTGCCCGAGTTGGCGTCGGATCCTGCACCGGGTTCGGTCAAACAATAGGCCCCGAACCATTCGCCTACGGCCAATTTTGGGACATATTTTTTCTTTTGTTCCTCGCTTCCATATAAGGTAATCGGCATAGTTCCTATACCTGTATGGGCACCGAATGCAGTGCTAAATGAACCTGTAACCCCTGAAATGTAGTCACATACCAACATGGTAGAGACGAAGCCCATCCCCAGTCCACCATAGGCTTCTGGTACGGCAATGCCCAAAAGACCCAATTCACCTGCTTTACGCATGCATTCCTCGGTGTACTTATAATCTTTTTTCTCAAAACGCTCCCAATGTGCCCAAAGTTCGCGATCCGCGAATTCCTTGGTGCTGTCACGCATCATTTTCTGTTCCTCGCTAAGATCTTCAAGCGTAAAGACATCGTCACAGTTGGTTTCCTTGACCAGGAATTGTCCGCCACGCAACAAATTATCTTTTTGTAAGGTTTCTATGCTCATAGTATGGGTATTAATTATATAGTAAATGTTATTTAGATTGTCTATGGAAAATTTAGGTATCCACTACCAATATTTCACAACTTAATTAATTTAAAAATTCATAGATTCCGGCTGCGCCTTGTCCCGTGCCGACACACATGGTGACTAGACCGTATTTCCCCTGCATCTTGCGCTGCCGCATTTCATCAAAGAGCTGCACTGAAAGTTTGGCGCCGGTACATCCCAGCGGATGTCCTAAGGAAATTGCCCCCCCGTTAACATTTACGATCTCTGGGTTTAATTGTAATTCCCGGATGACTGCGAGTGACTGCGAAGCAAAAGCTTCATTTAGCTCAATCAGCTCGACTTGCTCTTTCGAGAGACCCGCTTGTTTCAATGCCTTTGGGACTGCTTTTATAGGGCCAATACCCATAATGCGAGGTGGTACACCTGCGGCGGTATAGCTGACCAAACGGGCAATGGGTTCAAGTTTCAATTCCTTCATCATTGCTTCACTCATGACTATTACAAAAGCGGCACCATCGCTCATTTGGGAAGAATTCCCCGCTGTGACGCTTCCGCCTGCAGCGAACACCGGAGCAAGTTTGGCAAGTGCCTGTAGGTTGGTGTCCTTCCGCGGTCCTTCATCTTTTGTAACGGTATATTTTTTAACGGCCTTTTTTCCATTCTCATCAACATAGGTCTGCTCGACCTCGATGGGGACTATTTGGGCCTGGAAACGATTTTCGGCCTGTGCCTTCAGTGCCTTCATGTGCGATTCGTAGGCAAATACGTCCTGGTCTTCACGTGATACGTTATATTCATCGGCAACTGCCTCTGCAGTGTTTCCCATGCCCCAATAATAATCCTCGTGGCCTGATTTAGCAAGATCATAGTTCAACTCTGGTTTGTACCCAGACATGGGCACGCTACTCATACTTTCAGCGCCGCCTGCAATGATACAATCGGCCATGCCTGACTGAATTTTTGCCGTTGCCATGGCGATGGTCTCGATTCCGGAAGAGCAAAATCGATTCACCGTTACCCCTGGCACATCGACGATATCAAGACTCATCAACGAGATGAGCCGCCCCATATTCAAGCCTTGTGAACCCTCTGGCATCGCATTTCCAACAATTACATCGTCAATGCGTTTTTTATCCAAATCGGGTAGTTCCTTCAGCATATATTTGATGGTTTCTGCGGCCAATTCATCGGTACGTTTAAACCGAAACACGCCTTTTGGCGCCTTCCCGACGGCCGTTCTATATCCTTTAACTATGTATGCAGTTCTCATATTGGCCCCCTAGCCCCCAATTTGGGGAAACTCCTATTAGGGGTAAATAGGATTTTAGTTAGTATTAAATTGCTTCTTCTTGGTCACCTTCAATTCTTAACTCGATATTGTATTGCTGACCATAATTAATTTCGCAACGGTTTCCCGGTCTTCAGCATATGTTGAATTCTTTCCAATGTCTTCTTCTCGGTGCATAGCGATAAAAAAGCTTCACGCTCAAGGTCTAGTAAATACTGTTCATTGACTAAAGTTGGTTCTGAGAGATCCCCACCCGTCATCACATAGGCCAGTTTATTCGCTATTTTTTTATCATGGGCACTGATATATCGGCTAGCCTCCATCGAATCGGTCCCAACAAGAAATAGCCCCAAGGCCTGTTTCCCGAGCACCTTGATGTCTTGCCGTTTTACAGGCTGCGTATAGCCTTGTTCGGCCATTAATTTTGCATATGATTTCGCAGTTGCAATTTGACGATCCTTATTGACGATAACGATATCCTTTCCATGTTGTAAGATTCCCAGATCATAGGCTTCATAAGCAGAAGTTGATACTTTGGCAGTTCCGATGGTCAGGAAATATTCCCTAAGAATGTTCAATTCAACTCCATTTTTATGAAAATTGTCCTGCGCCCTTACCGTAAATTCCTTGGAACCACCTCCGCCTGGAATGACCCCAACACCGAACTCCACCAAACCGATATAGGTCTCGGCTGCGGCTACTACCATATCGGCATGCAGTGACAATTCACATCCACCTCCCAGGCACATACCATGCGGTGCTGAAACTGTTGGGATTGCAGAATAGCGCATACGCATCATCGTGTCCTGAAACATTTTGATTGCCATATTCAGCTCATCATATTCCTGTTCGACCGCCATCATGAATATCATTCCGATATTCGCCCCAACAGAGAAATTGGCTGCTTGATTCCCGACTACCAATCCTTGAAAATCTTTTTCAGCAAGATCTATTGCCTTGTTCAATCCGGCCAAAACATCGCCACCAATCGTATTCATTTTAGATTGGAATTCTACATTCAATATGCCATCGCCCAAATCTTCGACGACCACCCCGCTATTTTTAAAGACTTCCTTCGAAGTACGAATGTTGTCCAAAATAATGAAGGCGTCCTGCCCGGGTACTTTGACCATTGATTTTTTCGGGATATCATAGTAATATGTAGCGCCGTCCTTCACAGAATAAAACGAACCATTTCCAGATTCTTTTAGTTGGGTTACCCAATCGGCTACCTGCAAGCCTTCCGCACGAATCAGATCCAAGCCATTTTCGAGACCGATCGCATCCCAAATTTGAAAGGGGCCGTGTTCCCAGCCAAAACCAGCCTTCATGGCGTCGTCAATTTTATAGAGCTCATCTGCGATTTCAGGAATTCTGTGTGATACGTACGCAAATAAAGCAGCAAAACTTTTGCGGTAAAATTCACCCGCTTTGTCCTTTCCGCCAACCAGGATCTTGAATCGGTCTACAACCTTGTCGATGCTCTTGGTCAGTTCCAAGGTACCGAAACTCGCCTTTTTTGCAGGGCGATATTCAAGGGATTCCAAGTCTAAGGTCAAGATTTCACTTTTACCGTTCTTTTCGGTCACCTTTTTATAAAAACCCGACCCGGTTTTGCTTCCCAGCCATTTGTTTTCCATCATGGTTTTGATGAAATCGGGGAGTTGAAATAGCTCTAAGCGCTCATCCTCCTTGCAGTTTTCATAGATTCCATTGGCCACATGAACCAAGGTGTCTAGGCCCACTACATCTACCGTTCTAAAAGTGGCCGATTTTGGCCGCCCGATGACAGGTCCGGTTAACTTATCGACTTCCTCTACGGTCAATCCCATTTGCTTTACCATATGGAATAAACTCTGGATACTGAAGATGCCGACACGGTTTCCAATAAAGGCAGGCGTATCCTTGGCGATTACCGAGGTCTTCCCTAAAAATTTTTCCCCATAGCCATTTAAGAAATCCAAGACCTCCTTTGAGGTCTTTGGCCCTGGAATTATCTCGAAGAGCTTTAAATAGCGCGCCGGATTAAAAAAGTGTGTCCCACAAAAATGCTTTTGGAAATCGTCACTTCTTCCTTCTGACATAAATTTTATGGGGATGCCCGAGGTGTTCGAAGTAATTAAGGTCCCGGGTGTTCGGTGCTTGTCAAGATTTTCAAAGACCATCTTTTTGATATCCAACCTTTCCACGACCACTTCGATGATCCAGTCAACCTTGGCGACCCTTGAAATATCGTCTTCAAGATTTCCGGTATGAATGCGCTGCGCGAATTTTTGATGGTAAATAGGGGAGGGCTTCGATTTAAGGGCCAATGCCAGGGAATCATTTACCAATCTGTTTCGTACCACTTGATCTTTTAAAGTCAAGCCTTTCGCTTTCTCCTTGTCATTGAGCTCTCGCGGAACAATATCAAGTAACAAAACTTCCACGCCAATGTTCGCGAAGTGACACGCAATGCCACTACCCATAATACCGGATCCGATAACTGCTACTTTTTTGATGTGCTTATTCATGTACGTCGTGAAAATTAATTAGTCGTTATACTTTTTTGATAAATATTTTTTTCTGAAATAAGCTGATTGATATTTTCCAGAACTTCGAAAAAGATGTGTAAATCGTCCTGGGATACGTTTGCTTTTACAACATCGTTAAATTGAAGGACGGCATCCTTGGAATCTTTTCGCTTCTCTAACCCAAATTCTGTCAAATGAATCAGCACGCCTCTTCCGTCATTCGGATTTGGTTTGCGGAGGATCAATCCTTTTTCCTCCATACTTTTTAGAATCCGGGATAGGCTTGTTGCTTCCATCCCCATCTTAGGGCCAAGGGCTGTTGATGGGGTGCCGGTTTTTGGATCAATACTCAATAATGTAAAACCGACTGCCATGGTCGAATCGAATTTTTTGGCTTCCTCATTGTACATTCGGGCAACCGCCTGCCAAGTTGCCCGCAAGGCATAATCAATCGTAAGATCTTTCATAGGTAAGTCTGTTATGTCAAATATATAAAAAAATACTATGCACGCATAATATATTTTCATAAATTCCGGGAAGTAAGATTCAGTATAAGTTTATTCAAATCATGTTAATGTTGGTAGATATCGCTATATAAGTCACTATATATTTCTTTGATGACCTTGCGGCGGAGTTTCAAGGTAGGGGTCAAGTGGCCCGCATCAATGCTCCATACATCCGGGGTCAGTCGAAATTCCTTCACTTTTTCCCATTTGGCGAATTTTTCATTGGCCAGATCTACTTCTTCCTGAAATCGGGCCAATACTTTTTCGTTTTTCACAAGCTCCACATTCGGGGCTGTTGCAATTTGATGGCGACTGCACCAAGTATGCAGAAATTCAAAATCGGGTTGTATCAACGCAGCCGGCATCTTTTCGCCTTCTCCAACGACCATGATCTGCTCAATAAATCGCGATTGTTTAAATCTATTTTCCAAGAGTTGCGGCGCAACATATTTACCACCTGAAGTTTTGAACATCTCTTTTTTGCGATCGGTAATCCTTAAAAAGCCATCTGCATCGATTTCACCGATATCCCCAGTATGAAAATAGCCATCTATCATTACTTCGGCCGTTTTTTCGGGGTCATTGTAATACCCCATCATCACCTGAGGTCCTTTGACGCAAATTTCGCCATCATCGGCAATCTTCACTTCCGTATGATCCAATAATTTTCCAACGGTTCCTATTTTAAAACCGCCATTACGCATATCGTTTACAGATACCACGGGCGAAGTTTCGGTTAGGCCATAACCTTCCATCACACCCATTTCCGCAGCATTGAATATACGTGCCAATCTGGGTTGAAGCGCGGCACTCCCTGAGGCAATTAGCGATAAATTCCCTCCAAGGCCCTTTTTCCATTTACTAAAAATTAGTTTCCGTGTTAGTGCCAATTTTTGCTCATACCACCAGCCATTTTGTCCATAAGGTTCATATCGAAGGCCGATTTCAAGGGCCCAAAAGAATAATTTTTTCTTTATTCCGGGCAATTCCGCTCCCTGGGCAACGATCTTGTCATACACTTTTTCCAAAAGTCTGGGAACGGCCGTCATCACATGGGGTGCTACCTCCTTGATATATTCGCTTATCTGATCAATTGGTGCATAATATATCGTTACTCCGGTATATTGGTACAAGTAGATCATCATGCGTTCATAAATGTGGCAAACCGGCAAAAAACTTAAGCACTTTACGTTCCCGTATTCGATGGGTAAACGTTTTGAGCTTTCGATGGCATTACTGACGACATTGCTATGCGATAACATGACGCCTTTCGGTTTCCCGGTGGTACCCGAAGTATATATCAAGGTTGCTAAATCATCAGTATGCACTGCATCCTTTAAGGTATCGACTTGGCTTTGATTCGATTCATCGGCACCGAGTTCTAGAAGCTCCAGCCAATTTTTACAATCGGTCAGTTCGTCAAAGGAATAAACCGCTTTCAAAGTAGGCACTATGCTGCGAACGGCCTTGACCTTATCATAGACCTCTTGCCCTGAAACAAAGCAATAAACACATTCTGAATGATTGAGTACATAGGCATAATCCTCTTCTGAAATCGTGGGATATATGGGCACATTCTGGGCCCCCAGTTGCAGGATTCCAATGTCCATGATATTCCATTCACTTCGATTATTCGTCGAAATCAAGGCAATCTTATCATTGGGTTTTACGCCCATTCTCAGCAACGCCCTACTAATCGTATTTGCCTTTTGAAGATATTCTTTGGTAGATGTGGCG
>JBBQAM010000114.1:0-3195 GCA_038316335.1 Flavobacteriales bacterium
ACTTAATCGATACAATAGATGCCTTTATCGATCATTTTAACATTTTTTTATGAATAAGATCGATAAACGGTATGATTTTTGTTTTTCCGTGCATTTTTTTGCATTTAGAACGGTATTTGAGGCGATACCTATTTATAATCATGTGAGGTTGGTTAAAAAAATATTCCTTACAAACCCCTGCAGATTAAAGACTCTAAGTTCACCGAACTGTACTGGATAGTATCCCGATTCCCTTATGGAACAGAACTATTTTTTAAGCTGCCCATATAGCGACATTCCTTCGATTTCCGAAGTTTCCAAGCACAACTGATTATTTTTGCATCATTCCTATGAGTTTGGAACGTAAAGGTTTTCAGGTAGTTTGTAAAAAGTGTTCTTACTTTTAAGGAAGTAAGATCGATAGTGTCGGTTCATGAGGACCTTTATGCTATATCTGGTAGTTAGGAAATTGGCTCTTAAATTCGATGCAATGGTGCGGGTAGTAACAGACAATGGAGTTCATCCTTTGCGTTCATGGTCAGGGCACTCCTAAAGAACCATCCCCTATAACATGCCTTGTATCGCGATAGCATGCTGGGCTAAAAGATACATGCGGAGGTGCGGAAAAATCGTGGTTATAGCCGACCCTCCACTTGGCAATCAAGAATTCCTTTGACATCGTATAGAATGCCATTTTCCTGCAACATAGACCGCAGGTCGATGGTAAGGAATTCCTTATGACTTACGGTAAGTATAATGGCATTGAATTTTTCAATCGGTAACCGATTCGTAGTCTCCAATTTATATTCGTGCATTACCTCAGAAGGGGATGCCCATGGGTCATACACGGTCGTTTCCGCGCCATAGCTATTGAGGTTGTTGATTACATCAACAGCCTTGGTATTTCTAACATCGGGGCAATTTTCCTTAAAAGTAACGCCAAGGACCAAAATTTTCGATCCTTTTACCCTAATATCATTGGTAACCATTAGTTTCACCACTTCCGAGGCTACGTATTTTCCCATCCCATCGTTCATACGCCTTCCAGCCAGGATAATTTCAGGATGATACCCATATTCCTGGGCTTTCTGCGCTAGATAATACGGGTCGACCCCAATACAATGGCCACCGACCAATCCTGGTTTAAAATGCAGGAAATTCCATTTGGTGCCTGCAGCCTCCAAGACCTCTTGTGTATCGATATCCATCAGGTTAAAAATTTTAGCCAATTCGTTCACAAAGGCAATATTGATATCACGTTGGGAATTTTCGATAACCTTTGCAGCTTCCGCCACCTTGATGGAAGAGGCTAAAAAAGTACCTGCGGTAATTACCGAAGCATACAGTGAATTTACCTTCGCTCCGACTTCAGGGGTGGAGCCTGAAGTTACTTTCAGGATTTTCTCTACGGTATGTTCCTTATCTCCGGGATTGATCCGTTCGGGGGAATATCCGGCAAAAAAGTCGACATTGAATTTCAGGCCGCTTTCCCTTTCAAGTACCGGGACACATTCGTCTTCAGTAACCCCTGGATACACAGTGGATTCATAGATGACGATATCGCCCTTTTTTAAGACTTTGCCCACAGTTTCACTGGCTTTGTACAGGGGTGTTAGGATGGGTCGATTGGTGCTATCAACGGGCGTTGGTACCGTTACGATATAATAATTGCAATCTTTTAAATGCTCCAAAGCGCTCGTACAATGCAAACCTTTTTCCATGTCAGGGGTTGCAACGATTACAGCCCGAAGAATTTCATCTTCCACTTCCAAGGTAGTATCAATGCCTGCCTGCAATTCCTTGATTCTTACTTCGTTAATGTCAAAGCCGATTACCGGGTATTTGGTTGCAAACAATCTGGCCAGGGGTAATCCGACATAACCTAGTCCGATTACAGCGAGTTTAATAGTGTTCATTTCGAAAATAGATTGGTTGCAAACTATAATTCAGCATTTTGCTTGAATTTCCCTTATTTATATTTCTATTATTTTAAATTTTCCCAATACCAGGCTACGGCCTCTTTAAGGCCTGACTTGATATCGAATTTGGGATCGTACCCTAACAGTTTTCTTGCTTTTTCAATGGAAGCAAGCGAATGAGGAATATCTCCATTACGTTTCGGGCCATAAGTAATATTAACATCGCTGATCTTTTGGTCATAATCCGACAGGTAGTTTTTTAACAAATGTACCAATTCGTTTAAAGTGGTCCGCTGCCCATAAGCAACATTATAAACTGTGTTGATCGCCTCTGGATTTGCAGTAGTTAAAGCCCTGATATTGGCTTCCAACACATTATCGATATAGGTGAAATCTCGCGAAAAGCTCCCATCTCCATTAATTACAGGCGATGTATGCGCCATCAATTGCATCACAAATTTTGGGATGACCGCGGCATAGGCCCCTTCAGGGTCTTGGTAGCGCCCAAAGACATTAAAATACCTCAGGCCAATGGTCTCTAGGCCATAGGCAGAGCTGAAGATATCGGCATAGAGTTCATTTACGAATTTCGTGATGGCATAGGGGGAAAGGGGTTTCCCGATGACCTCCTCAACCTTCGGCATATTCGTTGAATCCCCATAGGTTGAGGAACTGGCGGCGTAAACGAAACGCTTCACCCCAGCATCCCGGGAAGCTACTAGCATATTCAGGAAGCCTGAGATATTTACCTCATTCGTGGTAATGGGGTCTTTAATAGAGCGCGGCACCGATCCCAAAGCTGCTTGATGCAACACAAAGTCGATTCCGTCACACGCCTTTTGACAGGTTTCAAAATCCCGGATGTCCCCTTCGATAAATTGAAATTTTGGATACTTTTTCAATCGTTCAATATTCCGTAAGCTTCCAGTTGCCAAATTATCAAGGCAACGTACTGAATTCCCATTCTCGAGGAGCACTTCACAAAGATTCGACCCAATAAATCCGGCGCCCCCGGTGACTAACAGGGCATATTGGCGATTTAAGTTCAAGCTTTGAATATCCATGCTTTTAGGTACGTTTAAGAGGTAACAAATGGCCTATTCAATTCATATTTGAACAAGACTTCGCGTTTAAGACTGTCCGATTTTATAATAATTAAAGCCTTTTTTGGCCATTACTTCGTTATCAAGTAACCGTCTACCATCAAATACAAATGCCGGTTTCAACATCAGGGTATATATTTTATCCCAATCATAGGTCTTAAATTCATCCCATTCGGTCATGATGGCAATAGCAT
>JBBQAM010000021.1:0-62152 GCA_038316335.1 Flavobacteriales bacterium
TAATTTCATCCCAGTACTTTGGCTTAACTTTTTGACCTGTATGGATATAGGTTGATTTCCTATTTTTAGTAATGCGAATGGCAATAGTGCATTCCCCTGCCTTATTTTCCTTTTTCCAAAGTAATGCTTTGATCGTTGCCATTTGTTCTTTTTCTAAAGATACGAAAATTGGTAAAACAATGTTAAAACAAATGACGGTTTTATATGGCTTTTTATGGTGTTATTTGATTTTTAAATTTTTATAAACACCTGATAATAAGCTATTTTAGTGTTTGTAAGTACAAATCGGAAAAAACTTAGGATCTAGTGCCGCAAGGTGTGAGAGTTCGAGTCTCTCCGCCTGTACACAGAGGGAAAGCCGACTTTTAGGAGTCGGCTTTTTTATTTCAAAGAAGAGGAAAGTGTGATTGGTGATGGGATGATATTTCTTGCGTCCCAGAGTCGGTATGCTCAACATAACATATTTATAGGGCTTTCTAGAATGGGATTCAATTAAAGGGATCGCTTCGGCAATAATAACTCATGAATAAAGATCATTTTTTTTACCACGCCTGGCGCAATCACAAACGGATAAACATCGGGGATGCCCATAGCACGATTGATACTATTGACAGCAAATGATAAGGGTACACACGAACGAACGATGGTTTCAAATTCTTTAACGAAGTAAGGATCGAAGCTAGATGTTATTTTCATAGTTTCTGAAACTGCAGCCGATGTCACCTCCAAGCCAAAAAAGTGGGCCGTCTCTACCATATCCATGATATGTAGATAGTGCGCCCAGGTCTCTGCCCAATCCTCCCAGGGATGTGAAGTAGCATATTTACTTATATGTTGATTTTCCCAATTATCAGGCGTTCCCTGCTTATAATAGGCTTGTAAGGATTCATTATAATTCGCTTCCTCATTTCCAAAGAGGGCTCTAAAATCTTGATGGACCTTTTGATCACTGTAAACCAATCGCTCCCAAAAGTAATGGCCTACTTCATGTCGAAGATGGCCTATAAGCGTGCGGTAGGGTTCTTGCAGCTGCATACGCATTTGTTCCCGTAGGACAGAATCGGCTTCCCGTAGTAGGATGGTGATGACCCCATCGGCATGACCTGTCATGATTCTAGGGTCGTTACTTTTTGCGACAAAATCAAAACACAACCCCTTGTCATTGCTGATCTTACTTGGCAGATCCAAACCTATTTTTTGAAGTTGATAAATAAGGCGGTGTTTGGCAACCTCCAAATTTTGCCATTTCGGAAAATTATTTTTATCAGAAAGATTTGGGATAGTCCGGTTGAGTTGGCAGGCGTGGCAGTATTCACTCGGGTTTTGCTTCGCTACAAGCCAATTACAAATACCATATTCCTTATTTTTACAATATTTAAATGCCAGCTTTTCGCGATCTGAAATCAAGGATGGATCTGACGGGTCAAATGTGAGCATCTGTCGGTCTAGGTACCAATAGCCCGATAAATGCCCGCAATTTTCACAGTGGTCGTTTTCAAAAAACAACTGATGGCCACATTGACCACATTGAAAGACCTTCATAAATTACCTACTATTTTTAAAACGCGAATTTAATTATTAATACATGGTCATCGTTATGCAATCGATTCAATTTATAGCTCCTTCGAAGGAAATTAGGTAATGCAAAAAAATTAGCTGTTGAGACAGGTGGGGCTGTTTTATCGGCCCATAAAATGCTTTGCTGGTTTGTTTTGGTAGGTTGGGTAATTTATCCAATGGGTTATATGGTTTGAACTCCAGGATGGTATGACTATATTTTTGGCTGACGAAATCTTGATGCGGTTTACAACCTAGGTGATGCCATCAATAAAATCGGATTTGGTCTCGTAGTTTATAATTTAACAGTACAGTCTCATCTCATAATGAAATAGTATAGCAACGATTTAGTTGGTTGTATTCTTGAAGTCTCGAAAAATCTATTTGGTAAGTATTTTGCTTTTTGTGTTAGGTTTAGAGATGCTACTAGGTTTTCAAGGAATAAAACATTAACTATCTTTTATGTTTAACTTAAATTAAAAAATATTAAACATTTTGTATCTTTATATCATAGTTTATTTACGAAAGTCATAATCAAAAAAAATCAAAATGTTCGGATTATTCAAAAAGAAATCAGGGAAAGAAAAACTACAAGTTCAGTATGAAAAACTTATGAAAGAAGCCCATACGCTCTCTATTACAAATAGAAAAATGAGCGACCAAAAAGCCTATGAAGCCGAAGAAGTAATGAAACAACTAGAAAAGCGGAGTTAATAAACTTTGACAATAAATGACAGAAGACAAAAAACCGGACAATGTAGTTTTTGATACCGAAACCAAAAAATATGATGCAGCGCTTAAACCTTACGCTACTTCCGTTGGTGCACCGGTAATAACTACTACTGATACTATTGCTTGGAAGAATAGAAGCATCAATAAATTAAATAAAAAGGTTGAAACAAAATATTTAGAACTTAAGGCTGAGTATGATAAGATGATGCAAGAGTTTGAATACAACAAACTCATATTTAATGCAAAATTTACTTTTGAACCCATTATTGGTGAAGTATATCATATGTACAAAAGAGAAAACGGAGCCTCTTTTCTTTCTATCATAGCTCCAGAAGAATGCAACTTCAATGCTCTTGGCAGTTTTTATTTGAATGCAGACCAAATTTGGGAAAAAATATAATTTCTAGTATGGTAGATAGCACCCAATTCAAAGAAATTGATTTAGACCGTATTATAGAAATGGCGTGGGAAGACCGAACACCTTTTGAAGCACTACTGTTTCAGTTTGGGTTACCCGAAAAAGAGGTTGTAAAAGTGATGCGAGGCAACCTGAAAGAATCTAGTTTTAAGCGTTGGCGTAAACGTGTGAATAGTGGTGTTAGCCAAAAACATTTAAAAAAACGTAATCCTGATATTTCCCGATTTAAATGTTTACGCCAAAAGGCAATTTCAAGGAATAGAATAAGTAAGCGTTAAATGGAATTATTTGAAGGTCAAGATTCCATATTTCCCACTTCGTATGCAGAAATTCTTCAACGTGTTAGAAACATAGACCCTGTTAAATATAGTACAACACGCAATTACACAAATGGTTCAGTAACTTATTTGTCTCCTTATATCTCTAGAGGTATTATCTCTACAAAGTTTATTCTTTCTGAAATTCTAAATCGTGGTTATAAACCTGCTCAAATTGAAAAATTTATTCAAGAATTGGCTTGGCGAGATTACTGGCAACAAATTTGGCTAGCCAAAGGCGATGCTATAAATAAGGACTTAAAACACGAACAAAAGCCTGTTTCTAACACCGCTATTTCAAAAGCAATTATAGATGCCAAAACAGGAATTGAAGCAATAGACAAAGGCATTCAAGAATTTTATAAGACAGGATATATCCATAATCACCTCCGAATGTATATTGCCGCCATAGCCTGTAATATGGGTCAAAGTCATTGGAAAGCACCTGCCCAATGGATGTATTATCATTTACTAGATGCCGATTGGGCAAGTAATGCCCTAAGTTGGCAATGGGTGGCGGGAGTCAACGCAAATAAAAAGTATGTTGCCAACCAGGAGAACATCAACAGGTACTGTTTTACCCAACAAAAAAATACATTTTTAGATGTGCCCTACGAAGCTTTTGCAGCTATGCAAATTCCTGAAGTTTTAAAATGCACGCCACTATTAACATTAAAGACACCGCTACCAAAACAGAAGGCCATTTTAGTAGACGAAACAAAACCTACCTGTATTTATAATTTTTACAATCTAGACCCTTTTTGGAAAAAAGATATTTCAGCTAACAGAATTCTATTGTTTGAGCCTTCGCATTTTGAGCAATATCCAGTATCGCAAAAGACGATAGATTTTATTCGTACTATTTCCGAAGAGAACATTACAGATATTCAAATCTATGTGGGAGAATTTAGTGAACTCATTGCAGCTTATAGTCTAGTAAATATCTATTATAAAGAACATCCATTAAATAAACATTATCACGGTATTGAAGAATCAAGAGATTGGATGTTCGATGTAAAAGGCTACTATCCGTCTTTTTATGCCTTTTGGAAAAAATGTAAAAAACAGCTTGCCTATTAATACAAAAAGCATAATAATTTATACTAAAGAAAATATAGAACAGCTAGACCGTATTACCAGGTTAAAAATAATCAATTCGGTTACAGGTATAAAACCTGCAAATCTTATAGTTACTATAGACAATAAAGGTCAAACCAATCTGGCTATCTTTAGCTCAGTAGTGCATTTAGGAAGTAATCCCGCCCTTCTAGGTTTTGTGTCTAGACCTCAATCTGCAGACGTTGGTCATACGTATCGTAATATTCAAGCAAACGGAGTATATACCATTAACCATATTCATCCAGAATTTATTAAAAACGCCCACTATACGTCTGCAAAATTTGATTTGGCTGTTTCAGAATTTGAGCGTTGTAATCTTTCCGTAGAAAATAGTAAGAATTTTAAAGCCCCCTTTGTCAAAGAAAGCAAATTTAAAATGGGGGTGCGTTATAAAGAAGCACTTGATATAAAACAGAATGGAACTATCTTGGTTATTGGAGAAATAGAACACCTTATACTTCCCGATACTTCATTAGTAGATGATGACATCGATTTAGAGGCTACAAATAGTGTTGGGATCTCTGGATTGAATAGCTACTATTCTTTAAACAAAATTGAAAAACACCCTTATGTGAGAGTATATGAAGTCCCAGAATTTTAATTATGAAAAAACAACACCTTCCACAAAAGACATGTGTTGTTTGCGAACGTCCCTTCGCATGGCGTAAAAAATGGAAAAAGAATTGGGAAGAAGTTAAAAAGTGTAGCGAACGTTGCAGAATAAATAAATGACAGAGATAAATTTAGTATTCCCGCATCAATTATTTCGAGAATCACCAATTTTTGAGGTAGACGTACCTGTTTACTTAGTTGAAGAATATTTGTTCTTTAATCAATACCCATTTCACAAACAAAAAATAGGGTTTCACAGAGCAACGATGAAGCGGTATGCCCATTTTCTTCAGAAAGACAAAAACCTCGACGTGCATTATGTTGAAGCCATAGAAGGTATTTCAGACATCAGACTGCTCATTCCTGAGTTGAAACGTCAAGGTATTGAACATATCAACTACATCGACCCAACAGATAATTGGCTTCAAAACAGACTAAAGAAAGGCTGTTTAGATAATAACATTTCAACCACCGTATACAACTCACCATTGTTCTTAAATACGAAAGAAGACTTAACGACTTTTTTTAGAAGCGACAAAAAGAAATATCATCAAACTACCTTTTATAAAGAACAGCGTAAAAAACGAAATATTCTAATTGAAGCTGATGGCAAACCAACAGGGGGTAAATGGACATTCGATGCCGAAAACAGAAAAAAATATCCCGCTAAAAAGACACCACCTTCTATCCTATTCCCTGAGGTAGATGATTATTTTTTGGAAGCCAAGCAGTATATCGAAACACACTTCGCAAACCATCTAGGAAGTATCACAAAGCATTCATTATATCCAACCAGTTTTGAAGCTACTAAGTTGTGGCTTAATCAATTTTTTGACCAACGCTTCATGGAGTTTGGTGTTTATGAAGACGCCATTGTTGCCGAAAACTCCATACTAAATCATAGTATGCTAACACCAATGCTTAATGTTGGTTTAATCCTGCCCAAAGAGATAATTGATGCCTGTTTGGTGTATGCTGTAGAAAACAAGGTGCCCATTAATTCCACGGAAGGTTTTGTGCGCCAAATTGTAGGCTGGCGAGAGTTTATGAGGGGAATTTATGAAGCTAGGGGAAGTGAAGAGCGTACCACTAATTTCTGGAAATTTAAAAAGAAAATTCCCGCCTCGTTTTATGACGGCACTACGGGTATACCACCCATTGATCAAACTATTAAAAAGGTATTACAAACAGGCTATTGTCATCATATAGAACGCTTGATGGTTTTGGGTAATTTTATGATGCTCTGTGAGTTTGACCCAGACGAAGTGTACAAATGGTTTATGGAACTCTTTATTGATTCCTATGATTGGGTCATGGTTGCCAATATTTACGGGATGAGTCAATTTGCAGATGGTGGTTTAATGGCCACCAAACCTTATATAAGTGGCAGTAATTATCTATTGAAAATGAGCAACTTTAAAAAAGGTGATTGGCAGGCTACTTGGGACGGTCTTTTTTGGCGATTTATCAATACACATCGTGATTTCTTTTTGTCAAATCCACGATTAGGAATGTTGGTGCGTATGTTTGATAAAATGCCTCCCGAGAAACAGCAAAAGCACATTGGGCATGGAGAGCAGTACTTATTAGCTCTGAAGCATTAAAAATGGATTATTAAAATCAAAAAAATGTTGTTTAATACCACATATATAAACAAGGAGTATACGAAAGAGTGTATCGATACATTGGGTAAAACTTATTCTTTTCTCGAAAGGATAAAGATAGGTAGCATAGG
Source organism: Flavobacteriales bacterium (assembly GCA_038316335.1). GTDB lineage: Bacteria > Bacteroidota > Bacteroidia > Flavobacteriales > Flavobacteriaceae > JALHST01. The sequence continues at coordinate 6,491 of JBBQAM010000021.1, forward strand.
CTCCAGTAGGTTAGTCATAAAAGCACTAAGCACTAATCTGAAACCAAAAAATATGCAAACGTTAGCTATTAATTATGCAAACATCGAATTAAGGCCTAAGGGCATCATCATACATTTCACCCATAGGCTCGAACGATATTCGTGGATAATACCCTATTACAGATTAGTAACCTACAGCACTCAAACGTTTAGTGTTCATTCAAATGGAAATTTTATACAGTTTATGAAAAATAAGGACTATCTGGATAATAAAAAGTTTATCGGAAAAATGATAGATTTAAAAAACGACTTTTTAGGACTAAGATATTATGATGCTTAATACCACCTAAAAAATGATAATGAACCCTATAATTCTATTTATTATAATAGCAACGAATATGCAGTCAGCGATAATTTTTGATTTTAACAAAACGAGCAATACCAATAATTGGAATATTGTGGATGACGTAGTAATGGGCGGTAGGTCATCAGGGACATTTTATTTAGATAAAGAAGGATACGGCGTTTTTGAAGGTAGTGTTTCATTAGAGAATAATGGTGGTTTCTCTTCTTTGAGATATCGTTTTAATAAAATGAGCACTTTAGGGTATTCAAAAGTTATTTTGAAACTCAGAGGCGATGGAAAAACGTATCAATTCAGAGTAAAAAGTAGGTCGTCTGATTATTACTCGTATATCGCTTTTTTTAATACCACAACAGAATGGGAAACTATCGAGTTGTCTTTATCGGATATGTACCCGGCATTTAGAGGGCGGAAACTCAATACATCAAATTATGATAATGACAGTATTGAAGAAATAGCTTTTTTAATTGGAAATAAAAAAGCGGAAACTTTTAAACTGGAAATTGATTCTATAGCCTTAAACTAAATATAGTTTGCTAATTTTTTTCTGATTCAAGAAATCAAATACCAACAGAAGCTAGATAGAAATAATACAGTCCATAAAACTGTTCTAATCCAATTTTTATAAACTAATCGCTTTAACATTCTTTCATTTACTCTTCCTTTTGAAATATTCACATGCATAGGCACAAACTGCAAAAAGGTAGACATCCAAATAATAAGAATAATGGTGAGACTCAGAATGGTATATATATTAAAAGAAATGGCTAATTGAAGAACAGAAATACCAAGCTGCCCAAACATTAATGGTATGACAATAGGATTTAATCTATTGATGTATTTTCTATGCCAACCAACTAAATTTTCAGTCGTATAATCAAGAAAACTCGGATATACGATACGCTGTATCATCCAAATCAAAACCATCAATCCAAAGTCTAATAAAAGCCTTATAATGATGATTGACATTATAAATATTTAGTGATTTTCGAGCTCATTGGTTTTGTAATTGAAAAGAAATAATCTATTAGATTCCCTTTTTCATCAACCAAGTATTTTTGAAAATTCCATTTTACACTAGAACTCTTGCTGCCGTTCAGGTCTTTCGATGTAAGCCAATTATATAGAGGATGTTGTTTGCTGCCTTTTACATTTATCTTTTCAGTAAGTAAAAAAGTAACACCAAAATTCACCTCACAAAATTCTTGAATTTGTGAAGGGTCACCGGGCTCTTGCTTGCCAAACTGATTGCAAGGCAAGCCAATAACGACTAGCGCTTCTTTGTAAGTATCACTCAATGCTTGTAACGCCTTATATTGGTTAGTAAAACCGCATTCAGAAGCGACATTGACAAAGAGTATTTTCTTTCCTTTAAATCCTGAAAGTGAAATAGGCTTGCCATTTATAGCATTTATTTCTATATCGTAGATCGATTTTACTTCGGTCTTTATGAACTTACTTGGAGACAGTTTTGCCTTATCAATTGCTTTCATAGCCAACTATGTTTTAAAGGATATTATACCACAAGCCATTTCAACTATTTGCCTAGAAAAAGAAGCTGCTCTCTCCCACAATAAAAGCGATGCCTTTTCGACCACTACTTTAGGGGCTAAAACTTTTATAATGGCTGTCTTTCGGTACTAGTATTCATCATTTATTCATTGCACACTAATTTAAACGCAAATGCCGTATCTGTGACCCTTTAAAGCTCCCATTTCATTAATTTCAAAGTCTGCCCCAAAATCATCTAAACCCAATCTAGAAATTTGTTTAAGGTGTATGCTGCCTATACAATCTACGGGAACATCAACAACATCCAGATTTGGTAATTCATCTGTGAGGATATTACAGTTATACTGCTTCAATTTGTGGAGTTGCGTTTGCAATGATGTTCGGCTACCATTAATTATAGATTTCCTGTCCATTAAAGTAATGTCTATTGCGTTACCAATTCCTTAACTAATTGCTATTACTACTATCCTCTTCATCGGTGCTATTTAAGGTAATTAATACATAGCGATATCCTGAAGAATACTTCGTACAGCAGGGCAAAAATACTAATTTTGTTTATTGTAGTTTTAAATTATATAAACAAAATCACAATGAATAAACAGGACTATAAAATTCATAGTGTAGGTGCTGGAATTAGAGGCCCCATAGCTGCTACCATTCTTGAACAAAATGGATATTATCCTGGTATTATTGAAGCTACAGATCGTATTGGTGGCAGGTTAAAAACGGATATTGTAGATGGCTATCAACGAAACAGCCAATTTCCTGGCTACTTTCATGAATGGAGGCAATACTTTCCGAATCATGCTACAGTGAAATTGAAGACACAATGGTTCATCCATATTTTGTGACAATCGCTATCTTTAGCCTTTCGATTTCTATGTTAATAACCTAAATAAGGTATGATGAAGTTTGTGCTGGCTCCTGATAAATACAAAGGTTCACTTACTGGTTTTGAAATCTGTGAGGCGCTAGAAACCGGTTTAAGCAAGGTTTTCAAGGATGCAAGGATCATCAGGTTACCAATGGCCGACGGGGGGGATGGCACCATCGATGTAGTGCGCTATTACCTGAAGGCAAAAACCAGGAAACTGACTGTACATGATCCGCTGTTCAGATCGGTCGAAGCCTCCTATCTCTGCTCGGAGGATTCAAAAATCGCCTATATTGAGATGGCCGAGGCATCAGGCCTCAAGTTAGTATCGGAAACCGAAAAGAACTGTATGGCGACCACTACGTTAGGTACGGGGGAACTCCTCTTGGATGCTATCGATAGGGGGGCTAAGGAAATCATTTTGGGCATCGGTGGCAGTGCTACCAATGATGCTGGTATGGGCATGGCCACGGCTTTAGGTTTTGTCTTTTTGGATGCGAATGACAGACCGCTGGCACCCATTGGTGGTAATTTGATACAAGTTCGAAAAATCGATGCCACGGCAGTAGCGCAACGACTCAAAAATGTAACGGTAAAAGTGGCCTGCGATGTCACCAACCCGTTTTATGGTATTACCGGTGCGGCACATGTATATGCCCAGCAAAAAGGTGCTTCCGATAAAGAGATCGTTCTTTTAGATAAGGGACTGCAAAATTTCGCCAAAGTTATTCTTGGAAAATACGGCATTGATGTGCAGCAGTTACCGGGCGCCGGGGCCGCTGGAGGCATGGGCGCGGGGACTTCGATTTTTCTGAATGCCGTCTTAACTTCAGGCATTGATTTAATCAAGGAAATGGCCGATTTTGATACCCAGATCAAAGGGGCTGATTGGATTATTACCGGCGAGGGAAAATTAGATGGACAAACTTTATCCGGCAAGACGATCAATGGGGTCGTCCGGTCGGCAAAAGACCAACAAATCCCTGTGGCCGCTTTCTGCGGAGCAATCGACGTTTCAATTGCAGACCAGGAAAAATTGGGGCTTGATTATGCTGTTTCAATCGTACAGGGCATTTCAAGTTTGGATCAAGCGGTATTGTCGAGTTATGATAATCTGATTAAGGCAGCGTATAATTTCGCGAATGTTCTAAGACTTAAATGAGCGTACTTCGCTTTCCCTTGAAAAGTCTAGGTCGAAATTCCGGTTTGGTTGGTATGTTTTCTTAATTAAAAACATACCCCAGCAACCAATAGAGAATCAGAAACACGAAGACAGCTCCGACACACCCGCATTTACCACCTCCTATTTTGTTGGCGCCCCAACCAGCGATAAGGGCTCTAATGATGTTTTTCATATTCGATGATTTTTTTACTTCCTGAAATCTATTCGAAAAATAGTGAAAGTCATTCGTTCAAACTAGCTCCTTAGCTTAAATAGTATGCTGTAATGCACTTTTTAATGCCTTTAAAAACACGTGGCTTTAGACCGAATGGTACCGAACTAGTTTACAGGGGGGCAATTTAAAAATTTGTGAGCTGATCTTGAATTTTTTAGCCTGTCGAGGCACCCTTCCCAAAATCTCGGGATCAGTAACACATTTTTGGCAATCGTGTCAAGAATTTAGTCGGTCAAGCTAAAATTGGGAGGGCTATGCCCGTACCTTTATTTGAGGCAAAAAAGTGGGAAAAGCCCTTGCCATGATAATTATTTATTAATTCAAAATTCAAACATATGAAAACGTTGGAAGATTTATTTGAACATCAACTAAAGGACTTATATAGTGCGGAAAGCCAACTTATAGAAGCCTTGCCAAAAATGGCTGAAAATGCCACCGATAAAAAACTTAAAAAGGCCTTTGAAAATCATTTGGAAGAAACCAAGGAACAAAAGAGCCGGCTTGAGAATATCTGTCGTTCGTTGAATATCACCCCTAGTGGGGAAACTTGTAAGGCTATGAAGGGTCTCATCAAAGAGGCTGAAGGCTTTATTGCCGAAGCGGATGATTACGAGATCATGGATGCCGGGCTGATTGCAGAGGCGCAACGCGTTGAACATTATGAAATTTCCGGGTATGGGACAGCTGTGCGCTATGCCAAGGAATTGGGGCACAGGGACATTGCCAAAACCTTACAGGATACCTTGGATGAGGAATATGACGCCGACAATGCGCTCGATGAATTAGCGGAAGGCAGGCTCAACCGAAAGGCAATCGAGCAAGCCTAAAAATAACTCGTAGGCTCCCTTACATCGATTTTTTTGAAATAGAATACATATTTTTATTTGGGTCAAAAAAGTGGGTTTTCGGGATAAGGTCTTTAATTTTTACGCAGTAATTTAGAGTTGAATATATTTAGTAACCCGTCTGCATACCATGTGCAGACCCTTAAATCAAAGAGCAATGAACAATGAACAATTAGAAGGAAAGTGGAAGCAAGTAAAAGGTAAGTTCAAACAAAAGTACGGGGATTTGACCGATAATGACGTAACATTTGCAGAAGGTAAATTTGATGAAATGTTGGGCCGATTGCAGGAAAAGACCGGAAAGCGAAAGGAACAATTGAAGGAGGAAATCGAAAATTGGTAGATTTTCCCTCCAATACTTTTACATAGTGCAGAACCCCTACAAACCGTGGGGGTTTTTTAGTATCGTACATTCAAGGAAGTGTAATGTGGTTTTTGAACTGATTTGTTGGGTATGAAGTTCAACTTACAAAAATGTTGGGAACGATTCCGTCAATTTCTGCACTGTGTTGTATTTTACGTGGGCCTATGTTTGTGGTGCTTTATGATTTCGCATATAAAATTAGTCCGCTACGTTTAAGGGCATTTAAAGCTGTGTGTTTTGTAGGACGTTCCCTGTTATTCATAAGAGGTAGGTATTTGTTACCAGGGTTATGGTTATCGAGAAAGACTTCTATTAAGGATCCACAAAAAAACCGATCTTTAAAGACCGGTTTCATCAGTGTTGTAACCATTAATCATCAGGCCGATACCGCCATCAAGTTTTGGTTATCCTTATAGCGTTTGGGACTGCAGTCGTATTTTTGCTTGAATATTTTCGAGAAGTAACTTCTACTTGTCAAGCCAATGGTATAAACCACTTCCGAAATATTCAGGTCTGTATTTTTTATGAGTTCCTCGGCCTTTTGCACGCGAACTTCCCGGATATAATCAGATACCGTCCTATCATGCATCGACTTAAAGCCCTCTTGGAGCTTCGTGGGTGAAAGGCCCGATTTTCGGCTGAGGTATTGTAACGTAAATTGTACTTCCGGGTAATTCTGGATAAAACTAGAAAGTTCCCTTATTTCCTCCATTTCCCTTACGGTCAAGGAGCCGATATTCTTACCTAGATTTTCAAGGTCGTCGGTATGCTGTTTTATTTCGAGAGCCAGGATCATATGCACCAATCCTTCTAAATTAAGACTTCTTACCATTCCCTCTTCCTTTATAGCCTTAAGTTGTTGGATTTTGTCTTCAATTTTAAGGTTCAAGGAGCCAACATACATAAAATTCTCATCATCGGTTTTAAAGAATGTTTGGTGTAGTTTAAAATTCAAGTCTTTTTTCTGTGCTGCCGCTTCGCTTGTGGTATTGACCACAATAAGGGAGGTTTTAAGGGCATTGTCGTCCTTTTTAAAGTGCAGACAATGTTCCTGGCCCGTTTTACTGGTTAGTATTCCAGTCTGAAATTTATGCAATTCCCTTTTTTTCGTCGTTGTTCCGAAGCTGTGCATTAAACTTCCTTGTGAACAATATGCAAAATAAATAGGCGAAGCGTTCGGACTATCAATGGCCAATGTAAAATCTTCCCTAAAAAGAACGTCGAATTCTACGTACGATATGCCTCCCTTAAACGTGATGCCGCGTATACTTCCTTGTCCCAGCTCATTATCAATTTCCAAGATATATTCATTGGCCGAAACGCTCAACGTACCTTTCAGTTTTTGGCACAATTGATTAAATATGTTTTTAATCTTTGCTGTTTTTATTGATGTTGTTTTCATGATCTTTTGGTGTATTTAAATAGATTAATAATCCTAATGGTGCTTTTGCGGTGTTTCCATTAATTAATAATTAGAACACGATCCGCCCATACAACTATAAAATTTTGCTAGATGCCTTTCGGTATGTTTATTATAAAAGGAAATTCTTAAAAGCGCCTTTTAAAAATTCGTTTTATTTGTAATTCGTTTTGCGTTAGCCTGGTTTCGTATACTTTGACTCAACCACTTACTTCGGTTTTTGATTGGTCATTCCCCAAATAAAATTATTCAATACGTTGTCGTCGACCGCTGCTGAACCCGTTTTTGGAATCCTCGTTTTTACGTGATTGAATTGGCGATTACTAAGTAGGAATAAGCAATTTACTTTAAATCTCAGTTTCATGATTTTCGCAGTTTACCAGCTAATTGATGAATTGCTTCCTTATCGCTCTAAGCATTTCTATACAAACATACACGGACGGGTATCCCGGCCCGTTACATAATTCTGCGATTTGTTTATATAATTATGGGATTTCTATAATAAAAAGTTAATTATGGCTTGTTTTAGTGGAGTTTTCCCAAATAAATTGGCAGGATAAGGTGTGTCTACAGAGCCATAGAAACCTTTTAGATTGAAATCGGGCCTATAAAATGCGAAGTTCGAATCGAGTCGAATCAAACACTATCAAACAAGGAAATTGAAGAATTTTACGCGGGCAGATAAATATAAAAGATGGATCCTTTTCCCGGTTCGCCTTCAGCATGAATAAATCCCTGGTGATTCAGGACTATTTTTTTGCAGATGGCAAGTCCGATGCCAGTTCCCGAATATTCGGTTTTGGAATGCAACCGTTGAAAAATCTCAAAAATTTTCTCAGCCTGGTCCTGACCAAATCCAATTCCATTATCGCTTACGATTATTTTGTGATAGGAAACATGGTTCTTATGAAAGTGAACATTGATTTGATCTCGATGCACTTTTGAAGTGTCTACCAAAATTTTAGAAGGTATTTTCGGGTTTCTATATTTAATGGCATTCGAAATGAGATTGGTGAACAACTGCTCCATTTGAAATGAAACGCCATTGATCCGAGGGAGTGCGTCTTTGACAATAATTTTAACTTTAGTGACCTTCAACTGCTCACTTAGATTTTCTACGACCAGATCGAATACCTGGTTTAAATCGATTTCTGAAAAATTCTCATGTGTACTTTCTATCCGAGAATAGGTCAAGAGGTTCCGGATCAACGATTGCATTCGATTCGATGCAGCGACTACCTTTTCGAAATATGTTTTCCCCTTAGTAGTTAACCGGTGAGCCTCAGATTCCTCGATCCTAGAAATAAACATCTGAATCTTGCGTAAGGGTTCTTGAAGGTCGTGACTCGCTACGCGGTTAAAGGCCTCCAATTCGTCATTGCTTCGCAGTAACTGAAGATTACGAGTACGTAGTTCATCTTCTACCCTCAAAAATTCGGTAACGTCCTGCACCACCCCTATCAATTTCTCCTCGCTATTCGTTTTTATAAATTGCCCTTGTGTCTTCAGGTATTTTATATCCCCATTTTTAGAAAGTACACGATACGTATATTCAGTGGGTATTTTTTTCTGTAAGACCTCCTGCCCAATTTGATCATACCCTTCAAGATCATCCGGATGAACTAAATTCCTAAAGGATTCGAAAGAAGGTTTGAATTCATTGGGGTCATACTCCAAAATACGATAAAAGTTATCAGAAATTTCGGCGACACCTTTATTTATGTTCCATATGTAACTACCGATTTTAGCCATCCGCTTGGCTTCCATCAATATTGAATTCTGAATTGCCAATTTTTCATTGACGGAAGATTGATCCAAAATGGCATTTTTTTCTTTTGTAAAATCAGTGGAAGTTACTGTTACAAGATTGCCCGAACGAATCGCAGCGCCTAGGAACCAAAAAAGTTTCCCGTTGATTTTCTGACAAGTCTCATATTCGACCGGGGTATTTTCTACATAACAGGTTAACATTTTTTCAAAAACGCCCGATTCGAAGACACTTGGGTTGATTTCGGATACTTTTTTTCCGACAATGTCTTCTGGTCGATTTCCCGTGATATCAAAAATTCGTTCATTGATGTAACGAAACCTAAAATCGGTAGGTACCCCTGAACGGTCGAGTTCCGGTTCGAATGACATGATTACATTCTTGGTACTTTGAAGCACACTTTGCAATAAGGCTTGGGTCGTTTCTAGTTCGCTGTTTTTGTTGATAAGCGATTCATTGGCCAATCGAAGCTTTTCCTCACCTTCTTTTTCGGAGGTGTTGTTACGTGCAGTAACCAACACGCCGATCGAAAGTGGTTTAATGATCGTTCTGAACCACATTTTCTGACCATGTACTGAAATTTGATGTTCAATATCGATGCTCTCGTCCTGCTGCACACAGCACACCAGATCGTTAAACTCGCCATTGATCGATAATAATGGGAAAACCTCGGAAATTAATTTTCCTTGAATTTCTTCGGGATGAAGCCCAAGATAATCCTTATTGCATTCGTTGGCAAAAATGATCCTGAAGTCGCTGATTTTCCCGGAGTTGTCAAAAATGGGTTCATAATAATTCATGATATTGTCGGTACTGCGTAGCACACTTTGTAAAAACTCTTCAGACGATGCGATTCGCTTCCTATCGACGTCAATAGTACGAAAGGCAATAATGAATACCCCTAAGGAAAACAAGGCAAGGAAAAGTGAAGTTAGTGGTGTAATAGTAGACTGTGAACTGTATTTAGCGAGGTGTACCCTTAAAAGATCACTTTTGGTAAAAGTCAGGGTCGTTTTATATTGCCGCATCCGATTGCCGATCTTGACTATCGATTTTACGTCCCCATCCACAGGTACACCCTCGGTTTTTGGCCATTGCATTTTCCCGCCTAAAGCCGAATAGGAAGCGAATAGGCTATCTTTTAACAAGGTAATCGCATCCAAGGCTTTTTGTTGTGCAGGGATGTCCTTTGTGAGTTCATAGAGCTTGGTAAGTGAATTTTCGGCTTGATCCCTATAATCTTTTTGCAGGTAGGGAAAGATCGTATCTTGCATGATAACCGACCTAAATGCCAATGATTCAAGTATGTTGAAATTGGAAAACAAGGTGTTGATCTCTTTGTCTACAATTAGGGATTGTGAAACAAGATTTGCTGATTTCTGCAGATTTTTTATCTGTGTATACGAGATACTGGAGATAAGGACTAATAAGAACACAGCAATGCCAAGCACTAATTTATAAGGGGCCAATGATGTAAATATGCGACGAAAATTCATAGCTTTTTATTGAACGCCCCAACTAGGTTCTTAATCATTGCTTTGTGGCCTAAAAGACAATGGGCAGTTTAAATACCTGCACAGACGCGGTTTACAAGTTATCAACATCCATAATAGGGGATACTACAATTTGAGCAGAAAATTGTCCAAGTTAAGATTGGAAGAATGGTATTGCCAATTTATTTGTAGGACTTTTTCAACCGCTAATTGCAATTTACGAAAGTTATTGGGCTTGTTTAAATAAATATTTGCCCCATTCACAAAGGTTTGTTCAATGTCATGCTCAGAAGAAGAAGTCGAATAAATTGCCACGGAGACTTGATCAAGGGCCGCATTCTTTCGAATTTCCTGTAAGCATTGCATGCCATTTTTTTTTGGCATATTCAAGTCCAAGAACACAATGTGGGGAAGCACGATATTTGGCAATACCAGAAAATCCATCAATTCCTTTCCATCTGAAAACAAGGATAATTTGGTTTTGATTTTTAAGTCTTCAATGGCTTCCTTGAAAAGCAAGCGATCATCTTCATCGTCATCGGCAAGTACAATATTTAGGTTGTTAAGCGTCATTCGGGATACTTATTGATTGTTTAAATGGCGTTTCATTCGTTTTTTCAAGATTCTATGGTATGCTGACGGTGTCAAACCCGTGGTCTTTTTGAACTGGCCTGACAGATGGGCTACACTACTGTAGTTCAACCGGTAGGCAATTTCTGTCAATGTTAGATTAGTTTCGGCCATAAGCTCTTTTGCACAATCTACTTTTTTAAGGATTACAAAATTCTCAATAGAGGTATAGGTAGCTTCTGAAAAAAGATTCGATAGATAGCTATAGGAATAGTTGAGTTTATCGGCCAAGTACGTAGAGATTTTATAAAGTTGGACCGTATCATCTGCCAGCATTTCGGTTATTGAATCTTTAATTCTTTCTACTAAATCTAATTTTTGATCATCGATTATCTGTATGCCGTATTTTCCTAAATTCTTAGCCAGTTCCTGGTATTTCGCTGGAGGCAGACTGCCCTTAATTTCGACCTCCGTGGTACCATTCGTTTGGTAAGGCACTCCTAACTTATCCAACTGTTCGCTTAATATGGTTTTACAGGTAAAATTAAGATCGAATTTTACATATATTTTCATCGACACATGGTATTTTTAAACGAGGGTCAAAAGAAGTCAAAATCAGCACAAAGATGGTTTAAATAATGGTATTAATTTAACTTTTTTTCCGCATTTATGAACAGTATTGAACCTCATTTTTAAGGGGAGATTTTTCGAAAGGGTGTGATAGTCAAAATATTTAAAAATATGAAACTGAGTAGATTTACAAAAAGGGCTTTATTGGGTGGAATAATTTCGATGATGGTCATCTTGGCGGGTACATTTTTGTTGGAAAAATTGAGCGGGTATGAAGCTAAGGTACTTATTAAAAACTCAATTTCCGGGATGAATACCTTATGCAATACCATCGCATTGGCGTCGGCAACCATTCTTGCACTCCTGTTGACATTGCTCAGTGTGAGTGCCAATTCACGTTCTAAGCTTAAAAAAGCGCATTATCAGCACGTGTTACAAATCGCAAAATTAGATAGTGCGGTCTTTATCGCAGCCGTAGTGTCTTTTTTATTATTAAACTTACCGATTACTGAATCTGATACTGTGCCAAGTAATTGGTTTAACATGATCTATTATATTTCCTTGGGCATTTCGAGTGTGATGAGTGCGGCATTGATCGTCGTGGTACTTATGTTGTATAACACCGTGGTGAGCATTATTCAGATCGTTGGTCTGGGCATGACCGATCATCCGCTGGCCGATACGGGGGAGCACGAAAGCAGGGGCGAAAATTGAAAAGCCGAGGATTCGTCCTAAAACGACCCAAACCAAATAAAAATATCGGGATTTCGTTTATACCTTTGAGTGTTAATCCCTATAAAGGAGGTTTGCACTATTGGAACAATTGCTTCCTGGAATGTTTTTAAAAAAATTGGCCGCTTCAAGATCGGCCGTCGGGCCATAGCCTAGTAGAAAGGTGCCTTTGGTCGCATCATGCGCTTCAAGCACATAGAGTATCGACATATCACTAGGATTGCTAATACCCTCGTACCGATGTTCTGCCACGATATAAATTTCTTCAGGAGGATATGCTGTCTTGGTTTTAGTGTCAATAATTCTCCCATTCTGAAAACGAAAATTACCGAGGTATCCTTTTTCCTGATATTTTCTTATCAAGTCAGTCTCATTTTTTGCAATTATTTTTTTTGCCATGGAGCACTTTTTTAATTCTGATTTATTAGCATCAAGAGCATAAGGCGATATTCAAGTATAAGAAAAAAAAGACGGCGTTTTTAGGATAAAACGTCCGTCTTTTTCAACCAACCAACCAACTAAATACCGTTATAAAATTTAAATTCAATTATCGTCAGTGGCATCATCTATTTCATCCCCGACTTCTTCGACACCTTCTTTTACTTTATCACCTGCATCATCTACGGCATCTTCTACCTTTTCCGCGTCTGATCTAGTATCCCTGCAACTCGTGACGGTTGAAATCGAAGTTGTTGTGATGAAGGCCAATAATACTATATATACTATACGTTTCATTTTAATTATAATTTAAAGATTAAACTTTTTTTCTTCCCGTAAAAAAGGATATCACCACCACTACAAGGAAAATAAAAAATAAGATTCTGGCAATATCAGCAGACCCTTCGGCAATGCCTCCAAAACCAAAAATTGCGGCAATAACAGCGAGAATCGCGAAAATAATTGTCCATCGTAACATAATCATTTGTGTTTAGGTTATTAAAATAAGATGGTCGAATATCCATCTCTTGGACAAAGATTGAAAAATCAAACCGTCTGCATTGACGCAATCGCTCGAAAGCTTGATCCATTTCTAAATGAACGGCATAAAAAATAAAAATTTTCTATTTTATGTTTTTTTGTTTGTATCAACCTTTATGTAGTGTTTTTTATACATGTAGTAAAAATTTGGTGTTGGTAATCCTCGTGGATACAAGGGGTATTGTATGCAGCATCCAAAATCAGCACCTGAATTCAAACAGAAAACATATTAACGCTATTGATTTATGCAGGCCTATTGTAAAAGAAACCAATGTGGGATTGGCCTCAATTTATAGATTTCATTGGCAGAGTATGCCCTAAAACCTAATTTGGCCATGCATTTTCAAAGGCAAATTCGGTTTGAGGCATTCGATGTCGTTCCCTGGTTTCTTTGTTTTGTAGATTTTCCGGCAAGCGTTTCAAATGGCCCCCGTAATACCCCAATGCTATTACTGTGGCAATATTAAAATCATCGGGGATTTCGAAATCTTTCCTAGTCTTCTGCACATCGAAATGGGCCATGCGATGAACAGCAATGCCAAGATATTCTGCTTGAACGGTCATGGCTCCCAAACAGAGTCCAAGATCATATAGCGCATGAAAATATACTTTTTCTTCATCAATTTTTTCCTTACAAACGGTCATCAACAACATGGGTGTGTTTTTTGCCCATACACTATTGTCAGATGTCAAGCAGGCCAACAGATTATCAAAGGCCTTGGTTCCTTTTTCGACATAGATGAACCTCCACGGCTGCAAATTGTCAAAACTGGCCAACCAGCGAACTGCTTCGAACAATTTTTTTACGTGAAGAAGCGATAACGGGGCGTCCTTAAAGGTTCTTGGACTATACCTTTGTTTGAGGAGGGAAGATATTTCATAGGTTGTATTCGCTATTTTATCAAGTCGTATTCGGTCTTCTTCTTTTTGCATTTTATTGGAAATTAAAATGGTTATGCCCCTTGATTACAACTAGTTTGATATTAGAGAAATTTTTACATACTTTTTGACACAAAAGACCTGATTATTGACTTAGTTGACCAAAACCACGAGATGACATCACTCAAATTTATAGGTAATAACTAGTTCTTGAATACCTTAAAAGCCTTTTGATCGCGAACTGATAAAGTAATTCATCGACTTGTATTTTTAAAAATAGGGAGATTGTTTTTTTTTGGGATAAAAATCAAAGGATTATCGCTCCAGAATGTGTAGAAAGTCAACTATCTTTAACGTAAAATACGGAGAGTTAATTCAATAAATACGACGTACTTGAAAAAGCATTATATCTTTTTGGCTGATGACGATTTTGATGACCGTCAGTTGTTTTCCGAGGCGTTGGAAGAGCTGCCTTTTTTAGTTGAAGTGGTCACCTTTGACAATGGCGTAACCCTAATGGCCGAGCTGTTGAAGCCCGAAACAAAACTCCCCGACCTCATATTTTTAGACCTCAACATGCCCTTGATGAATGGTGAGGAATGTTTGGCCGATATCCGCGATGAATCAAAATTTGCGAATATCCCTATTATTATTTATTCAAATTACCTCGACATTCCGAAAGTAGAGTTATTATATTCGAAAGGGGCAAACAGATTCCTTAAAAAGCCTGAACAATTCTCCAAATTAAAGTCCGCACTTTCCTATTGTATTGAATCAATAGAAAGTATAAAAGATGGCAATACAACGCTACTTGACTTTATAATCAAGGATTGACGGTGAGGGCAATGCACTTAAAAATTTAATGGTATTTTAATTATCATCTATAAAAATCATCCTGTTTGCTGACTTTTACTGCTATTCTTGCCATATTCCTTCTTATAGATTGAAACAATCAGAAGAAATAGACTTACCAGCAATGGCCCAAAAATCAGGCCAATAAAACCAAATATGGGGACTCCTACAATTACCCCTATCAGGGTTATTAAGGGGTGCACATTGTCTAATTTTCGGAGAATAAATAAACGTATTATATTATCGGTTGTTCCCACGACAAGTATTCCATATAACAAAATGCCCCAAGCCTGAAATAGATCACCGGCCGATAACGAAAGTATAAAAACAGGTAGAATCCCAAGGAAAGCACCAATTATAGGGACCATCGAACCAATGGTCACGATTACCGCCCAAAAAAATGGCGCCTTTACGCCAAATATTAAAAATCCGATTAAGGCGACAATTCCTTGGGCAATTGCTACCAATGGGATTCCCAAGGCATTTGATCGCACCATCGCGCTTATTTCCTTACTTATGATGGTAAGATTTTTAGTTCCCACAGGGATATAACTGAACAATGAATCATGAAGTTGTCGGCGATTGGTAAGCATGTAATAGAGCAAAAAATACATGATGGCTACTGCAATGAACATATTAAAAGTACCCCCGGCAAGACCCTGCAGGTTTTTGGAAAGCCATGTTGAAACGGCTGCCGAGTCAATTTGAGAGGTAATTTCAAATCCCAATCGATCATTCCATTGGGCAAGCTGCTCTTTGATTGCGGATATCACTTTTTCCGAGTTATTTACCGCTCGGCCAATTTTATTGCCCAACATCCAGATTATTCCTGCTATCGGAATCAAAATGCAAAAAAACGAGGCTAATAAGAGTAAAACGGCAGCCAGTTCGGGCCGCCATTTTTTCTGGATCAGTTTTACCATCGGCCCCCTTAGTAGCACATACATGGTAATGGCGCCTAATACACCAGATAGGTAAGGCAATAGAGCTTGAAAAATAAGTCCTCCCAATAAAAGTATTAGTAGCAAAACAAATATCTGGCGAATGATTTGCGGATGTATTGATTTCATATATGTTGATCAACTAGGTTCGTTTTCCTAAATTTTTTTTAGATCCTTACTCTTATGGCACTATATAAGGATAAAATATTTTTAATGTTCACATGCGCTTCGTCCCTATCCAAAAACCAGGATTCTAACCCGCCATCATTTGGACCCTGCTCTTATAAAAGCGTTGGTTTCCCATTTTGTTTTTTTAAAACGTATAAGTGGCAATCCTGTAATCTCGTTATTCTTTGATGCGCCATTGTCTTAAACCTTCAAGGTTATCTTGTTCCCAAAAGAAGGATTTGCTAAAACTTCTTTTTTAAAATTAATTTTAGGGATATAATGGTATCAAATTTAGCCTTAAAACCTTAGGTTTATGAATGCTTTCGATTTTAAAATTGCCATAAATGTAGGTAGTTACTTTTAAATGCACTGTAGACATGAGGTTGGTCAAAATTTAAGTTCCCTGGGATACGTACCAATGCCCCGCTTTTTAAGTGGCCTAATTGATTTCAGGATGTCTTGATTTTAATGCTTACTCCCGTTCCTTTTTTCCATTTCCGGTAAGCGTACTGACCACTCCGTCTCGCACATTGATCCATAAGTAATTGAAAAATGATTTTGTGGGATCCCGTTCAACGTCAATGGTTCCAAAGCGATATGCTTTTTCATCGGTATTCGAATTGTTGGCCATAAAAATTTTTCCAATGGCCGTAAGTACTTTGTTGACGGCTAATCGATCCTTTTTTAAAATAATAAATTCAAAATCATCATATTTCATTTTCATCTCACCAGAAGAGTGCGTATCATTCCCGCTAATTGTAAAATAGAGCGCATCGACATGGCCTTTGGTTCTAGCGCCCATATTAGGTGCTAAAAATTGATTGATGCTTTCAGCTTCAAAATTCGAAAAGCTTCCAGATGCCGTAAAAAAGTCGTTTTTATTGTTCACATCAAAACTCCAATCCAGGTCCATAGGTGCCTGGCCCATAAAAAGGGCCTTTGCCTCAACAGTCGTTTTATTATCCGGGGTATAGGTATTCGATAGGTTCGAAATTTCTACATCGACATCGTCGAAAACGATGCGCCCGGCTTTTGAACCGGCAGTGACCAATTCTTCATACCCGATATGGCCCTTGTTAATCTTCAATTCCTCAATATCAAGATCAAGTGGCAATTCGCGCAGCATGCGGCTGTATAGGCGTTTGGGCTTAAGGTCATCATCAATCAGTTTGTCTCTGTAAATTTCGATGCTGGGCTGTTCTAGCATTCCCTCACCGGCCGATACGAAAAACTCAAGGTCATGAAAACCAAATGTTAACCGCTGTAAGGTAATTTTAGGAATATCAAGTACGATATGATCACGTTCGGCAGTTAAAATTTTCGAAAGCGCGCGTTTGCTGTATTTTGAGGCAAGTTTTAGATCAATGATTCGCAATTCACGATTCTCGATACGCAAAGAATCGATATTTACAGCTTCATAGGGACCAAGATCTACAAAAATTTCCGATGTCGAAACTGAATAACCATCGATTGTCAGTGGTAGTTTATTCTTGATCCGCGAAGAATCAGTGGCAATTCCAAATAATTTCAAATCAAAATCGGCCACTTTGACCAAGATGCTGTCATTATCGTCTTTAACCGAAAAGTTGGCATTTTTAAGGGACAACATATCGATGGAAATCGATTTTTTAAGCGCGACTACGTTTCTTGAAAGCGTATCATTTTTAGGAAGATGTTCATGTGAAAAGACTTGTATATCCGGATTTACAAACAGTACATTTTTAAAATTAATAGTTGAATTAATTAGATACTCCCAATAGCTTAGATTTACAAGTTTCAAGGCATCCATTTTAATCTCGGCCTGTTTTAAGAGGGTATCGCGAGCCATAAACGTAGCGGATACATGCTGAAATTCCAAGGTGCCTTTGAGAGCATTAATGTCCAAGTTTTGATATTCCAATGTAATGTTCGAAGGAATTTTGTTATCAAGGAATTCACTAATGGCCGATTTAGCCCATAATTGTATAAAAATCAAAGTGCCAAGGCCTAATATGAGCACACTTGCAAAAAATTTAAGAAAGTTTTTTTGCGAGGATGTCATAGGCTTGTTTGGTATAAATCAAAATGGTTACCGGCACATATGATAATTGGAAGCTTAATGAATGCATTCCTTGTTTTAGGTGCTAGAGTTCGAGATGTGCTTCCAATCTTCCAGTATATTCAGGTAACGAAACGATTATCAACAACGCATCCTTGGTTGATCCATTCAGAATGAATGGATACAATTAGAAGAAGTACGCCTTTACTGGAACATCTTAATGTGCCGGCATAACCTTATTTTTCGATTTACAGCGGTTTTCTACCTGAAATAATGTTGTATAGAATTGCGATTACGGCAATCACCAAAAGAATATGGATTAACCCACCGGTTGCCATTCCCGCTACAACTCCAAAGAAACCTAGTGCCCAAATTAGAATACAGATTACGGCAATTAGCCAAAGAATACTTCTCATAATATAGTGTTTAAATGATTAAAATACAATCTAAAATTGACAGGTGTCAGTGAAAAACGGCAATTTCCAATTTACTACAAGAATCATGTACAGGAACTTTGCGATTTTATGGTACTTTTTTCATAATGAATCAAGGTCAAGCATAAATTAACCGAAAATCCAATGACATATTCCTAAAGTACGAATAAAACGAGCCTTTACACCCTAATATTAAATTATAAATAAAAGAAAATTGTGTACAACTTATTGATCCAAAAACACTTAATGTTGATGCAATTGCAAAGAGTGAAAAGGTACTGCATCTAAGGTTCAATTTTTTGGATATCAAGGGCCTAATGATTGAAATGAATTTGAAGAAGCATCTGATATTGAAGTATGCTACGCTTTCTCCAGGACTTCATAGTTTGGGTATTTCGCAGAGCGGCTTTTAGTTAGCTGGGTCTTACCATGTGGTACACTAGGCATATGCGTTACAATTAAACCTGGTAGCGTTCATTGAAATTGCCAGTAGTACATACATTGCCGACAATTAATAATAAAACATATATATAATGAAAACATTTAAATCTATAACAATTGCATGCATCCTTTTGGTGGCCTTTGTTGGCAGCGCCCAAACCAAGGAAGATCAACGGATCATCAACGATGCCCAAAAAGCGAAAACGATGCTTATTAAAACAAATGCTGGTATCGACGGATACTTCAAAAATGCCTCAGGTTATGCCATATTTCCGAATGTAGGAAAAGGAGGCTTACTAGTTGGTGGTGCCTCAGGTAATGGAGCCGTATATGAGCATGGTGTCCTTATTGGAATGGCCGATCTCAAAAAGCTGAATGTAGGGCTTCAGGCCGGGGGCCAGGCGATTACCGAAGTGATTTTTTTCGAAACAGAAGCTGCCCTGCAAGAATTTAAAAGCGGGAATTATGAATTTTCAGCAGAACTTTCAGCTGTGGCCCTTGAATCTGGTAAAGCATTGAATGCCAACTACAATGATGGCGTGGTTGTGTATGCGATGCCGAAAGCGGGATTGATGGCGGATGCTTCCATAGGTGGCCAGAAATTCACTTTTCATCCCTTCAAATAGTTTGAGTTCGGGATAGCAACTAGTAAGTAGGCCGGCATTCGCCGGCCTTTTTATTGCGTCAATTTTTTAAATGATTTATTATATAGTGTGACAACTTTAGTTTAAGCCTTTGATGGTAGCTACATTTGCCGGCTTTTACCTTCAATTGGGAGCACTTGGTATCACGGATTTTCGGTCGATGCCTCCCTAGGCAGGGTCACCTCATCATTTTTCTTACCCATTTTTGCATCAAAATATTGCAAGGCCTCATCTGTGGCATTGGCGCCCCCTGCAATCCTTAACCTATCCAAGAGATCCATGACCATGGTTTCCTCTTCGATTTGCTCCCGCACGAACCACTGTGCAAAGTTCCATGTTGCATAATCTTTTTCTTCCAATGCCACCGTGGCGATAGTATATATGGCGGTAGTATTATCAACCTCATGTTTGAAAATTTGTTCAAAGCAATGTTCCAGATTCTTGGGATCTTTGGGGGGAGCGGCAAGCGCCATTATTTCGGGTTTACTTCCCCTGGCCAAAATGTATTTAAGCACTTTCATCATATGGTTTCTTTCTTCATCGGCGTGCCTGAATAGGAAATCGGCGGTACCGGCATATCCCTTTGTTTCGGCCCAGGCTCCATACGCCAAGTATATTTGGGACGCATTGGCCTCTTTGGTTACTTGGTGGTTCAATACTTCATGAAGTTTTTTAGAAATTCTGTTCGTGTCCATAATTTAGGTTTTGTATTATATAAGAAGTAAAACAAGTGCTATATTTTCATTTATAGCCCCTATTAGTTACGATTTTAAGTGATTTGATTTTCAAAAAAGCGAATCGTCTCAAGGTATAGTAAAGATGATTCCCCGATGATCCCGTTCAAGTATTATTTTGACGCATTTAATAGGCTCGTTCGAACGCGAAGCTACAGGAGATTCTTACCAAAGGTATTTTAAATAGGCAACTTGGTAAATTATTTATTTACATCGATTCGGCTAAATATTCGATTAAAAAGACACATTCTAATGAATTGGAAGTACTATGTTTGTAACCATAAGTAGGTAATGTAATACATTTAATCTCAAAATAAATGTTTTACTATAGGTTTGGAAAGAGAGCGTGGGGACGCTCTCTTTCCTTGTTCAACAATACCCATATTCCCTCCTGTATTGTAAATCCTTTGGTGTAATTCAGTCTTTATGTGCAAATGCCTGTTCGATAACGTTTGCAGTCTTACTAAAACTTTGCGCCAAGAGGGTGTCGACATCCATGCTCGCCCAATACGTCTTGTTAAAAAGTTCTACCGAAAGGCCACCGCGGAAACCTGACTCGTACAATTTTGGAAGAATACTATCAAATGGGCATATACCCTCCCCGGGCAGAACCCTATCGGCATCGGTAAGCGATTCACGTGCGGGAGTAGCCGGGAAATCGTTCATATGAATAACAGGCAGACGTTTACCGTTGAGACAATCCAAGGTATTATAACCACTTCCACCTCGGTATAAATGATAAAAGTCGAGCAACATTGCAGCATCCGGATGGCCCGTTTCAATCACGATTTGGGCACAATCGGATAATTTGTTCAAGGCACCTGTACCCCAAACTTCAAGAAGCGGAATGACAGAAGTCGCGCTCGTTAATTCGAGAATGTCACGATATCGCTGGGTATAGGCTTCAAATTGAGAGCAATCCAAGGCTTTTATTCCCATAACAGGGGCTGCAATGAATTTTCCGCCTAATTCATGGGTAATGCGCATCTCATTGTACATTTGTTCAATTGCTTTTTTTCGTTCCCCGATATCATCACTGCACCATGGGGCGAAGCCTATGATGTTTTCAAGCACCAAACTGCCCTTTTCTAATTTCTCTTTAAGCGAAGCAGTCGTACCTCCATTTTTTAAATAGGTCATGATGTCGCGCATCCACAATTCTATCCCATCAAAACCAGCCTTGGCGACCTTGTCGATTTGTTGATCGACACTCAGGTTGTAGGCAGAGATCGTTGAGGTGTTCAGGCTTATTCGAAACGGCACCTTCGCCAGTGCATCTGTTTTTTGTCGGGTTTTGGTTCGTGGGGCTTTGTTGAATGCAAGACCCCCGAGGGCCGCGAACGAACCCAAAATACCGGTACCTATTGCTTTTCTTCTTGAAATTTTATCTTCGTACATGGGTTTTGGATTTAATCCCATAAGGGATGGTTGCTGGTGCTGTACCAGGTGTTAAATATAGGCAAGAAATAATAAAAAGGATCAGCCCCCCTCGTATTACTAAACAGGCCCAAATAGGGATTCGGATGTTCGCTGTTGCTATGCTATGTCTGGGCAAATTGCATAAAGTCAATTTGCGCCCCATGTTAACTTCATTCAATCGTTCGGATGTTTCTAATGCCAATTTGTACGTTTTGGTACCTTGTCCGGGCTTCGTACCTTAGTCAAAATATAAAAATGGCCACTTCCGAAAAAATGGTAATCGCATTTCAGGGTTTTGACGCTGCCAATGCGCAAGATCCGAATACCGAGGAAAATTCAGGCAAGACCTATCCGAAAGAGCTCTTATATGCTATGAGGATGACTGATATGTTAAATGACTTCTTTCCGAATGCCTCAGAGGCCTTGCATCTTGCGGTTCGTTGTCAGCATATTTGCCGATGGCAGATTCCGAGGGAAACCTATGATATGAATCGGGTAGGGTATTTAAGATGGCGTCAAGACTTAAAAAAGTTCCATGTAAAAAAGGCGACTGAAATTTTAGAAAGCGCGGGTTACGAACAATCGATAATCGACACGGTAGCATTTTTGCTGGAAAAGAAGCTATTAAAGAAAAATGAGGAGACACAAACGTTGGAAGATGTGATATGTCTTGTATTTTTAACGTATTATTTAGCGCCTTTCGCCCTGAAACATCCCGTAGACAAAACAATTGCCATTCTGCAAAAGACGTGGCATAAAATGTCTGAAAAGGGACACGAGGCGGCTTTGAAATTGCCACTTTCCAAAAAATCAGGGAAATTGTTGGCCAAGGCGGTCGAAGGTTGAACACTGAAGGCAAGTGCCTTTTATCATCGTATTGATATGGAACGCAATGAACTTTACCCCATTTTCTTAAAAGTGTCCCAACTGAACATTTTAATTGTGGGCGGTGGAAATGTGGCTTTTGAAAAACTGGACTTTTTGCTAAAATCAAGCCCAAATGCGCAAGTTGAAATGGTGGCATTGAATTTCAGGCAAGCGACAAAGGAACTGGCAGATAAAAACAAGATTAAGATGCATTTGACTGCCTACCATTCCAAATTCCTAACTAAAAAGCACATCGTAATTGCCACAACCGATGATAAAACCGTAAACGAGCAGGTTTATTACGATTGCAGGGACCGTGCCATTCTCGTGAATGTTGCCGATAATCCTCCCTTTTGTGATTTCTATATGGGCGGAATCGTGACCAAGGGCCATGTTAAGATCGCCATTTCCACCAACGGTAAATCCCCTACCACCGCGAAACGATTGCGTCAATTCTTTGAGGATGTCCTCCCAGAGAATATCGACGATTTGGTGAAGAACCTCAATACATATCGCAAAACCCTTAAGGGTGATTTTCAAGAAAAAGTCGCGAACTTGAACGAGTTTACAAAGAGTCTGTTAAAGACTAAGGAAGAATCGTAATAGCACATTTATTTAGGGGATATTCTGTAGTTCGAACTGCCAATGATTCTTTATATCGGCACTCGGATTCTTTTAATCCCGACGTTACTGGATCAGCGGGAAAGCTTTCACAACTGGTGCCTTGAGGCATCAGTTTTGCATTGACGATTGAACTTTCAAGAGGTGGATCAAGACGTAGTAAATTTGAGGGGTGCTATCAAAGACCAGCCGGTTGTTGACCTGACAAACTGCACCAAAAAGCAAACTTTGTAGGTTTTAACTAAGATTCATCCGTAGGGCTGTGCACTTATTTCCCCGCCATTTTATAAATTACATGGTAAGGCTAACTAGTTTTTAATGTTTTTTATTAAAAATTTCATAAATATAGAAAGCTAATTACCCAATAAGTATTAACAATTACTATTTTAGTTATAATTAAAGTATTTAAACTAAATTCACACAAAAAGTAATATGGATTTTACTGAACTCGCCATAGAATTTGAAAATAGGAAAATGAGTAACATGTCTACAAGTGACAGGGTTACTGCTTCTAGGGAAGCTAAGGATTTGATATTAAAAATCAATGAAGTCTATAAGCAGACCAAGGATGTCAAGTTGATGGATCTCATGAAAAGGATTACTGAAAAGAAAAAGAAAATCGATAAGCGGCTTAAAGGACGTTTGGAAGTCTAAGGTCTTTAGCCCGATGCCCGATTGAAAATAAGGTATTTAAAAATAAAAGCCCCTCGATATCGAGGGGCTTTTATTTTTAAGATCAGCCAAGGGCAACTTTGTATGGAAAAAATGGGGGTTTAGATGTATGAAGGGGCTAAAAGAACCCAAAGGCAGCTAAAATCAAACTGACGACAACCGCCAGCAAAATTCCTACCAATACAAATACCATAACACGAAGAAATCCGTTCAAAACCCGAATACCAAAAGTCATTTCCTCTTCCATGATGTTGATTATTTGCCTTAAATCTACATAATTGCCTTTAAAAACTAAAGTTTTAGAAGCATTATTTCGAGTAACTACCTCATTGCTAGCAGCCTTAAACGTTAAACGGCCAGATAAATCGATTAAATAAAGATCGCTTACCCTTTTTTTCGATCGCCAAGAAGCTTTTTGCTTAGTTCCTCTAAGGATACCCCCTTTGTCTCAGGCATCATAAAGCGTACAAAGAGCAATTGAAGTACCATCATAAACGCAAAGAACGCGAATACGGGCCCAGGGCCGACCCATGCAAATAGTGTAGGGATCGAAGACGGAATGATTGCGGCCAAAACCCAATGGGTAGAACTTCCGAACGACTGTCCGGCTCCCCGTAAATGATTCGGAAAAATTTCGGCTATAAATACCCAGATAACGGCGCCTTGGCCAATGGCGTGTGAGGCAATGAATAAGAACAGGAAAATGGGGACGGCCATACTATGCCATCCGAGGATAAATGCAGCGGCTACCAGTGATAGCGAAATAATATAACCAACAGAACCTATATACATAAGCTGTTTTCTGCCCAATCGATCAATCAGGAAAATACCGACGATGGTGAAAAGCAGATTGGTTATTCCGATCCCTATGCTACTCAAGAGCGCCGTGCTCTCGCCAAGTCCTGCGGCTTCAAAAATGCGTGGGGCATAATATAAGAAGGCATTAATACCAGAAAATTGGTTAAAAAAAGCAATTAAAAAGGCGAGCATCAAAGGAAATCGATATTTCTTCATAAAGATGTTCTCAGACGCGCTATGTTCATCAAGTCCGCTATTCATATCGGCTTGCAGTGCTTCGATGGTAAGTTCGGGGTTTATGGCCGCCAATACTTTCTTGGCTTCCTCTGTCTTGTTTTTGGTCAATAACCACCGTGGACTTTTAGGCACGGTCAGTACGAAGAGTGTATAAATAATGGCCGGTATGGCTTCTACGCCGACCATCCATCGCCAATCGTTGTCACCAAGGCCGCTTAACGCATAATTCGATAAAAAGGCGACCAATATACCAAAGACCAGCATAAACTGATACAGGCCTACCAATCTCCCGCGATCCTTGGCCGGTGCAATCTCTGAAATATAGGCAGGCGCCGCGACAGTAGAGGCACCCACGCCCAATCCGCCGATAAACCGGGCGATTGCAAAACTAGTTGGGTCGTAGGCAAAGGCCGATCCGAGGGCCGATACGGAATATAGGACACCGATCCAAATCAAAGTGTTTTTTCGTCCTATTTTGTCAGTGGGGATGCCGCCGAAAATGGCGCCGATGACCGTTCCCCATAGTGCCATCCCGATGACCACGGTGCCATGTATAAATTCAGAAGTATGCCATAACAGTTGTAATTTCTTCTCGGCACCTGAAATTACGACGGTATCAAAACCGAAGAGAAATCCCGCAAGCGCTGCTATGAGGGAAATTTTGAGGATTTTGGAAATCATGAGTTTGGTAGTTGGTTTTTGTAAAGCTAACAAAAAAAACCAGACGAAAATAAATGGTCATTAGGCACTAGCGACCATCGGTTTCAAAGAGTCCTGGGCTCGCGATTTTTTCACGGGTTTTGATTCCTTTGATTTGGGCGTACTATCTTTTGGAATGGAAATTCTATCCTTTTTGATTTTGGTAGCAGGAGGCGTATTTTTCTTTTGCGTATTCTCGTGTTGCTCCCCGATGATTTCCCGGCAGGAAACTATCATGGTCATTACGGCCAGTAGGATGACGAATGATCGAAATTTCATGGTAAGCACCGATAGGTTCAGAGTAATTTACGGATATACTCCATGATTTGGACGCTGGCCCCTTTGTTTTCTACAACATAACTACTATTTATGGTACCCGTCCTTGCAAGAAATAGGGGGTCTTTAAAAAAACGATCCATAAGCAAGGCTAAATCATCCTTCGATCGAACGACGTGAATCCCTTGCTTGGCAACAAGGTCATTCGCCTCTTTGAAATTTCGGTACTTAGGACCTATGATCACCGGAATTCCGAAAGCCGCCGGTTCCAGTGTGTTATGTAACCCGGTAGCAAAACCGCCCCCGACATATGCCACATCGGCATAGCTATATATTTTGGTCAAAAGGCCAATGCTGTCGATGATCAAAACATCGCAATCGGTTGCATCGCGAAGTTCTAATTCTGAGTACAAGCAACTTTTCTTGTGGATATTTTTTTGTAGGTTTTCAATATGATCTGATTTTATAGTGTGGGGGGCCAAGACGTATTTAAGGGCATTTTGTGGGCGATTTATGCACGCTATCAAAAGTGATTCATCCTCGGGCCATGTGCTTCCGGCGACCACACAAAATTGTTTTCCTTTAAATCGTTCCATAAATGATACCCTATTGTCGCGGGCCAGTATTTCAGAAACTCGATCAAAACGGGTATCCCCGCTTACCGTGCAATTCGAATAACCTATAGACTCAAGTAACTTCTTGGAATTTTCATCCTGAACAAAGAAATGGGCAAATGTGCTTAAAGCGTTGCGCAGGAATCCTCCGTAAGTCCTAAAATAAATTTGGTTTGGTTTAAAAATTGCCGAAATCAACAGGGTGGGAATATTTTTATCCCCTAGCGCCTTTAAATAATTGGGCCATATTTCGTATTTGACGAAGATGGCCAGTTTCGGATGCGTCAATCGAAGAAAACGCGCCACATTTTTTTGGGTGTCCAACGGAAGATAAACGGTGATATCAGCGTCACCGGTATTTTTCTTTATTTCATAACCCGATGGAGAGAAGAAGGTTATCAGGATTTTATGGTCGGCATAGGCATGTTTTAATTTTTTGATAACGGGAAGGCCTTGTTCGTATTCTCCTAAGGACGCCACATGGATCCAAATGATGGCATCGGTTTTGAGAATCGTCTGTTGTAAAGTGAAAAACGTTTGTGTCCTTCCTTTTACAAAAAGCTTGATTTTTGGATGGAAGAACGCCACTATCCGGAGGGAGAATCCTACAAGTATTACAACAAGATTATATAAATAATACACCGATAGTTCGTTTAGTACGAAAATACATTTCTTTAGAGAATAGTTGCTTATTTTTGTGCCATTACTAAAAGAAGCCCGAGAATGCGAAAGATACAAATGGTCGATCTGAATGGCCAGTACCAAGAAATCAAAGAGGAGGTTAACGAAGCTATAGCCAATATTATGGAAACGACGGCTTTTATCAACGGGCCCGAGGTACATGCCTTTCAGAAAGAATTGGAGGATTATTTGGGCGTATCGCATGTTATACCCTGTGCTAATGGTACCGATGCCTTGCAGATTGCCATGATGGGACTCGGCCTTAGCCCGGGAGATGAGGTCATTACGGCCGATTTCACATTTGCCGCTACGGTCGAGGTTATCGCCTTGCTACAATTGACCCCGGTTTTGGTCGACGTTTGCCCCGACACATTCAACATCGATATAAAAGCCATTGAAAGGGCCATTGGTCCTAAGACAAAGGCCATCGTTCCCGTACATCTCTTTGGTCAATGTGCACCGATGGAAGCTATTTTAGACCTTGCAAAAAAACATGGGCTATTTGTCATAGAAGACAATGCCCAGGCGATTGGTGCCGATTACACCTTTAAAGACGGCAACAAAAAAAAGGCTGGCACCTTAGGGCATGTAGGATGCACTTCCTTTTTTCCTTCGAAGAACCTAGGTTGCTATGGTGATGGCGGTGCGATTTTTACACATGACGCTAATTTGGCGCATACGTTGCGTGGGATCGTCAACCATGGGATGTATGAACGCTACCATCATGACGTGGTCGGTGTCAACTCCCGATTAGATTCTATTCAAGCTGCCGTACTTCGTGCGAAACTTCCAAAATTGGATGCGTATTGCAACCGACGTCGGGAAGCGGCCAGATTATATTCAAAGGCCTTTAAGGGTCAAAAAAATATTGTGGTTCCCAAGACGGTCAATGGTTGCGAAGGAATCTGTGACACTTGTGATTGCCATGTTTTTCATCAATATACGTTGCGGATTACCAATGGAAAAAGAGATGATTTGGTAAAATTCCTCTCGGAACACGGCATACCCTGTGGCGTTTATTACCCCATACCGTTGCACCGGCAAAAGGCGTATCTCGATACACGTTATAAGGAAGATGACTTTCCTGTGACCAACCAATTGGTCAACGAGGTCATTTCCTTACCGATGCACACCGAATTGGATGAAGAGCAGATAGGTTTTATCGTAAACAAAGTTATTGACTTTATAAATACGTGATCATGGGAAGTGTTTAGGCCGATACTAGCGTGATTTGAATACAAACAAATTTGCTAGCTTTAATGAAGGTCTGAAAAGAATGCAAATTGAAAATCATACTTCCTGAGAAGGAGTACTGTTATAAATTCATACTTTAAAAATCTAATACGCTATTATGAAAATACTGGTGACAGGAGGTCTCGGATTTATCGGGTCGCATACTGTAGTTGAATTACAAGATGAAGGTTTTGAGGTGGTCATCATCGATGACTGTTCGAATTCATCAGAAACCGTTCTTGAAGGCATCAAGGCAATTACCGGGAAAATGCCCCTTTTTGAAAAATTCGATTTAAAGGAAAAGGCCTTGGTCGAGGATTTTTTTAAACGGCATCATGATGTTGCGGGCGTAATACACTTTGCGGCTTCAAAGGCCGTTGGTGAAAGCGTATCCAACCCTTTGCGTTATTACGAGAATAATATCGGCACCTTGGTCTATATCCTTAAAGAGCTTGTCAAAAAGAAAACGGCAAACTTTATCTTTAGTTCTTCATGCACGATATATGGTCAGGCTGATAAAATGCCCATATCCGAAAATGCACCAACTAAACCGGCCGAGTCTCCTTACGGGAATACCAAACAGATGGGAGAGGAAATAATTGCAGACACCTGCAAGGTAACCCCGGGATTGAATGCCATTTCACTGCGATATTTTAATCCCATGGGGGCGCACCCCAGCTCAAAGATCGGGGAATTGCCCATTGGTGTTCCACAGAACCTAGTGCCCTTCATTACACAAACGGGTATCGGTATTCGGGAACAAGTGTCAGTTTTCGGTAATGACTATCCAACAAGCGATGGTACCTGCATTCGGGACTATATTTACGTCGTCGATCTGGCAAAGGCCCATGTCGTAGCGCTGCAACGCCTATTACAGTCTAAGAATACCGACAATTACGAAGTTTTCAATGTTGGTACAGGTACGGGGACTTCCGTTTTGGAAGTTATCCATAGTTTTGAGAAAATTGCAGGGATCAAATTGAATTATAAGATCGTAGAAAGACGCCCTGGCGATATAACAGAGGCATACGCCGACACGCGCAAGGCCAACAAGGTCCTTGGTTGGCAGGCCCAATATTCATTGGATCAAGCCATGAAATCAGCTTGGGACTGGGAACAGGTAATTCACAAAAGGCACTCGTAGAATATCGTAGAATTTAAGGATTCAATCGAACCATCGACCAGGAATAATCGTATAGTAAGGTATGATAATGAATTTTCCCAATAGCGCCGTATTGCTTCAGCATTCACAAAAGGAAGCCATGTACCCTAAATTGGTGGCGCAATTAGAAAAGGATTTTGTCTTGGCCAACATTTCGTTCGAATTGGCCCAAGACATTGCCCCGAACGAACTCAAGATTATTTTGCATGAAAAGATATATGTGCTGATCATGGAGAAATTTTCCGATTACCTGAATCTATTGTATATTGTTGATGTTCCTGAAAAGGCCATTCGCGAAATTGTAGTAACCGATGTGGTTGAGGTTGCAGAACAGGTCACATTCCTTATCCTAAAACGCGAACTGCAAAAGGTTTGGTTAAAATCAAAATACTCCTAGGTTTATTGAGGAAGAATAATTGCATCGTTCAAAAATATACCCGGACGAAAGGCATCCAAGCATTCGGATAAATACTTTTGTCGACGTTATAAAGCACATCATAACGAACTCCTACCGTAAAATTTTGGTTCACAAAACCAATCCCTAAAAATAGGGCTTGTGACCAGTAATTGTTCTCCAATCGAAGGATGCCGTCGTCATACGACCTGTTGATGCGAAGTTCCTCGAATTCTGCCGACACCTGAAGAAATTGAACGGGATTGTAAAGGGAAATCCAGCTTCCGCCATAAGCAAGAAGTGCATCGTCCCTGAATTTTGAATAGCTAAATAGTAAGCCCGGACCTGTAGCAAACTGCGTATTGAACTCGTATATGGCACTCGGGGAAATCGTTGCATTGAACCCACCATTCGCAAATCCTAGGCCAATACCACCCCCAAAGCGTACATTTTGCCAAAAATCATTGCTAATATTCCTATTTTGGCCTCTACCGATAACTACGAAAAAAACAAAAAAAATGCTCCAAAACATGTTTCTGTAGGACATAAATTGGATTTTTAATTGCTATTTTTAATTTTTTGGGATATTGGGAGCTAAGATACGATCAGAAATAGTAAATGTTGTATTTTTGATGTGATTTTATGGGCCGCATGTCACCAAAGGTTTGAGGGTCGTTTTGAAGAAAGCTTACTTCAGACAAAATGAGTCATGTACCTATTGAAATCGATAAATTTAATTAATGCTATTGCACTTTAAATGGATAGATTTTCCTTTTTAAATACCGCGCATACCTCATTTTTTGCGGACTTATACGATAAATATCTCAAGAATCCTGACAGCATTGAACCAAGTTGGCGTGCATTTTTTCAAGGATTTGATTTTGGGGTCGAAAGTTCCTTGGATGAACTCGATATTGAGCCAAAAGGTAGTGGAGGGCCAGGTCTATCGGGGCAGCCTACCGAGATGCCACATTCCTTGCAAAAGGAATTTCAAGTACTCAAATTGATCGATGGGTATAGAAGTAGGGGGCATTTGTTCACAAAGACCAATCCGGTTCGCGAAAGGCGGCAGTATACACCAACCTTGGCCATTCATAATTTTGGGCTTACCGAAAGTGACTTGAACACCCTATTTAATGCGGGTGAAATTTTGGGGATCGGCACGGCTACCTTACGTGAAATTATTGATCATCTACAAAAAATATATTGTGAGGCAATCGGGGTCGAATATATGTACATTCGAAGCCCAGAACGTATCGAATGGATACAGAATTGGTTGAATATCAATGATAATCATCCGAAATATGATGCGGAACGAAAAAAATATATCCTAAGAAAACTAAATCAGGCGGTTTCCTTCGAGGGTTTTTTGCATACCAAATATGTCGGCCAAAAACGTTTCTCCTTAGAAGGTAATGAGTCGCTTATCCCGGCTTTGGATGCCGTGATCGAGCGAGCAGCTGAAATGGGTGTGGAGGAATTCGTCATGGGGATGGCCCATAGAGGCCGATTAAATGTGCTTACGAATATTTTTGGAAAAGCCGCTAAAGACATCTTTAGTGAATTTGATGGGAAGGACTATGAGGAAGAAATTTTTGATGGGGATGTGAAATATCATTTAGGTTGGACCTCGGTGCGCAAGACGGTTCAGGGAAATACCATAAAAATGAACATAGCGCCCAATCCGTCGCATTTGGAAACGGTAGGTGCGGTGGTAGAGGGGATTACTCGGGCCAAGCAAGATCAGTATTTTCCGAACGATTTTTCGAAAGTGTTGCCCATCGTTGTTCATGGCGATGCCGCCATTGCAGGACAGGGCATTGTATATGAGGTGGTACAAATGGCCAATCTTGATGGCTATAAGACGAATGGAACCATTCATATTGTCGTCAATAACCAAATCGGGTTTACGACCAACTATCTCGATGCGCGAACATCGACCTATTGCACCGATGTTGGCAAGGTCACTTTAAGTCCCGTACTTCATGTCAATGCCGATGATGCCGAGGCGGTAGTGCATGCCTCATTATTTGCATTGGAATATCGAATGCGATTTAAGCGTGATGTGTTCCTGGATCTTTTGGGCTATCGAAAATATGGCCACAATGAAGGAGATGAACCCAGGTTTACACAACCTAAACTTTATAAGGCGATTGCCAAGCATATGAACCCAAGGGACCTTTATGCCGAGCGTTTGATGGCCGAAGGTATTATTAAGGAAGGCTATGTGGCGCAGCTCGAAGAAGAATATAAGGCTTCCTTGGAAGAAGAATTGGAAGATTCCCGAAAGGCCGAAAAAACAATCATCACACCCTTTATGGCAGATGCTTGGAAAGGATTTGTCAATGTGCGCGAATGGGAAATGATGCAACCGATCGATACCTCCTTTGATAAGAAAAAGTTGACGGCAATCGCAAAGGTGCTCACCGAATTGCCGTCGAACAAGAAATTCTTGCGGAAGGTTGAAAAACTGATCAGCGACCGAAAGGGTATGTTCTTTGAAACCGATAACCTTGATTGGGCCATGGGTGAACTTTTGGCCTACGGTACCCTACTTGAGGAAGGATATGACGTTCGTATGTCGGGACAGGATGTCGAACGTGGGACGTTTTCGCACCGGCACGCCGTTTTGAAGGTGGAGGAAAGCGAAGAGGAAATACTACTTTTAAACCGAATTTCTGATAAGCAAGGTGTATTTCAAATTTACAATTCTCTTTTGTCTGAATATGGCGTCGTAGGATTCGATTATGGCTATGCCATGGCGAGCCCGAACACGTTGACAATATGGGAAGCACAATTCGGGGATTTTAGCAATGGTGCCCAGATCATGATCGATCAGTACATTTCTGCCGCCGAGGATAAATGGAAATTGCAGAACGGACTCGTACTGTTTTTGCCACATGGATATGAGGGTCAAGGGGCAGAGCATTCGTCGGCACGCATGGAACGTTATTTGCAATTATGTGCTAGGGACAATATGTTTATCGCCGATGTTACCACGCCTGCCCAGATGTTTCATATTCTGCGGAGACAGATGAAAGTCGATTTTCGAAAACCGCTTATAATATTTACGCCCAAAAGCCTTCTGCGCCATCCAAGGGCAGTTTCGACTGTTGATGAGTTTGCCTCGGGAAGTTTCCAGGAAGTATTAGACGATGTATCGGCCGATGTAAAAAAAATCAAATCATTGGTGTTTTGTACGGGCAAGTTCTACTATGATCTGCTGCTGGTGAAAGAGGAAACGAAACGGGACGATGTTGCCTTGGTACGATTGGAACAACTCTTTCCGTTGCCGACCGAACGAATGAAAAATATCATCACGAAATATAAACATGCCGATGACCTGGTATGGGCGCAGGAGGAGCCGAGGAACATGGGAGCTTGGAGTCATTTGATGATGCATTTTGACGATGTGTCGAAATTTCGGGTGGCTTCCAGGAGATTTTATGCCTCACCTGCCGCGGGTAGTGCCGTTCGGTCCAAGCGGCGACATCAGCAGGTAATAGACTATGTTTTTGACAAGACCAAGGACAACATGGGTCGGCCCAATAATACAAATTAGGATAATATCAAATTAGACCATAATGATTTTAGAAATGAAAGTGCCCTCCCCAGGGGAGTCGATCAAAGAGGTGGAAATTGCAGAATGGCTTGTGAGCGATGGGGATTATGTAGAGAAAGACCAAGCGATTGCAGAAGTCGATTCAGACAAGGCCACCTTGGAACTACCTGCAGAGGAAAGCGGAATTATCACGCTCAAGGCCGAAGTAGGTGATGCGGTCGCCGTTGGCGCGGTAGTATGCCTCATTGATACCGATGCTGCAAGACCAAGTGGCACAAAAGAAGCATCTGGCAATAAGAAGGAAGCTCCTGAAGCAATTAAAAAAGAACCGGCAAAACCGAAAGAAGAACCTAAAAAAGTAACCTATGCTTCTGGAACCCCTTCCCCGGCGGCAAAGAAAATATTAGATGAAAAAGGGATAGCTTCTGATACCGTAAAGGGATCGGGTCGTGATGGTAGAATTACAAAGGAAGATGCTGTGGAGGCCATTCCAGCTATGGGAACACCGACCGGAGGAAATCGGGGCGAAACGAGGTCCAAACTTTCTATGCTGCGGCGCAAAGTAGCAGAAAGATTGGTAGCGGCAAAAAACGAAACCGCCATGTTGACTACGTTTAATGAAGTGGATATGACTGCAATTTTTGGATTGCGGGATACCTATAAGGAAGAATTCAAGGAAAAGCATGGGGTTGGCCTTGGGTTTATGTCCTTCTTTACAAAAGCAGTGGTACGAGCACTTGAAATGTATCCTGCCGTGAATTCGATGATTGACGGAAAAGAGATGATATCGTATGATTTTTGTGATATCAGTATTGCTGTATCGGGGCCAAAAGGGTTGATGGTCCCCGTCATTCGAAATGCCGAGAACTTAACTTTTAGGGGTATAGAAGCCGAAGTCAAGCGCTTGGCGATCCGTGCGAGGGAAGGGGAGATAACAGTTGATGAAATGACAGGCGGTACCTTCACGATTACAAATGGCGGCGTTTTTGGATCCATGCTGTCAACGCCGATCATTAATCCACCCCAAAGCGCTATTTTGGGAATGCACAATATAGTTGAACGCCCTGTTGTGAAAGAGGGTGCCATTCTTGTGGCACCAATTATGTATGTGGCTCTTTCCTATGACCATCGTATAATTGACGGCAAGGAATCGGTCGGTTTTTTAGTGGCCGTAAAGGAAGCCTTGGAAAAGCCGGTCGAAATCTTGATGGGCGATAATGAGAAACGGGCATTGGAACTTTAGCCAGGCATATAAATAAAGTCAAAGGCCAGCTCGCTCGGATCTGGCCTTTTTTTTTGGGCTCGCCTTTGAGAATCTAAAGGTCAGGGAATAACAAATGTTTTTATCTTTTAGATTTGGAATTTTTTAGATAAAGGCATCGCTTTTTGTAATCGATAATGGCATCAGCTCCAATGAGTATATCTGCGCCAAGGATGCCATCAACGGGCAGTGCATTGTGTGTGATCAACGCTTCATTTACATGCACCAGGTCAAAGAGTACGATTTTTAAATGTTTCTTTTTCCAAGTACCGATGACGATTTTATTATTCGTGGCCATCAAGGTTTCCATATTCGTCGCCCCGGCTCCGGCCGCTTTTATCTGTGATTCTTGGGAAGTGAGTTTAAAAAAATCGGTTTTATCGAAGCCTACACAGGTGTTCGAAGCCCCGGTATCGAGAATAAAGCGGCCGGTAACCCCATTTATTTGAGCCACCAGCTCCAAATGGTTTGTCGCCGTGAACACCAAAGGGATTTTTATATATTTTTTATTCCCAAGAAATTTTTTGAGGCTGCTCATGCATCATTTTTGACAAAGATAATTCTATTTTTGTGACATGATGATTACCGACACCCACACTCATTTATATAGTGAAGCATTTGAGGAAGATAGGAAGGATGTAATCGCCAGGGCTTTGGAAAGCGGGGTGCAACGTTTTTTTATCCCGGCTATTGATTCGTCCTATACCAATGCCATGTTGGCGTTAGAAAACGCTTACCCCGACAACATGTTCCTTATGATGGGGCTACATCCTACGCATGTTAAAGAGAATTATCGTAACGAACTGGCTCATGTAGAGGAAATGTTGCAACACCATAGGTTCTATGCGGTTGGTGAAATCGGTATTGATCTTTATTGGGACAAATCGTTGCTCCAGCAACAGCGTGAGGCTTTTCAGTATCAGATACAATTGGCAAAGAAGCATGGATTGCCCATCGTAATTCATTGTAGGGAATCGTTTGACGAGATCTTTGCGATTCTTGAATTGGAAAAATCGAAAGAGCTGTGCGGCATCTTTCATTGTTTTACGGGGACCCTTGAACAAGCCGAAACGGCCATATCGTATAATATGAAACTAGGCATCGGTGGGGTAGTAACCTTTAAAAATGGAAAGCTCGACACATTTCTAAATAAGATCGATTTAAAACATCTCGTGCTTGAAACCGATTCCCCGTATCTGGCACCTGTACCATTTCGTGGCAAGCGCAATGAAAGCAGTTTTATAGTGCACATATTAAAAAAATTAGCTGATATTTATCGAAAGGATAAAGCGGAGATCGCCAAGATAACCACTCAGAATTCCAAGGATATCTTTGGAGTTTGATAATTCGGGCATATGATAAAGCGCACCAAGATCTTACTTATTTATACCGGCGGCACCATTGGCATGGTGAAAGATTATGAATCGGGAACCTTAAAGCCATTGAATTTCGGTAAACTGTTGAAGAATATTCCTGAACTGCACCAGCTTGATTGTGAAATCGAAAGCGTTTCATTTCAAAAACCGATTGATTCATCGAATATGAATCCGGATCATTGGGTCGATATCGTCTCCTTGATCGAGGCGCATTATGAATCACACGACGGTTTTGTGGTGCTCCACGGGAGCGACACGATGAGCTATACCGCCGCTGCCTTGAGTTTTCTTCTCGAGAACCTAGGGAAACCTGTAATTCTTACAGGGAGTCAATTGCCTATCGGAGATCTGCGTACAGATGCGAAGGAAAATCTGATTACCTCTATTCAAATTGCTGCCTTACAGGAAAAAGAGGGTCCGGTAATTCAAGAGGTGGGCCTTTATTTTGAATATAAGTTATATCGTGCAAATAGAACGACGAAAATCAATGCCGAACATTTTGAGGCTTTTGCGTCCTTGAATTATCCACCGCTAGTCGAATCGGGCGTTCACCTAAAGGTAAATTATGAATATCTTTTAAGAAACAGGCATACAAAGAAGTTGCATGCCCATAAGCAATTGGATAATAATGTCGTTATCCTTAAACTTTTCCCAGGACTCAATAAAACCGTTTTTCAAAGTATTTTGAACATTCCTGGTCTAAAGGCAGTGGTACTCGAAACCTATGGGGCAGGCAATGCACCGACCGAGGAATGGTTGGTATCGGCACTCAGAGAGGCAATTAATAAGGGGCTGCATGTCGTTAATGTGACCCAATGTTCGGGAGGCAGTGTAATTATGGGGCAATATGAGACCAGCGAACAATTACGCAAACTTCAGGTGATCAACGGAAAGGACATCACAACGGAGGCTGCCATAACAAAACTCATGTATCTTTTGGGAAGTCAAGTTTCGGCTAAATTGCTGAAAACCATATTTGAAACGTCCTTGCGCGGAGAAATGCAATAAAAATAATGGGTTTAATTTCCTCAACTAATATTTTTTTTGTTATTTGGGCAACCCGTAAAAGGCTATTATAGAGAGGTGGCCGAGTGGTCGAAGGCGCACGCCTGGAAAGTGTGTATACACCACAAGTGTATCGAGGGTTCGAATCCCTTCCTCTCTGCGAAGAAGTTTTACTTTGTTTATTGTGTTTTTTTTTTATCTTTAACCCTATTAACTAACTAATTTAAGTTCGAAAGAAATGAAAAGATTATTCTCTATCCTGGCCATGGCCGGGTTATTTGTGGCAGGTACAAATACAGTAAGCGCAAAGGTCACTGCAGCAGTGATGTTTTTGCAAGATGCGGCTCCTGAAGCGGAAAAAGGCTTTACTCAAGTGTTAAAGGAAAAATTCATTGAGGGCGGTGCCGGATTTATGGGAATCGTACTTCTGTGTTTAATTCTTGGTTTGGCTGTTGCTATCGAGAGAATCATTTATTTGAACATGGCGAGCACCAATAGTGCAAAATTGAAACAGCAAGTAGAAGATGCTTTGGCATCTGGTGGAATCGAAGCCGCCAAAGAAGTTTGTAGAAATACAAAGGGCCCAGTTGCCTCTATTTATTACCAAGGCTTAGACAGGGCCGGTGAAAGCATCGAATCAGCTGAAAAGGCGGTAATCGCTTATGGTGGTGTTCAGATGGGACAATTGGAAAAGAACGTATCATGGTTGACCTTGTTCATCGCTACCGCACCGATGCTTGGGTTCATGGGAACGGTAATCGGTATGATCCAGGCCTTCGAAAAGATTTCGGCGGTTGGTAATTTAAGTGCCTCACTTATTGCAGGTGATATTCAGGTAGCATTGTTAACGACCGTGTTTGGTCTTATTGTGGCAATCATCCTTCAGGTATTCTACAATTACATTATCGCTAAAATCGATAGTATCGTAAATGACATGGAAGATTCGTCTATTTCATTGATCGACATGTTAGTCGACCACAAAAAATAAGTTATACCAAATACACAACTGAATTATGTATAAAATTGTAAAAATAGGATTGGTTGTCTTAGGACTGATCGGCGTTATCCTTTGGTTGATGTTGCCAGATGGTAAGATGCCGGCTGCCGAAGCGGCGCAAAGTGGCGCAATGGGTGCCATGTTCATGCTGACATACGCACTTATGGCCATAGCGGTTATATTTAGCTTGGTTTTTTCACTAAGAAGCCAATTTTCAAATCCGGCTAGCCTTAAGAAATCGATGTTTATCTTGGGTGGATTTTTATTGGTGTTGGCCATTGCCTACGTTTTGGCCTCTGGAAGCGATGTCAATTTAGATGAAATGTCTAGAAGAGGAATCAATACGACCGAAGGAACGGTAAAAAATATTGGGGCGGGCTTAAATGTATTTTTCATCCTGACCTTAATTGCCGTCGTTGCCATGTTATGGGGCGGATTTAAAAAAATGACAAGTAAATAAAGAGAAGACTATGCCTAGAAGAGGAGCACCACCAGAAGTAAATGCCGGGTCTATGGCAGATATCGCATTCTTGCTACTCATCTTTTTCTTGGTGACTACCACCATTGAAACCGATGCGGGCCTGGATCGTATGTTGCCCCCGATTGAACCGCCGGATACCGATGTTATCATTAAACAAAAGAATATCTTTCAGGTAAATATCAATAGGGAGGGCCAATTGTTGGCCGATGAC
The DNA here is from genome assembly GCA_038316335.1 of Flavobacteriales bacterium. Taxonomy (GTDB): domain Bacteria; phylum Bacteroidota; class Bacteroidia; order Flavobacteriales; family Flavobacteriaceae; genus JALHST01. The sequence goes on from JBBQAM010000021.1 coordinate 45,054, forward strand.
GAATTGATCGATCTGAAGCAATTAAGGGCCAAAGCCACTGATTTTTTAGACAATAACGGTGATGGAACTTGTACATACTGCAAAGGAAGGAAAGTATCCGAATCATCTGATAATCCGACCAAGGCGATCATTTCTTTGAAAAATGATCGGGAAACCAAATATGGCACTTATATCACTGTTCAAAATGAACTGGTAGGTGCTTACAACGATTTGCGAAATCGAGAGGCCCAACGGTTGTACAACAGAAAGTTTACTGATATGGAGGCTGAATATCTGAATCCGGAGACATCGACGAAGATTAAGGATGAGTTAAAGGAGAAGGTTCAGAAAATACAGGATTTATTTCCTCAGAAATTGTCAGAAGCCGAAACGTCAACGGGTACGGGTAATTAATTAGAAGTTAAAGCAATAGGTTATGTCAAAATTTAATAAGAAAAAAGGTTCTGGTGATGTGCCTGTGGTAAATACGGCTTCCTTACCTGATATCGTATTCATGCTATTGTTCTTCTTTATGACCGTTACGGTAATGAAGGACAATACCCTTAAGGTTGAGAATACGTTGCCGAATGCCACCGAAGTTAAAAAACTCGAGAAAAAAGACCGTATTATCTATATCTATGTAGGGAAGCCTACCAGGGAATATGAAAAGGTGTTCGGTACCGAGCCCAAAATTCAGCTTAATGATAAGTTTGCCAATCCGAGTGAAGTAGGTGACTATATCCTACAAGAGCGTGCTAAAAAGTCACAGGACCTTCAAAATGTATTGACAACGGCCCTCAAAGTAGACAAGAATGCCAACATGGGACTCATATCTGATATTAAACAGGAACTTCGTAAGGTGAACGCACTGAAAATAAATTATACAACCTATGAAGGGGATGCGTTTTTAAACGTTAAAAAATAAGTTGAATAGCCAAATTTTATGTTCATATAAAACGCCTTGATCCATCGATTGAGGCGTTTTTATTTGTGTAACTTTGAGTCTAACAAAATACGCAAAGGTGTTTTCGATAAAACAGCGCCCGGGAAAGACGTGTCGAATAGATTATACCAAAATGCCTGAAACAGCAGGTGCTAAAGGGCAAGGATATTAAAAGTAAGATAACAAACTATGAAACAATTGGTGCTTTGCTATATCCTTTGTGGTATTTCCTTAGGTACCTCTGCGCAAATAAAAAATGACAGTACGGTTTATGATACCAACTATCTGGAAGATCAATTTTATGTTGGGATAACCTACAATTTCTTGCTGAACAAACCCAAAAGTGTTACACAACGCAATTTATCCTACGGCCTTCAGGGCGGCATTATAAAGGACATTCCTATAAATAAATCGAGGACCAAGGCTATCGGAATCGGATTTGGTTACGCCTTTAATTCCTATTATTCGACCCTTTTGGCATCTGAAACACTAAATGAAAACATCTATACGGTTTTAGATGCCGAAACCGATTTTAAGAGAAATAAAGTCGAAACACATATGATTGAGTTTCCTTTAGAGTTTCGTTGGCGCAATTCAACCCCCCAGTCGTATAAATTTTGGCGTGTGTATGCAGGCGCCAAGTTTGGTTATGTGTTAGGTGGTAGGTCTAAATTCGTGTCAAGTAGCGAGAAAATATCTTTTTATAATACTGACATTGTTAAATTTCACTACGGTCTTACTCTTAATTTCGGCTATAATACATTCAATGTGCATGCCTATTATGCACTTAATTCACTTTTTAAGGATACCACATCAGTCGATGGGAATCGCATCGATATGAAGCCCTTGCGCATTGGGCTCATCTTTTATATTTTATAGCCAGAACTTCACCGTAAGGAGTTGGGTTATCAACCCGATACAGAATCCAATAAATAATTCAGCGCTATTGTGAGCTTTGAGATAGAGTCTGGAAGTCGCGGTCAATCCGGTAAAAAAAATAAGTAGACTTATCGCCAAGGTAATATTTACCTCAAAATGAATGCTAAGAACGATGAGGAACATCAATAAGCTCCCCATTCCCATTAAGTGCATGCTAGTTTTCATACGAAAATACAAGAGTAATAACGATGTCAAAGTGGCTGAGAGAAGTCCGACGAAATAGTAATACAGTTCGGGAATGTAATTATTTGGTATTACTTTGTAAAGTATCAAAAAAAGCAACCCGATCTGGATAAACAAGGGGTATTTTCGCTCTTGCAGGCTTGTAATAAATACAGAACTGGCCATGCCTAAGTTTTTCAATATTAAATAGGCGATTATCGGGATGATAACCGTTAATATAAAGATGGGTAGAAAATTCCCACTCTGCAGTTCCAAAGGGCTGTATTTTGGGGTAATGATGAAATAGGCCAAAGTTCCTGCAATTGGCACGAATATTGGGTGAAAAATATAGGAAATCACCTTTAAGAGAACCTTCATTAAATCTTTTTTCGCAAGCGTGCTACCGGAATATCCAACTGTTCCCTGTACTTGGCAACTGTTCTTCTGGCAATGGGATATCCCTTCTCTTTGAGAATGACCGCCAATTTATCATCGGTAAGTGGTTTTCTTTTCTGTTCTTCTCCAATGACCGTTTCCAATATTTTTTTGATTTCCTTGGTAGAAACATCCTCTCCCTGATCATTCTTCATTGATTCCGAAAAATAATCCTTGATCAGTTTGGTACCATAGGGGGTGTCTACATACTTGCTATTCGCCACCCTTGAAACCGTTGATACATCCATATCAATTAAATCGGCAATATCCTTTAGGATCATGGGCCTTAAATTGCGTTCATCCCCGGTAAGAAAATATTCGTTTTGATATTGCATGATGGCATTCATGGTAATGAACAAAGTCTGTTGTCTTTGACGAATGGCGTCGATAAACCATTTGGCCGAATCCAATTTTTGTTTGATGAAAAGTACGGCATCTTTTTGAGACCTTGATTTATCCTTTGCATCCTTATACCCCTGTAACATATTACTATATTCCCTTGAAACATGAAGTTCGGGCGCATTTCTCCCGTTCAGGGCCAGTTCAAGCTCGCCATCGACAATACGAATTGAAAAATCGGGTACCACATGCTCAACAATCCGATTATTGCCCGAAAAAGACCCACCAGGTTTTGGATTGAGCTTTTCGATTTCTGAAATTGCGGCTTTAAGTTGCTCTTCGGTTATGCCATGTTTTTGTTGTAATTTTTTATAATGCTTCTTGGTAAATTGATCAAATGACTTTTCGAGAAGGGCAATGGCAAGTTCCACACTTGGCCCCTGATCTTTTTGTCTCAATTGAAGAATAAGGCATTCTTCCAAAGAACGTGCAGCTATCCCGGGTGGATCGAGTTCCTGAACCATTTTAAGAACCTTTTGCACGGTTTTTTCGTCAGTGTGGATGTTTTGTGTGAAGGCGAGGTCATCAAGAATATCTGACAGTGGCCTTCTAATATAGCCGCTTTCGTCGATACTGCCGATCAGAAATTCGGCGACACTCCATTCATCATCGGTCAAATATTCGGTATTGAGCTGGTTGATCAAGTACTGATTGAATGAAATACCTGCAGCATATGGAACACTTTTTTCTTCTTCGTCGGCACTATAGTTGTTGGCTTTTGTTCGATAATCCGGAATTTCATCATCGCTGAGATATTCATCAATATTGATATCATCGGCATTGATGTGCTCGCTGTCATTATCACCCTCATACATATCCTCGAAATCATCTTCCGGCGTTTCGCTTTCTTCCTTGCCACCTTCCAAGGCCGGATTTTCCTCCAATTCTTGTTTTAATCGCTGTTCAAATGCCTGTGTGGGCAATTGTATCAACTTCATCAACTGGATCTGTTGCGGTGATAATTTTTGCGATAATTTGAATTGTAAGTGTTGTTTTAACATCAAAGGTGGCTTGTAAGCCTTATAAAGTTAAAGAATTAGGTTTAAAATTCAGCGTTTTGCGGTGTTCTTGGAAATGGAATTACATCGCGAATATTCCCCATGCCGGTAGCAAAAAGCACAAGGCGCTCAAATCCGAGTCCAAAGCCACTGTGAACAGCGGTCCCGAATTTTCGGAGATCTAAATACCACCAGAGTTCTTTTTCGTCGATACCCAATGCGGCTATTTTTTCCCGCAGAATGTCTAAGCGTTCCTCTCGCTGTGACCCCCCAACGATTTCACCGATGCCCGGAAAAAGTATATCCATGGCGCGCACCGTTTTCCCATCCTCGTTTAAACGCATGTAAAAGGCCTTTATTGTGGCGGGATAGTCATAGAGGATAACAGGACACTTAAAGTGTTTTTCCACCAAAAACCGCTCATGTTCACTTTGCAGGTCGGCACCCCATTCATTAATGGGATATTGAAATTTTTTCTTTTTATTCGGAGTGCTATTACGTAAGATCTCTATGGCTTCCGTATAGGTGATTCGTTTGAAATCAGTGTCAACTATGAATTGTAATTTCTCAATGAGGGGCATATCACTGCGTTCTGCCTGCGGTTTTGATTTCTCTTCATCGAACTGTCGTTGCTCCAAGAACTTCAAATCTTCTGAACAATTCTCAAGAATATAGCCAAGGACATACTTGATAAAATCTTCTGCAAGATCCATATTATCATTCAGGTCATAGAAGGCCATTTCAGGTTCTATCATCCAAAATTCGGCCAGGTGTCTTGACGTATTTGAGTTTTCAGCCCTAAAAGTGGGGCCAAAGGTATATACTTTGCCGAGCGCCATGGCGTATGCTTCGGCCTCCAATTGTCCCGAAACCGTAAGATTGGTTTCCTTGCCAAAAAAATCTTCCCGGTAGTTCACCGCGCCATCTTTGGTCAACGGGGGGTTTTTTTCATCCAGAGTGGTAACCCTGAACATTTCACCTGCGCCTTCGGCGTCAGAGCCTGTGATGATAGGGGCATGGAAATAGTAAAATCCGTTCGAGGTAAAATAATGGTGAACGGCAAATGCCAATGCCGACCTCACCCGCATGATCGCGGCAAACGTATTCGTACGAATACGCAGATGTGCTTTTTCCCTAAGAAATTCAAGGGAATGTTTTTTTGGCTGAATCGGATAGATTTCCGGATCCGCATCGCCATGAACCATAATACCGTTCACCTGAATTTCAACCGTTTGACCTTTTCCTTGGCTCTCTACCAAGGTCCCCGTAATTCTCAGGGCCGCTCCTGTATTGATCTGTTTAAGGACTGCGTCATCAAACTGATTAAAATCGACTACGCATTGAATGTTGTTCAAGGTCGATCCGTCGTTTAAGGCAATAAAACGGTTGCTTCTAAAGGTCTTTACCCATCCATTGACTACAACGACCTGTAATACAGGAGGTGTTGTCAAGAGTTCTTTTATACTAATTGTGTTCATCTAAAAATTTAAACCCCAAAGATAGCCTTTTGATAAAAAGAATCGACTTTGGAAATATAGAAAAGTAGCTTAAAATCGGAAGTTTACTCCCCCGTTTCGGAGTTAGACTCATCCTGTGGGAGAATATCTATCTGAGGTTCTTTAAGCACCTCTTTATTCGCAATACTGCGTTCGAGTGATAATAGCAGGGATGGTAGTAAAATAAGGTTTGATAACATGGCACACAACAACGTGGCCGAAACCAAGGCACCCAAGGCCACGGTACCCCCAAAACTTGAAATCGTAAATACCGAAAATCCGAAGAAAAGTACAATGGAGGTATAAAACATACTGACCCCGGTTTCCCGTAAGGCGGCATACACCGATTTTTGGATACGCCATTTATTAGCGATAAGCTCTTGACGGTATTTCGCCAAGAAATGGATCGTATCGTCGACTGAGATCCCGAAGGCGATACTGAACACCAAGATGGTGGAGGGTTTTATGGGAACTCCGGCGAAACCCATGACGCCTGCCGTAATCACCAGAGGGAGTAAGTTGGGTATCAAAGAAATAACCACCATGCGAAAAGATCGAAATAAATAGGCCATGAAAAGTGCGATCAGTCCAATTGCCAACGCCAAGGACAGGATAAGGTTTTTCACCAGATATTTCGTGCCCTTAAGAAAAATGAAGGCGCTACCCGTCATGTAAACATGGTATCGATCCGCCGGGAAAATTTTGTCGATATTCTCTTGGAGGCGTTCTTGGATCTGTTCCATGCGATCTGTTTTTACATCCTTCATGTACGTGGTGATCCTAGCGGTTTGCCCCGTGCTGTCCACAAAATTTTTCATTAGGTCCCCATTGCCCTTTGATTTACGGGCAACATCCATAATGAAGTTGAATTCCTGACTGGTAGGGAGCTGGTAATATTTTGGAATCCCATTGTAAAATGCCTGTTTGGAATATTTCACCAGGTTTACGACCGATATAGGTTTAGAGAGTTCTGGAATTTCATCGATAATCTGTCCGAATGCATCCATTTTTTTTAGGTTGGATAACTTTAAGACCCCCTTCGGATTTTCTGTATCCACGACAATCTCTACCGGCATAATACCGTCGAATTCCTTCTCAAAAAAACGAATATCCTTAAAGAATTGAGCATTTTTAGGCATGTCCTCGATAGGGCTTCCTGAAATATGGATCTGGTACATTCCGATGATGCCAACCACCAAAAGGCTTATCGCGGTTATATACACCATGATCCTTCGGTTTCGAACGATATGCTCCATCCAACTAACAAAGGTGTCGATCCAACGTTTGTTCAAATGTTTTAGATGTTTGGTGTTGGGCAGGGCCATAAAACTATAAACGATCGGAATAATCAATAATGACAGTATAAAGATCCCGATAATATTTATGGAAGCAACAATACCGAATTCCTTTAAAAGGGTACTGTCTGTGATAATGAAGGTGGCAAAACCGCAGGCCGTGGTCATGTTCGTCATCAAGGTGGCATTTCCCACTTTTGAGATGACGCGCTGTAGTGAAAGCGCCTGATTTCCATGTTTTTTGACCTCTTGCTGGTATTTGTTGATCAAGAAAATACAATTAGGGACCCCAAATACGATGATCAAGGGTGGTATAAGGGCCGTCAAGACCGTAATCTCATACTGCAATAGCCCTAAAACACCAAAGGCCCACATGACCCCGATGATAACGATCAACATTGAAATAAAGGTGGCGCGAAAACTCCTGAAAAAAAAGTAAAATATCAGGGACGTAACGCCCAATGCCGCCAAAATAAACTTCCCGATTTCATCGATTATGTTCTGGGAATTCAGTGTACGTATATAGGGCATGCCCGAAACATGTACCTGTAGGCCGGTATCGTCTTGAAATTCAGTTATCAAATGCGAAAAATCCTCGAGGATAAAATCTTTACGTACCGAGGTATTGACAATATCCTCGTCGAGGTAAACGACCGTCCGAATGACACCGTCCTTTTTGTTATAGATTAAATTATCATAGAAGGGTAGGTCGTTGAATAGATGGTCTACCACTTCGTTTACTTGATTTCGTGTCTTTGGTTGAGCGGAAAGAAGAGGAACTAATTTGAATTCATTCGTAGTCGAATCCCGCACCAGTTGTTTTAAATTGTCAGTTGAAAGCACCAGCTCTACTTCTGGAAATGCCGCCAATTGTTTGCTCATCTTGTTCCAACGATTAAAGTTGGAAGGGGAATAAAAGTTACTGTCTTTGACAGCGAGCACAATCGTATTACCTTCCTCTCCGAATTTTTTTAAAAATGACTGGTATTCGACGTTGACCGGATGGTCATCGGGCAACAAATTGGCTTGGGAGTTGCTAAAACGCATTTTATCCCACTGAAGGGCCAAGAAAACCGTGATGGCGGCAATTAGGAATAAAATGAGGATACGGTTCCTTAAAATTAACCGTGCCATTCTGGCCCAGAAGCCTTGTGTTAGTTTTGCCGCCATTTTGTAATGAGACTTCCTCCATAAAGGCCTATTGGGTCTTTCCAAGGAATTGACTCTAGTTGGACTCTGCTGCTAATCGGAGTCTTTTTTGTTTTATAAAAGTGGGTCAAAGGTAGAAAATGCTAGGTTCTGTTCCTACGATTTGAAGGTCGAATTCTAACTTTCAAAAAATAGCGCTTTGGCGATAAAAAAAGGCCTGATTGCGAAAAGGTGTTCAAAGGGAAGTAATTAGACCTTCATGATTTCAGCCTCTTTAATGGCAAGATGCGTATCGATTTTTTTGATAAAGGCATCCGTTAATTCCTGTAGGTCTACTTCGGCATTCTTTTGCAGGTCTTCTGAAACATCGAGATCGCGAATTTCCTTTTTGGCATCCTGACGTGCATTTCTGACACCTACCTTCGCATCCTCGCCTTCCGCTTTGGCTTGTTTGACCAAATCCCGCCGCCTTTCTTCGGTCAAGGGGGGTACGTTGATGATGACAAAGTCGCCATTGTTCATCGGATTGAACCCGAGGTTGGCGTTCATGATGGCCTTTTCTATTTCCTGTAACATATTCTTTTCCCATGGCTGTACCGAAAGTGTCCTGGCATCCGGGGTATTTACATTGGCCACCTGTGATAACGGGGTCTGGGATCCGTAATAGTCGACCATGACACCTGATAACATAGCCGGACTCGCTTTTCCGGCACGAATCTTTACAAAAGCTTTTTCCAAATGTGAAAGTGCAGCATCCATTCCTTCCTGGGCTGCATCTAAAATAAAAGTAATCTCTTCGTTCATAATCTAAGCGTTAAAAAAATCCAAAGAACACAAATTATACCAAAATGGCTACATATTAACCTTTGTGCCGATATTATGGCCATCCACGATTTTGAGCAAATTGCCTCTTTTGTTCATATCGAAAACAATTATCGGGAGCTTATTTTCCTGACTCAGGGTAAAAGCCGTAGTATCCATAACTTTAAGGCCTTTGGTCAAAACCTCCTGGAACGATATCGTATCGAATTTTGTGGCATTTTTGTCCTTTTCCGGGTCGGAGGTATAAATACCATCTACACGTGTTCCTTTTAGAATGACGTCCGCCTCGATTTCGATGGCGCGTAAGACAGCAGCAGAATCAGTCGTAAAATAGGGATTACCGGTCCCTCCGCCGAATATAACGACCCGTCCTTTTTCTAAATGGCGAATGGCCCGACGGCGAATAAACGGTTCAGCCACTTCATTGATTTTGATTGCGGATTGCAACCTTGTCTGCACCCCTTTAATTTCTAATGCGCTTTGCAAGGCCAGGCCATTGATTACCGTGGCCAGCATCCCCATATGATCGGCTTGAACCCGGTCCATGCCATTACTTGCCGCTGAAAGGCCACGAAAAATATTTCCACCGCCGATCACAATGGCGACTTCGATGCCTTTGGCGACTACCTCTTTGATTTCTTCTGCATACTCCGAAAGTCTCTGTCCATCAATCCCATATTGTTGCGATCCCATCAAGGCCTCGCCGCTCAATTTTAAAAGTATTCGTTTGTATTGCATGGTATGTTATTAACTACGCACAAAAATAATCAAAAAAAGTTAGGAAGTTGTTTCAAGTGCACGGTTAAACCACCCTTAATTATTTCCTAATAATGATGCTTACGTCTGTTTAATTTTATAATCTTGCAGCGCCAAAATGAATAATTCGCAAATGGCGAAAAAACTTAAAACATAAATTAATTGCTATGAAAAGAATAGTAATGTTCGCCCTTCTGGGCATCCTGTTTTATAATTGTACGGCATCCAAAGCGTTGGTGTCGGCTGATAACGTTCCAATAGCTGCAGTTATCGATTTGAATACTATAAATGATGACAAGGTGCTCGTAGCATTAGATCCGGGTGCTTTTGCCAAAGACACCGTTTCTTTTTTTATACCAAAAACGGTTCCGGGGACGTACAGTATAAATAATTACGGAAAGTATATCGACGATTTTAAGGCAATTGATTATAAGGGTAATGAATTGGCAGTCACCAAGATTGACGATAATACGTGGAAAATTGGAGGCGCAAAGAATCTTGATAAAGTGCACTACTTGGTAAACGATACCTATGACATCGAAAAAGAGGTCGATGATGTGGTATTCTCCCCGGCGGGTACTAATATTTTAAAAGGAGAAGATTTTATGCTAAACCTTCATGGTTTTATAGGCTATTTCGGGGGGTTAAAGGAAGTTCCCTACGAAATAACCATCAAGAAACCTGCTGATTTGCAATCAACGACCTCCTTGACAAGGAAAATGGTAGGTGCCGATCCCAATACCGAAGTTTTCTTGGCGCGGCGTTATTTCGATGTCATCGATAATCCCATCCTATATGCAAAGCCCAACACGGCATCATTTAAGCTCAATGACATTACGGTGACCTTAAGTGTGTATTCGCCTACGGGTGCCTACACGGCCCAGGACTTGATCGGACCGATGGAACGCATGATGCGGGGGCAAAAGGCCTTTTTAGGTGAGGTAAATGGAACAAAGCAATACAACATTTTATTGTATCTATCATCAATGGATGAGAAAGATGCGGGGGGTTTCGGGGCTTTGGAGCATCATACATCGACGGTAGTTGTTTTGCCGGAAGCAATGCCCAAAGAAAGCTTGGAGCAGGCCATGGTTGATGTTGTTTCCCACGAATTTTTCCATACCCTGACACCTTTGAATGTACATTCAAAGGAGATACAATTTTTTGATTTCAATGATCCTAAAATGTCACAACATCTGTGGATGTACGAAGGGACTACAGAGTATTTCGCCAACCTATTTCAAGTACAACAAGGGCTGATCGACGAAGATGAATTCTATAATCGTATCGTGGGGAAAATCAATAATTCTAAATCTTTCGACGATGCCATGTCGTTTACCGAAATGAGTAAGAATATATTCGATGAACCTTTTAAAAAGAACTATGCCAACGTTTATGAAAAGGGAGCGCTGATAAGTATGGCGCTCGATATTACCTTACGGGAACTGAGCGATGGGAAAAAGGGCATCTTGTGGTTAATGAAAGAACTTTCAAAAAAATATGATGATACCACGCCTTTTGAGGATGCTAAATTGATTGATGAAATCGTAGCGATGACCTATCCGGAAGTCCGTACTTTTTTTGACACCTATGTAATCGGAAATACTCCGATCGATTATAATAGCTATTTGGCAAAGGTTGGTTTGACCATGGGTCGATTCGCGAAACAGACCGGTTATTTCCTCGATGGCGATAATCCCTTTATCGATGTGGATATGGAGGGTGATAAGGCAATTTTTGTAAGAAAGGGAATTGAATTGAACAGCTTTTTTACTGACTTGGGGATACAAGGTGGTGATATTATAAAAAGTATCAATGGTATCCCGATTACCTTAGAATCTATGCGACCTATCGTCGGTGCTAGTTTTGGTTGGACAGCGGATACCGATATTAAAATGGTCGTAGAACGCGATGGAGAGGAAATCAATGTGGAAGGGAAGGTAGGTACCCCTACCATGAATGCCGAAACCATCAAGCCCCTTGAAGGTGCCAGCGAAGCGCAAATACGCTTGCGAACTGCTTGGTTAAAGGGATAAAAGGACTGATTATTTTTGTGATATAAAGCCGCCACTAAGGGCGGCTTTATTATTTACATCAGCTAATGAATATATAAAAGTAAAGTATATTTGTCATTTAGACATAAATACTTTACATTTATATAAAACATATATCCTATGAAGACAAAATATTTATTGCCGAACAAGTTCAAAAGAATCGGCTGGTACATCTTTATCCCAGCTTTGGTATTAGGAATAATTACATGGGCCTATAATTGGGAGCCGGCATTTTTAGAACTGCCTGTTTGGGGCATTACGGGATTTGAGGATCTCAAGGATGCAAGTGGTTTTCTTCATGTTCGTGAAAATAATATCCTAAATGAAATATTAGGTGTCCTTATCATTCTTGGAGGTCTTTTTCTTGCCTTTTCAAAGGAAAAAGATGAGGATGAGCTTATAGCTACCATACGCTTGGAATCATTGGTTTGGGCGACCTATTTGAACTACGCCATCTTGCTATTTGCCTTTATTCTTGTATTTGACATTGCTTTTTTTCAAGTAATGGTTTTTAATATGTTTACCATTCTGGTGTTATTTATTGTAAAATTTAATTGGTCCTTGTATAAACTTAGAAATTCGCTCGCAAATGAAGAATAATATAAAGGTGCAACGGGCCATTCAAAATTTGACCCAGGCCCAATTGGCCGAGAGGGCGCAAGTTAGCAGACAGACCATCAATGCGATGGAGTTGGGGAAGTACGTCCCTTCTACCGTTCTTTCATTAAGACTATCAAAAATATTTTCGGTTGCAGTAAATGACCTATTCGAATTGGAAGAATCAGATTGGGAATAAAAAAAACCGCCAGATAGGAATTCCGGCGGTTTTTTTAAGTCGTTAAGTAGAAATTATCCTAGGGCAACCCGTTTGTAACCGGTAACCTCCAAAGATGCATCCAACGTTTTCACATAGTTGGCAACGCTTAACTTGCTGTCTTTTATAAAATCTTGGTTAACAAGTGTGTTATCCTTGAAAAATCGTTGAAGTTTTCCTTTAGCAATATTGTCTAACATCGCTTCCGCCTTGCCTTCTTGACGCAACTGATCTTTGGCGATCTCGATTTCCTTGTCGATTATCGATTGATCTACCGCTTCGGGATTCAAGGCGACCGGATTCATGGCCGCTACTTGCATTGCAACATCCTTGGCTACCTCTTCGACACCTTTCATTTGGCCTGAAAGCCCAACTAACGTGGCTATCTTATTCCCAGCGTGAATATAAGAACCTACGAAAGGGGCACTTAGTTTTTCAAACCCGCCAATTTCTATTTTTTCTCCAATGACTCCTGTCTGTTCCGTTAATTTGTCTTGTACAGTTATACCTTGAAAATCGGCGGCCAGAAAATCATCTTTCGTAGCAAACCCCAAGGCCATATCGGCCAATGCGTTCGCCAAGGTCACAAAACTTTCGTTTTTTGCCACAAAATCGGTCTCACAGTTCAACGAGATAACCACGCCCTCGGTATGGTTCGCATTCACTTTAGCTATGGCCGCGCCTTCTGAAGATTCACGATCCGCCCGATTGGCAGCAACTTTTTGTCCTTTTTTTCGAAGTATTTCTATGGCTTTTTCGAAATCGCCTTCAGCCTCTACTAGGGCTTTTTTACAATCCATCATGCCGGCACCGGTGGTCTGCCTTAATTTATTTACATCTGCTGCGGTAACTTTTACCATCATTCCTATTTTTTTTTAAGTCGTCCCGATTCAAGATCGGGCTAACATGCTACTTAATATTTAATTATAATTTAAATGGGATTATTCTACCCCTCCTTTTACGCTATCTTGCCATTCTTTTAGCTCATCCCACTTATCTTCGGCGGCCATCGCGGCTTGCTTCGGCCAAGAGGTTGGGTCTAAATGGGCCATTCTTGAACTTGCTTCGGTTAGGATATCCTTTATTTTCTCAGGCTTTGCCTTCGCCAATTTGGCATAGGTCTCGATTCCTGCACTAACCAGTGCCTCGGCAGCCTTTGGTCCAATCCCTTCAACTTTCGTTAAATCATCGGCTTTCGCAGGTTTTGCTTGGGTTTCCTTCTCAACAGTTTCCTTTTTCGGAACAGTCTCATCAGAAACAACGGGCGCTGCTACCTCCTTGGTCTTTTTGGCTTTTTCAGGGACTTCGGTTTCATTAGAAGCCTCTTTTTCTACAGGGGCCTTGGCTATGTTCTTCTTAGCCTTTGGGGCTTCGTCCTCCTCACCTTCGTTGTCTGATTGTTTCTCGGATTTACGCTCTGTCAGACCTTCAGCAACAGCATTGGTGACCGATGCCATGATAATCTCGATCGACTTGGAAGCATCGTCATTCGATGGGATCAAATAATCGATTTCTCTTGGGTCTGAATTGGTATCTACCATCGCAAAAATCGGGATATTCAATTTTAAGGCTTCCTTAACGGCGATATGTTCCCGCATTGTATCTACCACAAACAAGGCACCAGGTAATCGGGTCATTTCGGAAATCGAACCTAAGTTCTTTTCTAATTTGGCACGAAGACGATCCACTTGCAATCTTTCCTTCTTGGAGAGTGTTAGGAATGTACCATCTTTTTTCATTCTATCGATCGAAGCCATTTTTTTGACGGCTTTACGGATCGTTACAAAATTGGTCAACATGCCACCAGGCCACCTTTCGGTAATATAGGGCATATTTACGTTCGCAACTTTCTCTGCAACGATGTCCTTGGCTTGCTTTTTAGTAGCCACGAAAAGAATTTTTCGCCCAGAGGCAGCAATTTTGCGAAGGGCCTCATTGGCTTCCTCCAGTTTTGCTACCGTTTTGTATAGGTTGATAACGTGGATCCCGTTGCGCTCCATGTAGATGTAGGGTGCCATGTTGGGATTCCATTTTCTTGTTAGGTGGCCAAAATGCACACCTGCTTCCAATAAATCTTTTACTTCGACTTTTTTAGCCATTTTAAATTTAGTTTACGTTCTTTTGAATTAGCAATGTTTGAGTGGTATCCTAAAATCATTTGGGAAGCCTCTAACATTTAGATGCTAAACTAAGTTGCCTTTTTTCTGACACGTGCCAGGTGAAAAAGGTCTTTAATTGTCCCAACCTATGACGGCAGGAACTTTCAATGAACTTGGTTATCCCCAAAACGACTTCGGGGTTTGAGATTACGATTTTACTTGTAAATAGGTATGCTCCACTCCAACGCACTGTACCAGAATTTCTTCCGGACCAGGAATTATCGTTTGGAGAACTGGAATTTCTTACGTGCTTTTTTCTGACCGAATTTCTTTCGTTCGACCATGCGAGGGTCCCGTGTTAAAAGGCCTTCCGGCTTTAAGATACCTCTATTTTCAGCATCTACTTCACACATGGCCCGGGATAAGGCCAAACGGATAGCTTCTGCCTGACCGGTAATGCCACCACCGTAAACATTTATATTGACATCAAAGTTATCCTCGTTACTGGTCATCGAAAAAGGCTGTTTTACCTTGTATTGCAATGTGGCCGTAGGAAAATAATCATTAAATTCCCGTTGGTTGACAGTTATTTTTCCTTTGCCTTTTGAAACATAAACCCGCGCAACAGCAGTTTTTCTTCTGCCTATTTTATGAATAGTTTCCATTATTTAAAGTCTTTAAGGTTTATGACAGTAGGTTTTTGTGCTTCTTGGCCGTGAGTAGGTCCCACATATACTTTAAGGTTCCTGAAAAGATCGGCACCCAATTTATTTTTAGGCAACATACCTTTTACGGCTTTCTCAACAATACGGCCGGGATTTTTTTGCAGCAGTTCAGTAGCCGAAGTTGACCGCTGACCTCCTGGATATCCAGTATACCGTAGGTAGGTCTTTGATTCCCATTTGTTCCCTGACAAGTGTATTTTTTCAGCATTGATAACAACTACATTATCACCGCAATCTACATGTGGTGTAAAGTTGGGTTTGTGTTTTCCTCTTAGCATTTTAGCTACCTTGGAAGCAAGGCGGCCCAAAGTCTCACCTTCTGCATCTACCAACAACCACTGTTTGTCAACGGTTTTTCTGTTGGCCGAAATCGTCTTATAACTCAATGTGTCCACACTACTGATTTTATTGATTAAACACTTCAATCCCGTTAATCGGGCTGCAAATGTACACTAATTTGAATTAAATACAAATGCTTGTTTCTGATTATTTTTTGAATTTACTACTTCCATGAACGGTCATTTGTGAATAGTTATGGAGGCCTTGTTCTCTTAATAGGTCTTTTCATGTTAAATAAATCTTAAAGACTCGATTCAAGTGTAACGATATCGACAATCGGCTGTCTTTAATTCACATCAATCGAAAAAATCACATGAGGAAGAGCCTTCTCGCCATTTGCTTCTTTTGCTATTCCCTAAATTTAACGTTTGCCCAGGATTCGACAGCAGTTTTGCCGAAACGTATTTATGTCACCCAGGCATTGGGATCCGACGAAACTCCTATAATTGACGGACTTTTGAATGACCCAGCCTGGAATAAGGTCGAATGGGGGAACGATTTTGTCGAACAACGGCCCGATGAAAATACGCCGCCTGACTACCAGACGAAATTTAAAATACTTTATGACCAAAAATCACTGTACATCGCCGTTCGTTGCTTTGATGCCGAACCCGATAAGATTGTGAAACGTTTAACACGAAGGGATGGCTTCGATGGCGATTGGATCGGTTTTTTTATCGATAGCTACCACGACAAACGAACGGCATTCGGATTTTTGGTCACTGCGGCCGGGGTCAAGGCCGACGTCTTTGACTCGAATAATGGGGGAAATGAAGACGAGAGTTGGAACCCCATTTGGTATACCAAGGTCAATAGTGATGCCGAAGGCTGGACTGCGGAGATGCGAATCCCACTAAGTCAGTTGAAATTTGGGAAGTCTGATAATCAAATATGGGGGCTTGAGGTCATGCGACGCCTATTCAGGGAAGAGGAGCGATCTGTATGGCAGCGCTTGCCGGCCGATACACCTGGCTTTGTGAGTGAATTCGGGGAACTGCATGGGCTCCGAAATATCGAGCCCCAAAAACAATTGGAAATACAACCCTATACCGTGGCCAAACTCGAATCGTATGAGGCAGAGGCCGGAAATCCATTTAGGGACGGAAAAAATAGTAAGATTACAGGAGGCCTCGACGCCAAACTCGGGATAACCAATGATCTTACTCTTGATTTAACGATAAATCCTGATTTTGGCCAGGTGGAAGCTGATCCCTCGGCCATCGCTTTAGATGGGTTTCAGATTTTCTTTGAGGAAAGAAGGCCCTTTTTTGTTGAGAACAAGAATATTTTCGACTATCGTATTTCTAACTCCGAAGCAGGGAATACCTTTGGTTCCGATAATGTATTCTATTCCCGTCGCATCGGTCGCAGTCCGCAGGGCTATCCCGATACCACCGATGGCGAATTTGTGGACCAACCACAAAATACCCCCATCTTGGGAGCGGCTAAATTTAGTGGCAAAACGGCCGATGGCTGGTCGATCGGGGTCTTGGAAAGTGTTACCCAGAAGATGTTCGCTACCATTGATTCTAAGGGCAGCCGGCGGGATGAAGTCGTTGAGCCTTTGACGAACTATTTTGTGGGAAGGGTGCAGAAAGATTTTAATGATAAAAACACGTATGTCGGGGGCATCTTTACGGCCACCAACCGGGATGAACTTTCTCCTGGGATTGATTTTCTGCACAAGAAGGCCTA
>JBBQAM010000053.1:0-27010 GCA_038316335.1 Flavobacteriales bacterium
TAAGGGGAGATCTAGTTGCGTATTATACAATAATAACGTGTTCTCCTCCGAAACTTCCAAGGCATACCCGCCGTCATTAAAGATAAATTTGGCGTGCCCTTTTAAACAAAAATGAAACTGAATAAAACTGCTGCTTATTTCCCTTGCAATTTTTTTGGTGACTGCCGTGTCGTTCTGGATTTTCAAAACATAAAAGCCGTTTTCGACCAAAACTTCGTCATATGAACCTGATGCGACATTTTTTTCTATCATATTTTTCTTAAATGAACTGCTTCTATTGAGAACCCTTCTAAATAAATAGCGGCGATTATACAATAATTCCCCTAAAAATAAGGTTTTAATCAAGTATTTCATCGAAAAAAACTGGAAAAAGCATGAATCGACACTAATTGTTCCTACAGCGTTACTTTTGTTAGTCGATTGCGTTTATTTTTGTGACCGTTCCCGAGTGTCCATGAAAGATTATCACATTTCGAAACACAATTCTTTTTATACCATAGGCCTAAACCACAAAAAGGCCGATGCCGATGTACGTGGGAAATTTAGTCTGGACGATGCCGGAATGGATACGATTCTTGAGCAGGCCAAACTTGAGGAGATCGACGGTCTATTGATAACGGCTACCTGCAATCGCACCGAACTTCACGGTTTTGCGCAACATCCTTACCAACTGATAAAATTGTTGTGCAATAACACGTTGGGCAGCGTAGAGGAATTTCAGGAAGTTGCTTATGTTTATAAGAATAAGGACGCCATTAGTCATCTGTTCAAGGTCGGTACGGGATTGGATAGTCAAATTCTTGGAGATTTTGAAATCATCAGCCAACTCCGGCAAAGTTTCAATCGCTCTAAAAAACACGGCATCGCAAACCCTTTTGTGGAGCGTTTATGTAATTCGGTCATACAGGCTAGTAAGCGCATCAAAAACGAAACAGGGATATCGTCAGGTGCTACTTCGGTCGCATTTGCATCTGTGCAATATATCTTAAAGAATGTCCCGGACATAGCTACAAAGAACATAGTACTCTTCGGAACTGGAAAAATCGGCCGGAATACCTGTGAAAATCTGATCAAGCATACCAAAAATCCGCATATCACCCTTATTAACAGGACCAAGGACAAAGCAGAAAAAATAGCTGGTAAATTTAAATTACAAGTGAAGGATTTTGGAGAACTACAGACCGAAATTCGTTCTGCCGACATATTGGTTGTGGCCACAGGCGCAAAATTCCCGACAATTTCAAAAGAGTTGATCTATACGAATAAGCCCCTTTTGATCTTAGATCTTTCGGTGCCCAAAAACGTATCGGGCGATGTGATGAACTTGAAAAATGTCACGGTAATCCATTTAGACCAACTTTCCCAAATGACTGATGAGACCTTGGAAAATCGAAAAAAATACATTCCAAAGGCAGAGCAGATCATCGAAGAGGTGAAAGAGGATTTCACACTGTGGTTGGAAACCCGAAAATTTGCCCCGGTAATCAAGGCCCTCAAGAAAAAATTGAAAACCATGAAAGAGGAGGAACTTGATTTTCAAAGTAAAAAACTGGCCGATTATAATATGGAACAGGCCGATATTATTTCAGAACGTATCATCCAAAAAATTACCAAGCAGTTTGCCAATCACCTTAAGGATTCGAATACCGATGCCGATGAGAGCCTTGAGCTTATACGAAAGGTATTTCAATTAGAAGTATATTCAAAATGACCAAGATTATACGCATCGGGACGCGCGATAGTGAATTAGCGCTATGGCAGGCCCATGCCGTTAAAAGTAGGCTAGAAGCCCTAGGGCTAGCCACCGAACTGGTTCCCGTAAAAGCCACTGGCGATCTTGAATTGGATAAACCCCTCTATGAACTGGGTGTCACCGGTATTTTTACAAAAACATTGGATGTCGCCATGCTACAAGGCGAAATCGATATTGCTGTACATTCCTTAAAGGATGTTCCAACAATATTACCAAAAGGTATTGTTCAAGCTGCCGTCCTAGAAAGGGGGAATTTTTTAGATATCCTTGCATTCAAGGACAACGAAGAGTTTTTGGCACAACCTAATGCAATCATCGCAACTGGAAGCCTTCGCCGAAAGGCACAATGGCTTAATCGATATCCCACGCATACCGTGGTCGATTTAAGGGGCAATGTAAACAGTCGCATTCAAAAACTCAAAAACCATGATTGGAATGGTGCAATTTTCGCCGCAGCCGGATTGGAGCGCATCGGCATTGAGCCTGAAAATACGATTGGGCTGACCTGGATGGTCCCAGCACCCGCCCAAGGAGCGGTTGTCATTGTTGCGCTGGAAAAAGATGAAGAAATCCGAACTGCCTGTAAGGCGCTCAACCATGCGAATACCGAACGATGCACCAGCTTGGAACGCAGATTCCTGCATCTTTTGGAAGGTGGCTGCACAGCGCCAATCGGGGCCTTGGCCTATATCAGCAACGAGGAGATCACCTTTAAAGGCGTTCTTCTCAGTAAGGATGGTTCAAAAAAATTGGAAGTCACTAAAACAATTCCTATAGGGGAAGAAATCGATTTAGCACGCGTCTGCGCAGAAAGTATCCTAAGCAGGGGGGGCAAACGCATTTTAAAGGATTTTCAGGAACCCGACCGAAAATTAAATGTATATGTCACCAAAAAACTCACCCCTATACAACAAAAGTCATTTAACAAAAAAATTGTGATGGGTTCAGCTGACTTTATAAAAACAAGTCCGTCCCGAATTCCTCCAACTACGTTCAAGATTCCTTTGCAAAATGTAATTATAACCAGCAAAAATGCGATAGAATCCCTTTTGATAAGTGTCCCACCTGAGCAATTGAAATTTAAAAATATTTATTGCGTTGGAAGACGCACCAAACGTGCGATTGAAGAACAGATAGGTCCTGTCACCTATGTTGCTAAAAATGCGAAATTATTGGCCGAATATTTGGTCGAGTATATGGAGGGATTGGAAGTGACCTATTTTTGCAGTACGATTCGAATGGATGACCTGCCAGCACTATTGGAAGCGAATTCTATTAGGGTGAATGAGATTGAGGCCTATAGCACTAAGCCTACTCCACATGCGGTCGAAGACGGTATCGAAGGCATCCTTTTTTTTAGTCCTTCAGGCGTTCAAAGTTTTTTAATGCTCAACACCCCAAGAAAGATTGCCTACTGTATCGGTGAAACCACGGCAAGAGAAGCCCGTACCTATTTTAAGGAAGTCAAGATTGCTAAAATACCAAGTATTGAAAGTGTCATCGCCTTGGTGAATGAAGACTATGCTGAAAAGTAAGTGATCAGGCAACTAGTATAAATACAGTTTAAAGAATTGATATCAGACATGCCAAGGCATATTTAAGAGGTAATAATGATAAAAAATGATCTTTTCTTACGAGCGCTCAAAGGCGAAACCGTCGAAAGGCCACCTGTGTGGATGATGCGCCAAGCAGGGCGTTATTTACCCGAATTTAGGGAAATACGTGAGAAATACGATTTCTTTACGCGTTGTCAGACCCCTGAATTGGCTGCCGAAATAACGGTTCAACCCATACGAAGATTTGGTATGGATGCCGCCATTCTTTTTTCGGATATTTTGGTCGTTCCACAGGCTATGAACATTGAAGTGCAGATGAAACCTAATTTTGGTCCTTATTTGCCGAGTCCCATTCGAACCCAAAAGGATGTTGACAAGGTCATTGTACCCGACGTTACAATTGCGCTAGACTATGTGTTCCAAGCCATCAAAGTCACCAAGGAAAAATTGAACGAGGAAGTTCCGTTGATAGGCTTTGCGGGCTCCCCATGGACACTGTTATGCTATTGCGTTCAAGGTCAGGGTAGTAAAACCTTTGACCAGGCCAAGGAATTTTGTTTTACACAGCCAATTGCCGCCCACGCGCTCTTGCAAAAAATAACCGACACGACCATAACGTACCTAAAGCAAAAGGCCAAGGCGGGCGTAAATGCAGTGCAAGTATTCGATTCATGGGGGGGTATGTTATCTCCTACTGATTACACCGAATTTTCATGGAATTACATTCAGCAGATTATCGATAGCTTGAAGGACGAGGTTCCAGTAATCGTATTCGGCAAAGGATGCTGGTTTGCTTTGAGTGAAATGGCGAAATCAGGTGCGGCAGCCCTTGGGGTCGATTGGACATGTTCAGCCCAAAATGCACGTCATTTTACGGGTGGCAACATAACATTACAAGGTAATTTCGATCCAGCAAGACTCTTGTCTCCTCCTTCGCAAATCAAGAAAATGGTGTCCCAAATGATCAATGACTTCGGGAAAGATAAATATATCGTCAATTTAGGGCACGGCATCTTACCGAACGTGCCGTTAGAAAATGCAAAGGCCTTCATTGACGCGGTGAAGGAATGGGAGGCTAAGTAGCTTGCAATGCGGACATATCTGAATGGCTCAGACTAAAAAAATGCAACGTGATTTTTGATTTTGATACATATATCATTGAACCTATTCAGAGAAAAGACGCATGGAAAATTTGTGATTTTATTACCGTGAATGCCGATAGGTTGAAACGTTTCTTCCCAAATACCTTAAAGCAAAACCTTACGCCAACTTTATCCGAAATTTTTGTCGACCATAAAGTAAAACAATTCGACCGTAAAGAAGAGCTTCTTTTTGCGTTAAAAGACGTCGAAAAACGAACAATTTTAGGTCTTGTTTATATCAAGGAAATTAATTGGCATACACAGCAAGGGGAAATCGCCTACTGTATCGGCTACCAGTATGAAGGAAAAGGCTGGATGACCAATTCTGTCTCAGCCATTTCTAACTATGCCATTACCCATCTGGCACTGACCAATCTACAGATTATCGCGCATAAAAGTAACTTCGCAAGCGTCAGAGTTGCCGAGAAATGTGGTTATATTTGGGCGCGAACAGTCCCCAAGAAATTTACTCCACCCAACGAAGCTTCATTAGATATGGAGTTGTATGAGTTAATCGTATGAAAGATAAATTCTTCAGTTATATACAAGCACTTCAGGAAATAATCACCGCCAAACTTGAAAAGGTAGATAGTATTGCGAAATTTCGTGAAGATCGCTGGGAACGACCTGAAGGTGGGGGTGGTCGTTCAAGGGTCATAGAAAATGGCGCTGTATTTGAAAAAGGGGGTGTCAATATCTCAGCAGTACATGGCGAGCTGCCCAAGAGCATGCAAGCCTATTTTGGCGTTGGGGAAGCGAATTTTTATGCTTGTGGCCTAAGCCTTGTATTACATCCTAAAAGCCCAATGGCGCCAACAGTGCACGCAAATTGGCGTTATTTTGAGTTGTATGATAAAATGGGGAATTTAGTCGATCAATGGTTCGGGGGAGGCCAAGATCTGACCCCCTATTATTTGTTCGATGAAGATGCCATACATTTCCATACCGTAAGTAAAAGAGCCTGTGATGCCCATGACCCTAACTATTATGCAGCGTTCAAAAAGAAATGTGACGACTATTTCTGGAATTCCCATAGAAATGAAGCGCGGGGTATAGGTGGACTTTTTTTTGACTATTGTAGGGCTACAAAAGACATAACCATTGAAGATTGGTACAATTTTGTCGTCGAAATCGGGGATAGTTTTTTAGAGGCCTATGTACCCATCGTGGAAAAAAGAAAGAACGTACCCTATTCCCAAACCCAACGTGATTGGCAGGAAATTCGTCGTGGTCGCTATGTAGAATTCAATCTTGTACATGACAAGGGAACGCTTTTCGGATTAAAGACCAATGGGCGTATCGAGAGTATTTTAATGAGCCTTCCTCCCCATGTACAATGGCGGTATGATCATCATCCGCCCGCAGGTAGCGAAGAGCAACGTTTATTGACGATATTAAATAAGCCCTTGGAATGGGTCTAATTATTCACGTTTTTCGTTTAACTTTAAATTAAAAACCCGAACCATGTACCCATTAATAAGAAACCGGAGGCTACGAAATTCAGATGCGATTCGCAGATTGGTCAGGGAGACGATACTACGCCCAGACGATTTTTTGGTTCCCCTCTTTGTGGTTGAAGGGAAGGGCGTTCGGGAAGAAATCGCTTCTATGCCCAACTACCATCGTCTCAGTCTTGATTTATTGGAAAAGGAAGTCAAGGAACTTTGGAAAATGGGACTTTGTGCAGTACTCCTTTTTGTTAAAGTCCCTAATAATCTTAAGGATAACAAGGGATCGGAAGCCTTAAACCCGAATGGTCTTATGCAATTGGCTGTAAAAACAGTCAAAAATGCATGTCCGGAGATGCTGGTAATGACCGATGTGGCCCTAGACCCCTATTCTTCATACGGCCATGATGGTATTGTTGAAAACGGACGGATCTTGAACGATGAAACGGTGCAGATTTTGGCCGAAATGAGCATATTACATGCCTTATCAGGGGCTGATTTCGTTGCACCT
The DNA here is from genome assembly GCA_038316335.1 of Flavobacteriales bacterium. GTDB lineage: Bacteria > Bacteroidota > Bacteroidia > Flavobacteriales > Flavobacteriaceae > JALHST01. The sequence goes on from JBBQAM010000053.1 coordinate 6,411, forward strand.
AGTGATATGATGGATGGTCGCATCCTGACCATTCGAGAAGCATTGGACGAAGAGGAATTAATCCATACGGGCATTATGAGCTATAGTGCGAAATATGCCAGTGCATTTTACGGCCCTTTTCGCGATGCCCTAGATTCTGCGCCCGTGCATAAAAAGAACGTTCCCAAAGACAAGAAGACGTATCAAATGGACTTTGCAAATCGCTTTGAGGCCATAAAGGAATCCCAAATGGATATCGATGAAGGTGCCGATATAATTATGGTCAAACCGGGGCTGTGTTATTTAGACATCGTTCGGGAAATTCGCAACGAGGTCGATGTACCCCTTGCGGTCTATCAGGTCTCCGGGGAATATGCCATGATCAAGGCCGCCGCCGAAAAGGGTTGGTTGGATCATGATGCAGTCATGATGGAGCAGCTCATTGCCATAAAAAGGGCGGGAGCCAATATCATTGCAAGCTATTTCGCCAAAGATGTAGTTCGGTTGATCAACTAAAATCGAATAGCAAGTAGCACGATTCATTGTTCCATTAACGGAGGTATGGGATGCGCCTTGTAAAAGCGCCCAGGAAGCAGATAAATCGCCAAATGCGAACTTAAATCATAAATTTCCCGAGTGAACGCGTCTTGATGTATCGCGATCCCAAGCAAGCATGATGAGGAATTCATTTTTTATACTTATTGGTTTATTTTTAAACTTTAGTGCCGCACAGGAAGGTGCTCCCAGACCATTGGAAGCTATTTCGAATCCTGAATTAACCTATGGCACTCCATCCGATGTGGGTCTGGATTCCTTGTATATAAATACAAAGGTAGATTCAATAATAAACAATGGAATACTGCAAAAGGCATACCCTGGGGCTCAGATTTTAGTTGCTAAAAATGGAAAAATCATCTTTCACAAAGCGTATGGGTACCATACCTATGACAGCATACAACCGGTTGCCTTAAATGATATGTATGACTTAGCCTCGGTAACCAAGATCATGGGGCCATTACCGGCAATCATGAAATTGGTCGATGAGAACAAACTTGATTTAGACGCACCTTTTAGTACCTATTGGAAACCATGGCGCCATTATAAATTCAAAAGGAATCTTACCCTCCGGGAAATTTTGGCGCATCAAGCCGGCCTGGTACCCTATATTGTCTTTTTAAATGAGGTAATCAAAAGAAACGGCAAAACAAAAAATCGGTTTGTTCGAAAAATTCAATCCCATCGATTCAATAAGGAAGCCTATCCAGATCTTTATGTGAAAACTCGCTTTAATCATAAAATGTACCGTATAATAAATCGTTCTGACGTACCCCTTGAACGGAAATACAAATACTCGGGACTCGCTTTTCTGATTTTCCCAAAACTTATCGAACAATTGACCGGGCAATCGTACCAGGAATATCTCACTTCAAATTTTTATGGCCCACTTGGCGCTAAAACCCTTACGTATCTGCCGAGCATGAAAAATTACTCGAACCCCATTGTTCCCACTGAAATAGATACGATTTTCCGGCATACTTTGACACGAGGTTGGGTGCATGATGAAAATGCCGCACTTCTCGGCGGAGTATCGGGCAATGCCGGGCTTTTTTCTACGGCACCTGATTTGGCGAAAATGATGCAACTTTACCTTAATTATGGAGTCTATGGTGGGCGACGTTATATTTCTGAAAAAACGCTACTTGAATTTACGCGCGTGCAATATCCAGGAAACGGGAACCGACGGGGATTGGGATTTGACAAACCCGAACTCAACAATGCCGAATTATCATTGAAAGACGCCTATCCTGCACCCGAAGTCAGTCCGGAAAGCTTCGGACATAGTGGTTTTACGGGTACTTTTGTATGGGCCGATCCAAAAAACCAATTGGTATATATATTTTTATCCAACCGCGTATACCCAACCCGTGACCAGCGTGCCCTGTACACGCTAAATATTCGTCCGGCCGTTCAACAGGTTTTTTATCAAGCAACTATACACGACTAACTATGGAAACAGCAAGCATACAAACGCCTTTGGGTATATCAAAAATTGAAGGCGATGAAGATGGTTTGAGCGCCATAAGTATCTTAAACAGTGACGAAGCCCTGACCGAAGTTATCCCTGAGGTCTTGGAAGATGCCGTATACCAATTAAAGGAATATTTTGAGGGAAAAAGGAAGGTCTTCAGCCTTACCCTAAATCCTGAAGGCACCGAATTTCAAAAAAAAGTATGGGAAGCGTTATTGAATATCCCTTTTGGAAAAACCATTTCATATCATGAACTTTCGAAATTATTAGGCGATACGAAGGCCATTAGGGCTGTTGCAGCTGCCAATGGGAAAAATCCGTTATGGATTGTGGTGCCATGTCACCGGGTCATCGGCAGTGACGGCTCACTTACGGGCTATGCTGGCGGCTTGCATCGTAAAAAATGGCTTTTGGAGCATGAAAGTCCGGCGAAACAGCAATCGCTCTTCTAAATTTTTTGGACCATCTGGTTTGTTTTCAGGATTTCTTGAAGATGCATGGCCAAATCAATGCGTTTAATCGATCTAATACAATAATATAAGGACTTTTAGGCCCTTTGGGCAAAACTTGAATTCTTCATTAACAGACCCAACGGTCGGTTTTCAAGTTTTAGAATAATTGCCTTCTAAATTCGAAATACCCCGGACTCCAATTCAATCTGACTAGCAAATCATATGCATATTTGTTTGTATCTTGGATGGCGTCAGTGCCTTGAATTGGCATTAATAACCACATATGCTCGAAAAAATCAATCTAGAGGACATTTTATTTCTGGATATAGAGACGGTCCCGGAAGTAGAAAATTATTCGCAATTGGATGATCCCAAAAAGGAATTATGGGAACAAAAATCAAAGTACCAGCGCAAAGACGAAGTTTCGGCCGAGGAATTTTATGAACGTGCTGGCATTTGGGCCGAATTCGGAAAGATTATCTGCATTTCGGTGGGCTATTTTAATATAAAAGGAGCCAACCGGGAATTCCGGGTAACCACTTTTCATGGGGATGAGCGACAGCTTCTCAAGGAATTTAAAAAGCTGCTGAATAATCATTTTAGCCATCCTAAGAATTTGCTCTGTGGTCACAATGCAAAAGAGTTCGATTTCCCGTATATCGCCCGGCGCATGTTAATACATGGCATTTCCCTCCCCTTTAAATTGAACCTTTTTGGAAAAAAACCTTGGGAGATTCCGCACCTCGATACTATGGAACTATGGAAATTCGGGGACTATAAGCATTATACCTCATTAAAGTTAATGGCCAATGTATTGGGCATACCCTCACCGAAAGAAGATATCGATGGCAGCATGGTGCGAGAGGTATATTATAAGGAGCAGGATCTAGATCGTATAATCACCTACTGCGAATTGGATGTCATAACCACGGCTCAGGTATTTCTTAGAATGAGAAACGAAGGGCTATTGAGCGATTTTGAAATCAAGCGGATTTAAAGGACCCTTAGGCATGGTACTTCAATTGAATATAAACAGGAAAGTGATCACTTTGGCCTCCAAGATACTTACTTCCGCTGTAGGTGCGAAAAGGGCTTCCCTTATACTTTCCCTTATATTCTTTTAAAATTTGTTCGTCAAAAATATCGGCATAGGCAAAACTATGGGTCCCACGCGCAAATTCGAAGAAATTATGTGACACGATAATTTGGTCAAACAGGCGCCAACTCCGCCGATAACTGGTACTCCCACGGCTGGCGGGATCGTGTAATTTTTCCATAGGATTGTAGAGTTCGTTGGTTTCCATCAATCGCTCAATACTTTTCGAAGTTGGATCATCATTAAAATCGCCCATCACAATATAATTCGGACTATCTTGATCTTCTTTGACTTGGTTCATGGTTTCAAGGATCGTTTCGGCTGCACGTATTCTTTTATATTCGGTATCTGCCGTGCCATCCCTTCTGGAAGGCCAGTGGTTTACAAAAATATGGATCACCTCTCCATTCAATTTACCGCGTACGTATAAAATATCGCGCGTGAAATCCCTTAGTCCATCCAAATTCAGTATATGAAGGGGAATAGGCTCAGAATGAAGTACCTCAAAATGGGTTCTATCATAAAGAAGTGCGGTGTCAATTCCTCTTTCATCGGGGGAATCGTAATGTACATAGGAAAAGTCGGTCGCTTTAAGCGGGGCAGCAGCAAGTAGGTCGTTGAGCACCTGTTTATTCTCAACCTCTGCAATTCCCACAAGGACCGGGACTTTATGGGATGTGGCCGTTCCAATTTCGGCAATGGTGTTTGCCAATTTGAAGACCTTTCTTTTGTACCGTTTTTCCCCCCATCGAAGCAGGCCATTTGGGGTGAAGTCCCTATCAAGTGTCGTGGGAGAATCATCTGTATCAAATAGATTTTCAAGATTGTAAAAAGCAATTGTAAAAAGGTTTGTCGGGGTATTCGGCGTAGAAAAGGAAAAATTCATACATCTTTTAGCTGAGAGATCAAAATTTAAGATAAGCTTGGCCAGTAATACGTAAATTTACACTTTATTGAATATATGATAGAGAAGACGAAAATCGAATACGAAAAAACGGTACTAATTGGGGTAATCAATGCCCAACAGAATGAGAAAAAGGTAAAGGAGTACCTAGATGAATTAGAGTTTCTAACGTATACTGCGGGAGGGGAAGTATACAGGCGCTTTATTCAAAAATTGGATGTCCCAAACCCTAAGACCTTGATTGGAAGTGGTAAAATACAGGAAGTAGAAGCGTATGTTGAAGAACATGACATCGGGGCCGTTATTTTTGATGATGAACTTACACCCGCACAACAACGGAATATCGAAAAAATCTTGCGTTGCAAGATTTTAGATCGTACTGGCTTAATTCTTGACATCTTTGCACAAAGGGCCCAAACCAGTTATGCCCGCACACAGGTCGAATTGGCGCAATATGAATATTTACTGCCAAGACTTACAGGGTTATGGACCCACTTGGAACGGCAAAAAGGGGGCATCGGCATGAGAGGTCCTGGGGAAACAGAAATTGAGACTGATAGACGAATCGTTCGTGATCGCATTTCCTTGCTCAAGAAAAAATTGTTAAAGGTAGACCGGCAGATGGAAACCCAGCGCGGTAACCGTGGGGCCTTGGTGCGCGTAGCTTTGATAGGCTATACAAACGTAGGAAAGTCAACCCTTATGAACGTAATCAGTAAGAGCGAGGTCTTCGCCGAGGATAAGCTTTTTGCGACTTTGGATACTACTGTGCGTAAAGTAGTCATAGGGAATCTTCCGTTCTTACTAAGTGATACGGTCGGGTTCATTCGAAAATTGCCAACGCAATTGATCGAAAGTTTTAAAAGCACCTTAGACGAGGTTCGCGAGGCCGACTTGCTGCTGCATGTGGTCGATATCTCCCATCCACAATTTGAGGAACAAATAGATTCGGTCAATCGCATTTTATCAGAAATCAAGAGCGGCAACAAACGCACGATCATGGTCTTTAACAAGATAGATCAATATGCACGGGAAACGATTGATGACGATGACTTAGTGACCGAAAAAACCGAAAAACACTTTTCGATAGACGAATGGCGGCAGACCTGGATGCAACGGGTGGGCGATACTACCATTTTCATTTCTGCGCTGAACAAGGAGAATCTTGAGGAATTTCGAAAAAAAGTGTATGACGAGGTACGGGATATCCATATTAAGCGTTTTCCCTATAATAATTTTCTTTATCCAGAGCATCTAGATCAGTATTAAGCTTCTTTATTGACTACAGCGATAGACCGTTCATCGGATAAAAATAACTGTTCATATTTTTCACAACAACAACGGTGCCGTTCACAACATAAATTTAGGGAAGCAAAAAAAGCAACTTACATTTACAAAGTAATTAAGTAAACGTGTCTTCCGATAGCAATCGGATCCAGATTACACTGAGAACTTAACCGAAATCAAAGTTCAGGTTTCCCCAAACCCGCTTTGTGCCTACAAAAACCAAAACCAAATTTTACACTACCTACTTAACTCAAAATTGCCCCGCAAAAGCGGGGCTTTTTTATACAAGTATCGTCCGATAAAAAGAACTGTCCTGTTTAAAATATACATTTTAACCTGTTTCACTACAACTATACAAGGCTATACAACATAAATTTCAAAGTGACACTTGAGAAAAGTATATTCGCCCTGTATTTATTTGTTAGCGTGATGTCCCAAGCAAAAACATACTTGACCTATCATAATGCAAAAATCTAGCTACACGTTTGTAGTATGATTATTTTGACTGATTCACCAAATTCAACCGATCCTACTTAACAAAAAATGCCCTCCTAAACAGAGGGCATTTAATTTTGTGAAATTCCCTTAGTCTCAGAATGAATAATTCAAACCTACTAGCCAATAGGTTTGCAGCTTATTATCTATAGTATCGAACCTAGCATTGGGGTCGCCTAACGGGACAGGCGTATTCAAGGCATAGTTCAACGCTTCCGCCTTGCTATCGCGCAGTCCAAAATCGAACCCTACTCCGATCATTTTCCAAAGCGTATAGCCGAATGAATTGGTCCAGGTCCAGATTGAATAATCAGATTTTTTATAGCTCTGAAAGGTGGTGAAATTTGTTTTGAAACTTACTTTCCCGATTTGTCTGGTATAATCGGCCACTATCTTCGCGCCTAGCGAGGATTCGAATATACTTCCTGACTTCGCAAATACAAAATTATAGTCGAGCGGATGGATTACCACTACCAAATTCTTAATCGGCGTCCATGTGCCCCCTACTCCAAGATCCAGGTAGCCGGGATCATTAAAATTATTTATAATGGAAGTGCGGTATTCGCCCAAAGCCGAAATGGCAAATTGCTCGCTTAATTTATACCCATATAAGGAAGTAATATCAAAGATATCGCTGGCCGATTCAAAACTTTTACTATCATCCGGGTTGTTCTTGTCATCCAATTTTACCCAAGCCAAATTGACCGTTACAGCATTCTTCCAGAAAAACTTCTCCCGATCCAAATTGGCAAAGGCATTGACTGTAATCCCAATATTACCTGCAGACGAATTGGGTGCTCCTTTTGAATACCAATTATTGAAATTGGAAAGGTTTGCCCCTATGGTGCCAAAAGCACCTTTCTTCCATCCAGGGAAGGCATCGATCTGCCCTTGAAGTGCGTCTACTCGCCCTTTGATAGCGGCGATTGAATCTTTTTTCGTGGCCTGCTCGGCCTTTAATTCGTCAATGGTCTGTGCAAAAGTCGCGGTCATGGAAAATGCGAAGACAAACAGAAGTAATACTCTTTTCATAGCAAGTGAAGTTTGAATTAAATTGTTATAGCAATGGAGCGTCAAAAATAAGAAAAGCCGAGAAAGCGCCAATTTTTTAAGACCCTTATTTTCGCTTATAGAGAGGTACGGAAGAGCATGCCTCCCCGTACATTAGGCTTTTAACTAGCGGTTGTAACCGATTCGCTATTACTATATATGCATTGGGAGGTACGGGTTTTTTACTACATCCTTTTATAATGACCGGCTTGTCCTTGAACTTGGAAAGATCAAGATTTTCGAGGATCGGTTGGTAAATTGAAGACTCCAATTCCTCTAGACCGCCTTGAACTATTTTTTTGGCAAACGGTTGCAGTTTTGCGGCTACCAACATAAAGGCCCAACCCGGTATGATGGCGTCTGTTGAACAGATCAAGGCGACATAGGCATCTTGATACTGCTCCCAAGCATGTTTTTCTACCGACGCCCTAAAATCTTTTTCCTTTAGGATTATTCCTTCAAACAACCAGTTCTTTATATCTAAGACACTTCTTTTCCCTGGAGGGTAGTAATCCTCAAGATCAAAGGTCAAAAGTTGGCTTAGTGCCACTCGGTTTGGTATGGGTTCTCTGTTTTCTAACATGATTCGATTGTTTTGGAAACCTATCCTATTTCATAATAAACACACAAATCGATAACATCCTATTCTAAGATATCTATCAAATTGCAGCCCCAAATAAGTTTCAGAATTTCTTTATTGAAATGGAATGATTCATCGAGTCGTCTTCTCGATTAAGTTCCAATCAAAATTAGCGGTCCGACTTTTCCTCTGCCGGTTTACAGCAGACCCAACTCTAATTTGGCCTCTTCACTCATGAGTTCCTGCGTCCATGGTGGGTCAAAGGTAATCTCGACCTCAGCGTCCCGTACCGCATCCAAGGATTTTACTTTTTCTTCAACCTCGACAGGCAAACTTTCGGCGACAGGACAGTTGGGGGAAGTTAGCGTCATTAAGATCTTTACCTCCATATCCTCATTTACGAAAACATCGTAAATCAATCCCAATTCATAGATGTCAACAGGGATTTCTGGGTCATAAATCGTTTTTAAGACTTTCACGATTTTCTCTCCAAGTTCAGCAGTATCTATTGTGGTCGTTTTTTCACTCATTTTGTAGTTCGTTATAGTGTACTTCTTTCTTAGGGTCCGATGCTTTTAATTCTTGGCGATAACACCTATTAGATAGAGAATCAATTCAACTGGGTCTGATACGCCACGGCGTATAATTTTAACTGCTTGATCATATTGACTAGGCCGTTCGCACGTGTAGGGGACAAATGCTCCTTCAACCCAATTTGATCAATGAAATCGGTGTCGGCCTCAATGATCTCCATTGGCTTTTGATGGCTAAAGACCCGCACTAAAATGGCGATAATCCCCTTTGTTATTATGGCGTCACTATCTGCGGTAAACACCAGCCTGTCGTCCTCCAATTCGGCGTGGACCCAGACTTTACTTTGGCATCCCTTTATTATATTGTCATCGGTCTTGTATTTTTGGTCGATCAATGGCAAGGATTTGCCCAATTCGATCATATATTCATACCGTTGCATCCAATCTTCGAACATCGAAAATTCATCAACTATTGATTCTTGTATTTCTTTGATTTTCATAGTTTGGATTTATACAAAATTACAATAAGTACCTTAGTTTTCACTTCTAAATAAAAAGATCGACAAATACGTTTATTGTAACATGGCCTTCGCCTTTTCAACGCCCTCAACAAGTGTGTCTATTTCCTCTTTGGTATTATAGAAACTAAAGCTCGCTCGAACGGTTCCCGGAATCCCATAGAAATCCATAATTGGTTGGGCACAATGGTGTCCAGTCCGAACGGCAATTCCCAATTTATCGAGAATCGTACCGATATCATACGGATGCAGGCCAAGAATGTTAAAAGAAATGACGGTAGTCTTGTTTTTGGCCGTTCCGTAAATTTTAAGGCCCTGAATGGCCAATAACCTTTTCGTAGCGTATTCTAAAAGTTCATGTTCATATTCCCCGATTGCCTCAAGACCTATTGTATTCAAATAATCCAAGGCAGCGCCAAAGGCAATACCACCACATATGTTCGGCGTTCCTGCCTCAAATTTATGTGGGAGTTCGGCATAGGTCGTTTTGTCAAATGTGACCTCGGCAATCATTTCACCTCCGCCTTGATAGGGGGGTAACTTGTTTAGCCATTGTTCTTTCCCATATAGCATGCCAATGCCAGTGGGGCCACACATTTTATGTGCCGATGTGACATAAAAATCAACATCCAAAGCCTGCACATCAACCATTATATGGGCCGCGGCTTGGGCTCCATCGATTAATACAGCTGCTCCTATGCGATGGGCCATTTCAATGATTTCCTGAATCGGATTAATGGTTCCCAAGGCATTCGAAACATGATTACAGAAAACCAATTTTGTCCTAGGATTCAGCAATTTTTGGTATTCATCAAGTAATAGCTCGCCATTATCGTTCATGGGAATCACCTTTAATACCGCCCCGGTTCGTTCACATAACATTTGCCAAGGCACAATATTCGAATGGTGTTCCATGGCCGACACCACCACTTCATCCCCTTTTTTCAGAAAAGACGTGAAGCCATTAGCTACTAAATTTATGCCATGTGTCGTGCCTGAGGTAAAAATAATTTCAAAGGCTTCTTTTGCATTGAAATGTTTTTGGATTTTTATCCTGGCATTTTCGTACGCATCGGTGGCCTCTTGCGCTAGGGTATGTACTCCTCTATGGATATTCGCATTGTAATTTGAATAATAATCTACAATGGCATCAATTACTTGTTGAGGTTTTTGGGAGGTCGCAGCATTGTCTAGATATACCAGCTTCGTACCATTCACCTTTCTTTTTAGGATTGGGAAATCGCTGCGTATTGCCTGAATATCGAAACCTGTCTGTATCATATCAAAAAATGAAGGTGCCCCAAATCAATCTACTTTATATAAAGCCTTGTTAAAGCGTTTCGAGCGTTTCAAAAGTGCGGAATTCATAATGTAACTCCGAAAGCTAAAGATTAAATCCAAGATTAACCCCTAACTTATTGGCTATCAATTTGTTGATCCTGGTTTTCAATTCGGGGATACGCACACTTTCCAACACATTATTCGCAAAGGCGTACATCAAAAGGGCTTGGGCTTCTTTTTTCGGAATACCCCTTGACCGCAGATAAAAAAGGGCATTTTCATCTAATTGGCCAATGGTACAGCCATGGGAACATTTTACATCATCGGCAAAAATCTCCAATTGGGGTTTGGAATTAATGGTTGCCTTATCACTGATTAAAATATTATTGTTTTGCTGGAATGCATCGGTTTTTTGGGCAATCTTGTCTACAATGATCTTCCCATTGAATACCCCGGTAGCATTTTCCCCATAAATTCCTTTATAATCCTGGTGGCTTTCACAGTTGGGTTGTTTGTGATGTACCAAGGTACAGTGATCCACATGTTGTTTCTCTCCCAGAATGGTAACCCCTTTCAAGGTAGATTCAATGTGTTCCCCGTTTTGATAAAAATTGAGGTTGTTTCGTGTCAAATTGCCTCCAAACGAAAAAGTATGCACTTTCACCACACTTTTGTCCTTTTGATCGATGTAGGTATTGTCGATCAAAGAAGCCGTACCAACATTGTTCTGCACCTTGTAATAATCTACAATGGCATTTTTAGCGGCAAATATCTCAGTTACCGAATTGGTAAGAACTTCATTGGACGTGAGACTTTGATGCCGCTCAATTACCTGAAGTTCGGCATTCTCCTCGGCGATTATTAAATTACGGGGTTGTAAGAGCAATGTTGCCTCATTCCCGGTAGCAAAATGCAAAATCTCGATCGGCTTTTTAGGCATTTTGTTCTTGGGAATATAGATATAAGCCCCTTCCCTACTAAATGCGGTATTCAATGTGGTTAATGATTCGTCCTGCGATGCGATCTTATTGAAGTACACATCTATGATGGCCTTATACATAGGTTTGGTAAGTGCCGAACTCATCAAGCAAATGTCTACGCCATCGTGGGTGGTTTCAGAAAGGTATGAGCTATAAATTCCATCAATGAATACAATTTTATAGGTGTCGATCTCATGAAGAAAGTATTTTTTTACATCCCGATACTCCAAGGCATTGGCTTCTTTCGGAAAGATGGTAAAATCGATCTTCTGTAAACTGTTCAAGGAAGTATATTTCCAGGCCTCCTCTTTTTTCGAGGGGAACCCCTTCATTTCGAAATTCTTGATAGCCATTGAACGAATATCATGTACCGGATGGTCTAGATCTACATCGTTCTCAAACGCCATAAAGGAGGAAATCAATTTTTCTTTTAAATCCATGCTCTTTGTTGTTAATATGCTGTCTTGAGGAGTTCGCAACTCGCTAAGGACAATCCCGAACTTGTTAATTTATAGTACAGCTTCGTTCTTTAACCAATCATAGCCCTTTTCCTCAAGTTCAAAGGCAAGTTCCTTGCCACCTGATTTAACAATTTTTCCATCGTGTAGCACGTGTACAAAATCAGGAACGATATATTCCAATAACCTTTGATAATGCGTTATTAGGATGACCGCATTTTTTTTGCTCTTCAGTTTATTGACTCCATTTGCTACGATACGCAGCGCATCGATATCAAGGCCTGAATCAGTTTCGTCCAAAATGGCCAGCTTCGGCTCAAGCATCGCCATTTGAAAGATTTCATTTCTTTTTTTCTCCCCACCCGAAAAGCCTTCGTTCAATGAACGTGAAAGAAATTTTCTATCAATTTCCAATAATTCGGACTTCTCACGAATGAGTTTAAGCATTTCATTGGCAGGCATGTCCTCAAGGCCATGTGCTTTGCGAGTTTCATTAATGGCGGTTTTCATAAAGTTTGTAACCGACACCCCAGGTATCTCAACGGGATATTGAAACGACATAAAAATACCTTTATGGGCCCGATCTTCAGGTGCTGAGTCCTCTAGGTCCTCCCCTTCGAGTTCGACCGATCCTTCGGTGATATGAAATTCCTCTTTTCCCGCGATTACAGCAGCTAAGGTACTTTTTCCTGAGCCGTTAGGACCCATGATCGCATGTACCTCCCCAGCGTTCACCTCAAGATTGATTCCTTTTAATATTACTTTATCGTCTACGCTTGCGTGCAGATTTTTAATTTTGAGCATTTTATTTGATTTTTCAATTTTTAAGTCTGGCTAACCGACCGACCCTTCTAAACTTATTTCCAATAATTTTTGAGCTTCCACTGCAAATTCCATGGGAAGTTTGTTCAAAACTTCCTTGCTAAAACCGTTTACGATCAAGGCAATGGCCTTTTCGGTCGGGATGCCCCTTTGATTGCAATAAAAAATCTGGTCTTCCCCTATTTTACTAGTTGTAGCCTCATGTTCAATTTGTGCCGATTTATTTTTTACCTCGATATACGGAAAGGTATGTGCCCCACATTCATTCCCCATTAACAGGGAATCGCACTGTGAAAAATTACGTGCATTTTCAGCCCTGCTATTTACTTGTACCAACCCTCGGTAACTGTTCTGCGATTTGCCTGCCGATATTCCCTTCGAGATGATTGTACTTCGGGTATTTTTGCCCAAATGAATCATTTTAGTCCCCGTATCGGCTTGTTGCAAATTGTTGGTAACAGCAATCGAATAAAACTCCCCGATCGAATTATCGCCTTTGAGGATACAGGAAGGATATTTCCATGTTATGGCCGAACCAGTTTCAACCTGCGTCCATGAAATCTTGGCATTTTTTTCACACAAACCACGTTTTGTGACAAAATTAAAGACCCCGCCCTTTCCTTCCTTATCGCCAGGATACCAGTTTTGCACGGTCGAATATTTTATCTCGGCATTGTCCAGGGCTATCAACTCTACAACCGCGGCATGCAATTGATTCTCATCGCGTGATGGTGCCGTGCACCCTTCCAAATAACTCACATAACTGCCTTCATCGGCTATCACCAACGTTCTTTCGAACTGGCCCGTACCGGCCTGATTGATCCTGAAATAGGTAGAGAGTTCCATGGGGCAACGAACCCCTTTTGGAATATAACAGAAACTCCCATCTGTAAATACCGCAGAATTTAGGGCCGCATAAAAGTTATCCTTTTGGGGGACAATAGACCCCATGTATTTCTTTACAAGTTCAGGATGTTCCTTGATAGCCTCAGAAATAGAACAGAATATAATGCCTTTCTCCGACAAGGTTTTTTTGAACGTCGTCGCCACGGAAACTGAATCCATTACGATATCGACGGCCACCCCGGTCAACTTTTTTTGTTCGTCCACCGAAATTCCCAGCTTTTTAAAGGTATCCAACAATTCGGGATCCACCTCATCCAAGCTATTGTATTTAGGTTTGCTATTGGGTGCAGAATAATAGGAAATAGCCTGAAAATCTGGCTTTTTATACCTAATGTTGGCCCAGTTGGGCTCTACCATCTCTAACCAATATTTATAGGATTCTAAACGCCAGGCCGTCATCCAGTCAGGCTCTTCCTTCTTTTTTGAAATGGCGATAATAACCTCTTCATTCAACCCAATGGGCATTGTGTCGGAAGCTATATCGGTATAGAAACCGTATTCATACTCCTTGGTCTCTAGTTCTTTTTTTAATTCTTCTTCGGTATATGCCATTTTTCTTTCGATTTCCCAATTTTTAAATTGGGTAAATTAATCATTCATCAAATCCATATTTACAAAGAGAAGCTCTCTCCACATCCACAAGTGCGCTGCGCATTTGGATTGTTAAAGACAAATCCTTTCCCGTTGAGCCCTCCCGAATATTCCAAAACAGTTCCTACGAGATATAAAAAACTCTTTTTATCGACAATAATGCGTATCGCGTTGGCCTCGAAAACCTTATCGGATTCATTTATTTTATCGTCGAATTTCAATTCATAAGAAAGCCCACTGCAGCCACCACTTTTAACGCCGACCCGCACATAGTCCTTTGCCGCATCATAGCCTTCTTCGGTCATTAGGTCAATGACCCTATTCTTAGCCGTTTCTGAAACCTGTATCATTATTTGTTATGATTCTAAATAGTTTACAAATATAGGGCATTAGTAGTGTTTTACCGCATTTCCTAACATTATTATAACGAATAAAGGCATAGGGTTTTCCTATGCCAATACCCCTTTATAAACAAACGATGTGCCTTTTTTTGGAAATTAAACGTTTTGTATAGTTCAAGGTATACCTCGGCTAAAAGCTCGTATGTCTAAGGATACTTTCTCGATTATCGGTACGCACTATTTTATTTTAACGACCACTATATCAGACTTTCCCTTTGGTTGCAGTCCCGGAAAATCAGCACTTGAGGTTTCCCCTACAAGTAGAATACTTTTATCAATATTTTCAACCGCATCGAATCCGAAATCGATACTCGAACCGCCAAAATTTTTCTGCCAGACCAGATTCCCAAACGCATCGGTCTTAATTAGCCATACATCATTTTCGCCAGCATTGTTTGAAACATCGTTATCCGAACTTTTAGAATTGCCGGTTATGATAAACCCGCCATCCCTACTGGCGCTTATCCCTTCGGCGGCATCAAACCCACTTCCTCCCAGAGTGTTTTCCCATATGAGCCCCCCCTGATCGTCGATTTTAATCAGCCAGACATCTGAGGCACCATTATTTTTTGAAACATCCTTATCGGTGCTAAAGGTGCTGCCGGTAATTACATAGGCATTGTCGCTGGTCTTGGCAATATCTTGTGAGACCTCGATGCCAGAACCTCCGAAGGATCGCTCCCAAACCAAATCCCCCTTCCTATCGATTTTCAATACCCAAAAATCATAACTCCCTTTACTATTGGAAACATCAAAGTCGTTGCTCTCCGAGAAGCCGGCCATGACCAACCCACCATCAGACGCCTGAACTACGGCATGGGCTCTATCATTGTTGGTACCTCCATAGTATCTTCGCCATTCGATAGTGCCCTCGGCATCCAACTTCGTACCCCAGAATTCCCCAACTCCATGCCTTGTAAGGGAATTTCCTTTTTCAGTATAGCCATCGGCCCTAGCGGAAGTGATGTCCAAAAATCCTACGAAAAAAAAACCGCCGTCATCGGTTTGAATTATATCATATGAATGATCATGACCTGAAAAACCAAAACTTTTTTGCCATTGTATAGTTCCCAAGGCATCTAACTTTAAGATCCAGTTATCGTGAAACCCGTTATTCTCTGTACAATCACCGTCATCACTCATGGCATAGCCGGTAAGGATATAACCCCCATCAAGGGTCTGGGCAAGTGACTGCCCAAGGTCTTCCTTACTGCCGCCATAGGTCTTGTTCCATTGCATAACTCCATCACGATCTAATTTCAAAAGCCAATAATCGTTGACGGCGAGTGCTTTGCCTTCAAGATCGCCATCGGTACTATTTGTATAACCTAAAATAGCAAAACCTCCATCATCGGTCGCAATAACGGCCCGCGGCGTATCCTCTCCGCTGCCCCCAAAATTGGCAACCCAATCGATTTCGCCCAAGAATTGTCGAGTGGCTTGGATATTCCTAAACGTATCGTCTGTATCGGTCGAGCAGGAAACCAAGAAGCAAACACCGATTACAAAAAATTGTTTCATCTATGATGACTTTTTTATTACGAACAAGCCTCGATTAATGTCGCTCAAAATGATCTTTCCACTTTCAAAATACGGATATACACTCCAAACGCCATTAAAATCAGCGATATCCGATGTTGGATAAGTATCAAAATAGCCTTTTTCGAAAATCGTCTTTCCCATTATCCCGGAAATATCGAGCACTCTCATCCCGGCCGTATAGTTCGCCAAGTAAAATTCATCGCCATTTACATAGCCATTATGATCGATGGCAGCGGTCATTCCCGAATAGGAAGTATGCAGTATGGGATTGTCTAAATCGGAAAAATCAAAAATCAAGGTACGCGAATTAAATCCCGAATTTATTTCATCGAGTTCATCTCCCAGAAGGAAGTATCGCTGGTCTTCGGTAAACCACCCTTGATGGGTGTACGCGCGATACGGATATATAAGGGAGGCAATATGAACCGGATTGTTTTTGTCGGTTACATCTACGATTACCACCGTCGACTCATTTGCCCCGATATAAATCTCAGCCCCGGCATAATCTAGATCAGGCCCGAAGTACGTGACGACCTGAGCGTCATGCGAATAGCCATCAAGGCCATATCCCCCGGCCAAAAGTGGCTGCAATGGGTTTTGAATATCTATAAAATGGGCACCCCCTTTATAAATATCATCACGCGCAGTACCTACCGGATAGGCAAACCCCGATGCTTCATTGATGACAATATTGTGTGAATTTCCAAAACCGGTATAGTGTGCATCGGCCACAAAATTTTTAGGGACATCGGCGACATTTCTTAGTTTTGTCAGATCAAAGACCTGCATGCCGTGGCCCGTGGCCTCCGAGACGATAAAGGCATAGTCGCTGTATACCTTGATATCCCGCCATGCACTATTTGACGTTGCCGTTGGCAGCTTTCCCAAATAAATCATATTCTCGGTATCAGAGATATCGATGAAGGCCGTTCCATTATCCAGTCCCATTAAGGCATATTCTTTCCCGGTCGTCGCATCGGTCCACCCCCAAATATCATTGCCCGAGGTTGCCCTGAAATCGGCAAGCGAAATGCGACCCAGAAAATCATACCCCTGGCATGGATATTCACCTGCCAACCCATTCTCACAAGGCTGAAATGACACTGTTTCCTCCGCCTCATTGCCCGTTTCATTGGCATCGGGGGGCAATACCACCTCGGGCACACCATTTTGGGAATCATTTTTGGAGCAGGCAAGAAACATGGTAATTAGCATACCATGGAAAAGTAATTTTTTCATCTGAATGAAGTACATAACAAGCTGGCTCAAAAATGCTAGCCTTCGCTGCGATTCAAAGTATCGGTGGTACAAATTGAATTTTCTTTCGGTACCTAAAGATACGCTTATAAAATATATCCTCCTTATTTTTGCAGGATGCTAGCGAATAAAAACGACAAAAAGACCGACCTGGAGGCACTTGGTGAATTTGGGCTTATCGAACATCTAACCAAAAATTTTGCCCATAGTCAGGCCACTACCGAAAAAGGAATGGGTGACGATGGGGCCGTCCTACATCTTAAAAACAGGACCGTAATCTCGACCGACTTTTTGATTGAGGGCATTCATTTTGATCTGAGTTACATGCCCTTGAAACACTTGGGCTATAAATCGGTCATTGTAAATCTGTCTGATATTTACGCCATGAATGCCAAGGCTTCCCAAATATTGGTTTCGATCGCGGTATCAAATCGTTTCCCATTGGAAGCAATGGAAGAATTATACGAAGGTATCGCCTTGGCAACAAAAAAATATGGGGTTGATTTGATCGGAGGGGATACCTCAACTTCAAAAACGGGAATGATCATAAGCATAACCGCCTTAGGAGAAGCCAAGGGGGAAGATATTACTTACCGCGCAGGCGCAAGGCCGAATGATCTCTTGGTGGTGTCGGGGGATCTTGGTGCAGCCTATATGGGACTGCAGGTGTTGGAACGTGAAAAAGAGGTTTTCAAGGTCAATCCCAACAATCAGCCTGATTTGGAACCCTATGCCTATATCGTTGAGCGACAGCTTAAACCGGAAGCGCGAAAAGACATTGTTGAACTTCTAAAAAAATTGGCCGTCAAGCCTACTGCCATGATCGATATCAGTGATGGTCTCTCCTCCGAAATTTTACACATTTGTAAGCAAAGCAATGTCGGTTGCAATCTTTTTGAGGAAAAAATACCGCTAGATCCTACCGTTATAACTGCCTGCGAGGAATTCAAATTAGATAGCACGCTCGTGGCTTTAAGTGGAGGCGAAGACTATGAGCTTTTGTTCACGATCGAACAAAATGATTTCCCAAAAATCAAAGGCAATCCTAATTTGTCCGTCATAGGGCATATGACCGAGGTTGGAGAAGGGGCCCATTTGGTTACTCGCGGTAACTCGAAAATTCCCTTGACGGCCCAAGGATGGAATTCATTTACTTCATAAGAATGGCCAGTGTTATAACAAGGGTATTTGCAAAATATCCTCAAAAAAAATTCCCGAAAATATAGGGCAGTCCTAACTCAGCTATTGTGGGGCATACGACAGATGAGAATGTAAGGTGCTTTCTAAATTTCCAGGAATAAGTGCAAATTCCGTATTAAAGCAATATGGAATTTTTTTGTCGCAGTATACCTAAGCTGCGTGATCCGCTGCTCGATGTCTTTTCTGATATATGTTTTCCAAGGTCTTATTAATGTCCTCAAGCTCTGGTGTCAAGGTAGAAAGATTGCCACTAACATCAGTAGTTACTTGCCTTCCACAATGAATACATTTGTATTCCTTTATATGTAAGGTAACTTTTTTCGATACCGCATAATGATGACCAAAAATGTTGCAAAATACTTTTTTCATGATGTAGGTTTTTAGGTCGCACTTTCAGGATTTGGGGGGCCTTTGATGCAAAAAATGATTAACAATTTAGGGATTAATAAGTGGTTCATCGAACACCTTGGATTTAGAACGCCTCATTACTATTTTTTATTGGATGTTCCTAGCGATTCCAGGCATGTTTTCGATGAACGGTATTATTTTCGATGAACGGTTTCTTAAAATAGTACTAGTTTCTAGAATTTAACTATTTGATTTTTAATGTTTTATAATTATTTAACTAATAATGGCCCTTTGAAGTGCAACACCGTAAAATTCTATATCTTTCAACGGTTTAATTAGAACTTCAATGAACAAACCCAAGGAAACCTTCGTAACGGCCTTTGCGCTGTTCTCCCTTTTCTTTGGTGCAGGAAATTTAATACTTCCTCCCTTGCTCGGATTTAAATCGGGTAATTTGTGGTGGCTGGTTGCTTTAGGCTTCTGTGTTTCCGCGGTACTTATTCCCATTTTTGGTATTTTAGCACATGCCCGCCTGCAAGGCACCATGCTTGACTTTGCCCACAAAGTTTCGCCTACTTTTAGCATTGTCTATTGCTATATCGTATATGCGATTTCAATTTCCTTGCCCTCACCTCGTACAGCATCGGTAACCCATGAATTGGCAGTACAACCATTCTTTGATACTCCCCCTTTATTGACCAGTATTCTTTATTTTAGTCTGGTATTCCTATTCGTTATAAACCGTTCACGTATTCTTGATATCCTGGGAAAGCTATTGACCCCTGGGATTATTGTTATATTGTTCATCATTATCAGTGTGACGCTGATTTCATTTGACTTCGAATTTGGGCAGACTACTTTTCCCAATCCTTTTACGTATGGTATATTGGAGGGTTACCAAACCTTTGACGCCATTGGTGCCATTGTCGTAGGCGGGGTCATCATCATTTCGATCGACATTAAATATCCCAAAGTCCCGTTTGAAGAAAAAAAGCAGTTGATCCGACATGCTGGGTGGTTGGCAGGATTGGCACTTTTCTTGATTTATGCCGGTCTCATCGTGACTGGGGCACTCATGAGTACCCAATTTGACGCCGAAATTTCCCGAACCGCCCTTTTAAGTGGTATAAGCTTAAAAACCTTAGGCAGAGCAGGCCATCTTTTTTTGAGCGTTCTAGTGAGTCTGGCCTGTTTTACCACGGCAGTAGGCATTGTTACGGGTACGGCCGATTTTGTGAAACACCGCTTTGCGGGGTCACAAAAGGCCTTTTTAATTACCGCGATTGTCGGCTGTTTCCTTGGGGTCGCCATGGGTCAGTTTAATGTGGCCTATATCATCGCTGTAGCTCTTCCGGCCCTGATGTTCATTTATCCCATAACCATTGTGTTGATCCTCCTGAATGTCATTCCGGAGCGATTTGCTTCCCCAATGGTTTTTCGCGCGGTCATTATTGTTACCATCCTGTTCAGTATTCCTGATTTTTTAAGCAGTGTTGGATTGGAATCGGCAGTTGTCGACCTAAAACCTTATATTCCTTTTAGTAGTTATAGTCTGGGTTGGGTGTCCCCGTCGATTCTAGTTTTTGTGTTGGCTCATTTAATTCAGCGTAAAGAATGAGCGTGTAGTTATCTTATCAATGAATATAGGCTTTAATTTTAATGCACGTATCGAGCAATAAAGGAATTCAACTCATTCAGGATATAGCATCAACAGAAACTGATATCCCAAAAGCCTTGCATTTATCCTTGCCTTTGACGTAAGGCACCCCGCGTATTGCATTTTTCCCCTTTAACGGTTCGCCTATCGCCTATTTTTCCTCATTAATGCTTCGATTTCCTCCACCTCGATCGGTATATTTTCCATAAGATTTATTGGGGTGCCTTTCTCTTG
>JBBQAM010000103.1:0-4905 GCA_038316335.1 Flavobacteriales bacterium
GAAAATACCTGTTGAACAGTTAGCGGTCTCTTTAAAGTCTGCTGATGATGAATTTAGTAATGTGCCCGGACAGATAATTGAAACCGTGAACGGACAATATGAATTATGGTGGATATTACCAATAACAAGTAGTAAGAAACCAGTTCAATGGACGGCAACCTTAACCCATACCGATATCCCGTCCATGCCTGCATTCAGCTGGGAAAATACACCAGACAAACACCTGGATTTATTTTTTGATGGAAAACGTGTGTTCAGATATGATTATGAATTGGATAATCTCTTTGAGAAGGGAAAGACACTCACTGCCTTGAATAAACCGTTTTACCACATATATGATCTATTAGGGGAGAATAAGATTACGAACGGACCGGAGGAGGGGGTGTGGTCCCATCATCGGGGTATAATGATAGGATGGAGAAATGTTGGATTTAAATGAGAGGATCTTTCCTTTTGGGGCATGGAAGACCTTACTGTCCAGAAACATATCGAGTTCAAGAAGAGTATAGCGGGGCCGATTCTTGCACAAACCGAAGCATTAATTCAGTGGAATGACAGTACAGGAACGACCATTATCGAAGAAATACGAAAGGCAACTATATACAGACAGTCACCCCCCGATTTGTTATTACTGGATTTTACTTCAAGCTTAAAAGCCGTGAACGGCCCTGTTACCCTTGACGGAAATGCGGATCATGGTGGGGTGCAATTTAGGGCGCATAATGATGTAGCCGAAGATGCCCCGGGTGCAAAAAAAGCCACCTATTATTTTCATCAGGATAGTATTGATCCGATTGAAGATTACAATCTTCCATGGGTTGCCATGAGTTACGGTTTAAATAATAAAACGTATAGTATCCTCCAAATGGATAATCCGGATAATCCGGGTCCGAACATTTGGTCGGCCTATAGGGATTATGGCCGTTTTGGACCATTTTTTCGAAAAGATTTGGATGCAAACGAAACGCTGACCATCCAATATCGTTTTTGGATGAGTGAAAATGACATGCCGGATCGGGATGTACTCTCTTCCAAGTACACTGCGTATATTAAGCCTGTACAAATTCAGATCATATCACCTTAAACGCCGAGCAGGACGGGTTGTTTACCCTTTCCGGCATGAAACGGGCGGATGAAATACTGAAAGAGGTGTACCAAAAAGCAAAAGCGGCCAACCGCTATAGAGGCTCATTTTATCCAGGAGGCCACAGGTTTGGAAAAGAGATGCAGGCGGAAGCTTTCGAATGGTTTGACAGGTGGTTGAAGTAAAATAAAAAACAATCATTAATATATTGAAATATGTCACTAAAAAGTAATTACAACTTTATGTTCACACGGTCAGTAGTAACATTAATCTTTTTTTTCGTTTTGAATGAAATCAGTGCACAACAAGTGATCGAAGGCATCCATTATTTCACCGGCCAACCGGTGCGGATAGAAATTAAGGATGGGAAAATAGAAAAGATAAGTTCCATTAAAGAACTTGAGGGTAATAAACCGGTTTACATTGCCCCGGGCTTTTTCGACAACCAGGTGAACGGGTTTGCTGGGATTTCTTTTGCCCTTGGTGAAAGCGACCTCACGCCTGCAGGGGTCGAGAAAGCCACCCGCGAGTTGTGGAAGAAAGGGGTCACTACCTATCTTCCCACGCTAACTACCAACAGCACCGCGGTATTGATCAAAAACTTTACAACCCTTTCGAAAGCTGTGGACAATAAAAACCTGCGGGGCTCCATCCCCGGGTTTCACTTGGAGGGGCCTTATATCAATCCCGAAGACGGTTACCGCGGGGCTCATCCTAAACAATTTGTCAAGCTGCCCGATTGGGATGAATTTATGCGATTTTACAATGCATCTGGAGGGCACATCATGCAAGTAACCCTTGCGCCCGAAATGGAAGGTGCACTTGATTTCATCACAAAATGCAGTCAAAAAGGGATCGTGGTTGCTTTGGGGCACCACAATGCAGATGCTGCTACGGTAACGGCGGCCATCGACCGGGGCGCTAAAATTGCCACGCACCTCGGTAATGGGGCGGCAAACATGATTAACCGCCACCTAAACCCTTTCTGGTCCCAACTGGCCGATGATCGGCTGAACATTAGTATTATCTGCGATGGTTTTCACCTGCTGCCTGAAGAGATAGAAGTTTTCTACAAGGTGAAAGGCGTGGAAAATACGGTCATCACCTCCGATGTGACCCATTATGCAGCACTAGAACCGGGCGAATACAAAACTGAAACCGGGGAGACCATCGAATTGACCAAAGAGGGGAAATTGTACTATCCGGAACAAAAAGTATTGTATGGTTCGGCATCACCCATCACCAAAGGGGTGGGGCATATTATGGAAGTTACCGGATGTTCGTTGGGCGATGCCGTAAAAATGGCAAGCACCAACCCGGCAAAGCTTTATGGGCTAAGCGACCGTGGAACGTTGGTGCCCGGCAAACGCGCCGACTTGATACTGTTTACATTGGACGACTTCCAGGTGGATATTCAGAAAACATGGGTCGCGGGGGAACTGGTATATGAAAAATAAAATATGAATAAAACGTATAAAAAAATAACTATCGCCCTTGCAGCCGTCGGACCGGGACTTTTTCTTATTGGTTATAACATTGGTACAGGAAGCGTAACTACGATGGCCAAAACGGGGGCTGAATATGGTATGGAACTATTCTGGGCACTGGTATTATCGTGTATTTTTACCTTCATATTGATGGTAGCCTACGGAAAGGTAACCCTGGTTTCGGGGAAAACAGCCCTTAACAACATCAAACACGAATTCCGGCACGGATGGGTGTTGGCACTTTATATCCTCATTGCGTTGGTTATCGGTGAACTGTTGGCGTTGATTGGTGTGATGGGCATTGTGGCCGATTTGGTACAGGAAGCCATCCGCTTGCTTTTTGACGGCCAAATTGTCGGCCGCGGCTGGATCATTCTATTGTTGACAGTTGGAATTTACTTTTTGCTGTGGTTTGGTCAATACAAAACCTTTGAAAAAGTACTAACCGTGTTTGTCATTTTTATGGGGCTTTCCTTCATTATGGTATTTTTTATGGTCAGTCCGGACTTTTCGGCTATTGCAAAAGGTTTGATTCCAGGGGTGCCGGATACTCCGGGCGCGTTTGGGTTGGTGGCAGCCATTGCAGGCACTACCTGCTCTGCAGCGGTATTCATTATGCGTAGTACGGTTGTTGCCGAAAAAGGCTGGAACATTAATAATTTGAAAGAAGAGAAAAAAGACGCGGCCGTGTCGGCAACGATGATGCTGGTCCTTAGCGGTGTGATCATGGCCGTTGCTGCTGGCACACTGCACATTATGGGATTGAAATTGGAAAACACGGTAGAAATGATTCATCTTTTTGCGCCTATTGGCGGCGATGTTGCTGCTTTCATTTTGATCCTGGGTATTGTGGGGGCCGGACTTTCCACTATCTTTCCTATTGTGCTGATTGCACCATGGCTGGTTTCCGACTATACCGGGAAACCACGGAACATCCATTCAACCCAATCGCGCATCCTCATTTTTATCGCCATGTTATTTACTTTCGGAACAATATTTTTGAAACAGAGCCCACCAGTATTGATGGTTTTTTCACAAGCGTTTCAGGCAGTCATCCTACCGGCAGTAGCAATCCCCATCCTGTTACTCATTAACCGGCAAAAACTAATGGGGAAGAACAAAGCCACGCTTCGCGAGAACATCGGGATATGGGCAGTAATATTATTTTCATTTATGACCAGCTGGTTTGCAATAACAGAATTGTTTTGACACGGACAATCTCATTACTATATAATTTAAAAACATAAAAATGAACAACACAGAATTCCAAAAAGAAAGCCTTAAAGTAAAAATCTTTAAAAATGCAGACTTATTAGGAGAAACCGCAGCCGTTTGTGTGGCAGGAAAATTGAAAGATGCCATGGCTGAAAAGGGATATGCCAACCTGATTTTGGCTACCGGTGCTTCGCAATTTCAATTTTTGGAACATTTACAGAAGCAAAACATAGACTGGGAAAAGATTACAGTTTTCCATCTAGACGAATATAAAGGACTCCCGGAAACACACCCGGCCAGCTTCCGCAAATACCTGAAAGAGCGAATCCTCGAAAAAGTTCAACCTAAAGAGGTACATTATGTGAATGGCGATGCTAAAGACGTGGAAGCCGAAATATTGCGTTATACAGAATTACTGGAGAGTCATCCAATTGATGTTGCGTGCATCGGTATTGGTGAAAACGGGCACATTGCATTTAATGATCCACCGGTCGCTGATTTTAATGACCCTCATTTGGTAAAAGTAGTGGAATTGGACGAAGGCTGTCGGAAGCAACAATTGGGAGAAGGTTGGTTTCCTACTTTCGACGATGTACCCACTCAAGCCCTTACGCTCACCATCCCTGCAATAATGGGTTGCAAGCACATCAGTTGCGTAGTTCCCGACGAACGGAAAGCAGAAGCGGTTTTCAATACCCTTAACTCCGAAATTTCAACCGAATTCCCCTCTACTATTTTACGCACCCATCCGGATACCGTTTTATACCTTGATTCAGGGTCTGCATCGAAACTTAACAAATAAAGGGATGAAGATTTGGAAAATTGGGATAAATGGCACAAGTATGATTACTCATTTTTATGCCCAGGCCATTGAATCGTTGCCCAATTCCATGTTGCTAGGATTCTGTAAAATGAGAAACGGAAAAAGAAGAATATCCAAATAAGAACTTTTCAGGATAAAGAAGCCCAATACCACGAAAAACTGGGAATTCTCTCCCGTTCTTAATAATCAAAATCGGGTACAGATTCTAATGGAAAATCATAGGCACAATTTAAAATGCCGAGAGGTTTTAACAAAATGCCTCTCCGCATTTTTGTAAGTCATTGCTGCCAAATGAT
>JBBQAM010000102.1:0-5249 GCA_038316335.1 Flavobacteriales bacterium
AAAATGAATGAGGGATACATGAGAAGATGCTTATATAGCTTACAAAAATAATCTTTATAAAATAATTACAGTACAATGCCTAACTTTGGGATAAAACGTGAATCTCATCCAAACAAGGACACATAGCAAAAGAAAACAATATGCGATAAGCATTCTTTTGGTTGCTATAACGGCCGTACTGGGTTATTTTATGGTCGACTTTATTGGCCATCGGGCGGTTGCACTCATGTTAATGCTGACCGTTTCCCTAACTGCCATTCTGTTTGACATTTTCCCTGTTTTAATTGCTGCGCTTTTAAGCGCACTTATCTGGAATTTCTTTTTTATTCCTCCTATTTATACTTTTCATATCGAAACACCGGAAGATGCATTAATGTTCTCAATGTATTTTGTAATCGCCCTTATCAATAGCGTACTAACGTCAAAAATCCGAGAATTCGAGCAAAAATCAAGGGACGAGGAAGAAAAAGGCAAATCGATTCAACTCTACAAAACCTTGCTCAGTTCGTTGTCACATGAGTTGAAAACACCTATCTCGGCGATCATCGGTGCAATTGATACCATTAAGGACAATCAATCAAAACTTACAGACCTTACCATAAATGAGCTTTATGACCAAATTGAAGTTTCAGGATTGCGGCTTAACAGGCAGGTCGAAAATCTATTGAACATGAACCGCTTAGAAGCAAAAATTCTGCAACCAAAATTAGATTGGGTCGATGTAAACGAATTGATTTTCGATATCATCAGGCAAAATAAGGAAAGTGCCATTAACCATACTCTTATCTTCGAAGCCAACGAAGAACTTCCGCTTTTCAAAACCGACGGAATTTTTATTGAGCAGATATGCCAAAATATCATTCATAACGCCCTTCAACATACACCCCATTATTCAACAATTATTATTGGAGTTACCGATGAAGGCAGCGCATTTACCATAAACATTTCAGATAATGGTTTTGGTTTCCCTTTGGATAAGATCGAACTGGTTTTCAATAAATTTTATCGGGTGAATAATTCACAGACGGGCGGTACAGGTCTGGGCCTATCTATCGCGAAAGGATTTACCGAAGCTTTAGGCGGAAATATCCTATTGGAGAATCTGGAAGCAGGGGGGGCAAATTTTCATATAAATATTCCTGCTGAATCTTCCTATTTAAATAGTTTGAAAAATGAATAAGGCAGAAATACTAATCATAGATGACGAACCGCAGATTAGAAAATTGCTCCAAATAAATCTGGAGAGTAATGGCTATAAAGTCATTCAGGCTACTTCAGGAAAAGAAGGATTGATGTTTGCTGCGAGTCATCCGCCCGATTTGATTTTGTTAGACATCGGGCTGCCCGACAAAAGCGGGCACGAAATCCTAAAAAATTTAAGGGAATGGTATAACAAACCCATCATTATCCTTTCTGTACAGGACAGCGAAGGTGATATTGTTTCTGCACTTGACAACGGCGCTACCGATTATTTAACCAAACCTTTTCGTACCGGTGAACTGCTGGCAAGGATACGCTCAGCCATACGTAGCGGGCAAAACACCGAAAATAGTGCCGTCATTGTATGTGGTAATATTGAAATTGATTTGGTGGCGCGAATTGTGAAGCGCGATGCGGAAATCTTAAAACTAACCGCTACCGAGTACAATTTATTGGCATTGTTCTTAAAAAATGAGGGCAAGGTGCTAACACATCACTTTTTATTAAAGGAAATATGGGGCTATGGGTACCAAACAGAAACACAATATCTACGGGTTTTTGTTGGCAGCCTTCGAAAAAAAATTGAAATAAATCACAACAATCCGCAACATATAGTTACCGAAAGTGGGGTCGGTTACCGTTTTCAATAGTCTTTACAAAACATTTATTTAGGGGGCCATCTTTTGATTCTTTATTTATAGGGTTCGCTGTTATTTTGTTTTAAGTAAAAAATACAAGTATGCCTCCCCAACTATCTAGTCATCTTATTGGCAGTATGCTGCTAATAGGTTTGGTGCTTTTTCTATTAATTATGGCATTAATTGATGCCTGGGATAATAACTAAAACCATTTTCCCAACACTTATGGCAATTTTTATAAAATCTTTATACGCTTCCCTAAACTCTTGATATTTTACATATCCCATTCATCCGACCTTTGTAACATTCGAAAAACAGATAGCTCATGAAGTGGGATTTCCTTTAGGATGAACACTATAAATCATCTCAAGGCCGCACAAGGCTATCAGGCACCCAATTCAATTAATTCTTTTGAGTTATATCGTTACTTGTTGAAGCATTCCTTCCATAACAAATACCATTTTTAATCAAAATAATGTGGGACACAATTTCAAGATAACCAAGGAGTTGACCGATATCATTGTAAAAATTGGCTTTGATTCAATGGAATTTTGCCGATTGTACGATATCGAAAGTCCGAAAAGTGCCAAGAGGTTGTTCGCATGTAATGAAGAAATAGTTTTGGGGACATCACGGTTTATTGGTTCTGAAAACACAAAAAGCATGTTTGAAAATGTGGAAGCCCACTTACACTCGGTAGAAACCGCTTTGGAAGTATACAACGGCCTTAACCTGCCATTCGACAACAAAAAGGAAATGATAGCTGCATTGTACGCATTGCACCACAATTTATTGCAATTATGTCAATTGATTGGCAAATCATATTATACCGACTCATAATGAACAAACGAAAGCAAGGAATCAATAGCAAAGTAACTGGAGGCACACTTCTGGTTGCACTGGGAATTATTTATGGCGATATAGGTACTTCGCCATTGTATGTCTTAAAAGCGATTGTTGGGGAACGACCGATTTCGGAAACACTTGTTTATGGAGGTATTTCCTGCGTTTTTTGGACGATTACCTTTCTTACCACCATCAAATATATCATACTTACCTTAAGGGCCGACAATAATGGCGAAGGAGGCATATTTTCGTTATATGCCCTCGTAAGGCGGTATGGGAAATTCTTGATCTTCCCGACCATGATAGGCGCCTCTACCCTATTGGCCGACGGCATTATTACACCTCCCATTTCAGTATCTTCGGCAGTAGAAGGCCTTGCCAACGTAAAAGGGCTGGAAGATCTGCCGACGGTTCCCATAGTAATTGCCATCTTATCGGCTTTGTTCTTCTTTCAACGTTTTGGAACGCAAAAAGTTGGGGGTGTATTCGGACCCGCCATGTTGGTTTGGTTCACAATGCTTTCTAGCCTGGGTATCATTCAAATGTTGCAGCACCCACAAATCGTAAAGGCACTTAACCCTGTTTATGCAATCAATTTCCTGATCGATTACCCCAGTGGTTTTGTTTTGTTAGGGGGTGTTTTTCTTGCTACGACAGGTGCGGAAGCCCTGTATGCCGACCTCGGCCACTGCGGTATTAAAAACATACGCAGTACCTGGATCGGTGTAAAAACCGCCTTACTGCTCAATTATATGGGACAGGCAGCCTGGATTATGAACTTGGGTCAAAATGCCACCTTAAACAGCAGAAATCCGTTTTTCGAAATTATGCCACATTGGTTTTTGGTCGCCGGTATCCTCATTGCCACTGCGGCGACCATTATCGCATCGCAGGCGATGATCAGTGGCAGCTATACCTTGATTAGCGAGGCAATGAGTCTAAATTTTTGGCCACGAGTTACCGTTCGGCAGCCCTCTGAAATAAAAGGCCAGATCTACATACCGAGTATCAACCTATTGCTCTGGGCCGGCTGCATTTTTATGGTGCTCCATTTCGACGATTCATCACATATGGAAGCTGCCTACGGATTGGCCATAACGATTACCATGCTCGTAACCACCTATTTGCTATCATATTATTTGCGTTTCCGCTTAAAATGGAACCTTTTCGCCGTTGTTGCGTTGTTACTTCTTTTTGCGAGTATTGAAATTACCTTTTTTCTTGCAAATGTGAACAAATTTGCAGATGGGGGTTATATTACCTTGATTATTTCCTTGGGTTTCATACTGGTTATGTATGCTGTTTTCTATGGAAGGAAAATAACCAACCGACTCACCGTTTTTCTGGATATCGGAAAGTACGCGAAAACAATCCAAGAATTGAGCGCCGACGAAAGCATTCCAGAATATGCAACACATCTCATCTACCTGACCAAGGCCGATTTTAGGCATCAGGTCGAACAAAAAATCATAAAGTCAATCCTGGCCAAAAAACCGAAGCGTGCAGATGTGTATTGGTTTCTTCATCTGAACCGTACCGATGAACCCTATACGCTTTCGTACGATGTTTCTGAATTGGTAGACGATACGATTATCAAAGTCAATATCAATGTCGGTTTTCGTGTCCAACCCAGAACGGAACTTTATTTTAAGAAGATCGTCCGGGAGTTGATAGCAAAAAAAGAATTGAACCTTCATGAACGACCTGACGGATCTACCAAGTATAATAAAGAGCCGGACTTTAAATTCATCGTTCTCGAAAAATTTCTTTCGGTAGAAAACGAATTCACATTGCACGAAGGCCTTTTACTCAATTCGTATTTCTTTCTAAAGCGACTCAGTTTGAGTGATGAAACGTTTTTCGGGTTGGATAAAAGTGATGTCGAAATCGAATTTTCCCCACTGATCTATCATCCGACCGATGATGTTGAATTGATAAGGGAATTCAATTAATTTTGCCTTTACCTGTATTTATACCAATTATTTCCTCCTAATGATCGGTCACTAAATGAAAGGCGTTGATCAGGTCATATCGATTTGAAAAATCTATAGGTTACTAATTAGTGACCAACCCTCTTAATGTCCAAGCTATCAACTTTTCACCGCCTGAAATTAAAAGGCTGCTTGCTCCATGGTCCTGCCAAAATATTAAAAAGCAAAAGGTCGTTCTTCATGGTAATGTTCAGAATTATACAAATGATACCTTTATAATATTCAAAAAATATCGCATTTTACCTTAAGTTTACGAAAGGAATCCGTAGGCCCATGCCCAATAAAAAATTTTGTAATGTGGAAATAAAACTTCGACTGTGCCCTTGCCAATTTAGGCTTGGATCAAGGTGGAAATAAGGACATAGGAACAGGAAAAGAAAAGCGCATCCTACGGCCGGATTAAGTCAAAAATGCGGAAAATTGAATACTATTGATTTTTTGGCCAAATCGACGTATTGAATCTAAAAAATGCAAAAGAAGATTGAGATACTAGGGTTTTGCCTGGGTTGGTTTGCAGCAATCGCTCAATTTGTAATCATGCTCTAAAACCGTGTGGCGGATGTGCCGGAAAACC
>JBBQAM010000020.1:0-62244 GCA_038316335.1 Flavobacteriales bacterium
TATGCTGAGATTCTTAGCGCCTTTGAAACCAATTTTCATGGACCGATGCATATGATGAAAGCAGTACTTCCACAAATGCGCCGGCAGAAGTATGGACTGATTATCAACATTACCTCAATTGCAGGGTATATGGGTTTGCCATATCGAGGTATTTATTCGGCAACCAAGGGGGCCATCGCGCTCGTCACAGAGGCTTTAAGAATGGAAACGAAGAACTTTGGGGTGCACATTACGACCTTGGCGCCGGGAGATTATGCGACCAATATAGCCTTAGGAAGATACCATGCGCCGATCAACGAAAATTCACCTTACGAAAAGGCGTATACCAATACGTTGCATTTGATCAACAAGGATGTGGATCAGGCAAATGACCCCTTAGAGGTGGCCAAGAAGGTGTATAAGATTATTCAGGCAAAAAGGCCGAAGGTACACTATAAAGTTGGGGATTTCCTGCAACGGTTTTCCATATTCCTTAAGAGGGTATTGCCCGACAAAATCTACGAGAAACTATTGTTAAATCATTATAAGTTGTAATTTCGCTGCTTCTTAGTTTGCCGTTTTAAAAAGATACTATTTAACATTAAAATCAGAGAAAATGAAATTTTTTATCGATACCGCTAATTTAGACCAAATACGTGAGGCCCAAGAACTTGGAGTCTTAGATGGAGTTACTACGAATCCGTCTTTGATGGCAAAAGAGGGTATTACAGGGAGGAATAATATCCTAAAACATTATGTTGATATCTGTAAAATTGTGGAAGGTGATGTATCGGCAGAGGTGATATCCACTGAATTTAAGGCCATGATCAAGGAAGGGGAGGAACTGGCAGATCTTCATGAACAAATCGTCGTCAAGGTGCCAATGATAAAGGATGGCGTTAAGGCGTTGAAATATTTCAGTGATAAAGGAATACGTACCAACTGTACCTTGGTTTTCTCACCCGGACAGGCGCTTTTGGCAGCCAAAGCTGGCGCAACCTATGTGTCCCCGTTTATTGGCAGGTTAGATGATATTTCGACCGATGGACTTAATTTAATTGCTGAAATACGACTTATTTATGACAATTATGCCTTTGAAACACAAATATTGGCGGCTTCAGTGCGCCATACGATGCATATTATCGATTGTGCAAAATTAGGCGCTGACGTTATGACCGGACCTTTGTCGGTAATCGAAGGTTTATTGAAGCATCCTTTAACCGATAGTGGGCTTGAAAAATTCCTAGCCGATTACAAAAAAGGAAACTAAAAAAAACAAGAAGTTTTCAGGGAACTATTTAAAAATTTAAGGACCTATTTTTATAGAGGCCCTATCAAAAGGAGGCATACATATTCGAGAAGGCATCAACTATTTTCGCATCGTCCGTAATGATGCACTTGTTCAAAGGATATACAATCAATGTCTTGGTTAGCTCCTCAAAATTGCTAGCACGGAATTGTCTGTGCACATCTAACCCTCTGTTGGCCACTAAGGTTTTCCAGGTAGCCTCATCGGTCATGATGTTGATACCTACAAAGGAATACTCAGGTTTTGCCGTAGATAGCAGCGCGACACGTTTGGCCATTTTTTCAAAATGGTTTTTGTCGGAACCGGACCAAAAATAAAAAACGGTTTTATCCTTCTTCGCGATGCTTTGTAGTGAAACAGTATCCCCAGTAACGGTCGAAACATAAAAATTAGGAATCTCCTTGTTTGGCTGTATTTTCCTGATTGCTTCATAGAGCGCATTAATTTCTTTTATGTGCTTATTATTTCCCGATAACCTATGAAATTCATCAATGAAGGTTTTGTTATTTTCCTCTTTATCGTGAACTTTCAACAAATACTTAAAAGCCACATTGCGTAAAAGATTGTCCTTTAATTCCTTATCGATTACTAGACTATCTATGAGTTTAAGTTTGTGACGATTGTAATGCAGCTCGTTTTTGATGCTTTCGTTCCCGAACGCACACTCCTTCGCACAATCGGCATAGGTGAGATTATCGAAATGCGATTTCATGAAATCATAGTAGGGCCTTAAATAGGTGAAGTTCGAATTATTGAAATCAACACTACGGCGGTAGTCATAAAAATTGCTCGGCATTACAGGAATCTCGGTATCCCTGAGGCGATTTTTATGTTCAAAGGGATATCGCTCCATATAATCATAATACGTGTAATCAATACTGGCTTTGGCGATTTCCTCGGCTTTTCTTGAAATTTTAACATCCGACCCAAGCGCTTCCAGTTGTTCGAGTTTTTCACGTCGCAGCGAATCGATTCGCTTGCTAAAATCATCAGGCTCCATTCCGAAGTATTTCGAATATATCAGCCTTTCTTCATCTTCATTTACCAGAAACAGATCTAGTAGAAAATTATTGATTTCTTCACCTCGTCCCGAAAAAACGAGCGATTCATCAAAGCTACCACCAGCCGTGTTTAGCCGTATCATAAGGCTGTCTCCTTTCTCCAAATAGACATATTGAAATTCGGGTGCATGATTGAAGTGATACAACCCATCTGATATCGTATCAAGTTGAAAGGCAAAACGATTGTCTTGGTCCAACTTGGCAGAATCGATAACAACATCGCCTTTGAAAAGAACCACATAGTCGTTTGTTGGGTTCACAATTTCCCCTGCAAAAGAAACATTGGGAGATTTTTTTTCTGCGTTGTTACAAGATACGATTACTAAAACAAATAGATAAAGTACGTTTTTATTCATATATGAATACCTGCTAGGTACTGTCAAAATTACTAAACCCAAACAGTCGAGGCTGTTAATTGTGCGTTAAAAATGGGACGTTTGCGTTCAGGTATTCGATAATCGGCAGGCTTTAGAAGATTATTGGTATACCGATTTTTATTTATTTATTTTTGCACGAAATTTAATTTAGAAGATTATGCTGTCGGTTTCGAATTTATCAGTGCAATTTGGAAAAAGAGTTCTCTTTGATGAGGTAAACGTTTCGTTTACCCAGGGGAATTGTTATGGAGTCATTGGGGCAAATGGCGCCGGAAAATCAACTTTTTTAAAAATAATTTCGGGGCAACAGGATCCGACCTCAGGACATGTGCATCTAGAAACCGGCAAGCGCATGTCGATTCTGGAGCAAAACCATAATGCCTATGATGACCATACGGTACTTGAAACGGTGGTCATGGGAAACAAACCCTTATTTTCGATAAAAATAGAGATAGATGCTTTATACGCTGACTACAGTGATGAAAATGCCGATAAAATAGGGGAATTGCAGGTGCGATTCGAAGAAATGAACGGTTGGAACGCTGAGAGCAACGCCGCCGCTTTGCTATCGAATTTAGGGATACAGGAGGAATTGCATGCAACTGCAATGGCCGATGTTGATTCAAAATTGAAAGTACGCGTTTTACTGGCACAAGCTCTTTTTGGAAATCCTGATGTACTCATCATGGATGAGCCAACGAACGATTTGGATTATGAAACCATTAGTTGGCTGGAAAATTTCTTGGCCGACTATGATAATACCGTAATAATCGTTTCTCATGACCGGCATTTTCTGGATTCGGTGTGTACAGACATCGCGGATATTGATTTTGGAAAAATCAACCTGTATTCGGGCAACTATACGTTTTGGTACGAAAGCAGCCAGTTAGCTGCACGGCAAAGGGCCCAACAAAACAAGAAGTCAGAGGAAAAGGCAAAGGAGTTGCAAGAATTCATTATGCGGTTCAGTGCCAACGTTGCAAAAAGCAAGCAGGCCACTTCTAGGAAGAAAATGCTATCCAAACTAAAAATCGAGGATATTAAACCCTCGAGCCGGCGCTATCCTGCAATCATCTTTGATAGGGAACGCGAAGCCGGTGACCAGATTCTAAATATCGAAGGACTTTCGGCAACATCAGAAGATGGTGATCTATTATTCCAAAATGTGAACCTTAATTTGGCAAAAGGAGACAAGGTGGCCGTTATTTCAAGGGATTCAAGGGCAACAACTGCCTTTTATGAAATAATAAATGGCAATAAAAAGGCTACTGAGGGCAAATTTCAATGGGGCGTTACCACAAACCAAAGTTATCTGCCTGCTGATAACGCGGCATTTTTTACCGAGAATATTAATTTGGTCGATTGGCTGCGACAATGGGCAAAGACCGAAGAAGAGCGCGAGGAGGTATATATTCGGGGCTTTTTAGGAAAAATGCTGTTCAGTGGGGAAGAGGCATTAAAAAAATGTACGGTCTTATCTGGAGGGGAGAAAGTGCGCTGTATGTTGAGCAGGATGATGATGCTTAGGGCCAATGTACTAATGCTTGATGAACCTACCAACCATCTAGATCTCGAAAGTATTACGGCCTTTAATAATTCACTTAAAAACTTTAAAGGGTCTGTACTTTTTACTACCCATGACCATGAATTTGCCCAAACCGTGGCAACTAGGATCATCGAATTGACTCCCAAAGGCAATATTGATCGCTATTTAACGTTTGATGAATATATGTCTGATAAAATTTTAAGGGAACAGCGCGCCAAAATGTACGTAGTCCCTGTTTGAATTTTATAGAGCCCAAATTCTTACATTATGAAAACCTACAACATGTTTTACATGGTTTTTGTGCTGGTTTTCGTTGGCTGTAGCAAGACAGCTGGGGATGGTGATCTTACCGATCCCGAGGTCATTGCTGGCAATGCCGATTACACGTTGCTTATGTCCTCGGATGGTCAGCTGGAGTCCCAACTACTTAATGCCACCTCAGAAACCTTATTGTTCAACACGGGCGAAAACAAGTTTGCCACCGTTCCATTGCCCGATCTAACCTACAAAGAGGGCTCAAAACTCATGCTATACCACACACAGGTCGACTGCAGTGGTGAAATCACTACCTATGATTTTAATGATCAATCTACTCAGAAGCTGCCGGTGTTTAATGAGCTGCCGAATTGTGCAGTGGAAGCTACTGCTATCGGTCGGTCTGAAACCAAAGTATTTCTGGGATATGTTTTGGCGGAAGTCGGCCAACCCAAAAAGTACATGGTACGGGTAATTGATGACAATGCAACTGAATCTACTTATATCGATGTCCCGTTAGATACCAAACCAATTCAATTTATTGTTGCAAATAACCGCCTTTTTATCTTGACCTTCGATGAGGAAATCTCTGACGAAAATGGCATAGTCGTAATCGATTTGGCCTCGAATACCCTTATTTATGAAAATAACTTGGGTTACAATGTTCGACAACTATTAAAAAATAATGACGGGAATATCCTCATCTGTTATGATGGGTTGCATACCATTTTTAATAGCACGACCATGGGCGCGCAATATGTGAATTACGGGGTGGGTACAGCGCCCAATTTTTCCACTTCTAAGTCGATTCATCTTGATCTTGAAGGAAAACTATATTTTGAACGCCCTACAGGAGAGGAAGTCCACCCTCATATTCCTGCCATCTATGATTTTGAAATAAGCACTACACACATCTACCTATTCGAAAACTTTCTGACCCAGGAACAGGTTGAACAAGAATTTGAAATCGGGGATACAACCCTGGTAAACTATGATGCTACAAACAATTTACTGTTGGTCGGCTATAAAAAAACCGGGGATGCAACTAAAGGCGGACTATTGCGAATAAAATTAAATCCGGATCCCGAGCTAGTGGATCAGATCGACCTTGATGGCGTACCCTATGACATTTTCTTGAAGTAAACCATTGAACTAGCGTACTAAAAAAAGCATCCGATTTTTCACAGGATGCTTTTTTAATTACAGTTTACTAGGCATTGAAATACTTACTATTCCAGATTTGAGGATTGAAGTTTTTGCCCAAGGCGAATGCGTAGAATAGGACCACTGCGGCAATCGATTTGAATATAAAGAAATAAATAATCCAGAATTCTGCAGAAGAATGATGTTTGGAAAATAGTCCGTTTGGAACCATTTCAGCCATTAGATAACTGATTACGAGAACCAGGCAAGTTAGATTAACGATGTTGCGAAATGGCCACATCAATAATTTTCGAAAAGGATGAAGATCGTTGCCCCATTTATGAATCAAGTAAAAATAATTGTTTCCGATTGGAGCAAACAGGATAGGATCGTCCAAGTTCTTCAATTTAAAAAGTTTCGAAGGGGCGACAATCTTAAAACCTTTAACTTCAATCGCATGTAATTTTTCGAGGGCAGCGATTTTAGATATGGCTTCTTTCGGGATATCTCCTTTAAAATAACGGGAATCTAAAAACCGAAGGCGATAGTCGATGCATATAGCTTTAATATCGTCAATATGGAAAATGCAATCGGTTTGTAAGAGATCCAAATTAAAGGCATTTATAACTGTTTCAAGGTCGCCGGAAATAGTGGTTTCTATACGTTCTTGATTTTGGGATACAGTATCTAAAATACGATATACCTCGTTCATGACCATGTGAGTGTCAGACCGCTTGGAGCGCTCTTTGACCAGTTTATCCAGGACATTTGTTTTGTGTAAAATCATGCTATTTTTTGTCAAAATTAACGAATAAAGCATCACTATCTTTTTGACGAACTTCATCAATTGTTAATACTTTGTTAATTTCCATGAACAGCATGCTTCAACGTTCACTTAAAATGTAATTAATTGTATCTTGTCGAAGAACCTATACCGTTTATCGATCTTTTAGTCTTTTAACCCCAATATCCCACTTATGAAATGCGCGGCAATCCCCCTGACCCTTTTTTGTATTCTGATTTCATTCGTTTCCTTTTCGCAAAGCGGCGGACTTTCGACCGTTCGATTTGAATCGGATCCCAATAAATCGATTTTCAGGAATACTGAAAATTCGAATAATCATAAGGCATTAATGGCAGCAATTAGGGCGGCCGATTTAGAAGAGTTACTGAATTACGAGGGTCCTTTTACAATCTTCGTACCCTCTGATCGGGCCTTTGAAAACCTATCGGATAATGCCTTTGGAAATCTTTTAAGACCTGAAAATAAGAAGCAGTTACTGGAAGTTTTGACCTACCATATTATTGCCGGTAATCTCACGGCCGCTAAAATTTTGCGTGCAATGTGCAGGGGCAATGGCAAGGCCATCTTTACAACAGTGCAAGGCGAGGATTTAACGGCTACCATAAGCGGTATTGATATTATCTTAACGGATGCCCTGGGCAATACGGCCAAGATACTCGTAGCAGACTCGAATCAATGCAATGGAGTTATCCATGAGATTGATAATGTCATTCTTCCTATAAAAATTTAGGTTTATCGTAAAACGGCGCCTAATTCTTTCTCAAATGTTTGTTGTAAATGCGACATTATCTTGTCGATTTTTTGATCGGTCAATGTCCCATTCTCATCCTGAAGGGTAAATGTGATGGCATAGGATTTTTTTCCTTTCGGCAGATTTTCCCCAGTGTACACATCGAAGAGGTTAACATCTTTCAGTAGCTTATTTTCAGAACGAATTGCCAAATCATAAATATCCCCAAAACTGGTTTTTACATCAAGCAGAAGGGCAAGATCTCGTTTAACTTCTGGGTATTTGGCAATTTGTTTGTAGGTAATTTGATTCTGCTTTGCCAACTGCATAATCGCCTCCCAATGTATATCGGCATAGAACACTTCCTGTTTAATGCCGAAGTGTCTTAGGATAGACTGTTTTACGATACCTATACAAACCAAAACCTTTTGCTGGGATACGAATGAAATACCTTCAGTGAATAGATCCCCTTCGATAGGCCCCAAGGAACTATTGTAAATTCCTAATCTCTTAAGAATATTTTGTACAATGGCCTTTAAATAAAAAAGATCGGACCGTTTGGTGGCATTCACCCAACTATCATGATGCAAGTTGCCCGTGATGCACAGGCCAAGGTGTTTGTTTTCAACCTGCTTATCCTGCACTTGATGGTACGTGTTCCCAAATTCGAACAATCGCAGATTTTGATTTTTTCGATTAATATTATAGGCTATGGCCTCCAACCCACTAAAAAGTAGTGATTGTCGCATAACCGACAGTTCGGTGCTCAGCGGATTCATAATCTGCACGGCATGACTGCTTTGTAATTCATTCGAGAGGTTTCTATAATCGGGCGATGTAAGGCTATTCGATAGAATCTCGATAAATCCCTGGGAAACCAGTTGATTGCCTATTAATCCTTCAATTTTATAATCGTCGAATTTAGAAACAGAAGCTACCGAAGCACTTAACTTCTCTGAATAATTTATATTATTATAGCCATAAATTCTCAAGATTTCCTCGATAACGTCAACAGGTCTTTGAACATCGACCCTATATGAAGGGATTACAAGGCCAATTCCGGTTTCGGTACTGTTTTTAACTTTGATTTCCAAAGAGGCCAAAATCGATTTAATGGTATCCTGCGGAATTTCCTGTCCGATTAATTTATAAATCTTATCAAAGGCCAAGAAAACCTCATTGTCTTTTTTCTTAATAGGATAGAGGTCAATAATGTCAGAGGTGATATCGCCACCGGCGATTTCCTTAATGAGGAGTGCCGCACGTTTTAGGCTATATTCAACATTCTCTATGTCGATGCCACGCTCAAATCGAAAGGAAGCGTCGGTATTTAAGCCGTGTCTTTTTGCCGATTTCCGTATGGATATCGGATCGAAATAAGCACTTTCAAGAAAAATAGATCGGGTTTCACTAGTTACACCGGTATAAATTCCGCCAAAAACTCCTGCGATGCACATGGGTTTTTCAATATCACAGATCATAAGATCTTCCTCATGAAGCTCGCGTTCCTCGCCATCCAATGTCATAAATTTAGTGCCGGCAGGCATGGTCTTTACGATTATTTTGTTACCAAGGATCTTGTCTGCATCAAAAGCATGTAAAGGCTGTCCTAATTCATGTAGGACATAGTTTGTAGCATCGACAAGATTATTTTTGGGTGTTATCCCAATTGCTGTTAGACGGTTGAGCAACCAGTCAGGTGAAGGTTGCACGATCAAATTACTTAAGGTAACACCACAATATCTGGGAGCCAATTCATTATTTTCTACTGAAACATCAATCTTCAATGATCGATTGTCAACATTGAAGTGGGTAATCGGTGGGGTAATCAGTTCAATTGCGATATCCCTTTGCTTAAGACCGGCCTTCAAATCGCGTGCTACCCCAAAATGGCTCATTGCATCAGCACGGTTGGGCGTTAGGCCTATTTCGAAAACTTCATCGATTTCAATTTCAAATACTTTGGAACAAGGCGTTCCAGGTTTTAAACCATCACCTAGGATCATAATACCTTCATGACTATCCCCAAGTCCGAGTTCGTCTTCAGCACATATCATTCCATGACTTTCCTCTCCACGAATCTTACCTTTCTTAATTGTCAACGGTGTTCCCTCTGAGGTGTAGAGTACTGTGCCAATGGTAGCCACAGGCACTTTTTGTCCTTGAGCTACATTTGGTGCACCACAAACAATTTGTACAGGCGTTTCGCCCCCAATATCAACGGTAGTTAGTTTTAGGCGGTCGGCATTCGGATGCTGTATGCAGCTTAGCACATGGCCCACTACAACTCCTTGAAGGCCACCCCTGACAGATTCAAAAGGTGTAATCCCCTCAACTTCCAGACCCAAATCAGTCAAAAGTTCGGCTACCTGTTTTGAATCCCAATCGAGCTTGATGAATTGTTTAAGCCAATTGTACGATATCTGCATGGTTTGGTTTTAAAGGCCGTAAAGATAAAACAATGCCGGAAGACATTCAATAGCCCAGCGTGCGAATCCTTTCAATTTTTTATTTTGAATATTATGTCGTTATTTCGATGGCAAACCTTAAAACGACTTTTTTGGGAAAATTTCTATTATCCTTTATTTTGTTGTATTTCATACAGTCCTGCACGATGCCCAACCAAACTTTGCAGGAAGGAATGTGGTTGGCGACCTTAAAAGTAAAAGATCATCGGCAACTACCCTTCAATTTCAACGTTTTTAAAAATAAGGATGGAAAGTATTGGCTTGAAATTTACAATGCGGATGAACGTATTCACGTTGATGAAATTAGGATAGACAAAGATTCAATATTCATTAAGTTTCCGGTCTTCGAAGGGTATATTGCCGCCAAATATTCAGAAACCCGAATCGTAGGGGATTTTATAAAAGAGAGTTTAGATCGTGTGGTACCATTTGAGGCGAATTTTGGGGAAGCCACAGGATTTCAGATCCATACCGCCCCCGTACAAGATGTCACAGGGATATGGGAAGCCGAATTTGAAGGGAATACCCCGAATGCCTATTTGGCGCAGGGAAATTTCATACAAAACAAAAACAGTGTGCACGGCACCTTCCGGACCACGACCGGGGACTATCGATTTTTACAAGGTGTTCTAGACGGGGATTCGCTGAAACTTTCCACCTTTGATGGCGCTCATGCCTTCCTTTTTGAAGCCAAAGTATATGATAGTAGCATGGTTGGTTCTTTTTATTCTGGCAACCATTCCAAAGAAGCGTGGATAGCAAAACGTAATC
Source organism: Flavobacteriales bacterium (assembly GCA_038316335.1). Lineage (GTDB taxonomy): Bacteria > Bacteroidota > Bacteroidia > Flavobacteriales > Flavobacteriaceae > JALHST01. The sequence continues at coordinate 10,445 of JBBQAM010000020.1, forward strand.
CTGATTTTGAATTGCCAAGCGAGGATTCGCTTACTTATATGAAACAGGGCTATGATGCTATTTCGTTTTCATTTCCGGATGAGATCGGTCATTTGGTTTCCCTTTCGGATCCCGAATTTCGGAATCACGTCGTAATAGTCCAGATAATGGGGACCTGGTGCCCTAACTGTCTTGATGAAACCAAGTTTTTCATCGAATATTTAAAAAACAACCCGAATCCTGATGTACGGTTTATCGCCTTGGCCTTTGAATACGCAAAAACTCAAGAAGGTGCTTTTGCGGCCATCGAACGATTAAAAAAGCGCATTGGGGTACCTTATCCCATCGTATTGGCTCAATATGGCAGTTCAAACAAATTAAAAGCCCAGGAAAAACTGCCCATGATCAATCAAGTCTTATCCTACCCAACTACGATATTTATTGATCGAAACGGCGTCATTCGAAGAATTCATACGGGGTTTAACGGTCCGGCTACCGGTGAAAAGTATCTTGAATTCAAAAGTGATTTCGACCGGTTTATACTGGAATTAGTAAACGAATAAGATATTTATATGATGGTCGATTTGCCAAGCCATATATTTTCGTCGTTGATGTTTAAGTTATCATCAGAATCCACGATATTATCCGCTATAAAGTCACCTACGTAATTGGTGCCATACTTACTGCTTCCCATGATATCGGACGTTACCACCTTTTTGTTGAACGATTTAAGTACGGCCGAAACTACAGCGTTCGATTCTTCTTCGAGTCCGAAATGCTGTAATAGTAATGCGACACTTAATATGGAAGCCACGGGATTGGCAATATTTTTTCCCTTTGCCTGTGGGAAAGAACCGTGTACTGGTTCGAACATGGCGTTATCCGTTCCGATGGATGCGGAAGGCAATATACCGGTCGAGCCTAAAAGAACACTTGCTTGGTCGTTCAGAATATCGCCGAACATATTGTCTGTTAGGATGACATCGAATTGACTGGGATTCAAAATCATTTCAATAGCCGCCTTATCCACAAATAAACAGTCTAATTTCACCTCGGGATAGCTTTTGGAAATACCCATTACGACCCTCCTCCAAAGTCGCGAAGTCTCGAGAACATTGGCTTTGTCTACCAAGGTAAGTTTCCTTTTTCTTTTTTTTGCAGCCTTAAAGGCCATATGGGCAATGCGGCTTATTTCTTTTTCCGAATATTCACAGAGGTCCGAAGCATGTGTTCCATCTTTGCTCAATTTTTTTTCACTAAAATAGATGCCACTTGTGAGTTCCCTAAAAATAACAAAATCGGTACCTTTAATGACGTGCTCTTTCAAGGGTGACCCTGGGATTAGGATATGGAATACCTTGACCGGGCGAATGTTTGCAAATAGGTCTAATTCCTTGCGTAGTTTTAGCAGCCCTTGTTCCGGCCGTACGCGTGCATTTGGGTCATTATCATATTCCAAAGCCCCAATTGCCCCAAACAAAATAGCATCTGAATCCCTGCAAATCTTGATTGTTTCATCGGGTAGGGGGTTGCCATTGATTTTTATGGCCTCGGCACCGACTGGGGCGCTAGTGAATGTAAAGGCGTGCCCAAAAGTTTCTCCTACAGATCTTAGGCACTTTACGGCTTGGGACACAACTTCAGGACCTATCCCGTCGCCGCTCAATAGGGCTATTTTCAGTTGCATTAAGTAAGGCTTTCGCTATTTATTTTACTGACCTCGATTATTTCATGAATATCATTGTCATGCACCTCCTTTTTGCGATCTGCATAGTTTAGGAATACTTGGTACACGGTATCTAATTGAACTTTCGTTAGGTCATATCCCACTTTTTTGGCGCGATAGGCCAAGGCGGCCCTGCCACTCCTCGCCGTAAGTACAATAGAGGATTCGGTGACCCCTACGTCGGCAGGATTAATGATCTCGTAGGTCTCCCTGTTCTTTATTACGCCATCTTGGTGTATTCCAGAGCTATGGGCGAAGGCATTTGCACCAACTATCGCCTTGTTGGGCTGTACCATTACCCCCATTTTTTGGGAAACCATTTGACTGGTATCATATAATAGTTTGCTATTTACATTGGTGTCCAATCCCAAACTCGGATGCTGTCGTAAAATCATTACCACTTCTTCCAAGGATGTGTTGCCGGCCCTTTCGCCAAGGCCGTTAATGGTACATTCAATTTGTCGGGCTCCATTGATGACCCCTGCTATCGAATTGGCGGTGGCAAGCCCTAGATCATTGTGGCAATGACATGAAAGTATCGCTTTATCGATACCTTTGACGTTCTCCATTAGATATTTCATTTTGGCTCCATATTCCTCTGGCAAACAGTATCCGGTCGTATCAGGGATGTTTAGAACGGTCGCCCCGGCTTTGACAACAGCCTCACAGACACGTGCCAAAAACTCATTGTCGGTCCTGCCTGCATCTTCGGCATAGAACTCCACATCTTCAACAAATGTTTTGGCATAGCTCACAGCGGCGATTGCACGTTCAATAATGGCTTCGCGATTCGAATTGAATTTAAATTTAATATGGGAATCGGAGGTGCCGATTCCGGTATGAATCCTGGGTTTTTTAGCATGTTTCAGTGCTTGTGCCGCTACTTCGATGTCTTTGCGTACGGCTCGTGTGAGGCCACAAACCGTAGCGTTTTTTACAATTCTTGCTATTTGATCTACCGAATTGAAATCACCAGGGCTCGAAATCGGAAAACCTGCTTCGATGATATCGACCCCCAGTTCGTCTAATCGCTCAGCAATCACTAACTTTTGGGCCGTGTCAAGTTTGCATCCCGGTACTTGTTCACCATCCCGTAGGGTAGTATCAAAAATTTGTACTATATCTTTGCTCATTATATTTATGTAGTTTTAACTAGCCTTTACGAAGATATAACCAAAAGGGCATAAAATTATAAAAAACGTACCTGCTTTTACAACGTTGACACACTTTTTAGTAGTGCTAACATATTGATATACAAATATATAAATACTATTTATTACGATGACAAATGTGCATAAAGATGCCTTGTTCGTCTTGGTCAAATCACTTTCTAAGTCAGAAAAACGTCAATTTAAACTCTATGTCGGCAGATTGGGGGTCAACACCGATGCTAAATTTTTAGGTCTATTCAATCTTCTTGACAAGATAAAACAATATGATGAAAAGGTGATTTTGGCCAGTGGAATCGTAAAAAAAGCACAACTATCCAACTTAAAAGCACATCTGTACAAACAAATCCTGGTGAGTTTACGATTAAATCCTGTCAACCAGAACATACGTGTACAAATCCGGGAACAATTAGACTTTGCAACAATTTTATATCAAAAAGGGTTGTACAAACAAAGTCTCAAAATATTGGATAAGGCGAAGCTTACGGCAATTGAGAACGAAGAAAAAAATGTTGCCTATGAAATCGTTGAACTCGAAAAAGTAATTGAAACGCAATACATAACGCGCAGCATTCCCGACCGCGCGAACGAACTGGCCATTCAAGCAAAAGAGCTTTCCGCCTTGAATGTGATTACCAGTAAATTGTCGAACCTATCATTGCAGCTTTATGGGATGATGCTTAAAATAGGGTATGTTCAAAGTGATAAGGATTTTCAAAAAGTAAAAAGATATTTTGAAAAGCATCTGCCGAAATACAACATCGAGGAGCTCGGATTTCGTGAAAAATTGTGGTTGTACAAAGCTCATTTATGGTATAGTTTTTTAATTCAGGATTTTTTATCATGCTATAAGTACGCTAGTAAATGGGTCGATCTTTTCTATGAACAAAGGCAGATGATCTCTTTAAATCCGGTTTTCTTTTTGAAAGGAAATCACTATTTGCTTGAATCGTTGTTTTATGTTCGTTATGGCTCTCAATTTAAGGAAACCCTCAAAAATCTTGAAGACGTAGTTAAAAAGGATGATTTTCCAAAAAACGATAATATTGGTTCCCTTATTTTTTTATATGTCAATGCCAATAAACTCAACCTACATTTCTTGGAAGGAACTTTTGAAAAAGGTCTTTATTTGGTCAAGATAATCGAATATGGCATAAACAAACACAAGGATCGCTTGGATGCCCATCACATCATGGTACTTTATTACAAAATCGCCTGTCTCTATTTTGGGAATGGTGATAATAAGAACTGCATACTTTATCTTAAAAAGATTATTAATAACAAGAATTTAAAGATGCGTGAGGATCTTATGTGTTTTGCACGCGTTTTAAGTCTAGTAGCGCATTATGAAGCCGGGATGGACTACCACTTGGAGGTACAACTCAAAAGCACCTATAAATTTCTTTTAAAAATGAACGACCTACATGCCGTTCAAAAGGAAATGATCAAGTTCTTACGTAATCTGGGAAATATTTATCCAAATGAATTGAATGCCGAATTCAATAAATTACATAGCCAATTGAAAAAATACGAAGACCATCCCTATGAGCGGCGGGCCTTTTTATATTTGGATATCATTTCCTGGCTTGAAAGCCATCTCGAAAACAAGCCTGTTGCAGAAATCATTCGAGAAAAAGCCCAGAAATACATTCGATAGCTTTTGGTAGCCTCATCTTGCCATGTGCCATCCGTTGCGGTCAATGGTTGTCGATTCAAGCCTGCAGGATTAAAGACATGCATTCCATAGGGCATCCGTTGGAGGTGGTGCGATCAATTCGATGACTTCTTTACGCACGGGATGTATGAATGATAGTTGCCGAGCATGCAAATGTATACTTCCATCCTTATTGCTCCGATCGAAACCATATTTCAAATCCCCTTTGATGGTGCATCCAATAGCCGCTAGCTGGGCGCGTATTTGATGATGGCGACCTGTTTTCAAATCGATTTCCAAAAGGGTATGATTATTTAATTTTTTAACTAATTTATAGCTCAATATTGCTTTTTTGCTGTCGGGAATTTCTTGTAAATAAGCATACGATTTGTTCTGCTTCGTATTTCTTTTGAGCCAATGGGTCAAGATCTCGAATTGCATGGGTGGGGTGTTTTTGACAATGGCCCAATAGATCTTAGTGGCCTTTTTGTCGGCGAAAATTTTATTCATTCTGGTCAATGCCTTTGACGTTTTCGCGAAAACGACGATGCCCGATGTTGGCCGATCCAACCGGTGTGCAACACCTAAATATACATTTCCGGGCTTTGCCTCATTTACCTTAATATAGGCCTTGATGATATCGCTCAAGGGCATATCGCCGGTTTTATCACCTTGCACAATATCCCCCGGCCGTTTATTGATAGCTATTAAATGATTGTCCTCATAAAGGATCTGCAGGTTATTAGGATCTGATACCATTTTTACAGGGGCTATCATGCGGGTTCTTTCTGGCTGATCGAAACCAAAAGGATCATTAAAACCCCAAGAGTTACCGAGACATCTGCCAGATTAAAAATTCCGGTTTTCAGGATACCCCATTTTAGTTGAAAGAAATCGGTCACCGAGCCGTACATAATCCGGTCAAATAAATTTCCAATGCCCCCACCGATTACAAAAGTAAGGGCAAGGATCAGCCATTTGTTGCGCTGTGATTTTTGAAGTATCCTAAAAAGTAGGACACCAAGGACCAAAATAGGAAGCACTTGCAAAAAAATCAACTTTAACATCGGGGTCAAGTTTGCTCCAACACCCAACATAGCACCCGTGTTTTCAACATTTGTCAAGATCAGATGATCACTGACTATTTCAATAAAGTCATGTGATCGTATATTTTTGCGGACGACGTCCTTTGATAGTTGATCACAGGCTATGTTCAATAATACCAAAGCAATAATTCCTATCCTCTTAAAAATCCGTTTTCGATCCATTATTTTCCTATAGCGCTAATATTGCTCGTCATCACTTGGGAAATCCTTCTTTTTTACGTCTGTCACATAATTGGAAATAGCCTGGCCCATTTCTTCATAGAGATTCATATAGCGTCGTAAAAATCGTGGATTGAATTCATGGGTCATCCCAAGAAGATCGTGAATTACGAGAACTTGACCGTCGGCATGTTTGCCGGCCCCAATTCCAATGGTAGGGATTGAAATACTTTCGGAGACCCTTTTGGTCAGACTCGCTGGTATTTTTTCAAGTACCACGGCGAAGCATCCCAGCTGTTCAAGCAATTTAGCGTCTTCCATAAGCTTGTCGGCTTCCTGATCTTCTTTTGCACGTACGGTATAGGTACCGAATTTGTAAATTGATTGTGGTGTAAGTCCCAAATGGCCCATTACAGGAATTCCCGCATTCAGTATGCGTTTCACAGACTCCTTTATTTCAATCCCTCCTTCGACCTTTACGGCATGTGCGCCACTCTCCTTCATAATACGAATAGCAGATCGCAAGGCTTCCTTTGGATCACTCTGGTAACTTCCAAACGGAATATCAACAACCACGAGCGCCCGTTCTACTGCCCGAATGACTGAGGTCGCATGGTATATCATCTGATCTAATGTAATGGGCAGGGTAGTCTCATGACCTGCCATGACATTACTTGCCGAATCCCCTACAAGAATCACATCGACTTGGGCCGCATCGACGATTTTGGCCATCGAATAATCATAGGCGGTGAGCATAGAAATTTTTTCACCGTTTGTTTTCATATCTACCAAGGACTTTACCGTGATTCGTTTGTATTCTTTTCTGGGAGTTGGCATAGCGCGTTATTTAGTGGGGATAAATGTAAGGAAATTGTCGAAGGGTGCGAACGATTCAAGCTTTAACTGATAATTTTTATAGTGTGCTTTTAGAAAACAATATTTAATTACATTTGAAAAAATGTGTATTATGAAGCAACTAGCCTTGGCCGTTTTTTTACTCCTTCAAGGAATCCTGTATGCGCAAACTTCTGAAGAGGAGGCCGTTCGAGAGACCATAGAGACTTTTTTCAAAGGTTTCCACAATCGGGATTCATTGGTAATCAAACAAACGGTTTCCGATTCAATCGTACTTCAGACCATCGCCCGTGATAAATCGGGTAAGTCGTATGTTAAATCAGAGGAATTCGGTGCCTTTCTTAAATCGATTTCAAGTATTCCTGAGAATACGCACTTTCAAGAAATAATCAAAAAGTATTCGATTCAAATTGATGGTCCAATGGCCAACGCCTGGACTGACTATGAATTTATATTAAATGATACATTCCATCACTGTGGTGTAAATTCATTTCAATTATTCAACGATGGTCAGTCATGGAAAATAATCTATCTCATAGATACGCGACGAATCGATAACTGTGAATAATGTGTATGATATGCCTTTTCGATATGCTACTATGAATTGTCAGTTGCTGTTAGGTGCCTTTATTGCGCGTGCATCAATTTTAAAAAGATTTGAATAATATGGTATATTTACGTTCAATAATTAAATTTTAGGTAGTATGAATATTAGAATGAAAGCAATTATAGGCCTCATTGGTCTTCAAATTCTATCCTGTGCATCTTTGGTATATGGTCAGGAGGCAAACCCAATCGAAGGACGATGGGATATGGTGATTATGCAAGACGGCAAAGAGCTGCCCTCTTGGTTGGAAATCAGACACTCAGGGACGCATACCCTTGTCGGGCGTTTCGTCTATGCCTCTGGCAGTGCCCGGCCCATCGCCGAGGTAAAATTAACTGACGGCATGTTCAGTTTTGCGATTCCACCACAATGGGAACCTGGCGAGGGGGATATGGAATTCACGGGAAGCATGGAGGGTAATCAATTAAAAGGTACGATGAAATACACCGATGGAAAGACGTACGAATGGACTGCAACCCGCGCCCCCATGTTATCATTTAATAAGAATCCAAAATGGGGTAAGACCATTAAGTTGTTCAATGGAAAGGACTTAAGCGGATGGCATGCCATGGGTGAAAATCAGTGGGTCGTCGAAGATGGGGTCTTAAAAAGCCCAAAATCCGGGGCCAATTTGGTTTCCGATGAAAAATTCAAGGATTTCAAATTACACATTGAATTTAAATACCCCTCAGGAAGTAATAGTGGCGTCTATTTACGAGGACGCTATGAGGTTCAGATTCAGGATGATAAGGATAAGGAACCTTCCGATATCTTGTTAGGTGGAATTTACGGTTTTCTTACCCCCAATGAAATGGTGGCCAAAAGTGCAGGCGAGTGGCAAGCCTATGATATCACCTTGATCGGCAGAAGGGTTTCGGTCGTGGCAAATGGGGCAACCATTATCAATGATCAGATTATTCCAGGTATTACTGGAGGTGCTTTAGACAGTAAGGAGGGGGAGCCTGGTCCCTTTTTAATACAAGGTGATCATGGCCCGATCGAATATCGCAATATTACAGTGACTCCGGCTCTCGACTAATAGGTCAATGTAGCTATCATAATTAGTAGCGCATTAAAGTCAAGACTACTGTAAATTAAAAATCCCGTTGTCGCTTATACATGATAAGCAGCAGCGGGATTTTCATTTTAAGGCCCGGATTAAATTTCCCAGCCTTTTCTGTAAGTGCGTGTTACGAACTGATTCGCTTCTTCAATATTGGTAATACGGGTATTTTCGCCGTCCCATAATAATTTCTTACGGGCGAAGAATTCCATTTTGCCTTCGGCATTTTCCTTTTGTAATAAATAACTTCGTATGGCCAAATTTCCCATGAGTACGGTTTCGGTCATGGGTCCTGCATAATCAAAGGAAGAGGTAAGACCGCGGTGTTCAGGGCTATCAAAACCTGCTTTACAAGCTTCGACCCATAAGCGTTGATGACCATATTCAGGTTCATCGTTGGGTTCGGTATCAGGCCCGAAATCAGTTGTACCGTCATTCAGGTAAAGCTTGGGCATCAAAGGGGAGCTATCATTAATATTGGTAGAAATAATGCCTTTGTCGCCTATTATAAGAACACCATTGGCACTATTTTGTCCCCCAATGTCACTGTCTGCAGGGATAATATCGGGATGGGAAGGGCGAATGCCGCCATCACTCCAGGTCATTTCAATTGGTGCCTTGCTCTTTTCGGTAGCCCCAAAATGAAGCGTTATGAAAGAGGAGGGAGGACAACCCTCTGGATGGTAATCTGCATTCCACATTTGTGAATATACGGATCCGATACTACATTCGGCATCTGTTGGATATTTAAGGCCCAAAGTCCTAAAAGGGATGTCTATCAAATGGCATCCTACATCGCCGAGGGCTCCGGTTCCATAGTCCCACCAACCTCTCCAATTGAAGGGTTGGAGTTTGGGTGTATATTCCCGTTCAGGTGCCGGCCCAAGCCAAAGGTCCCAGGAAAGATCTTTCGGTTTTAGACTGGGGTCAGGCAACGGCATGGCGCCACCTTGTGGCCAAACAGGTCGATTGGTCCAAATTTGAACCTTGTTTATATTGCCGAGCTGGCCAGAATCCACCCATTTTTGAACCATTCCCAAAAGCGGATTCGATCCACCTTGGTTGCCCATTTGAGTTACAATCTTTTTATCCCTGGCCATTTGCGTCAAGAGGCGCGCCTCCCTGATATTATGGGTCATCGGTTTCTGTACGTAGACATGTTTCCCACGATTCATTGCATAAACTGCTGCTGGCCCATGCACATGGTCAGGTGTTGAGATCGTAACGGCGTCGATATCCTTTTCTTTATCCAACATCTCCCTAAAATCATTATATAGCTTCGCTTTGGGAAATTTGGCTACAGATTGCTTTGCCGATCCAGAAAAATCCACGTCACAAAGGGCCATTACATTTTCCCGACCATTTACAGAGGCATTCGAAATATCACTGGCCCCTTTTCCTCCGGCTCCGATTGCTGCAAGATTAAGGCGATCGCTAGGTGCCAAATAGCCTACGCCACCTAGGACATGTCTAGGAACAATAAATATGGAGGAGGCAATGGCTCCTTTCTTAATAAACGACCTTCTAGAGGAATTGATTGCTTTGTTTTTTTCTGGTTCTTTCATTCTTACATGACTTATTTGGTTAAAGATTCACTAAAGTTACCTAAAATTATAGAATCGCAACTCGTACCTGTACAACTTCTTCTTGACTTTTATATCCCCATGAATTGATTTGGTCAAAGACCTAACGAATTTATTCAGCACCTATAATTCAAACAGGCCCCATGTAAAAAAAAAGCTACCTAACAATCGCTCAGATTGACCCCGATTGCCAAGCCACCCTCAGAAGTTTCCTTGTATTTAGAACTCATATCCTTTGCAGTTTCCCACATGGTTTGCACCACCTTATCCAACGGTACTTTGGCGTCATCGGGGTCAGAGCCCATCGCCAATTCCGCTGCGTTTATTGCTTTGATGGCACCCATACTATTGCGTTCGATACAGGGTATCTGAACAAGCCCGCCAATGGGATCGCAGGTCAGGCCCAAATGATGTTCCATGGCGATCTCGGCGGCCATTAGTACTTGCGCTGGTGTTCCTCCCATTAGCTCTGTCAATGCACCTGCCGCCATTGCAGACGACACGCCGATTTCGGCTTGACAGCCGCCCATAGCGGCCGAAATAGTAGCCCCTTTTTTAAAAATACTACCAATTTCGCCGGCGACCATCAGAAACTTCTTTATGTGCCCAAAATCGGCATCGTGGTTTTCGATGACCATATAATACATCAATACCGCAGGAATAACCCCGGCACTTCCATTGGTAGGGGCCGTGACTACCCGTCCCAAGGAGGCATTGACTTCGTTTACTGCTAAGGCAAAACAGCTTACCCATTTGAGGATTTGTCTAAATTTCACCTCGGTTTCCCGAATGGTTGTAAACCATTCATTCGCATTGTTATACTTCGTAATATCGCCTAACATGCTGTGATTCAAAGCGTATGCCCTTCTGTGTACATTGAGTCCACCTGGGAGACTACCCTGGGTGTGGCATCCGAGGTACATGCATTCTAGCATGGTATCCCAAATGCGATGTAACTGTTTATCGATTTCGATATCGCTGCGTAATGAACGTTCATTTTCAAGTACGATTTCGGAAATGGGTTTTTGTTCTCGTTCGCAGTAGGCCAAAAGTTCGGTTCCCTTCTCGATTGGAAACGGAAAGGATAGAAAAGTCTCCCTATTTCGTTTTGCATTCTTTCGTTCCTCAACAACGACAAAACCTCCACCAATCGAGTAGTAGGTCTTCGTCTTCTTCGATCCTGATTTTAAGGTTGCCTCAAATTTCAATCCGTTGGCATGATATGGCAGAAACTTTCGTTCGAAGATAATGTCGCTGGTGGGGTCAAAGGGCAACGGTACTTCATCACCGAAAGAAAGCATCTGTGTATCATGTATTTGTTTGACCAAAGGATGGATATTTTCGATGGGTATATATTCGGGATCAGCGCCCGACAGTCCTAATAGAATCGCGTAATCAGTGGCATGGCCTTTTCCTGTCAAAGACAAGGAGCCATATACATATATCTTAACCTTTACGACTTCAAGGAAGTATTGAGTTTCCCGCAATTCCTTTATCCAACGTTCAGCTGCGCGCCATGGCCCTAAAGTATGCGAACTAGAAGGGCCGACACCGATTTTTAGCATGTCAAAAATGCTGATACATTCCATAGTGGAATTTTGTTACAAAATTTCGAAGGCTAAGTTACAAAGTTCATACGTGTTATAAGTCGAAGCGCCTTTTAAATGTTTTGAGGGTAATTGAACGAGTGCTCCACCCAATTTCGAGTTTCGTTGAATCGAGTCGTCCTAGATTACAGCAGTTTTGGAGGCAGAATGACCAATTAAATGACATCCTGTCAGTTTCTGGCTCTTGGCATATTGTTTGACATCTAGAATGCGACACTGAAATCAAGCATTAATTTTTAAAACATAGAGAATGAGCAAAATAATAGGTATTGATTTGGGTACGACCAATTCCTGCGTTTCGGTAATGGAAGGCAATGAGCCGGTAGTAATCCCAAATGCAGAGGGCAAAAGAACAACCCCATCGGTAATAGCTTTTGTTGAAGGAGGCGAAATCAAGGTAGGGGATCCTGCCAAAAGACAAGCTGTAACGAATCCGCATAAAACAGTGTATTCGATAAAGCGGTTTATGGGGAATAAATATTCCGAATCTAAAAAGGAGGCCGAGCGGGTTCCTTATAAGGTAGTTAAGGGAGATAATGATACTCCCAGGGTCGATATTGACGGTCGCTTATATTCTCCACAAGAATTGTCGGCGATGATTCTTCAGAAAATGAAAAAGACCGCCGAGGACTATTTGGGACAGCCAGTAACTAGGGCGGTTATTACGGTACCTGCCTATTTTAATGATGCCCAACGACAAGCCACAAAAGAAGCTGGGGAGATAGCCGGCCTTACAGTTGAACGTATTATCAACGAGCCGACAGCTGCCTCTTTGGCCTATGGCCTTGATAAAAAGCACAAGGATCAAAAGGTGGTGGTCTTTGACTTTGGAGGTGGAACCCATGACGTTTCTGTATTGGAATTGGGAGATGGTGTTTTTGAGGTTTTGGCGACTGATGGCGATACCCATTTGGGGGGTGATGATGTGGATCAAAAAATAATCGATTGGTTGGCCGAAGAATTCAATAAAGAAGAAAGTATCGACCTTCGAAAGGATGCCATGGCCTTGCAACGCCTACGTGAAGCCGCTGAAAAGGCCAAGATAGAATTGTCATCTTCAGCACAGACTGAAATCAATTTACCATATGTAACTGCAACTGCAACAGGGCCTAAACACCTTGTACGAACCTTGACAAGGGCCAAGTTTGAGCAATTGATCGAAGATTTGGTAAAACGTACCATTCAGCCTTGTCAAACGGCCTTGAAAGCCGCTGGACTTTCAAAAAGCGACATTGACGAAATAATTTTGGTCGGTGGATCAACTCGAATTCCTGCCGTTCAGGAAGCAGTTGAAAAGTTCTTCGGTAAAAAACCATCCAAAGGTGTCAATCCTGATGAGGTGGTGGCAGTTGGTGCTGCAATTCAAGGTGGCGTGTTAACCGGTGATGTAAAAGATGTATTATTATTAGATGTAACTCCTCTTTCCCTTGGGATTGAAACCATGGGCGGTGTTATGACCAAGCTTATTGAAGCGAATACAACGATTCCTACCAAAAAATCGCAAGTATTTTCAACGGCAGCTGATAATCAACCTTCAGTGGAAATTCATGTACTACAGGGCGAAAGACCAATGGCCACTGATAATAAGACAATCGGTAGATTTCATTTAGATGGTATACCACCGGCTCAAAGGGGGACTCCGCAGATCGAAGTAACCTTTGATATAGATGCGAACGGTATTATCAAGGTTTCTGCGACCGATAAGGCCACTAACAAAACCCAGGATATTCGCATTGAAGCCTCTTCAGGTCTTACTGAGGAAGAAATCAAAAAGATGAAGGCCGAGGCCGAAGCGAATGCCGAAAGTGACAAAAAGGCGAAGGAAACTGCCGATAAGTTAAATGAGGCCGATAGTATGATATTCCAGACTGAAAAACAATTGAAGGAATTCGGTGAAAAGTTATCCGAGGATAAGAAAAAGCCGATTGAGGATGCCTTGGTTGAATTGAAGAAAGCTCATGAAAGCAAGGACCTTGCAATGATTACTACTGCTTTGGACAAGGTCAATGAAACGTGGAAAGTAGCTTCCGAGGAAATGTACAAGGCACAGGCCGATGCACAGCAAGGTGCTCCGACTTCAAACGGTCAGGAAACCGCCGATACCGACACGAAGGAGAGTGACAATGTTGAGGATGTCGACTTCGAAGAAGTCAAGTAAAGTCGGTTGATCATATTTTAGAATAGAGACCTGTCAAAGATTAAAATCTTGACAGGTCTTATATTTGGTGCCTGTTTTGTTTTATCTTCTATGAATTACCAGTAATTTTGTGGCATGGCTAAAAACTACTTTCTAACGTTCGTCATGCTCACAAGTTTCTTGCCCCACTATCTTCAGGGTCAGGAAATCAAGATTTTTACCGTTTCCGATTTCGATTTGAATGGCAAGGTGAAATCGTGTCTAGTAAGCACGAATTATGGCAAAGAAGAATATGATTTCGATGTAGATGGCCGCTTGACCAAATCGGTCACTCGGTACAATGACCGTGATTATGATGTTACCTATTATAAATATAAAAAAGGGGAACTGATTGAGAAGCGCTTAGAGAATTATCGTGACAATGTATTCGACAGTGGTACTTCAATCGCGAATATTTATTCGATTGACACAATAGGGGAGCGAAAAGTCACTGAAAAGATCTTCTCGTACGATAAGGTTTTTCTTGATAAATATGAATACTTTTTTGATTCGAACGGAATCCTCAATCGCTTGGTTCGAAGCAATAACAATGGTAATGACGAAACAGTGATTACATATTCTACCTACCAGGACGAAAAAACAAAGACCATTGTGTTGAACGGGGAAATTTTAGAATCTGAGCGTACCTCAAAAAAAAAGGCGAAGGATGGGACCATTAATAAGGTGGTTTTGAATAAAAAATTCTTAGATGGCGAACCAAATTCGGCTGTAGAACAAGTCTTCAACAATGAGAACGAATTAATCGGCAGTACGTCATTTTCCTATAATGTGACCAGCCAGAAGTTTGCTCCAGAAGAATCGGTGGTTTTTACATATAATGATTTGGGCATGCTGACCAAAAAGGCCACAACAGTAGATAATCATACCGAGACGTTGGAATACATTTATCAATTTGATGATGGTGACAGCGGTAATTGGATCAAACAAATTGTCACCCCGACCAATTCGTTCCGGACGCGTAAAATTAATTACTATCCAGAGGACGCTACCCTGAAGGAACGGTAATAGAATTTTTGACCAGGAATAGGAAAATCTAATTTAATAGGTGAACAAGACCTAAAGATTTCCGCACAGTTCTTTTAAAATGATCAAAGGGCCAATGTGATCTTCCCCAGGAAATTTGAAAGAACCATCCTCCCTACAATATTATGATATGCCGAGTCGATGGGTATACCATTCATCCTTCAAAATCCCATAACAACAGGTATTTCTTTTAAAGCCATCTAAGAGATAAACGTTTTCTCGCAGAATGCCTTCGAGTCTTGCTCCAAGTTTTTCAACCGCTTTTCGTGAACGGATGTTGCGTTCATCGATACGGAATTCAACTTTTTCAAAATCCATTTTTTCAAACGCATAATCGAGCATCAAGTGCTTCATATGCGAATTAAGACCGCTTCCATGGAATTCCCTCCCGATCCATGTTGAACCTATCTCGACGACCTTGTTCACCCATTGAATATTCATATAACGTGTACTGCCGGCATATTCCTGACGTATTTTGTCAAAGATGATAAAGGAAATCGCTTGATTCATTTTACCTAATTCCAATGTCGTTTCAACATACTTCCTAAATGCCTCAGGCGTCTCAATATCTGATGGGGAAAATGCGACCAATTTCTCTTGGCTCGCTATCTTGTTTAAATGTTGAAAATTATCCAAGGTTAAAGGCATTAGTTTCACAAACTCGTTCTCTAAAACAATTTCAGCGTTCGTCATAGGAATGTATTTAGAAGTTCTTTTTTTAGCTCGTGCCCACCTTCAAATATAAGTTGATTGGCCCTTCCATTGAATAAATAGTTCATTTTATCCGTTTCTTTTAGGCGGCGTTCTTTGGTGAGATATTCGTCTTGATCACCCACTACCAAGGTAATACGCGTACCGTTTTTTTCAAGGAACTTGAATTCGTCGGCCTTTAGTTCTTCAGGCAATCCACCAGCATAGACTACCAAATGCGCACACTTTAATTGAATATGTGCTAGCCAACGCATCGCTACTGACACCCCTTGTGAAAATCCGAAGACAATTATTTTTTGATGGGATAGGATTTTTTCACTGGCAAAAACGGCATCGAGATAGGAAATGACATTCTGGGTCTCTAAAACGGTATTTTCCTTGGTCAACCAGCTTGCCCCAACATAACGATAGGCATTGTTCAAATAATATTTTGAAGGTGCTTGGGGCGCGATAATATAATGTTCACTGCGGGATAATTCATCAAAATACTTTAGGAAGTATCTACTTAAATAACCGATGCCGTGAAAAACGATCCAGACATACTTCGTCTCAGGGGTTAAATTGTTTAAGGTTTCGTACGTATTGGTAGATTGATATCGAACTTGTTTTTCCAATGGGTCCATAAAACTAAATCTTCTTTAGTGGAATATCTTTTGTTGGTTTTGTAATATGTAATTTTACAAAAAATTAGCAGCATGGACGATTTAAAGGTCAAAATCCTAAAAGTTTGTAATGAGTCATCAAAAAATACCATGATGGAAACATTGGAAATTGAATATATAGAAGTCGGTGAAAATTTTTTGGTGGGCAAAATGCCCGTAAACCATCGGGTCCACCAGCCTGATGGGGTACTTCATGGAGGTGCCCTGGTTGCATTGGCCGAAAGTGTAGGAAGTATGGCATCGTATATTTTCCTAGACGCACAGAATTTTTTTATTAGGGGTATAGAAATTTCTGCCAATCATGTAAAGAGTGTGAAGGAGGGAGAAGTCTTTGCCAAAGCAACCGTAATTCACAAAGGTCGAACGACTCAATTATGGGATATCAAAATTACGGATATCGATGAAAACCTACTTTCGGTCTGTAAATTGACTACCATTGCACTCGCCAAAAAATAAGATGTTTTTAGACATTGTAACCAAGGCGGAAGCTCACTTGGCCAATGAACTTCCATTTGTGATTTATCGCAAACCTAATGAAACCGAGGTCAATGCCATTTTTCAAAATGACGCAACGCTGCGATATGTTAGGGATTATTCTGAAAGTGGATTCGTTTTTGCGCCCTTTGATACCCAAAAGGAAACTGTACTGATCGCAGCAAGCGAAACATTACAGGCATTTGATTTCGATAATTGTGTGACGACCACAGTTCAGTTACCCGCGTTAAAAATACATCCACAAACAAAGAAACACTATTTAGAGAAGCTAAAAAGTGCCATTGGAGAAATTCAAAAAGACCACCCCAAAGTTGTGCTTTCACGACGGCTGGAAGTAAGTTGTACACTTTCGCCCTTCGTTCTATATAAACGACTATTAGCCCATTACCCAACGGCATTTTGTTATCTCTGGTACCATCCAAAAGTTGGAATGTGGTTAGGGGCTACCCCAGAAATTCTGGTGCAGGTTGAAAATAAACAGGTGATGGCCATGTCGTTGGCGGGTACCCAAAACAAAAATACAAGTGAGCTCCCGGTTTGGGGAGAAAAGGAAATCGGGGAGCAAGCCTTGGTTACCGAATATATAGCAAAGGCTTTGGCCAATTCGGTAGTCGATCTCAAAATTTCGGAATTGGAATCAATTCCCGCCGGGAACCTTTGGCATTTGCGTACCAAACTAAGTGGAACCCTTCAAAATACCATTACGGATGTTATCAAGGCGTTGCACCCGACACCGGCAGTTTGCGGTTTTCCTAAGGAATGGGCAAAAAATTACATTCAGGATCATGAAGGGTATGATCGCGAGTTTTATACCGGTTTTTTAGGCGAACTGAATCTGAGACTCACCAAAGGGAGAAGTTCTGGTCAAAAAAATCAAGAAATCGGTGCATATCGATCTATCAAGACGGTCACCCGTCTTTATGTCAATATTCGGTGTATGCAACTAATTGATTCAAAAGCATTCATCTATGTCGGGGGCGGGCTTACCCACGATTCAATTCCTGAATTGGAATGGCAGGAAACCGTTGCAAAAAGTAAAACCATGTTGCGCATTCTGTTAGACCAAAATTAATTGGGCTAAGAATTTGGGGCTTCGTATTTTTGTATTCCATGAACTATTCCAGAATTCCCGCGGCCCAATTGATTATACAACATTGTAAGGCAAAAGGGATAAATAATATCATAATTTCGCCGGGTTCACGTAATGCACCGCTAACCCTTGGTTTCACGGCTGATATTTTTTTCAATTGCTTTAGTATTGTTGACGAACGTTGTGCTGCATTCTTTGCCTTGGGCATGGCCCAACGATTACAAGTTCCGGTAGCGGTGGTCTGCACTTCGGGAAGTGCCTTGCTGAACTACTACCCGGCCATAGCAGAGGCATATTATAGCGATATACCCTTAGTGATTGTCTCTGCCGATAGACCTGGCTATAAGATCGATGTTGGGGATGGACAAACAATACGACAAGTAGGTGTTTTTGAGAAACATATCGGATATTCGGCCAACTTAATGCAGGATGTGGCCCATGCTACAAAAAGTGTACGAAAATATGCCCCCGGAATGCTTGAAGGCAATGGGGTTGAAGCGGCCCAACTAAAAGTTAATAATTACAATAATGACCTGCTTAACAAGGCCTTGACAATTGCTGTGAATGACCGAATACCCATTCATATCAATGTGCCTTTTGAAGAGCCGTTATATGATGTAACGGAAAATGAGTTGGTCGCCCCGAATTGTGTTTCTGTAGTGAAACCGGGTGCTGCTTTGATCGAGGACGTTGAAAAATATACCGCAATTTGGAATGACGCCCCGCGAAAAATGATTTTAATAGGAGCCTGCTATCCGAATAGTATCAATGCCGGACTATTGAAGTTGCTTGCCAAGGATCCATCAGTGGTCGTCCTTTCAGAAACGACTTCGAATGTGCACGATCCTACTTTTTTCCCAAGCATTGACAGTATCATTGCCCCGATCGAGAAACTCGAGAATCGCGAAGCCATTTTTCGGGCGTTGCAACCAGATCTTCTGCTAACTATAGGCGGTATGATCGTATCAAAAAAAATCAAGGCCTTTTTAAGGGAATATACTCCGCGACATCATTGGCATGTTGATGCTAAAAAAGCATTCAATACCTTCTTTTGCTTATCGCATCATTTTAAAATGGACATCGGATCGTTTATTGATCAAATCTTGCCATTCCGTAAATTGAGCCAAAGTAACTATTATGAAAGTTGGCATCATTTGAAACGTGTTTATGAAGTAAAACGCAGGGAGTATATCGATAAAATTCCTTTTTCAGATATGTCGGTGTTCTATTACACTTTAAAAAATATTCCAAAAACGTATCAATTGCATTTGGCAAACAGTTCGGCCATACGCTATGCCCAATTATTTGAGACCGATGAGTCTGTAGAAGTATTCTGCAATCGAGGTACGAGTGGCATCGACGGGAGCACATCAACGGCGGTCGGAGCTTCGATATACTGCAAGAGTCCGACACTTTTAATTACTGGGGACCTTAGTTTTCTATATGACAGCAATGGTTTATGGAATAACTACATAAGGCCTGATTTTAGGATTATCGTGATCAACAATCAAGGAGGTGGAATTTTTAGGATCCTTCCAGGTAATGACGAAACTACCAATTTTGAAAAGTATTTCGAAACAGTACATCAATTAGATGCCGAACAGCTCTGTAAAATGTTCAATTTCGGATATCAAACGGTTTCAAATAGCGAGGAACTGCTTCCAAGACTTCGAAGTTTCTACCAGGATTCAGAGGTACCACAACTCCTTGAAATTAAGACTCCAAGAGTTATAAATAATAAAATTTTGATGAAGTACTTTGATTTTATATCTTCGGATTTTTAAAACCATTAATTATTCAATACAGACTATTATGAGTAAACGAGATGAATTGGTTGCAAAGTATGCCGCAGACATTAAGGACAAATTTGGTACAAGCGCGGACACCGCACTTTTGACCAAGGTTACTGCTGGTTTAGGCCCTTCTATCTACAATCTGGATGCTTCGAAAGTATCTGGAGGTGATGAAAAGGAGTTAGAAACCGTAAAGAAAAATTACCTGATCAAAAAATTGGGTTTAAAAGATAGCCCTCAGTTACTAGATGCTATTAAAAGTGTCTTGGATACCTATGGCACATCCAATAAAAACAAGCATCGCGCAGTAGTCTATTATATGCTGTGCAAACATTTCAAAAAAGAATCGGTATATAAATAATCGGTATATAAAAAATGTTAGGCCGTATTCCGTTGGGTTTGCGGCCTTTTTTATATCTGATAATTTAAACTAGTTTTACACCATGATAGCTCTGGGAGAATATAACACGCTCGAAATTTTACGCGATACCAGCGTCGGTTTGTTTTTAGGGGATGGCGAAGACAATGAAATACTTCTGCCGAACAAGTACGTTCCTGAACACTATCAAATTGGTGATGAATTAGAGGTTTTTTGTTATTTAGATCATGCCGAACGCCCTGTGGCAACCTCATTGGAACCTTTTATTCAAGTAAATGAATTTCAATTATTACAGGTCGTAGAAGTCAATGAATTTGGGGCTTTTTTAGATTGGGGTTTGGAAAAACATCTACTGGTGCCTTTTAGGGAACAACGAAATAAAATGGTAGAAGGACAATGGTATGTGGTATTTTGTTATTTAGACCAGCAGTCTAACCGCCTTGTGGCTTCGAACAAGCTGGATAAGTTTTTGAATAATGATATTCTAACAGTAGGGGAGGGCGATGTGGTCGAGCTTGTCGTTACACGTCTGACCGATTTAGGTTGGGAAGTAATAATTAACCATAAGCACAAAGGGCTGGTATATGGCAATGAGGTTTTCAAAAAAATATCGGTGGGCGACACTACCAAGGGAGTTGTCAAGAGAATTCGTGGAGACCATAAAATTGATATTTCGCTGCAACCTTTGGGGTTGAAAATTCTTGAGCCAGCGGCAAATAAAATATATGAAACCCTACTATCACATGGGGGATATCTTGGACTGCATGATAAATCCTCTCCAGAGGATATAAAGCAAGAACTTCAAATGAGTAAGAAGACTTTTAAAAAGGGCATCGGAACCTTGTACAAGGCTAGAAAAATAGATATAAAAGAAGATGGGATTCATGTGATTCGCGGTTAATGTGTGACCTATTTAAATGAAAATCAATACAATGGGAAAATTATATGCGATTTATGGTCCTTTTGCCGATTAAAATTCTAATTTTGCCACATTCACCTACGTATTATTGTTAATAATAGGCGTTTTTTTATAACTTTATCGTATCAGACCCCTAAACGTATTATCTCATGCCATTCATCGAAGAAAGTGACTTGCTCGAGCTCCACAAGGATATAGACAAGGCTCAAATTATTAATGAACGTCTATTAGATCAAATCAAATTCAAGAATAAGGAACTAAAAAAAAGTAAGGTCCAACGGAACATACTAGCGGGAATTACCGGTCTTTTTTTAATAGGAACTTTGGCTATTACTTCCTTTACTGCAGGTCTTAGCACTAAAAATGGATTCGAAAAACCCAGTAATTTATTGGTATCTATCGATAGCCTCGATGTCATAAAGGCACGCATTGATAATCTAAAAGAGCAAAATGAGGAATTAAGCTTGGTAAAGGAGTTTTACCTGGCCAAGAACTTTTTGGAGAAGGAGAAAGTGTACTCCGTTCAAGTAAAATCTTTTGTTGATAACAATATTACTTTGGCCTCTGAGGCACTTACCAATACCATGTTTGTCAAAACAAACCCCTTTTATGCGTATTCACTTGGCAACTTTGAAACCTTGAAGGAAGCACAGATGTTTAGAAAACAGCTTGTCGATATCGGTTTTAAAGATGCCTTCGTAGCTTCCTATAAGGAGGGCAAGCGAATTCAAATAGAAGATCCTTATTAGTTTTGTCAAAAGTCCTTGCGTGGGTTGCTGCGGCACGATTGCGAACACTACCACTTTCAGTTTCGGGTGTTGTAATAGGTACGGCCTTGGCTAATTTTCATGGTAGTTCAGATTGCATTATATTCATACTTGCCTTACTTACTACAATTGCATTTCAGGTAACTTCGAATTTCGCCAATGACTATGGCGATGGTGTAAAGGGTACTGATAATGATTTAAGGATAGGCCCCAAACGGGCATTTCAGAGCAAGCTCCTTTCTGCCAATGAATTGAAGACCGGTATTCTCGGGGCAATTATTATCAGCGGCATCCTGGTCATAGCCGTACTCAATGTTTCTTTTGGGATGGAAGACCTTGAATATATCATTTTGTTCGGTTCATTGGGCTTGGTCAGTATCTGGGCTGCGATAAAATATACCGTTGGGAACTCAGCATATGGATATAAAGGTCTCGGCGATATTTTCGTATTTGTTTTCTTTGGCCTGGTAGCCGTCTTAGGTTCAATGTTTTTATATACCAAAACAATTTTTTGGACGGCCCTGTTACCTGCCAGCACATGCGGATTATTGAGCACGGGTGTTTTGAATCTGAATAACCTGCGCGATTATGAAACCGATTCAAAGGCCGGTAAGAATACCCTGGTGGTGAGAATGGGCTTTGAAAATGGTAAAAAATATCATTATTTTTTGTTGGTGAGTGCATTTTTGTGCCTCCTGGCTTTTATGTTGCTATCGAACACCGATTGGTACCAGTACGCTGTTTTGATTGCATTTATTCCAATTTTTCTGCATATGGCAAAAGTCAAGCGTACATCAAATGTTGCAGCATTAGATCCCGAACTTAAAAAATTGGCATTGAGCACTTTTCTTTTGGCTATATTGTTTTATATCTCTTATAATAATTTTTTGTAATTTTGACTACTAACCTTCTAAACCACAACTAATTTGGAACAGCCCATTAGAATTCTTATCGTTGAGGACAATGTCATAATTGCCGATGATATGCAGTCTATGCTTGAGGAGATTGGTTATGAAATCGTCGACAATGTAATTGTGTACGAACAAGCCGAGGAAGTTTTAAAGAATCATGAGGTGGATCTTGTTTTGATCGATATCATTCTTGCCTCAGATAAGACGGGGATTGATTTAGGGAAACACATTCGCGAAAATTATGACATCCCCTTTATTTTTGTGACCTCCAACTCTGATCGTGCCACCGTAGAAAATGCAAAAACGGTCAAGCCGAACGGTTATTTAGTGAAACCCTTTGAACAGCAGGATCTTTATACCTCCATTGAAATAGCATTATCTAATTTTATTTATTCCGAAGGAAAACAGCCTTCGAACTCAAGTGATTTGGATCTTCCCATGTCGAATAGCGTTTTGAAGGATTCGATCTTCGTCAAAAAGCAGCATCTTTATTATCGTATCCAATTCGAGGATATTCAATTCATTAAAGCAGACAATGTATACCTTGAGGTCAATACGGTCGATAAGAAATTTTTAGTACGTTCCCCTTTGAAAGACTACCTTGAAAAATTACCTAAGAACAAATTTTACAGGGCCCATAAATCATATATCGTAAATGTCGATCACATTGACGCCATTAATTCAAAGGATATCATGATTAATAATAATTTGATACCAATCTCGAAGGAATTTAAGGAGTTTATCATTTCCGCAATGAATTCCTGATACTTGATCTTGATACATTATACCATAAAAGGCACCTCTGAGTGCCTTTTTTTGTTCGCAATCAAAAGAGGTACGTTACACAACAACAACTCCCGATTACGCAACACTATTTTTTTCTAACTAATGAATGAACCTATATTCGCCTTGTGATACTTCATCAGTAGGGTCCCAAAAGCGCTTAAAATTTTTTATTTTCATATAGTGTTCTCGTAAAAGAGTCCTGTCGTACATGATAGGGCTCTTTTTAGTTGGTGCACACACAGCGGTAGTTTTGGTTCGGTTCGTTCTTGCCTTCAAAATACAACAATAGGGATGTCGCCTTAAATAAACCTTTTTCACCTCGACTTCGGGTTATTTTATATGGGTCCAATGCAGGTCGGCTAATGGCTATAAGAAAATCCACGAAATGCACTAAAAATCGGATGAAATGCACGCGAATTGCATGGGCATCGATTTCACAACAAAAATTGGCCATTACACAACAAAGTTCGGCAAGTAGTGAATGTATGCCCTACTTTTGAATTGTCTATATGACACCCCAAATCTTATCATTAACATGAGTCGTTTATTAGAAAGCTGTGTAATTCCTGCACAGCTTTTTTTAAACCTCCTAAGCTTCACGGCAAC
This sequence comes from Flavobacteriales bacterium, assembly GCA_038316335.1. Lineage (GTDB taxonomy): Bacteria > Bacteroidota > Bacteroidia > Flavobacteriales > Flavobacteriaceae > JALHST01. The sequence goes on from JBBQAM010000020.1 coordinate 34,292, forward strand.
TACGTGCTTTGGCTTTTGCTGCCAGCTATTGCAGGAGCGAAACGTATTGTATATAAGTATGACCATAGGCCCATATCAGTTGATATAGTAGGCCCGTTACGCCAAGCAATGGTTTGGTTTACAACAAAAATTTAGCAAAACCGTTTGATAATGGTAATTTTGGTTTTGTGCGATCGTATACTATGAAAAAATTGCTTGGCAAAATTATCGGACTCCTACTGGTCTATTTCTTAGTCGGATTTTCTGCAAGGGCACAGGATACCATCGTGCCCAGTGAAAATTCCTTTAAGCAATTTCAGAGTATAGTGACCCCTTTAGAACGGTTTCAACTCTTTTTTGAAACACCCAATCGATATAGCCTAAATTCTGCCTATGATTGGCTTGACACTGTAAATATCTATCTGAATACGGCTGAAAAAACCCAGGATACGCTCTCGATTACTCAATACAAGTTAATACAGGCCCAGATTTATTATGATTTGGGGAATTATGATCGAAGTCTGGCCATCGCCAAGGAAATCTATAAAAATATCGAAGACCTGGATCTTGATACCAAGACCATCTTGTTAGATTTAATGGATATCAATTATGCCCAATTAGGATTTTACACAGAACAAATTGAAATTAGAAAGGAGAAAAAAGTACTGGGTATAACCACCAATGTGGTCTTCTATGACATTTACTCCAATTTGGGGCTGCATCGAAAAGCAATGGAGGACTATTTTGAAAGTGTCAAGAAAACCATTGATGAGAAAGACTATTTTGCGCAGGCTGAATTCTATAATAATGTTGGCACCTATCTTCGTTTAGACAAGTCAATCCCGACCGCCCTCACAAATTATAAAAAGGCGAAAGGTTTTATAGACGTATATCTTAGTGATGTCACCAAAGTTAAAACTGAGGGAGACCTCCATGAAGCCAACTTTCTAAATAGCAGTATTCAGGGCAATATTGGTAAGTGCCATCTGCAATTAGAGCATTATGAAGAAGGTATACCTTTTTTGGAAGAAAGCGTAAAAGGCATGACCGAATCGAATAGAGGGGCCTTTTCTTCGGAAATTATCGAGAATCGACTGGCCTTGGCCGAATGCTTCCTGCAATTAGGCGACTTGAAAAAGGCCACTGATTATTTGAGCGATAATATACAGCCCAAAATGACGGGCAATCTCATTAAGAAAAACAGGCTGCTCTCGATTTATTATGACATGTTGGGAGACTACAAGAATGCCTCAATGTATCTCAAGAAAAATATCCGTATCAATGATTCCTTGAGTAATAATGAATCTGAATTGAGAAAACAACAGTTGGCGACCGTAATGGCTGAGGAAAAGGCCAATACCCGCTCAATAATGGATGCCCAAAAGCTTACCCTTGAAAAACAGCGAAATGAAATGATCGCTAAGGATGAAAAAATCAGTTTAGTATTCATTTCCTTGATTTTTACACTTTTAGGTTTTGCAGGATTGGTCTATGCGTATTTGAAGAGTATTAAAAACCAGCGATTGATCGCCGAACAAAAACATATAATTGAAAAGGCATTGGTAGAAAAAGACTCCTTGCTTAAGGAAATTCACCATAGGGTCAAGAACAATCTACAAATGGTATCAAGTTTGTTAAGTCTACAAACTAAGAACACGCGCAGCAAGGCAGCTATCGAGGCCCTAGAGGAAGGAAAGAGTCGCGTGAAGGCCATGGCATTGATCCATCAAAAATTATATCAGAACGACGACCTGTCGGTTATTGAAATGCAAGGCTACATAGAAAGCCTGATCAATAGCGTACAATCGGTCTATAAGAAAGGGGGCCATAATATTAATATTACCATAGATGCCGAAGGCATTGAGCTCGATATAGACCGCGCAATTCCGTTTGGCCTTATCTTGAATGAGTTGGTATCAAACTCCTTTAAATATGCCTTTCCGGTTGATGATGAAAATGGAAAAATCTATATCCATTTACGAAAAATCGGAGAAAAGGAAGGCTTTTTTGAATATACCGATAATGGTGTAGGCCTGCCGGATGATACCGATGAACGTGCCAATTCTTCCATGGGCATCCGCCTAATGAACCGTTTGGCCAACCAACTACAGACCAAACTAAATATTGACAGGACCTCCGAAGGGGTACGATTCTGGTTCAATTTTGCCTAAATTTGAAGTATAAAAACTTCAAGTATGAAAATCACGTTTCTTGGCCATGCTTCCCTTCTAATCGAGACCGCCCACAATTTGTTATTGGTAGATCCTTTTATTTCGGGAAACCCGATGGCTTCCGATAAAATCAATATCAAGGATATCAAGCCCGATTATATTCTGGTGACACATGCACATCAAGATCATACGCTTGATGTGGAGGAAATCGGCAAACCACATGGTAGTACGGTCATTAGCAATTTTGAAATTACAACGTATTTCGAAAAAAAAGGAATGAAGGCACACCCAATGAACCTTGGTGGTTCTTGGAAATTTCCGTTTGGGACCTTAAAATATGTTAATGCCATTCATACGTCTTCCTTTGAGGATGGTTCGTACGGGGGACAGCCAGGGGGTTTTATCCTTACTTCGGAAAATAAGCACGTATATATAGCTGGCGATACGGCCTTGACCATGGACATGAAACTGATTCCACAAACCACCAAATTAGATTTGGCCATTTTACCAATCGGGGACAACTTTACAATGGGTTTGGAAGATGCGATTACGGCGTCTGATTTTGTGGAGTGCAATACCATCCTTGGATATCACTTTGATACTTTTGGCTATATAAAAATCGACCACGAAAGGGCCTTGAAAATGTTCGATTTGGCCGGTAAAAAATTGCATCTCCTGAAAATAGGGGAGGCGCTTACTATCTGACGGTACTTCTTAAAACCAATCGGTGCAACAATTTGGGAAAAAACCGCTTTAGATAGACCCCCATGATTTCCTTACTGCCAATATAGGCCTCGTATCGGCGGTGTTCGATCGCCCGTATTATTTTTTGGGCACAGACCTTTGTTGTCAGTCCGCTTTGGGTCGCTTGATCATCCACCCCTTGTGCGCTGCCATCTGCCGTTAATGCATTCCGTGCCACATTGGTCTGAATAAAGCCAGGGCAGATTAAGGTAACGCCGATGCTGTCCTTTTCATGTTCCATACGTAGCACATCAAAAAAGCCGTGAAGCGCATGTTTCGCGGCGCAGTACCCCGATCTATAGGGCGAGCCAAATTTGCCCATTAGGCTCGTAACCGTAACAAAATGTCCCTTTTTTTCGGAGATAAAATGAGGGAGCACCAATTTGGTGAGCGCCACCGTACCCAAATAATTTACCTCCATTAATTTTTCATAGACCGCTAATTCGGTATTGATGATCAGGGAACGTTGGCTAAGCCCAGCATTGTTTATGAGCATATCGATGCCATTAAACGCCTTAACGGCGATTGCGACCTGTTTCGGCAAAACGTCTAATTGTCCTAAATCAAGCGGTACGACCGCCACTTTTTCTGGAAATTCACAGTTGCTCTTGACCGTAAGTAGGTCTTTTTCTTTTCGGGACGATATAATAAGATTACACCCTTTTGAATTTAATGCATAGGCCAGGGCTTCCCCAATCCCAGAGGAAGCTCCTGTAATCCATATTGTTTTGCCGTTTATCTTGGTCATCAAGTTTGTTTTAAGACGTAAAATATAGCTAAATTTGATGGCATCGGATGAAGGCTTGCTATAAAAAATATATCCTCGAATTTCAACGTCCCGCAGGTACTTCCCGAGGGGTGCTTGATCTTAAGGAAACCTGGCTGCTGGTTTTGAGGGAGCATGATACGTACGGTGTTGGGGAGTGTGGTTTGTTCCGAGGCCTGAGTGCCGATGACGTATCAAATTATGAGGACCAACTGAAATGGGTATGCAGCCATATCCATCTTGGTAAGGAAGCACTTTGGGACGCCCTGCGACCCTATCCTAGTATCCAGTTCGGAATCGAACAGGCCTTCGTGTCGCTAGCCTCAAAAGATCCCTACCTATTATTCCAATCCGATTTCACCGAAAAACAATTTCCTATAGCCATTAACGGACTCATTTGGATGGGCGATGAAGGCTTTATGCGCGAACAAGTCGCTCAGAAATTGGCCGAGGGATTCAACTGCATCAAGATGAAAATAGGAGCGACCGACTTTAAAAAGGAAGTTGCTATTCTACGCACTATTCGGAAGAAGTACACAAAGAATGAAATAATATTGCGGGTAGATGCCAATGGTGCCTTCACCCCGACGGAAGCCCTCGAAAAATTGATCGCCTTAAGCGAATTTGACCTGCATTCGATAGAACAGCCTATAAAACAAGGAAATTGGATGGAAATGAAGCGACTATGCACCATGTCTCCCATACCCATTGCCTTGGATGAAGAGCTCATTGGCATATTTGATCAGAGTGAAAAAGAGAAATTGCTCGATAGGATACAGCCGCAATTTATTATCTTAAAACCGAGTTTGATCGGTGGGTATAAAGGGAGTGCCGAATGGATATCCTTGGCGGATTCAAAGGATATCGGTTGGTGGGTAACCAGTGCCCTTGAAAGTAATATCGGCCTGAATGCGATTGCGCAATGGACCTATACCTTAAATAACAAGTTGCCACAAGGATTGGGTACCGGGAGTCTATTTACGAATAACTTTATGAGTCCACTGACCGTAGAAAACGGGAATTTAAAATATAGCAAAAGTAAAAATTGGGAAACCACCATAATCGATACCGTATGTATATAGAACAAGGATATAAGGGTGAACTTGGCATTTGGAAATATTTTTTGATTCCTATGGGATTTATCGGCCTGATGGTTGTCAACTATGCCTTGATTAAAGTACTGAATCTGAACGTAGAGGCTATTATGCAATCGGAAATTTCAAGAAAAGGCGCGAACCGGTTTTTGTTTGAAATGTTAGTACCCTTCGCAATCGGTCTCGGGGTGCTTTTTTTATGGGTCAAATATATTCACTATCAAAGTATTACCTCACTCACAACTTCAAGGAAACGCATCGATTGGAAACGCATCTTTTTTTCCTTCGGGCTTTGGGCCATAATTGGGATCCTTATTACTGCGGTTGACATGTATTTTTCACCACAGGACTACGTTTTTAATTTTAAGTTGGAACCATTTATCTACCTCTTTGTGATTGCCGTACCACTTATCCCTATTCAAACCAGTTTTGAGGAGTATCTTTTTCGTGGCTATATGATGCAGGGTATTGGCATCATGGCCAAAAATCGTTGGATCCCCTTGGTAATTACCTCGGTACTCTTCGGATTGATGCATTTGGGGAATCCAGAGGTTGAACAACTGGGCTATGGTATCATGGTCTACTATATTGGCACTGGTTTTTTTCTGGGTATTTTGACACTTATGGATGAGGGTCTTGAACTTGCCTTGGGATTTCATGCCGCCAATAATCTTATTACAGCGCTTTTGATTACCTCCGATGGCACGGCATTTCAGGTAGATGCTTTATTTAAGAGCGTTGCTGAACCTACTTTGGGTTTTGATATGCTCGTTCCGCTTTTTGTACTGTATCCGATTTTAATCTTCATTTTTGCCCGAAAATACAAATGGACCGATTGGCGGAATCGCTTGTCTGGAAAAGTCTTGAACAAAGAGGACTTTCATGCTGAAAACGCAAAAATAAATTATGCCGATTGAGATCCATCCCCGATTTAAACTAAATGGGACCTCCTATTCACTAGAAGAAGTAAAGGAAGTTGCCTATAGTCTTGTTAAGGAAGGAGAAGGCTATGAACAGGAAATCGGGAGCTTTTTATTAGATTGGGTCAATGATGCCCCAACACTTGATGTGAATACCTCGGGATCGACCGGACCCCAAAAGCGTATTTCCTTGGAAAAATCGCATATGGCCAATTCAGCGAGGGCCACTGGGGAATTTTTCAACTTGAAAGCCGGAAATACCGCGCTAAACTGTCTGCCGATCAACTATATCGCAGGCAAGATGATGTTAGTGCGGGCCATGGTATTGGGGCTTGAAATCGACTATATCGAACCTTCCTCCAATCCGTTGGAGTACATTTCGAATACGTATGATTTCTGTGCAATGGTGCCCTTACAGCTAGAAAATTCGTTGGATCTGCTTGATTTGATTAAAACGATCATTGTTGGCGGTGCCCCTGTTTCAAAAAAAGTAATTGCATTGCTTCAGGACAAAATCACCGCTGTTTATGAAACCTATGGAATGACTGAAACCGTATCGCATATAGCCGTTCGGAAAATAAATCATCCCACAAAGATCCCTTCCAACATGGTTACAGAAATGGGCTTAGGTACCGTTGATGAAACCATACCTATTTCAAGGTCGAATTTTAATTGCTTGCCGAATATCTTGCTATCAGCAGACGAAAGAGGATGCCTTGTAATACATGCGCCCGATATTTCAAGAAATGAAATCGTGACCAATGACCTAGTCTTCCTTATTTCCGAAACCGAATTTGAATGGCTGGGTCGCTTCGACAACACCATTAATTCTGGGGGGATAAAATTATTCCCCGAACAGATCGAAGCGAAATTGGCACTGCTTATACCCAATCGATTTTTTGTTATAGGGCTTCCGGATGAACAACTGGGGCAAAAAATGGTACTACTAGTAGAAGGGGACCTCGATAAAAAAGAACTTATGAAAAACATACAAGTGCTTTCCTCTCTAACTGGGGCAGAACGTCCCAAAGAGATTTATTGTATCCCAAAAATGAGGGCCACCCCAAACGGAAAGCTGCTTAGAAGGGAAACACTCTTACAAGCACTTAATTCTAAAACCTAATATTTACAATAGTTTATCCTAATATTTTGTATTTTCAATAAACAAACACATCCCATGCGAAACTTCATTTTTATTTTATTTTTAGTGCTCACCATTCATCCCTCGAATGCCCAACAGATTCTTTCAGAAAAAGAACGTGCACGGGTAGTTGATGAAATCCTTGCCGATCGCTTTAATAACCTACTTCCGAAATTGATGGATGCGGCCGAAATTGATATGTGGATCGTTATTTCAAGGGAATACAATGAAGATCCGGTTCTCCGCACCATGTTGCCTTCGACTTGGTTGAATGCACGCCGACGGACTATTTTGCTTTTCTATCGCAATAAACAAAAAAACACCATTGAAAAACTTGCAGTGGCCCGCTATGATGTAGGTGAGAATATCATTTCGGCATGGGACAAGGAAGCCGAACCAGACCAATGGAAACGATTGGTGCAGTTGATCGAGGAACGCAGTCCGACTAAAATCGGACTCGATTATTCAAAGGATCACAATGTGGCAGACGGGCTAGATAAGACCGATTATGATGAATTCATGGCCAACCTTCCTAAAAAACACCATACAAAGGTTGTTTCAGCCGAACAATTGGCCGTACGTTGGATCGAAACGCGCACGCCAAGGGAAATGGTCATTTATAATCAATTGGTAGATATTACCCATGACATCATTGGCGAGGCCTTTTCCGAAAATGTAATCACCCCAGGCATTACGACTACATCAGAAGTGGAGTGGTGGATGCGTCAAAAAGTAACCGATCTCGGTTTGGAAACCTGGTTTCACCCCACAGTGGATGTACAACGTAGTACTGCGCAATCGGGTGAACACCTGTATTCCTTTTCTGGAAGGCCCGATGATATAATCATCTTGCCCGGTGACTTGTTGCACTGTGATTTTGGCATTACCTACTTGCGACTGAACACCGATTGCCAGGAATTGGCCTATGTATTGAAGCCAGAAGAAAAAATGGCGCCCAAATTCCTCATAGAAGGTCTCAAGGACGGAAACCGGGTGCAGGATTTCCTGACAAAAAATATGATAAAAGGACGCACCGGTAACGAAATTCTGGCAAATTCGTTAAAAGAAGCCAAAGAAGCCGGTCTGCGACCGTCGATTTATACGCATCCCTTGGGATACTATGGGCATTCTGCGGGCACGACCATCGGCATGTGGGATTCGCAGGGAGGGGTAATGAAAGATGACGGCGAAAACTATCCGCTGAATCCGAACACCGTGTATGCGATCGAACTCAATACCACGATCACCATTCCTGAATGGAAAAGTGATATACGGATTATGTTAGAAGAACCTGGTTTTTATGGGGAAAGAGGTTTCCGGTTCGTAAATGGCCGACAGAAAGAATTGCTCTTGATCCCCAGGGTCAAGGCACATCAAGGAAACTAAATGTCAGGAAGCATGTTAAAAAAAGGCCTTCACTTTCTCTTCGTGGTGTTTGTAACGGGGCAGCTTTATTCACAGGCCGATGCTACCAAACAGATGGTTTTGGCCTGGGATTGTTCGTTCTCGATGCAAAACAGGGAACTAGAAAGCGACTTCAAGTTCTTGGACAATTATTTCAAGCGCAATCCCGACCTGAAGGTACGCCTGGTCTTTTTTGCCAACGAAGTAGTCGATACTTCAGAGTTTCAGGTGGTCGGGGGCATTTGGGAGCCGATCCAGGAAAAACTCAAAACTGCCGTATATGATGGTGCTACCAATTTTAAGGCGGTCGAAAATCAGATCAGCTTGGAGCAGAACGAATTGCTCTTGTTTACCGATGGCGCACAGACCTTTGGGCTTGCAGTACCCGATTTCGGCATCAAGACACTGATCATCAACAGCAATCCGTACAAGGAACAAAACGACCTGAACGCCTTATTGGTGGCCAATAAGGGTAGGTTATTCGATTATGGCCGCCCCCTATTCTCAGAGAAGGCAGCCCAACTGGTGGCTTCAAAGGAAGAAGAAGAAACTACGGCAAACAACCAACCAACACCGGATTCCTTGGCAACCGGACCTGGATTTCGCCTGGATGAAGTAGTGGTGCAGGAAAAGAAGCGTATTGAAAACCCTGTCGAGACCCAAAATATCGGGAATGGGGAGGTCGACAAGAACCGCCTGGGGGTCGCAGCACAGTCAATCGGGGAGGAACGGCTACCCAGTGGGTCGACGAATGTAGTAGAATCGGTACAGGGAAAATTTTCGGGGGTCGAGGTAAAGCAGGATTTGAGCCACATTAAAATGCGTACTGACAATAGTATGCAACTTAGTAATTACGGTCTGATCGTATTGGATGGCATCCCACAACAACAAACAAGTTCAGGCAAAGGATCGACTACGGAGGCGAATTTCGGATTCATTGACCCGGAAAACATTGCCGACATCACCGTACTCAAGGGGATGGCTGCGACCACACGCTATGGCACCTTGGGGGCTAATGGGGTCATCTTGATTACTACCAAATCGGCAAAAGGAGCCAAAGTCGCCAGCAAGCCCGTCGATCGGGCGCGGCTTACGAACAACATCTATAAGGGTGATCTTACATCGGGGAAAAAGGATTCGGAGCCATCCTATATCAAAGAACTCAAGACGAACACGAATAGTGACATGGCCTATGCCACCTATCTCTTACAGCGTACGGACCACCTGTCTTCGCCGGCCTATTTTATGGAGGTATACGATTATTTTAAGGCGATTGATGTTGCCAAGGCCCAACGTATTTTATCGAACATCGCCGAGCTCAATGCAAAAAACAGTTCCTTGCTGCGGGTCTTGGCCTACAAGTACGATGTGGAAGGGGCATCTGCAAACGCCTTCAAAATCAATGAGCAGATCCTGGATCTTGATGACCGCAGCTCACAGGCAAAGTTTGAGTTGGCCCTAAGTGCCGAGAACACTAAAAAATATGGCCTGGCCTATACCCAGCTCACTGAATTGGCCGAGAATAAAAATCCCCAGGAAAATGACTATGCGGTCATGAACAAACCAGTCACCAACGAATTGCGCAACCTATTACATACCGAGGGTACGAATATCAGTCCCACTGAAAAAGACAGGCCCTATGCCAATCAAGTGCATTTCGATGCCCGGATCTTGGTGATGTGGAGTAAAAGCACTGCTGAATTCGAATTGCAGATCATCAATCCGGACAAGCGGTTTTTTACCTGGGAACATTCTGAATTCGGGGATCGCCAACGCTATTTGAGTGATGTCAAGAACGATGCGAATACCGAGGAATTTCAACTGATCGACGCCCAAAAAGGGGATTGGTATATTAAGGTGAACGACTTGGCCGAATTCGCGACCTTAGAACCCGTGTATTTGAAATGCGTGGTATTTTATAATTTCGGTTTGCCCAGCCAACGCAAAGAGGTACAAATGGTGCCCTTGGCATCAGAAGGGGACAACGAATCGTTTTTTAGGATCCGTCTCTAAGACGAAAGGATTATGGTACACTGGTTGTACCATCCTAAAAACACCTGTAATCCAAGAATTATGAAGAATTCAATCGCTTGCTTTTGTTTTTTTCTTTTGGCGAGTTTGGCTTTTTCCCAGGAAACTCCAAAAAAGATATTTGGGACGATCTCCAGCGATTTTGGGGTGTTGCGAGATGTAAATATTTCCATTCTTGGAAAAGGGGATGGGGCGGTAAGCGATGCCAACGGGAAATTCGAAATGATGGCGCAAAAGGGGGAGGTATTGGTCTTTTCGCGCGTGGGTATGTTGCCCTTGGAAATCAAGGTGGAAGACGTCACCAGGATCTTGAACATAACAATGTATGAAAAGACCGAAAAACTCGATGAGGTTACGGTAACTAAAAAGATCAAAAAGGACCAAGTGCTCTTGGCAATCGAATACAACAACAACCCAAATCTTATTAAAAGCACTTTTGGTATTTTAGATAAGGAGACCTCGAACTATTCGCTTCGAATTCTGGATGAAACAGAGATCAATGTAAGCGCACGAGATCTCGGTGCCGTTTTAAATGGAAGATTTGCAGGGGTTAAAGCCCAGTGTAATAATGGCGATTTGGCAGTTTCAATGCGAACCGATACCGGTGTTGGCGGAGCGGGCAGTGGTGGAGCAATATATGATGTTGATGGCCAAATTTTCCCAAGTTTGCCTTGCAATCTAATTGATTTAAACAATATTAAAAGAATCGCCGTAATTGGGTCTTATTCTGGGGTATTGAGGTATGGAAATTTAGGTAAAGGGGGTGTGGTCATTATCAACACCAAGACGGCCAATTTTAGTCCGCGCGACCAGGACGGGAATTTGATCGATGTGGCCAGAAGAAATGACAATGTGTATACGTCGAAAGCACTCGTTACCGATATAGAGCAACAAAACCGACCGAATTACTTACAGCAGCTATATGAATCAAACGACACCGATGATGCCATAGCACGCTATAAGGAATTAGCTACTGCCTATTCAAGCTCCTATTTCTTTTTCTTGGATGCCTATACTTATTTTTCAACCGAGAGGAAAAACAACGAATATGCCGATGCCATTATCGTCGAGAATCAGACGGTGTTCGCTGACAACCCAGTGGCCCTAAAATCGCTGGCGTTTCTATATCAAGCAGGTAGGCGATTCGAAAAGGCCAATGCCATTTACAGAGAGGTATTCATATTAAGGCCCGACTATGCCCAGTCGTATTTAGACCTGGCCGATAGTTATCAGGAAATCGGGGCCTACCAAAAAGCTGCAGCAATCTATGCGCGCTATGGCTATCTTTTGGAAGAGGGGTTATTGATTGACACCACAAAGGTCTTCACCCAGATCATCGACCGGGAGTTGAATAACCTGATTACCTTAAAAGGGAAAGACCTCCTATCAAAACAGGATCTGAAAAAGTTGACCTTAGATGAATATTTCGAGGGCACGCGACTGGTCTTTGAATGGGCCGATAGCGAGGCCGAGTTTGAGCTGAAGTTCGTAAACCCGCAAGACCGGTATTTTGATTGGAAGCATAGTGCTAGGGAAAATGCCGATCGTATCAAAGATGAGAAGACCATCGGCTATGCGACCGAGGAGTATTTGATCGATGATGCCCTGCCGGGTAAATGGCAGGTGAACATCAACTATTTGGGCAACAAGAGCTTGACACCTACCTATCTGAAGGCGACGGTCTACCATAATTTTGGCAGACCCTCACAAACCAAGGAGACAAAAGTCTTTAAATTGAGCCTTAAGAACGTGGAACAGCGATTGTTTGCGGTAAATAATGGCCGTTAAGTCGTTTCATGATACTATGATACTCAAAAAAGTACCGTACTATTTTCTTATTTTTATTGGGTGTGCGCTTCATGCCCAACAAGACTATAAGGGCATCATGGTAGATGCAATTACAAAAAAACCAATTCCCTATGTCAATATCGGCATTGTAAATAGGGGGATAGGAACCGTAAGCGACGAAGAAGGTCTTTTTCACTTGCCGTTGAACAAGGAAGCTTATACGCAATTCGATAGCCTTCAATTTTCTTCCCTGGGCTATAAAACGATCAATTCGGCGATCCCCGATTTGGAGTACGTATACAATGAGTATCCCGTAATCGCGATGCAACCGGCCACAGTTATCCTTGATGAAATTATCGTTTCAAATCAAGGTATCTTAAAGGAGGTGGGAACTAAGGAAGTAGGGCATACCAACCATGGGCGGGAAATCTTTGGCTATTGGAAGGGCCAAGTTGCGTTGGGTGGTGAAATGGGAACCAAGATCAACGTCAGGAAGGGGATTCGATTGTTAAAGGATCTGACATTTACCATTATCAAAAATCCTTCGGATAGTCTTTTGATACGTGTCAATATTTACGACGCACATACGAGGGTACCCGAGGTTAAGCTTACAAAGGAAAATATCATCTTCAGTATCACACAGTCTTCCGGAATAGTCAATATTGATTTAGAGCCCTTTAAAATTTATGTAACGAATGACTTTACAGTAAGTCTCGAATTATTAAAATTTTATGGAGATGAAATAGGCTTGGTTTTATTGGGTAGTGAGGATCTTGGCGTCTCTTATAAGCGGTATGCAAGTCATGATAAATGGAAACGGATAGGTCCATATACCTTGGCCTTTGTGTTGAATACGGGCCTATTTAAACCAGAAGATGATTTTGATGAATAAAAGCATAAGATCGCATTGTTCGAAATGAACCTAAAATAAGACCAAATACAAATTTCGGTAATATTTTTATGTGTAGTCTTGGGGGTTGGGCAGCAGATTATTATGTAGAAACCTATATACCATTTTATATATTTTCATAGTGTAAAGGCATGAAAAATCTAGTTTTTATCGCAATATATTTATTTTCCGGAAACCTTCTGCTAGCTCAGGATATCTTTAAAGGGAACGTACTTGATGCGGTCACCGACCTACACTTGCCATATGTTAATATTGGTTTTATCGATAGAGGAATAGGAACGGTCTCGGACGAAAATGGTCAGTTTTATTTAGATATTGTTGATTCAAAGGTGACCGATGCCGATACGCTGCTTATATCGTCGGTAGGTTATAAAAGTATCAAAATTCCGTATCCAATTCTAAAAGTCAATTCAAATGATTTCCAGACTATAAAAATGGAACCTGAATTATTCAAATTGGATGAAATTGTCCTGTCCGCCAAAAGAGCAAAAACCAAGTATGCTAAAAATAAATCCAAAATAGTTGGGTATTCCTTTATCAGTAAAAATAAACAGGGCGAATGGGAAGGAGATGGTGCGTTGGGGGGGGAATTGGTCACAAAAATAAGGGTCACAAAAAATACGCGTAAGCTTAATACATTTTATTTTCACGTATTGAGCAATTTATCCGATAGTCTCCTAATGCGAATAAATATTTATAAGGGGAATACCTATTATCCGGAAGTAAAGATAACTTCACAGAACATTCTTTACATGATAAATATAAAACAAGGTAAGGCCGAAGTTGATCTGTCATCATATGATTTGTATGTTGAAGATGATTTTAGCATTGGGTTGGAACTATTAAAGGTGTATGGAGACGAGGTGGGTTTGATTCTTGCATCAGACAATATACCTGGTTTGTCGTATAGAAGATACGCAAGTCAAGGTATCTGGAAACGGTATTTAAGTGATGCTATGACGTATTTCTTAAGCACTACGGTTATAGGCGATGATAATAAAGTAGCATCGGAAAGCGAAGCTTTTTTAAGTCGCCCCCAAAATGGTATCATAAATTCCGAGGACAGTGAGGGTATTGCTATAATCAATGGTATTGTATTCAACAATGGCAAGGCAATACCAAATGTAGATGTAATAAACAATACCAACGGACAGAAGACGCTGACCGATGACAACGGCAGATATCGGCTGCCAGCTCAAGTAGGGGACGAAATCGAGTTTAATTACGCAGGAATGCAGGTTATCAGGCGAAGCGTTTTGGAAACCACGTTTGCCATCAATGCATCCATGGAAGTTAAAATCGAAGAACTTGAAAATGTTACAGTAACTTCAAAAAAGACGTTGGAAAAGACGCAAAAGCAACTCTTTGCGGATTACAATTTCGATACGGGTGTTATAAAAAGTGCCTTTGGAATGTTGTATAAGGATAACGCTGGATATTCAATGGAAATTGTAGATGAGAAGGACTTGCCGAAATCGGCAACCAATATCCTTGAAGCGATACAGGGTAAATTTCCAGGGGTCAGGATTAGTCCGAAAGGCAATCCTCTAAAGACCTGTTCCCCTCAGGAATTATCAGCGGTCATTTATTTAAGGGCGGCATTTGGTTCGATTAAATATCCCCAATCGGCGGTATTTGAAGTTGATGGCATTTTGTATACTGACCCACCATTTTTTTTGGATGTTGCTAATATCAAAAGAATTGCAAAAATACCCGGCAATGTCGGAACCGTCAAATATGGTTCCGTAGCTGCAGGTGGTTTATTTATAATTAATACCAAAACAGGAAATTTCTCGCCTAGGGATAAAAGTGCTAAGCTTCCTTTGTTAGGGGGCTCTTCTAATCTAGAAAATGCAATTTCCGAAGAACAGGTGCGGTTAAATTGGCCTGAATATCTTAGTGAACTCTATGCAAGTGAAACCATAAAAGAGGCTACTGATGTCAACAAGAAGTATTGGGTCATTTATCAAAATAGAGCAAATTATTTAATAGATATATATCATTATTTTATAGATCGCTGGCCTCAGAGCGATAGTACTCGTGAATTGATGCAAAAGGTTGAATCCAAATTTTTAAATGATAGTGCCTATTTGAAAGCCTTGGCCTATGTTTTAGATAAAAGCGGAAATTATTTGAAATCGAACGAGTTATATAAGAAAATAATGATCTTAGAGCCAAATAAAGGGCAATCCTATCGCGACTTAGGCAATAGTTATACGGTAATAGGTGCGCTTGAAAAAGCCGCCAATATCTATGCACGGTATAAGAAATTATTAAATGAGGATTATTTTCGGGCAGATGTCGAAGGAATACAGCAAATAATGGACACCGAGTTTAACACCCTATTGAACATTTACAGTACTACACATTCCGATAGCAGAAAAAAAATCGGGCAAGTACTTGAACCCGAAAAGAATCGCAAAAGAATTTTATTTGAATGGAACGATGATAGTGCCGCATTGGACCTGCAATTTGTTTCGCCAGATAAAAATGTTACTACCTGGTCAACATCCATAATTAATTCAAATTCCGATGACCAATCTGGAAAGACCGAGACCAGCAGAGAATTTTTCATTTATGAGGATTTTACGGGCAAATGGCAATTAAATCTTAAATATAGGGGGAATCGAAGTGGTCTCCCGGCCTATTTGAAGGTAACAGTCTCCACAAACTATGGCAGTCCGGAACAACAGAATCAAACTGAGATGTATCGT
The DNA here is from genome assembly GCA_038316335.1 of Flavobacteriales bacterium. Classification (GTDB taxonomy): domain Bacteria; phylum Bacteroidota; class Bacteroidia; order Flavobacteriales; family Flavobacteriaceae; genus JALHST01. The sequence continues at coordinate 49,954 of JBBQAM010000020.1, forward strand.
TTAGATGTTAAAAACGTGTACAGAAAGCTGATGGAGATATCAAGTTCTTATAACCAAAATAATTAAACCTGTAAAATCCCCAAATTAAATGCTTTTTCAATTGGAGCACGGTTGGCGGCCTCGATGCCCATTGAAATCCATTTTCGGGTTTCCAGGGGATCGATGACTGCATCTGTCCAAAGACGGGCGGCGGCATAATAGGGCGAGATTTGATCATCATACCGTTTTTTAATCGTATCAAAAAGTTCCTTCTCCTTTTTTTCGGTAATAATTTCACCTTTCTTTTTAAGGGAAGCTTTTTCAATCTGTAACAGTACCTTGGCGGCCGAATTCCCGCTCATAACCGCGAGTTCTGCACTCGGCCATGCGACGATCAGCCTGGGGTCATAGGCTTTCCCGCACATGGCATAATTGCCGGCACCATAGCTATTCCCGATAATGACGGTGAATTTGGGGACGACCGAATTGCTTACCGCGTTCACCATTTTGGCGCCGTCTTTGATGATGCCCCCATGTTCACTTTTACTCCCTACCATAAACCCGGTCACATCCTGTAAAAATACCAATGGTATTTTCTTCTGGTTGCAATTGGCGATAAAACGCGTAGCCTTATCGGCCGAATCTGAATAGATAACTCCCCCGAATTGCATTTCACCCCCAACGTCATGATTGCCAACAGCGAGTTTGGTCGTCTTCACCACTTTCCTTTGATTGGCTACTATGCCCACTGCCCAGCCATCGATACGGGCATATCCGGTTAAAATAGTCTGACCATAACCTTTCTTATATTGCTCAAATTCCGAATCGTCGACCAGACGCTCGATGATTTCAAGCATATCGTATGGGTCTGTTCTGGAGCTTGGGAGGATTCCATAGATTTCATTCGTGTTTTTCGTAGGTTTTTGTGCTTTGATTCGATTAAATCCGGCCGTATCGAATTCCCCAATTTTCCCCATGATATTTTTGATGGTATCCAAGGCATCCTTGTCATCTTTGGCCTTGTAATCGGTAACCCCACTGATTTCACAATGGGTGGTGGCACCCCCTAAGGTTTCGTTATCAATATTTTCACCAACGGCCGCCTTCACCAAATAGCTGCCTGCCAAGAAGATACTTCCTGTCTTATCCACGATAAGCGCTTCGTCGCTCATAATTGGCAAATAGGCACCTCCAGCAACACAACTTCCCATTACCGCAGAAATTTGGGTAATACCCATGCTGCTCATAATCGCATTGTTTCGAAATATACGCCCAAAATGTTCCTTATCCGGAAAGATTTGGTCCTGTAAAGGGAGATACACACCTGCACTATCTACCAAATAAATAATCGGTAATCTGTTTTCGATCGACAGTTCTTGGGCCCTTAAATTTTTCTTTGCGGTGATGGGAAACCAAGCACCGGCCTTTACCGTGGCATCATTGGCCACGACAACGCACTGCTTCCCGGCGACATAACCAATTTTCACGATTACCCCGCCTGAAGGGCAACCCCCGTGTTCTTCATACATACCTTCCCCGACCAGGGCTCCGATTTCAATTCGTTCCCTCCCATCATCCAACAGGTAGGCAACCCGTTCGCGAGCGGTCAATTTTCCTTGGGCATGCTGCTTTTCGATGCGACTTTTACCACCTCCCAAACTCACACTGGCCAATCGCTTTTTTAGTGTTGCTATTTGTAATTTATTATGGTCTTCGTTCTTCGTAAACTTAACATCCATCGTGCTGTGGTTCATTTTAAAGGGTAAAGATAAGGAGTAAAATTGATTACATTTGAGAAAAATCAAGATCGTTATGTCGCATTTAATACGATGGGGTATCGTCGGCCCGGGGCGAATTGCCCATAGTTTTGCAAAAGACCTGAAGTTGATCCCGGGAGGTAAATTAACCGCTGTTGCTTCCAGAAACCTGGTCAATGCAGAAGCGTTTGCCAATGAGTATGGCGCCGAACATCGTTTTGGGAGCTATGAGGACTTATTTCGTTCAGACACCGTTGATGCCATTTATATTGCGACTCCCCATACTTCCCATGCAGCTCTGAGTATCGCTGCTATGAACCATGGAAAACATGTACTTTGTGAAAAACCTATGGGCATCAATCAGGACGAGGTCTCACAAATGATCGACGCGGCCGACCGGAACCAGGTTTTTTTGATGGAGGCGCTGTGGAGTCGTTTTAACCCGACTATTAAAAAAGTAAAACAATTGGTGCAGGCGGGGCATATTGGTCAGGTTCAGTACCTACACGCTGATTTCGCTTTTTACGCGCTGGATAGGGATGAAAACGGACGGCTCTTGAACCCCGATTTAGCGGGTGGTTCAATTTTGGATATCGGCATCTATCCTATTTTTTTATCCTATCTTATTCTAGGCGTTCCTAAATTGATCCAAGCAAGCTCGAAAATGTATAAGACCGGGGCCGAAGTCCAGACTTCGATGCTTTTCGATTATGAGGATGCTCAGGCCTTGTTGTATAGCGGCCTTACCTCAAAATCATCAATGAGGGCCGAGATTTCGGGTACTGAGGGATCTATCTTCATTCATCCCAGATGGCATGAAGCCCAAGGGTATTCGATTGATAAAGACGGAAATCTGGTGTCCTATGATTTGCCTACGAATGGCAAAGGGTATAGTTACGAAATCGAAGAGGTACATGATTGTCTGCATTCAGGCAAACTACAAAGTGACCTATGGAGCCATCAAAACAGTATGGATCTTGCAATGATATTAGATACTGTGCGGGAAAGATCAGGCATTTCCTTTCCTTTTGAAAAATAATCTTTGTGCAAGTCGAAGGAAAAATCTAGGAAAAATTACGATATTTGGGGTTACCGAAAACCAAACGAAATTACCATGGGAATGAATAAGAATACGGTGCTCGCTTGGGCAACCTTTATTATGATTGTCGTCGGCATTGGTCTCATCGCCTTAGGCGCTTTCAGATACAACGATATTGCCGGTTGGGGCTTTGCAGCCGTGGGCGTCGGTTTTTTTGCTATTGCTTGGGTATTTAATGCTTTAAAAGGGAGGGTCTAAAAGTCTATGTCTGACGATAAGAAAGTAATTTTCTCGATGTCAGGGGTTACCAAAACGTATAAAAACGCCAACACCCCTGTATTAAAAAACATCTATTTAAGCTTCTTTTATGGAGCTAAAATTGGCATTTTAGGGCTCAATGGATCTGGGAAATCTACCTTGTTAAAGATCATTGCCGGGGTCGATAAAAATTATCAGGGCGATGTTGTTTTTTCCCCTGGCTATAAAGTGGGGTACTTGGAACAAGAGCCCCTTCTTGATGAAAACAAGACGGTTTTGGAGGTTGTTCGGGAAGGAGCGGGTGAAACCGTGGCGATCTTGGACGAATACAACAAGATCAACGACCTATTCGGTCTCCCGGAAGTATATGAGGATGCCGACCGGATGCAAAAGTTGATGGACAAACAAGCAGCGCTTCAGGACAAAATCGATGCCTTGAATGCTTGGGAACTCGATACCAAATTAGAAATCGCCATGGATGCGCTGCGCACCCCTGAAGGGGATCAAAAGATCGGTGTACTATCAGGAGGTGAACGAAGGAGGGTGGCCTTGTGTAGATTGTTATTACAGGAGCCTGATGTTTTGTTGTTAGACGAACCTACCAACCATTTGGATGCCGAATCGGTCCATTGGCTTGAACATCATCTGGCGCAGTACAAGGGCACCGTCATTGCTGTAACGCACGACCGGTATTTTTTAGACAATGTGGCAGGATGGATCTTGGAATTGGATCGGGGCGAAGGAATTCCTTGGAAAGGAAATTACTCAGGTTGGCTCGATCAAAAATCGAAACGTCTTGCCCAAGAGAGCAAAACGGCGTCGAAGCGCCAGAAGACATTGGAACGGGAGCTTGAATGGGTGCGACAAGGTGCCAAAGGACGCCATGCAAAACAAAAGGCACGTCTGAACAATTATGATAAGCTCTTGAGCCAGGACCAAAAACAGCTCGATGACAAACTTGAAATATATATTCCCAATGGCCCACGTTTGGGAACCAATGTAATCGAGGCCAGGGGTGTCAGCAAGGCCTATGGCGATAAACTGCTTTATGAGGACCTGAATTTTAAACTTCCCCAAGCGGGTATTGTTGGTATTATCGGGCCTAACGGAGCAGGGAAGACCACCATTTTCAGAATGATTATGGGGGAGGAAACCCCTGATAGTGGTGAATTTGTAGTGGGGGATACCGCTAAGATAGCCTACGTAGACCAAAGCCACTCCAACATCGACCCCGAGAAATCAATTTGGCAGAACTTCAGCGATGAGCAAGAACTTATCATGATGGGGGGGCGTCAAGTCAATTCCAGGGCATATTTAAGTCGATTCAATTTTTCAGGAAGTGAGCAGAACAAAAAGGTGACCATGCTTTCAGGAGGGGAACGCAACCGATTGCATTTGGCGATGACCCTCAAGGAAGAAGGGAATGTACTTTTGTTAGATGAGCCTACCAACGACTTGGATGTAAATACCCTTAGAGCACTAGAAGAAGGTTTGGAAAATTTCGCGGGGTGCGCCGTCGTTATCTCACACGATAGATGGTTCTTAGATCGAATATGTACTCACATTCTGGCGTTTGAAGGTGACTCGCAGGTCTATTTTTTCGAAGGATCCTTTACCGATTATGAGGAAAACCGAAAAAAACGATTGGGTGCCGATATCATCCCCAAACGATTGAAATACAAAAAATTGATACGATAGCACAACCGTCTTCTTGGTCGTATGTCTTAACGAGCGAAGCGAAGTAAACTTTATCCATTACGTAAGACGGACACGGGATACTTCGCTTCGCTTTTAGTGAAAATGCCCTGGCAAGCACATCTGCAATACTACTCGCTATTTGGCGGATGGCTTATTGTTTCAATGGTTTTTCAACGGTCTGCTTTATTTGATTTTCAATTTTGGCTTTGTCTCCAACGACCACTAACACCATATTTTCAGGGCGAATATATTTTCGAGTCATTTCTGACACTTTTTCAGGTGTCACCGCGTGCATATTTTTGACTTTATTGGTCAGAAATGCGTCATCGAGGTCATGGGTATTCAAAAATATCATTTGATTGATAATTCCATTAGGTGTTGAATTTTGAAGGACATAGATTCCCGATTCGTAATTGATTATGCCATTCAATTCTTCTTGGCTCGGGGGTGCTTCTTGTAGTTTTTTAATCTCTTTTTGTATTTCTTCCAAGGAGGCACCCGTATGTTCGGTGGTCACGTCGGCCACCTCATACCATACTCCTGACTTATAATTGGCTTGCAGGTTGCTATAGGGGGAATAGGTATAGCCTTTGTCCTCTCGGATATTACTGGTAATCCTTGATCCAAATGAGCCTCCTAACAGGGAGTTCGTTACATCAAGGGCAATATAGTCCTCACTTGAGGGATCAGCTACTGGAAGGCCATAATAAATCGTCGATTGAGGTGCACCTGGCCGATCGATAATTTTGACATTGTTGCCCAAAGCGGGTTCGGCCACTGGAAATTCTGCTGGTTTCCCTTTTGGCATATCCGATAAATTCTTGGTTACAGCTTCCTTTACCTTTTCTTTATCAAAATTGCCCACAACGTATAAGGTTGTGCGCAAGGCCCCAAAATTTTCTTCATAGAATTTTTTGATGTCGTTTATAGAATATGAATCGATCATCGCATCGCTCGGATACACTCTCCCGTAGGGATGATTCGGATAGAGTTCAGCAAAAAAATCCCGATTGGCCTGAGCTTGTGGTCTTGAGAGCCGCACCGAAAGGTCGCGCTTCATATTGTCCTTTAACCGCCCTAATTCGCTTTCCGGCCATTTGGGATTTTTGATCACATCGGCCATGATTTCAATCGCCTTTGGGGCAAATTCATACAATACCGAGGTATTGACAGTAGAAGTATGTACCCCGACGCCAATGTTAAGATTCCCGCCCAGACTTGCCATTTCATCGGCAATCTGTTTGGCTGTTTTTGTGGTACTGCCTTCTTCTAGTAGGTCGGCCATTAGATCTGCGAGCCATATCTGGTTTTCATTTTCATTGATATTTCCGGTCTTGATACTAAAATTGATGGTGGCCTTCGGAATTGAACCGTAAGGCACCAGAACGAGTGTTAGGCCATTGTCTAATTTAATGACTTCTTTTTGCGGGAGTACAAAATCTTTGGGCTCCCCACCTTTAGGCGGTTGTTCTTTCTCCTGGGCTGTAAGGACCGTCGTTGTGGCGAGTAAGGCTAGAAAATAGAATATTTGTTTCATCATTACTGTGTTTTTTCGTTGTTGGCCAAAAGGGGATTGACCGTTAATATGGTGCGGTTCTTTTTTATAAGATACCCATCAATCGTCTTTTTCAGAATTTCCGGGGTAATTTTCCGAAATTCTTCTTCCAAGGTATTGATGCGCTCGGGATCATCATCGAACAAGGCAAAACTGCAAAGTAGATCGGCCCTGCCCAGGCCAAACGTGCCTCCGATATCATCATAGAGTTGTGAGCGAATCTTTATAATGGCATTATCGATCATTTTTTGTGAGACACTGTCCTTGACATGTTCCATTACTTCATCAATGGAAGCTAAAATATCCTCTCTTTTGGTTTGGGGATCATAGGTAAGATCGTACATCCAGAGCATTGGGCCATTGTAATTGAACATATTCCCCAAATAATTTATGCCACCACTGACATTCGAGGTATATCCTTTCTCCTTGACCAGTTTTTGTGTTAACAGACTGTTGTCCCCTTGTACCAAAATTTGGTCTAAAAGCCCCATGGCATAATAAGCTTCCGTATTCCTTTCAGGCATATGGTATGCTAGTGCAATTGCGGGTTTGTTGGCCAACGAATCATTTTTTACGAATTCCTTTTCCTGCATTTGTTCTGGTTCGGAAAGATCCGGTTTAGGCGGGATCGTAGCAGCGGGAATCGTTCCAAAATATTTAGCGATCCACGTTTTGGTCTCTGCGACATCAAAATCCCCAACTACCGAAATAGCGGCATTGTTAGGTGCATAATAGGTCTTGAAAAAAGATTCAACATCCGCTAGTTTGGCGGCATCCAAATCTTCAAGGTCACCGTAAAAATTATGGGCATTAAACCAGTTCGTATTCGCATATTGCGGCATATCCAACCATGGAAATCCACCATAAGGTTGGTTAAGAACGTTTACTTTCACTTCATTCTTAACGACCCCCTGTTGATTTGTTAGGTTGTCTTGGGTAATATCAAGCCCTTTCATTCGGTCGCCTTCGGCCCAAAGCATGGTTTCAAGTTTGTTGGAGGGCACGATCTCAAAGTAATTTGTGAAATCAAATCGGGTAGAACCATTGAGAATACCTCCATTTTCCTGGACTAATTTGATAAATTCCATTTTCCCCAGGTTTTTGGATCCTTGGAACATCATATGTTCGAATAAATGTGCAAAACCTGTGCGGTCCTTTGGTTCAATCCTGAAACCAATATTGTAATAGGCTGCAACGATTACAGTAGGTGAAGTATGATCTTGGGATAAGATTACCTTTAATCCATTGTCAAGGGTATAATATTCAACAGGTACTTTAAATTGGGAAAGTTCTTCCTGTTTTTCTTTTTCTTCTCCGCAACTGACGAACAGTAGCACGGAAATACAAAATAGGTACTGTCTTACTTTGATTTTCATTGAATATATATTTGTGTGAATTTGATTGAATGCATTTTAGTTCGGGCTTACTATTAGGTCATTTTGAAAAGTTTCTTTAATCGGCCCCCTTCGGATACCACTCAAGCTGTATCACTTCAATAGCAGGATTACCCGCATTGACCAATTCTTTAAATCTTCCAACGTCGCTCATAGCTGGTTTGCCGCGATAATGATAGGGGTATACTTGTTTTGGTTTAAAGTCCAAAACGGCGTCGGCAGCTTTTTCGACGGTCATGGTATATGGAAGATTCATACATATGAAAGCCTTATCAATATTCTTTAGCGCCCGCATTTCTGGTATATCTTCGGTATCTCCTGAAAAATAGATGCGTTCCCCGCCCATAGTCAAGACATAGCCATTACCGCGGCCCTTTGTGTGAAAGTCCTTCGCCTCTTCGCGCAAATTGTACATGGGAATGGCAGTAACCGAAATGCCGTTGTACTCCTTGGTATCCCCATTGTTAATGACGTCGACCTGAGACATGAATTCAGAAGGCATCTTTTCGGCTACCGCCTTTGGCACCATGATCTTGGCTTTCTTGGTATTCAATTCCTGCAGGGTTTCAAGACTAAAATGGTCTCCATGTATATCTGTTATCAGGATTAGATCGGGATCTTTCTGACCTTCAAAGGCCTTGGCGCCGCCGACCGGGTCAACGTATACGGTTATATTGTTCCATACCAAAACGATCGTAGCATGTTCTATAGGGATGATTTTTAGGTCAGCCTCCTTTTTTTCTAGTGGTGGTGCTGGGATTCCGGCCATATCTTCAATGGGCGAATCAATTAGGGGTTTGGTATTTTGTTTATCCTTACAACCTATAATAAGCAACAAAGAAACTAATACAACAAATAACAATTTTTTCATAATTGGTTCGTGGGATTTCAATTTAATAACAATTCCATTTTAATATCACTACGGGCATACGGATTATCGTTTTCCAAAGGTACCTCTTGAAATCCGTTTTTAGTATAAATGTGCAAAGCGGCGGGAAGCAGTGTACTTGAATACAATACTAATTTACGCCAATCGTTACGTTTCGCAAAATCGATTGCATAGGTCAATAGCTTCTGACCGATCTGTTTCCCCTGATGATTTTCCGCTACGGCCATTTTGCCTAATTCATAGACAGTATCTTGCCGATATAGCAAGGCAAGGCAACCGGCAATCTCTTCGTTGTACTTTGCAAAAAAAATAAATCCGCCCGGGTCTATGATCGACTTTTGGCAATCGTCCATTAGCTGGATATCCTTAGGTTCAACAGTAAAGAATTTCTCAAGCCAGGACGTATTCAAATCCTTAAAAAACTTGGCGTACCCAGGTTCGAAGGGAATTATATCTAAAGGCATACCAATAGGAACACGAATTTATAGCCATAAAGTTACTATATCATCCAATTTTTAAACCCAAGATTACATTTTTTTTTGATAAAAAAATCTAAAATGAATCCTCAACCGTATATAGAGGGATACAAACAAACACTTTATTTAAAAAGAAAAACAAGTTAATTAATTTTTACATTATGACTGAAACAAAGAATAACAATGGTTTAAAAGTATTGGCAGGTCTGCTAGGTGTAATCCTTTTAGGGGTGATCATCTACACAGTAAGTCTTTATCAGGATAAGAAAAAGACCGAAAATGTGCTTACTAAAGAAAAAGAATTGGTAGTAGATGATTTGAATAGCTTGAAGTCTGAATATGACAAGGCAATTTTGGAAAGTAATGCTACCAACGAGGAATTGGTATCTGCAAGAGACAATATTGCAAAATACATTGATTCCGTGAAATCTATGAAGGCCGATATTTCAGCCCTCTACCGTTACAGAAAACAAGTTGGTATTTTAACCAAGGAGCGTGAGCAATTAATACGACAAGTAGATTCGTTGACACGCTCGAATACGATGATTGCCATGCAACGCGATAGTACCTATGTTGAATTGGAAAAACAGACCGTATTCAATGATTCATTGGTAGTACAGAATACCCAATTGGCCGATGTGGTCGAAAAAGGATCTGCATTGAATTTGGTAACTATGACTGTTGACGCAGTAAAAGAACGAAATAATGGTAAATTGGTCTCTACGCAAAGAGCCAAGTCTACAGACAAATTCAAAGTTTGCTTCACAGTTGCCAATAATACAATTGCGCAAGCAGGTGATCGTGAATTTTTTGTTGAAGTACTAGATCCACAAGGCAACGTCTTGGGCGAAAGTTATTCAAAGACCAACGATTCTGGAGCTTCGGTAACTTATAGCAAGGGTACTAATTTCTACTACGAAAACAAGACCTTGGACGTATGTGATTTCATCAACAAACCCGCTGGTGATTTCCAAAAAGGAAATTATATGGTGAATGTGTATGATGACAAATTAAACTTATTGGCTACCTCTAAGTTCATGTTGAAATAAGACACACGTTCCAATTAATATTAAAAAGGCAATCCGGAATTCGGATTGCCTTTTTTCATGTTTAAAATAAAGATAAATAAATAGACCCCGCTCCTATGCGGGGTCTATTTATTTATATTAAAAGGGGTAACGTACTTTCCCGACCTATTTTAAATTTCCGACCATGTCTTCTGGCCTGACCCAAGCATCATACTCTTCAGCGGTCACATAGCCCAGCTTCACAGCTTCCTCTTTCAAAGTAGTGCCATTTTTATGCGCCGTATTTGCGATTTCTGCTGCTTTATAGTATCCTATTTTAGTGTTTAATGCAGTGATCAGCATTAATGAGTTATTCAATAGTTGTTTGATTACCCCAAGATTCGGTTCAATGCCCGAAGCACAATGCATATCAAAACTCACACAGGCGTCCCCTAGCAATTGAGCCGATTGCAAGATATTTGAGGCCATCAAAGGTTTGAAGACGTTTAGCTCATAGTGCCCTTGGGTGCCTCCGATTGTTATGGCTACATCATTTCCCATTATTTGTGCACAGACCATGGTCAATGCCTCACATTGTGTAGGATTCACTTTTCCGGGCATTATCGAACTTCCTGGTTCATTCGCCGGAATATTGATTTCCCCAATCCCAGAACGGGGACCAGAAGCCATCATACGTATGTCATTGGCAATCTTGTTCAAGGAAACCGCCAGTTGTTTGAGGGCCCCATGGCTTTCTACTATGGCATCATGTGCCGCCAAGGCCTCAAATTTGTTCGGGGCGGTCTTAAAAGGTAATCCTGTGAAAACCGAAATATAGTTGGCAACTAGCACGTCATACCCATTTGGTGTATTCAATCCTGTGCCTACCGCTGTCCCACCAAGTGCAAGTTCACTTAAATGGTCTAACGTATTTTCCAAGGCCTTCAGACCATGGTCGAGCTGTGAAACATAGCCCGAAAATTCCTGACCTAGGGTTAGGGGAGTGGCATCCATTAGATGTGTACGTCCAATTTTGACGACATTTTCGAATTCCTTTGATTTTTGAGAAAGCGTATTTCTCAACTGTTTGACTCCTGGGATGGTAACTTCGACAATCTTTTTGTAGGCGGCAATATGCATGCCTGTAGGGAATGTATCGTTTGAAGATTGAGATTTGTTTACGTCATCATTGGGTTGAATCGTTTTTTCGCCTTCCCCGATTTTTTTACCGGCCAAGACGTGGGCACGATTGGCTATGACCTCATTCAAGTTCATATTACTTTGGGTACCTGAACCCGTTTGCCATATTACCAAGGGAAATTGGTCATCAAGTGCACCTGTCAAAATCTCGTCACACACCCTGGCAATCAAATCTCTTTTAGACTCCGTTAGGACACCCAACTCGCAGTTTGCATAGGCGGCCGCTTTTTTCAAATACGCAAAGCCATAAATTATATCGATGGGCATAGAGGCTTTTGGGCCGATCTTGAAATTATTGCGCGAACGTTCAGTTTGCGCTCCCCAGTACTTTTCGGCAGGTACCTGTACCTCGCCCATGGTATCTTTCTCTATTCTGAAACTCATTTTTAGGATATTGGTTTTACTGCAAAAGTACGTTATTGTTGAATTATGCTACTTTGGAAGGTACTGAAATTACGTAAATCCCATTATTTTTTAAAATTGATTTGTAGATTAAGAGGTTTTCAAAGTATCTTTGTACCATTCAAATTACAAGCGGTATGTTCGAATTCGACCAATATTTAGGATTTTTAGCTTTTTTAACCATTTTGACCATTGGTTTCTGGCTCATGATATTTTTGCTAATGTTTGTGGTTCCCTATTGGTTGGGAGGTAATTTGATGGAAATCTGGAAAGAACGCCGAGAAGCAAAAAAGGCCAAACGGTTGTAGACATAAAAAAAAAGAAGCCATTTGGCTTCTTTTTTTTGTAGTTTATTTTGAGCCCTCAAACTCAACATCTTCGCCTCCTCCATTTCCAGGTCGACCGCGCTCGTTTTGCTTTTTCTGATTGATCCTATAAATGAACGAGGCAGTAAACTGACGGCTCCTCCATTGAAATTCACTTTGTGATGTAAAAAAAGCGGTTTCGGTTAGGGAATTTCGTTTTCGTGTATTCAACAAGTCACTAACATTAAGCGAAATGGTTCCGTTGTCGCCAAGGATGTCCTTGCTAAACGCCAAGTCTAATGAAAAGATGCCATTGCTCTTTGTTTGTGCAT
>JBBQAM010000061.1:0-21986 GCA_038316335.1 Flavobacteriales bacterium
GCATTCGTATCTTTAGCAATTCCAATTGAAAATAGTGGGTAGCATGCTTTTAATTGAGTTTGATTTTAAGTACAACCTTCGCGATTGACGAAAATTAGCTATGAAAATACACCCCACACTATATTCCATCTTAGACCTTGCCGTAATTTCCAAAGGCCAGACACTGAAACAAACCTTTAACGACACCTTGGCCTTGGCGCAGCATGCCGAAGCCTGGGGATATACGCGGTATTGGTTGGCAGAGCACCACAATGCCCCAAATATCGGGAGTAGTGCCACTTCGGTTTTGATCGGCTATGTCGCCGAGGGTACGAAGACACTTCGCATTGGTTCTGGCGGAATTATGCTTCCTAACCACTCGCCTTTGATCATCGCCGAACAATTCGGTACGTTGGGATCCTTATATCCCGGCCGTATTGATCTGGGCCTGGGCAGGGCACCGGGAACCGATGGGGAAACGGCACAGGCAATACGGACTGATTTTATGCAGGCCGCGCATTCATTTCCGTTGGAATTGGAACAGCTTGAAAAGTACTTTTCTATTGCAAATGCTGGGGCAAAAGTACGTGCTACCGTAGCAGAAGGGGTCGAAGTACCCATCTATATTTTGGGTTCAAGTACCGATAGTGCCCATTTGGCGGCAAAAAAAGGATTGCATTATGCGTTTGCCAGCCATTTTGCGACCACCCATCTATGGGCGGCGCTCGATATATACCGCAATGAATTTCAACCCTCAAGCTACTTAAAGGAACCCTATGTCATTGCCGGTGTAAACGTTATTGTTGGCGATACCGACGCAGCGGCCGAACGCCTTTCAACGTCCTTGGTCCGTTTGATCATCGGCATATTTACCGGCAAACGCGATTTTATACAACCACCAACGGCCATGACCGATGAGCTCAGGCAGATCCTGCAAAACCCACAAGTACACCAAATGCTAAAGTATTCCCTTATAGGAAGCAAAGCCACGGTAAAAGAGCAGGCAAAAGCGTTTATAGCCCAAACCAAGGCCGACGAACTCATAGCTGTTACCCATCTCTATGACGCGCACGACCGAATCAGATCCTATGAAGTATTCGCCGAAATCATGAAGGAATTGAATGCATAGTGTGAGGCAGGAAGTGAATTTAAGAGCAACGAAATTTCCGAATCGAGGGGGAATTGATTTTTGGAGCTGATTTGGAAAGGTCAATAACACGAAACACGAATAAATACAGCAATTGGATTAAATAATTCCTTAAATTAAGGACTTCAAAAAATTAAACCGGTTTATACTACTTCCCTGGGACGGTACGAATTCATCGAAAATCATAAAATAATGAAAAATAAAAGCAAGAACTCGATTCCTTATGGGCCAAAACAATTGTCGTGGGAAGAACAAACACCCGATTGGGCCAGTGTTACAGGTCCGCATGAAAACCCTATTGGCATTTACGATGCGGTGCCACCTAGGGATGTAAAAGAGAAATTCCCCAAGATCGATTATAAAAAATTCGAGTTACCGCCAGAAGGCCTTTCCAAAAAAGAATACAAGGAGGCCATGTCAGATTTTAAAAAATTCATTAAAGACAAGCATCGAAAATTTACCGGTTACCAGACCAATGAGTATTTGAACGGCAACACCGAATTCTCCTATTTGTTGAATATTCACACGAATAACGTGGGAGACCCCTATACCACCGGGATATTTTCCTTGAACACGAAATTCGTGGAACGTGCGGTACTCGATTATTTTGCCGCATTGTGGCGGGCCGAATGGCCTTTCAATGGCAAGAGCAAGGAAGACATTGACTATTATTGGGGGTATGTCATGTCAATGGGCTCCACTGAGGGCAATATGTACGCCCTTTATAATGCCAGGGAATACCTGAGTGGTGGCAAGCTCATCACCGATCCGGACCACAAGGAAAAGGCCTTGGCAAAACTGAGACGAAAGAAAATGAGCCTGGAAAAATCGGTTAAAATGGTCCACCCTGTCGATTATCACAAAAACCCGAACAAATATAAACCCATCGCCTTTTATTCAGAAGATACGCACTACTCGGTAATAAAAGGGGTAAGTCTTTGCGCGGTAACCTCTTTTTCAGAAGCAGGGAGGGAACATTACAAAGAGCAATGCCCATTGCAAGGTTTTGGGGGTGAATGGCCCGATGAAGTGCCCTCCCACAACATCATCCATAAAGATCCCTTATCTGGAAGCATCAAGGTCGATGACCTCGAGGTATTGGTTGAATTCTTTTTAAAAAAAGAACATCCCATAATCATTGTACTCAACCAAGGTTCTACCTGGAAAGGGGCTTATGATGATGTGCCGGCTGTTAATGAGATGCTGAAAAAACTCGGTAAAAAATACCCCTGGCTTTGGGAGCGTGAAGTAGAATACCACGTGCAGGAGCATGTAGATGGGAAAGTCAAAACAAGGAAAATACTTGATAAAAGACGCGGATTCTGGCTGCATATCGACGGGGCGCTCGGGGCATCCTACCTTCCTTTTTTAAGGATGGCAAAGGAAAAAGCAAAACTTGAGAACAAGGTGGTCAAAGCATTAAAAGACAAGAAGGTACCCGAATTTGATTTTAGCATTGATGCCGTAATGAGTATTGTTTGTTCGATGCATAAATGGATCGGCGCACCATGGCCGGGAGGAATTTACATGACGCGCAGAAAATATCAATTGAGTCCGCCCGATACCGCTGGGTATATCGGTTCGCCCGATACAACGCTTGGGGGATCGAGAAACGCATTTTCACCCCTGCTTTTTTGGAAATATTTTGCGAAGAACGGGTACAAGAAAAATATCAAAAGAGCGATACAAACGGAAACGGTCGCTGCCAAATTTGAATCGGAGTTGCGAAAATTGGAAACCGAACTTAAAAAGCGCTTTCCCAATGAAAATGTAGACCTGTGGATACAGCGTTCTGAATTGTCACTAGCGGTGCTGTTCAGAAAGGTAAATGCCGATATCACCTATAAGTATACCGTAGATTCTGAAAGGATCACCGTGCCTTTTGAAGGCGAGGATGGTATCTTGTATTCAGAAGATCGGACCTATAGTCATATCTATTCAATGACCTCCTTGGGGCAATACGACTTGGTAAATAAGCTGGTCGGCGAAATACGAGCAGCCTGTAAGGACGGTTGGAAAAACGCGTTCCCAGACCAATGGATTGAAGACAATACGGTCATCGACAACCCAGGTCCCAAGGAAACCGTTGCTTTTAAGGAATTAAAACCGGCTAAAAAGTCAACTAAATAAGATCTACAATGAAACCGACCCCCTTAAAAGTGGCCATTGTTTACTATGATCATTTTGCCCCCTTGGATGTCTTCGGCCCCATGCAGGCTATGAACGTTTGTTCGATAATTTTACCGAATGACCCAACGAAGACAAAACAACCGCTATTTACACACGTAAGTGTGGGTAAAAAAATCGGCATTGTAACCATCGGAACAGGAGATGATGGGCCAGGACTATTTTGTGCCAATAGTTTTGAAACCCTGCCTCCAGTGGATGTCGTCTTGATTCCAGGAGGCATGGGTAGTAGGACCCTTGTGAATGACGACGCGTTTATTGGTAAACTAAAGACCTTGGTCGATAAAACCCCGATCGTATTGTCAGTTTGTACAGGCGCGGGTTTATTGGCAAAAACAGGTTTTCTTGACGGTAAAAAAGCAACGTCCAATAAATCGGCCTGGGCATGGGTTGTTGACCAGGGCAGGAACGTACTATGGGAGTGCCCGCCAAGATGGGTGGGGGATGTTGACCCCGAAACACGCACGGGGTATATGACTTCAGCAGGTGTCGCCGCAGGTATGGACATGATGTTGGCATTGATTGATTGTTTATTTGGTCATGATGTTGTGAGAGATACCCAAACCACCATGGAATACACCTGGAATAGAGATCCTGCAACTGACCCCTTTGCCATTCATTGTCCGAAATGTAAGTAGGGCATTCGCTTTGAAAATTAACAGCATAGCATGACAGTTCGAATAATTGCCACCAAAATCAAAAATTTTCTGATCTATCTCGGGGGCATCGGTAATTCCCAGGATGACATCCCGGAAATTCGGAGCAATAAGGTAATACTTACCATTGCGATTTATGTAAGTATCCTTAATCTGCTATACTTCTCCTATGCCTATCAGGAAATGGGTAGGATAGGGGCTGCGCTTACTTTGCTGATCTTTGCGGCCTACCTGTCGATTGGCCTATTGGCCTTTAGTATCCATCGTAAATTCAACATATTAAGGGAATGGCTATTTGTTGGCTGGTTTTTTTACTTGATCATTTACCATATCGTAATGGGTGGCTATATCGGCTCCGTGCTTTATATTAATTACGCGATTGCCATCCTTTCGGGCGTACCTATGTTTTACAAGCGGAAAGTACACAGAACGATCTGGTATGGTGTCTATATAGTGACCGCGGTTATCCTTTATTTTCTGGAGCCTGCCATTTCAAAGGGAATGGTGCCACTTCCTGACAGCATTGTGCTGTTGACCCATGTAAATAATTTTGTCTTGATTGCCAGTATGATATTTCTTTCCGTAAATTATTATACGAATATAATCCGAGCGGAAAAGCTTAAATCAGATACCCTTATACATAACATTCTACCCGAATCCGTAGTACACGAACTGAACGCGAATGGAAGATCACGCCCGATAATGGTACCCCGGGCAACCGCCATTTTCATGGATTTTGTGGGTTTCACGCGTATTACGCAAACCATGGGGCCCGAGGAGCTTGTGGCGATCTTGAATGAACATTTTACGAGTTTCGACCATATCTTCCGGGAACATGGGGTCGAAAAATTAAAGACCATCGGGGATGGTTATATGGCGGTGGGTGGCTTGCCCATCCAAAATAATACGCATCCGATAGACGTAGCCTTGGCTGCGATGAAGGTAGTGCGCCATATGCAGGAGAAAAATAAAGAGAATCATAGGGAATGGAATATCCGAATTGGTATTCATACGGGGCCCATGGTCGCGGGAATCATCGGCGAAACAAAATTTTCCTATGATGTTTGGGGGAGTACGGTCAATCTTTGTTCCCGCTTGGAAACGGCAAGCAAGCCGGGAAGTATCAATGTTTCAGATGACTTTATGGAATGCACGCAGGCATTTTTTGAATTTGAACCTAGAGGGCAGATCGAAATCAAAAACGCCGGACCTGTGAGTATGTATTTTTTGACCGATATCAAGGAAGAACTTAGAACCGATCATTTCACCCCAAACCCAAGGTTTTTTGAACTTTATGAAAAATACGCCCTAAACCCAGATCTCAAACCTGTGTTGGAAACCATCACATAATACCCAGTTCGTATTTTTTATTTTTTTGGTTCGAGTTCCGAATAATCCATCACCGTACAAATCGTTTTTAGTTCGATAAACTGGTTTTTAGGAAACATCCCAATGCCGATCATATGGGCCGTTGAAGGGGGCACATTGAATTGAATACCGGTTGCTGTTGGTGCCAATACATTCCGCGCCGATTGAAGCTTTGGGTGCAGCGCATTTTGCAGCCATCCATAGGCTTCCATAGGAGTCGATTTTGGTTGTGAAATAATCGAAGTCCAATTTTGCCTTATATGACCCAAGGCCCACCAGGCCAGAAATTCGGGTTTCAATGCATTGGTCGTCAGATATTCTACAAATTCGGTTAGCTTGCCGATATATTTTTCAAAAGCCGGAAAACTATTAAGTGCGGCGGGAATCCCTTCTTTTTTTCCGCCGAAGGCAATAAACAATGCTTCAAAACTTTGTGTGTAATAGGGGCTCTTGTTGTAGTCGGTATTTGAATCCCTTGGGGCATGGATCATGGCATCGGCCTGCATGATGATTTCAAGCATTGGCATTGCAGTAAGCAAATATTCGGTAGGGCTGATACCCATTCTTTTGGTTACCTGCGCTTCATAGGCCATGATGGTCGCGCAGCTTACGATTGCACCCGCATCGATAAAGTCGGCATAGGCTTCTACAAAATCGTAGATGACATCGGCCGCCGCCTGGGGCCCCCATCCAGTAGCCTGAGTAGGGGCTAAGGGCCTAAAACCGGTATAGGTTGCCAATTTCCCTTCCCTTCTTGCTGTTTCATAGGCCATGTATTCATCAATTGTAAAGGGCCGTATCTGGGCAGGGGTGAAGCCTTCTTTTTGCCAAAGGGGTTCGAAAAAAGTCTCCCCGTGGATGTCGGTTATGAATTCTTGACCGAATAATTCAAAATAGTTCGTGATGAAAAGATCGTAAAAGTCAGAACCTTCTTGCGCTCCATATACCTCCATAAAGGACTGTCGATTGTGTGGAAGGTTCAGGGCGACCGTCGTCACCAAGGTTTTATGGGCGGCGCAATAGGTAAACCAACTTGTATCGTCGTTATTCTTGAGATACTGTTTTTCCATGATCCAGTCCCGGTAAAACATGAGGGCAGTATTGACATCGACGGGCCGAAAGGCCGAATTTTTGTAATCTTTCGGAAAACGTACCCCATAATTCAGGAACGTATCTGTCAACATCAGATTTTTATTGAGCATGGCCTGATCGACTCCCTGCATAGAAAGCATCATCAAATTGCAGGGATACCCGAAGGTGGGACCTTTTACACCCCATTTTCGATAATGATACAACGGGGGCGAATTCGAGGTAAGCCCTTGGCCGAGATAGGCGCCCAAGTGGGTAATTCCCATTTCGCTTTTCTCGGTTTCTGCAAAGCCAGGGAGTGTGTTACTATTTAATTCTGGATGTATATAATAGATATAGGCGTAAAGGGGATCTGTGGGCTTTAGCTTCATTTTTTCCCGAACATACGTATCTACTAATTGGGAAGCATAGGCCTCTGTGCCATCAGCGGTTTTAAACGTCCCAAAATCATTGACGGGAAGAATATACATGCCCACTTCCCCAGAATCCAATACATATTGATAGTCTTTTACATTGAAACTTTTACCGGCCCCTAAAATGACATCGGTGGTGCCGAATTTCTCCCGGGTAATTTGATATTTTGCCAGGGCAGCGTCGGTGATTTGATAGTCGCCTTGATATACCGAGGGTCCTCGGCTGTGAAGCACTTTATTACGGATGGGATTGGTCATGAGAACGGTAGTTTTAGGAAGTGGTTAAAAGAGAAACAAGATAAGCGTTTTTAAGTAAGGATTCCTAGTTCAGGGCCATTAAATACGTCGAAATTGGCAGCGTAGCTATGAATTCACGGCAAGATGCTTCAATTAAAATTAGGAGTTAGGGTCGGTTTTGTATATTTAAAGTTATTTGATTAATTTTTGAACGTGTAATTAAAAAAATGCCGCTTGCGTTAGCAGAAAACGTTCGAAACAGATGTATCCAACGAAAATGACCAATAACCAACCCGACCTGGAAATCAAGCTCGAGAAGCGCCTTAGAAAAAATGCCTATCTAATCCCGATGGTCACGATGGGTACTGCAGGGCTATTGCTGTTTGGGATCGGTCTCATGATGCATTTATTTGAAGCAGGACGCTATTGGGCGTGCATCCCGGCCGGGGTATTAGTGCATTCGTATGTAATCGTCTCCCTCCACGAAGGCGCCCATAAATCGATTACCCGGACGAAGGCCGACCGCCTGATTGCCAATATCAGTGCGGCATTGATTTTTTTACCGGTTGGGGAGCTTTATCGAAAATATCATTTGATCCATCATCGGGACACGAATTCGGTCAACGATCCCATTTCGCCTCCCGTACTGCGAAAACTATACCTGAAAAATCGGTTTTACTACATTCTTTGTGAATGCATCCCGCTGCTCTATACCTTTTATTTGGTCATGAATTATCAAAAAACGGAAAATAAGCGGGCCCCCGTCAACGAAATTCGCATTAGTTGGGCGTATTTCATCTTCTCCATAGTTCTTAGCGCCTTTTGGTTTGTCTTGGTACAACCGTCACTGTGGTTTATAGGCGGTACGCTGCTTGCTTTTAATGTGGTATCGGTGCTTAGGAACTGGTGTGAACATATGGGTACAAATCCCGATGGCACCAGCAATACGTATTGGTTTCCGATGGGCTTTGGCATTGGCCACCACGAGCTGCATCATGAAAAACCTTATTTATCCTGGTTGACCTTGACGGTGGGGCTGTTTAAACAAAAAAAAGAGACCAACCCTGCAAAAGCCTTGTATGGCATCTTGTTCGATAAGTCGTTTCGCTTTTATACAAAAAAATAAAAATACCCCTTGGTAGAAAATAATCACCACATGGCGACTCCTTTTTTTAGGTACTGTTATTTCTTTGTTTGCTACGATCGATAGAAGGTACGTCATTGCCGTTCTCAAGTTATAAAGGTGTTTGGTTTTTCAACCTATTCCGCCTTTTTAAAGTTTAGATCCAAGACATTAAAATTATTGGCCGCTTTTACCAAAAGGGTAGAGCCAATGGTTTCGAACAATTGGTTGGTTTTGAGTACAAAGGCCGCTTGTTCCTCGATTTTATAATTCGGGATTCCGATCAATGTCAGGTCGGTAGTGGCTGAATAGTGTGCAATAAGATCGTAAAACGGAATTTCCTTTATGGCGTTGTCAATGATCTTGATTTCAACAAGTACCCGCAAATCTTCTACGAGTTTTTTGATTTTTGCATGGATCACAGAATTATCGGCATTATTGTTATTTACAAACAAAACGCGCACGGCCGTATTGTTCCATTTTGGCGAGGAGATGATAAAACGGGCTATATTGAGCATCATCTCGGCATTTTTGCTATCGGTTTCCCGCCACCATAGATCAACGGTACTATAGTTTCCGAATTTTGCCTTTTTGTCAAAATCCAGATAAAGCAGGTTGTAGTCTAAATACAACAAGGTTTCAGTCATATCGGCATATTCAGTGGAGTTCTCCAGGCCTTTGGGCCACCCCATCATTACCGTATTGGGCTCGACCCCTGAGAACCCAAACGAGGTGGCGATGGAGGTGATGCCATTATAAATGTTATCTACTTTAATCTGGCGTGCAAAAATACCGAGTTCCTTAAAGCGTTCGTCCCGAATGATCTGTTCGGTTCTTTTAAAAGGCTTGGTATTGTTCTTATCAACCACCAATTTAAAATTGGTAACAATGCCCGTACGCCCTGAAACCGCCTTGCTCAAGCCCAATAAATACTTCTGATGGTCGCTTTGGCCGCTAAACAGAATGATATTGGGGTTCCAGCTTGAGTTTTCGTTTTCTTCGTTATTGATCCTTTTAAGGCCCTTGTTGACGATGTTTTCCCAGACGCTGAGCCAAACATCGTTCGAATTTATCTTTATTTCTTTTCGCTGCAACAAAAAGTAAAGCCCTCCGATGACCACTAGGGCACCGATCATGGCAAGGATGTCCAATTTGAACATCACCCCGAAACACGCTATAAAACCAAGGAAGCCAATCCACCGCTTCACTTTGAAGGTAGGCTGAAAATCAGGATTCGCCCAGTTTTCCAGGAAAAAAGCAATATTGATAAATCCGTAGGCAGTTAAATAGAACATAGAGACCACCCGGGCGATAACGTCCAACTCGCCGATTAAAATACCCGCTTCGGCAATCAAAAATACAAGAAGCAACGCATAAACGGGATTCCCACTTTTCCCGCGCCCCAAGGCGAACAGCCTGGGGGTTACCTTATCGACCGACATGGCCTGTAAAATTCGTGGACCGCCTAGAATGCCACCCAGTGCCGAAGAAAGCGTGGCACCCCAAATCCCCGCAACCACGGCAGGGGCGTAGATGGCAATTTTCATCAAGATATTATAATCAGATTTTAGCGCGGTAGCATCGATTGTCATCGCCATAAATACGGCGAGGGCAAGATAAACGCCCAGCCCAACCCCGATGGCATAAAGCGTTCCTTTGGGGATGGCGCTTTTAGGGTCTTTTAAGTCCCCACTCATCGCGATACCGGCCGTAAAACCGGTAACGGCAGGAAAAAATATGGCAAATACGATTTCTAAGTTTACATCGCCATCATTGGCAACTAGCTTTACCGTTTCGGGCGCAAATTCATGGCTGCCAAGCACAATTGACACTAATGAAATTACAATGGCGGTAAGGATTATATATTGTGCCTTCAAGGCAGCCGAGGTGCTTATCAAGGCCAGGGCCGTTAACGAGACCAAGGCAATGGTGCCTGTGATGCGAAAGTCATCAATGGTCATTCCGAACCCAAAATACCCATTAAAACTTTCGGCAAAACCAATTAAATAAAGGGCGATGGAGAATGCCGTACCAATATACAGGGCAATGCCGATCGATCCCCCAATGGGAATGCCCATACTGCGGGAGAGCACATAATACACCCCGCCCGCACCGATTTTTTTGTCGGTTGCAACCGAAGAAATGCTTAACCCCGTGGTTATCGAAATTACGTGGGCAATCAGGATAATGACAATAGCACCTATCAATCCGGCATTCCCGACTACCCAGCCTAAACGCATATACATGATGACGCCTAAGATGGTAAGTAGGGAAGGCGTAAAAACGCCGGCAAAGGTTCCAAACTTCTTGGTTACGGCCATATGTGGTAGCTTGGTTTAGTTAAATACGAAGATAGCCATACTTTGGGGTTCACCAAACAGTGTGCAATGCAAACAATTTTTAAAATTAGATATAATAAAGTGACTTCCTTCTTCCTCGCATTCTTTTTGAACACGTATGATGGTTGTCACTGGGATATCTTTTTAAGCAGTATAGGCGAAGTTTTTGTTGCCAATTCTCGAAGCCCTGGAGAAATGCGATGCATTCACGAACTCATATAAAATTAAAAAAATGCGAGTAAAATTTAGAAAACTGAGGCGGTTTTGAATGGCAAAAAATACCTCGGGAAAAGTGCCTTTTCCGAGCCCGCCAGTTTACCTTCCTCTAGCATGGCAGGTAGGTTTGGTTCGTTTTATTCATGGCTTGTTCATTTTTCAATACGGAATTCATGAACCTCATAAATTCGGTTTATTTGGGCCCGCCACGTCGGGCAGCACGCAACGAAAATGAACAAATAAGGCTTTTGGGGACTCAAAACTAAGTTGCCTCTTCCTTTAGTTTAATGCGATTGTATGAAGACCTTTGATAATCAAGAAGATGAATACCCTGTTATTGCTTTTGCCCTAGCGTAGTGTTAAATAGTTGCATCATCCCTAAAAATCTTTTTTTGCAGCATTTTCGAATTGTGGTATTACTTTTTGGGCAGTATAGGGATGGTTATCCGTTAAAAATCGGCGAAGCCTTGGAGGCGATTTAGGGTGAACGTCCTGGTTTTAATGCGCAAGCTTTAAAAATACCTCTCCAAAAAGTGCCTTTTCTTTTGGTTCGTTTTATTTGGGCAAGCAAAGAAAATGAACATAAAATAGAATTTAAGCGGGTTGCGTGTAAATTTTTTTCTAAATCGCAAGGCATCTGCATTACCTGACTAGCCGCCTGCCGCCTGAGTAACAATCCCTCCCTGTATTCGTCATAAGCCCGTTTAGCCATCACAACCAAAAACTTCAAAAGAAAAAACTATGCGCATACCTGGGAATACCGTTCTTTATCATCCAATCACTAGAATTGTCGTGGGTGCAACAGCGTGCATCCTCCTTTTTATCGGGATACAAAATTTTATCATCAAACCTTTTTTTGCTGCGATCATTCCTTCTGAAGCTATTGCAAAAACCGCAACAAATTATATCGCTGCAATTGTACTGTTAGTAAGCTATTATATCATTTTTACCTTTTATGAAAAAAGAAAAATCACAGAACTTTCTTTAAAGTATTTACCAAAAGAACTATTCATGGGCTTGGTCTTAGGATTTTCAACCATTTCGTTGGTTATTGCAGTATTATATGCTTTCGGGTATTACGCAATACTCGGTATTTCAAATTACGCCTATTTTTTAAAGCCACTTTCAATGTTGGTGGGTGCTGCTTTGATAGAGGAAATTTTCTTTAGGGGAATCCTGTATCGCATATTAGAAAAGTGGCAAGGCACCTTCATTGCGTTATTTGTGATGGGTTTTTTATTTGAACTTCCCCATACCTTTAATGAAAACGCAACATTGCTTTCATTTATTCTCGGGGTAGTCTTTGGTTTTACGCATGGACTCATGTACACCTATACAAAAAGGATCTGGCTGCCTTTTGGTTTTCATTTGGGCTGGAATCTAGCACAACCATTTTACGGATCAAACCTTTCCGGTCTTGAAGATTTGGGTACGGTTATCAAAGCAAAATTCGAGGGTCCAAAGTTACTTATAGGCACTGATTATGGAATTGAGGATTCTATAATTTCAATAACATTGCTATGTATTATAGGCGCTGTATTTTTATATGCTTCAATAAAGAAAGAAAGGATACTAAATCGCACTCGAAAAATAATATAAATGATTATAATAATAAAAAATTCGATTTAATGAAAAATTTAATTTCGCTATTTCTAATTTGAAATATCCTTGGCCCAAGTGCCGCCCACCAGAGGCGGGTAAACTAACGGGCAGGTGTGTGGAATGATTAAGCTTAAAAAAAAAGACATTATATTAGAAAAACCTTTATTAATTAAAATGCGTAAATCAGAATTTGATCCAAACATTGCTGTTAAAAAAATTAGTGCTTCATTAAAATGGGATGATTTGATTTTAAATGACCATCTTTTAAATGGTTTAAATGAAATAATGGATTACATTAAACATGGACAAAACCTTAAAAATGACTTTCATTTCGGAAAAAAAATCAAACCTGGCTTTAAAGTTTTATTCACTGGACCTTCTGGAACCGAAAAAAAATTATCTGCTACGCTATTAGGAAAAAGTTGCGCAATGGATGTTTATAAAATTGACCTTTCCCTAGTAGTATCAAAGTATATTGGCGAAACAGAAAAAAACATATCTAAAGTCTTCCATATATGTGAGTCTAAAGATTGGATTCTCTTTTTTGATGAAGCTGATGCTCTTTTTGGAAAAAGAAGTAACATTTCTGATTCTCATGACCGTTATACAAATCATGAAGTTTCATTTTTTTTACAACGTTTTGAGGAATTTGACGGATTAGCAATATTATGTAATAATTTTAAGAAGTCCATGGATCTTGCATTTTTTAGACGTTTTCAATTAGTTCTTGATTTTTGAATACCAGATGTCTATCAAAACAATATGTTTGACCTATAATGTTCCGCGTTATGTAACTTGAGCTTTGGTAACAGCATAAAAGGTAAAGATTAGGAATCTTTGCCTTTTTTGAGCGGGTTGCTGCGCTGGCATATTCGGAACTTCACTTTCTTTAAATTTTTCTTCACTAAAGTTTCTTTAAAAACGGAATGGAATACGCTATTAGCAGAAAGGGCAGCAGCGTGAAGACAAAATGTGTATGAAATGATATTGAAATTAAGCGGGATGAATCCCAAAGCATGCCATTTAGCACCAATACCAAGTTGGTATTTAATTATAAAGAGATATATTTAGAAGTCAAAGAACCAACCAATGAAAAATACGAGCTACATACTAGTGTTACTTCTAGGCCTATCCAGTTTGGGGTATGGTCAAAAGAAAAAAGCCGAAACAGCAATCAATCCCCATTTATATGAATCGATGGAATATCGAAATATTGGTCCGTTTCGGGGTGGGCGATCCACAACGGTGACTGGTGTGCCCGATGATATCCTAACGTATTATATGGGTGCTACTGGTGGCGGTGTTTGGAAAACAATAGATGGCGGAACTACTTGGAACAACATTTCCGATGGCTATTTCAATACTACCGGAATAGGTGACATCACACTTGCACCATCCAATCCGAATATTATTTATGTAGGCACAGGTGAATCTCCCGTTCGAGGCGTAAAGACCTCTCATGGTGACGGACTCTATAAATCTACCGATGCTGGAAAGACATGGAAGCACATGGGTCTTGAAAAAACGCGACATATCAGCGATGTGTATGTGCATCCGGAGAACCCTGATAAAGTATATGTGGCCGGGCAAGGAAATCCTTGGGGACCAAATCAAGAACGGGGCCTCTATCTTTCCGAAGATGGGGGAGTTACTTTCGAGAAAATCCTTTATGTAGATGAAAATTCAGGAATCGTAGATATGACGGTTGACCCGAATAATCCTGATTTTATGATGGTTGCCTCTTGGGAATTTTGGCGCAAACCTTGGGTGGTTCACAATGGTGGCCCCGGTTGTCGTATATACAAAACGATCGACGGCGGCAAAAACTGGAAGGAAATAAATAAGGGGCTTCCTAAATTAAAGGGGAAAATGGGCGTTTCCATTTCACCGGCCAATCCGAATATCGTTTACATTGCCATTGATGCCAAAGGGGATTCGGCAGGGGTGTACCGTTCTGAAGATGCTGGGGAAAGCTTTACCCAAATGACAAATGATGCCGCTACCTATGCACGTTCATGGTACTATATGCACATCATAGCCGACCCAAACGATGAAGATGAATTATGGGTGATGAACAGTTCCGCCATGAAGTCAATAGATGGCGGGAAGACATTTACGGGAATAAAGGGCAGCCACGTAGACCACCATGACCTGTGGATTAACCCAAGCAATAGTGATATTATGATTAATGCCAATGACGGGGGTGGCTCAGTTACATTTAATGGAGGCAAAACATGGTCTAGCTTGTATAATCAACCAACAGGTCAATTTTACCGATTGGTGACTGATAATGGGTATCCGTATCGCATCTACTCCGGTCAACAAGACAATAGTACCATTGCCATTGATAACGAAGTGGTCGATGAAGGCATTGGTGAAATGCATTGGGATGTCATGCGAGCAGGAGAATCTTCGACCGTAGCAGTAGATCCAAACAATCCTCGCTATGTCTATTCTACGTATTTTGCCAGTAATTTTGTAGAGTGGGATCGTGATATCGATAACACGCGTATGATAATGCCCTATCCAACCAGGGTTACGGGTGAGCAACCAAAGAACCTTAAATATAGGGCGAATTGGAACGGTCCGGTAATCGTTTCTCCGCATAACCCCAATGTCATTTATTATGGTTCGCAGTACGTTATGAAATCTTCGGATCGAGGAGTGACTTGGGAAGAAATAAGTGAAGACCTAACTCGAAATGATACCGCGCATCAAGGGGAGGGGGGTGAACCCATCAGCAATGAGCAAATTACGGCTGAGAGCTATAACAACGTATTCAATATTGAAGAGTCTCCTATAAAAGAAGGTGTTATTTGGGTGGGCTCTGATGATGGTTTGGTGCATGTTACGCAGGATGGTGGTGCCACATGGACCAATGTCACGCCTCAGGGACTCAAAGAAAGTATCATCAATGTCGTAGAACCTTCCCCACACGATGCGGCCACCGCATATATTGCGGTTACGGGGTATAAACTAAATGATTTTACACCACATATCTATAAGACCAATGACTATGGTAAAACGTGGACGAAAATCGTAAATGGTATTCCGAATGACACCTTCGCCCGAACGGTTCGGGAGGATCCAGACCGGAAAGGCCTGTTGTATGCCGGTACCGAAACCGGGGTCTTTGTTTCCTTTGATGATGGCAATTTATGGTTGCCGTTACAGAATAATTTACCCGAAGTTCCAATAACCGATTTAAGGGTGAAGCGAAAAGATTTGGTCGTAGCAACCCAAGGAAGGGCTTTATGGGTTTTAGATGATCTGACCCCATTACATCAAATCTCCGAAGAAGTGGCCCAAGCGAAGCAGTATCTCTATAAGCCCGATACTGTGAATGCTGAACTATCGGTCGCATACAGCATTGATGGTGGGCAAGGTAAGAATCCACCGTCAGGGGCACAGATCCATTACGTAATTAACGAGGAAGTTTCTGAAAACACACCCATGTCCCTAGAAATAATGGACGTGTCCGGGAAAGTCATTCATTCCGAATTTACCGATTTAATAAAAGTAGGTTGTGATACCTTGATAAAACCACAATTAAATCGAAAGGTAGGGGCTCACCGGTATTCATGGGATATGAAGATAGGTCGTTTTGATTGTCTAACGGAATTATATACGACCAACCGCGATCTAGCGGCATACAATGCAGCCCCCGGAACGTATCAAGTACGCTTGCGGGTTGGGGACTTTACCCAAATACAAGAGTTCGAAATTAAAATCGATCCACGGATTTCTGGTAGCATTGAAAATGCAGCAGCAGCGTATATTGAAAGAGACAAGCTCTCGAAATCCATTTATGCCGGAGCAACGGAAATGGCGAAAGGGGTTCGCGACCTTCGGAAAATCAAACAGCAGCTGGATTTTGTCCTGGGAGAAACGAATGATGAAAATATCAAAAACGAAGGAAACGCCCTAAACCAGACTATAGATG
Source organism: Flavobacteriales bacterium (assembly GCA_038316335.1). Classification (GTDB taxonomy): domain Bacteria; phylum Bacteroidota; class Bacteroidia; order Flavobacteriales; family Flavobacteriaceae; genus JALHST01. The sequence continues at coordinate 16,300 of JBBQAM010000061.1, forward strand.
ATTGGATTGCCGCAATCCTCCAAAAAGAAATGCGCACCTTCCAGAGCAATTATATGTTTGAAGCGCGTCTTTTGATAAAGTTCAAAGACTTTTTGGACCAAATCGGAAAAGGAAATTTACCTGTTACGCAGGGTACCCGTGATGTCACGAAAGATTATTTGCAACAATGGAGCACATTGAAATCAAGCTTGAAAAGTATAAAAAACAAGGACGTAGCAGCATACAATCAAATTTTGAAAAACGAGGGACTCCCTGAGTTGTACTGGCCAAACTAGGATAAAACGCAAAGTTACTTTTTAAATTTTCATAGGAACATTAAAGGATGGTGGTTTTGTTTTACTAGCACAGAATTCCGCAGAACGGCTTGCTAGTTGATAGATGGTCATAGTATCGGATGTTTTTGTTCTATAATCCGCCATCAGCGGACAAGTTGTTCTGCGCGTATCCGCCGAAGCTTTTTCTGCGAAGGTGGATAGGAGGGGATTGTCATGTGGTGCCTGCCGCAGGCAGGTATGTGGAACTGGATAACTGTAAGAATTTTTATATATTTGGCCATACGAGACTCATATGACAAATCCTCTCTTATCGACTTCAATGGAGAAACTTTGCTGCAAGCCATTTCTTAGATGGGCAGGCGGTAAAAAGTGGTTAATAAAAGATATAGACAAATTTTTGCCTTCTGAAAATTTCAATAACTACCATGAACTTTTTCTAGGCGGAGGAGCATTATTCTTTTACTTGCAACCCAAAGAGACGGCCTATTTAAATGATTTCAATTCTGAACTGATTGAAACATATACTCTTATTCAAAATGATGTTGAGAGTGTCATCACTTATTTGAATTCTTTTAAAAATACTGAAGATTTCTATTATCGAACAAGATGTCAGAAGTTTAAAATACCAGCTAAACGCGCTGCGAGATTTATCTATTTAAATCAAACTTCATTTAATGGTATATACAGAGTAAATCTTAATGGCGAATATAATGTACCATTTGGATACAGAACAAAAAGTTTTCTTGATGAGGATAATCTCCGATCGGTTAGTTCATCATTAAAAAATGTCATTTTCAGCTCAACGGACTTTGCAGTTTGCATTTCTAACATTCGTAAAGGAGATCTGGTTTTTTTAGATCCGCCTTATACCGTTGCCCATAATGATAACGGCTTTATAAAATATAATCAAAAAATATTTTCTCTAGATGATCAATATCGCCTCGCAAAAACTATCGAAAGGATTAAAGAAATAGGCGCATATTACATTCTAACGAACGCATGTCACGGCACAATAAAAAAGATTTTCGATAATGGAGATAGGATAGTCAAAATGAGTAGGGCGAGTTTGATAGGTGGTAAAAAAGCTAAAAGGGGAAAATATGCCGAATTAGTAATCACAAATGCACATATCAAATGAGTTTTATACCGGAAACAGAAATTAGCACCCTGAAAGGTAAGCTCACAAATGACTTATCAACACTTGGGAAATTGTATAAGTCTAAAAAGAAGGATTACATGTCATTGAGTGTAGAACATTCGTTGGCAGATGATTATATTAAGGATAATTGGGAGATTGATCAAGTATTAAAGACAAAGACTGGGTTAAAAAAACAAAAGAGCCATAATCAGATTTTTGAAGATAGAATTTGGTGTCAGATGTATGAACTAGGCTATAGGTGCTTGAATTATGACCAAAATTTTCTTTTGCCTTTTAGTAAGGAAATAGAGGATAAAAAGCAAATTGACATAGTTGCAATAGATAAAGACACGGTCATATTAATTGAATGTAAATCTAGTGCCAAACCAAGAAAGGCGCCATCTTACAAAGATGAATTTGATTTGTTAAGTTTAAGATTAGATGGATTCAGAAAAGTATTTGATCAATTGTTTGGTAAAGGCTTAAAAATCAAATTCATCTTTGCCACAAACAACCTACGAATTGATAATGAAAGTGTTGACCTCAAAAGACTTTTAAAAACTAATTCATTTTATTATAACAATAATACGTTTAGGTACTTAAACGAACTTATAAAGAAATATAAGGATGCTTCAAGGTTTCAATTTCTTGGCCTACTCTTCAAAAATCAGATAATAAATGATTCCAAGATTGAAATCCCTGCTTTAGAGGGTGAAATGGGCAATAGGAAATACTATATGTTCTCAATGGAACCAGAATTACTATTAAAAATGGGCTTTGTATTACATAGAACTAGGGCAAACGAAGAAGAAATGCCAACATACCAACGTTTATTGGTTCCTAGCAGACTTAAGGGTATTACAAAATTTATAAATGACGGCGGGTATTTTCCAAATTCATTGATTGTTAATTTTAGTACAAAGAAGCATAAACTTGAATTTAATGCGTCTCCAAAATCAGGCAATTCTGCATCGAGGTTTGGTATGTTAAAAATTCCAAACGCTTATGCAATTGCTTATATAATTGATGGTCAACATAGACTTTACGGTTACGCAAATTCAAAGTATAAAGAATCCAATACAGTACCCGTAGTTGCTTTTAATGATTTAAGTCCAAAAGAACAACTTCGTCTGTTTATGGATATAAATCAAAATCAAAAAGCAGTAAGTCCAAGTTTAAGGTTAACATTGGAAGAGGACTTATTTTGGAATTCAGATAGATCGGATTCTAGACTTAAGGCATTAAGATCTTCAATAATCAGAGAGTTGTCGGAAAGTCAAAATAGCGTTTTATTTGGTAAGATTTCCATTGGAGAAGATTCTTCAATTTTAACTTTTAGGCCGTTCTACAATGCATTGACTCAATCAGGATTGCTTCCTTTGGCGAAGGGTAACAAATACAATGAGGATAGTCTTATTGGTAGTTTATACAATGTCACCAACCATGATCACGAAAAGGAAATGCTTTCTACAAGAAAGAAAATAATACAACTAATTAATTTATGCTATGAGTTCATAGAGGAGAATTACCCTTTGATTTTTGAACGTGACAAATACTTTATAATTTCTAATAGAGGTACATATGCATTCATAACTTTAATAGGCAGTTTGAATACATATCTTACTGAAAAAGGGAAATTAGATATTAAATCAACTCCAGGGGAACGCTTTGAACAAATGAAATTATTTATTCAGAGTTTGTTGGAGTACTTAAGTAATATAGATAAAGATGAAGAAACTAAACAGCTATCAATATTAGGGTCGCGTGCTGATATTAAATGGTTACGTTTTTTTCAGTCAATTGTAAACACCAAATATCCAGAATATAATCCTGAAGAATTAATTGATTGGAAAGAGAGGCAGAATGAAGAGTTACAAAATGAGGGCAGACAGTATGGTGTGGCCATTGAAAAGCGTATAAAGATGTTAGTATTAGATAAACTTCAATTCTTATTTAAAGAAGATTGGGAGTTAGAGATAAATTCCATTAAGACCGCATGTCAAGCAAGGGCTAATGCCGAAAATGAGAAAAATTATAAAGAGGGCTTAAGCAAGAAAAAAGTTGACTGGACAGAGATGTTCAACATTAATGATTACAAAAAGATTATCGAAGATTATTGGGTAAAAAAACCCATAAATAAAGAAGAGCAAGCAAAATTTAAAACTTTTGAAAACGATTTTGCCATTGAAATCGGAATTGGTAAAAACAAAAAGGATATGATAAAATGGCTATCCCATTTTAATTCCTATCGCAATCTTTGGGCTCATGAAGGAACCAAAGAGAAAAGACTTAATAGAGAGGAAGTTGGCTTTTTAGAGAAGATTTATAAGCATTTTTACTCTAATTCTTAAATCAAGACCAAAGCCAATTCCCTGCACGTAATTCTGAATGTGTTGGTTTCCTTTTACATAATTACTCATGTTATTCTTATTTGATAATAAGGTATTCGTGAATCTTCTGAAGTCGATTTGTTGACGATTTGAGCCTAAAGGCAATCATATCTGATATTATGATAAAATAGCCCTTAGCGGGCTTTGCACAAATTACTATAATATTTGTTCCATAATGTCTTGCGTTATGTAACATTGCTTTGGAAAAGCAATGTGTTTGGCACTTCACTTTCTTTAAATATTTCTTCTAAAAACTCTCCCTGAAAAGGTAATGGAACACTTATTATGCGACCCGACGGTAGGAGGGGAGTGTAATGTGTGTGGAATGGCACTACATATCAATTTTGTATTACAAAAGAATAGTGTAAATATATACGTGTTAAATTTTATATATTTAAGGCCACCAAAGAATTCACTTCCTACATTATATATGATAAAATAACTTTCAAAGGATTTTTTAAAAATAAGAATTAAAAGTTTTGCCTTTGGCCAACTAAAGCAATACAGTTTTCTCAGGTAAATTGTAAGATATAATAAAGATTATACAGGTGTCAAATGAAAAAGTCTGAAAGAATAAGTCAACTAGAAAAACTTCTGCCTAAAACGGGTGAAGTAAAAAAAATCAGTTACAAAGGAAAGGCTTTAGAAAAGCCAGTAGTAGAAATACCTTTGGAGTACCTTATTTACAACAAATATAATGGACGAATAAAAGCAATAACGTTGTCTTATGAAAGAGAATATGGAATTATTAATCCAATAAGAGATAAAGACCTGATTGTTTCTTTTTTATGGAATAGTGCAGAATCCCGTAACAAACAAACGAAAGAGAGTATTGAACACTTTGGGCAAAATGAACCAGGAATCGTCACAAAAGATGGAATTATAATTGATGGGAATCGTAGAGCGTCGATTATATCGAAAATTAACGAAGAGATTGAAAAGGAAGAAGAAAAAATAAAATTCAGAGCAATTATTCTCCCAGATGAACTAGAAGAAAGTAAAAAAGACATAATATATCTAGAAACTGTTTATCAGATAGGTGTAGATTCAAAAGTAGATTACGATCCTATAGAAAAATATCTAAGGTGTAAGGAATTAGAAGATTTAGGGTTCGAGCGCTCAGAAATTGCCGACATGATGGCAGTTAAAGAGCAAAAGATAGTTGAGTGGCTCGAAATACTTAGCTTGATGAATGACTATTTGGAAAATTTTGGCTACACAGATCTGTATACACGATTAGATAAAAGAGAAGGCCATTTTGTAGATCTCTTTAAGTATTTGAAAACTTACCAAGGTATTTATGGGAAAGATATTGTCGATTGGTCTTACGGGCCAAATGATGTACAGGATCTGAAAAATACATATTTCGATTATATCCGAATGCGGGTACCTGTCCAACAGGCCAGAGAAATTGGAAGGACTTCAAATGCCAAAAGCTTTTTTACTTATGAACGTCTATGGAAAGAATTTCTTGCAAGCCATCAATCCATTGTACGTTCTTTTGAAGAACCTGAAATTGATCATTTGAAAAAGGAGAATCCAAATGCAAGTTTTTCAGAATTAGCTTGGAAAAAAGATCAAAAATGGATTACAGAGCTAAGATCTTCAGCGGATGAAATTCTGAATTATTTTGGAAAGAAATTATACGAAAAGAAGAAATCGGATAAGCCTATTGAAATTTTAAGGTCAATATATTCTTCACTTGAAAATATAAATCTTCAAGCTTTAGATGAATCTAATAGGGAAGAGTTCAATTCTCTGTTGGAAAAAATCGCTTTCAGAATCAACGAATTAGGGAATTAGTTCTATTCACATGATTTCAAGAATTGGCGATAAAAATAGCGATGCAGAAATTGCGATAGTTTTCATTCATGGCCTTGGGGG
>JBBQAM010000098.1:0-6900 GCA_038316335.1 Flavobacteriales bacterium
GCAAGACATGAAAACCATCGCAACTTTAATCTTTGTTCTTTTTATCGGAGTAGCAGCACAGGCCCAAAACGCTTCCAAGGAAGTTAAGGTCGCCACCGTAGAAATGGGTATCGTTACTTCTACCGATTACCAAGAGGTTAAGATGGAAACCAAGACGCAAGTTGCCCGTTTGTACAAAAGAGCAAATGCTACCGTAAAAAAGGAACTTTCCTTTATGACAAAAAGAAATGCCGCTAAAATGGCCTAATCACTCGATAGCTTCCTTCTCCTTATTTAGAAGTACCTCTTCTAAAACGTCCCATACATTATTTGCCACGATTTTTTCCCCTTCAACAGTTGGGTGTATTCCATCATCCTGGTTCAGTTCGGGAATACCAGCCACATCCTTTAATAAAAACGGAATAAGGTAGGTATCGTTTTTTTCTGCCAAGTCAGGATATATTTTCCGAAACTCCGTAGTATAGGCAATGCCCATATTGGGCGGAATCTGCATGCCTGCGAGAATTATTCTTGTTTCCGGGTTTTTCGCGCTCACCGCATCGATGATTTCCTGTAGATTTTTACGGGTTTCCTCCAAGGGAATGCCACGAAGCCCATCGTTCGCCCCTAATTCTAAGACAAATACATCGATTTTTTGATCAAGCACCCAATTCAACCGGTTTTTGCCGCCGGTCGTGGTTTCCCCACTGACCCCGGAATTTATTACTGTAAAGGGTAATTTCAATGAGTCGATACGGTCTTGTACCAGGGCGGGAAACGCTTCTTGTATGTCAAGTCCATAACCGGCGGTTAGACTATTGCCGAAAAATAAAATAACTTTTGTACCCGTCGCAGCGGCATCAACGTTCTCAATTTCCTTTAAGCCCGGTTCGGTGTTGGTCGACTCCTTGGTTTTCTTTTCGCCGCAGGCCAAGATAAAGAGGAATCCTAAAAAATAACTAAACTTTAATATAGTATGCATGGAGTGAAGTTCTATAATTCGAAATCATTTGCTTATTTTGCCCTCTTTGGTCAATGAAAGGCTTGATTGTACCGAATGTTCCAAAAATTAATCAATGACAAAGATATTAAACGTAAACAATCTGGGGAAGTCCTATACGAGTGGTTCCAAAAAATTGACCGTACTGGAGGACATTTCCTTTGCAGTTGATACCGGGGCCACCTTTGCGATCGTGGGTCCTTCAGGCAGTGGTAAAACGACGTTATTGGGTCTTTGCGCCGGTCTGGATGCGCCTGATATCGGAACGGTTTCCCTCTGTGGTATTGAGATCAACACGTTGGATGAAGATCAACGGGCCCAGCTCCGCAATCTGAAGGTCGGGTTCATCTTTCAAAACTTTCAATTGTTACCAACGCTGACCGCTTTAGAAAATGTCACGGTACCTTTGGAATTGCAAGGGGAAAAAAATGCCCGGAAAGTCGGACTTGAATTGTTGGAAAAGGTTGGCTTGGCAGATAGATCCCATCATTATCCCTCCCAACTTTCGGGTGGGGAGCAACAGCGTGTGGCCTTGGCCCGCGCCTTTTCGAACAAACCGGCCATACTCTTTGCAGATGAGCCTACCGGCAATCTAGATGCCGAAACGGGCGAAAAAGTCATCGAATTATTATTTGATTTAAACAAGGAGGCAGGTACCACCCTGATCATTGTGACCCACGATTACGATCTTGCGAGCCGAACGCAACGCATCCTTAAATTGCGGGGCGGGAAAATATTGTCAGATCAACTTATGAACACGCTGTGATAGATTTAAAGGAACCCCTTTACGGCGCCGGGACACGTTGGCTCTTTACCATGGCATGGCGTGATGCACGGGCCAGTATAAAAAGGCTGCTGCTTTTTATGGCCTCCATTACCCTAGGCATTGCCGCGCTCGTGGCGATCCAATCGTTTGGGGAGAATCTAAAGGAAAATTTTAAACAGCAATCGAAAGAACTGATGGGGTCTGATTTTCTGATTGTATCGAACCATCCTCCAACGCCCAAAGTTCAAACTATCATCGATTCATTGGGAGGTGCCGATGCCCAGGAAATTAATTTTCCTTCCATGGCCGCGTTCCCAAAAAGAGGTGCTACCAAATTGGTATTGGTGCGTGGCATCAAAGGAGGTTTTCCTTTTTATGGGACCTTGGAAACAAACCCAGCTTCTGCTGCAAAAAACTATCAGTCTGAAGGTGGTGCTTTGGTTGATGCCACCTTAATGTTACAATTTAATCTAAAACAAGGCGATTCGGTTAAAATAGGTCTTGTGACCCTACCTATTATCGGTTCGATATCCTCCGGTCCCGGAAGCACGGGCATTTCGGCTTCTGTGGCACCACCGGTCTATATTCCTTATGAATTAATTGAAAAAACCGGCCTCATTCAAACCGGAAGCCGCATCGAATACAAAGATTATTTTGTAACAAATCCAGAGCCTGATTATATACTTCTAGCAAAAAAGCTAGATCCAATACTTGATGCTGAAAATGCCGATTTGGATACCCATGAGTCGACCGGGAGACAACTCGGCCGGCGCTACGACAATTTTGGAAAATTTCTCAACCTGGTGGCCTTTGTGGCCTTACTCTTGGGATGTGTTGGGGTGGCCAGTTCGGTGCATATCTATATTAAAGAGAAATTAACGTCTATAGCCGTTTTGAAATGTTTGGGCGCCACTAGGAAACAGACCTTTTTGATCTACCTCCTTCAAATTGCAGGAATGGGCCTGATTGGAGGTATTCTTGGCACCCTGATTGGCTTGGGCCTACAACAGCTTTTCCCCCTGATTTTGCAGGACTTTTTACCGATTCAGTTAATAACTTCCTTTGCGATCCGACCGTTGATAATCGGCCCATTATTAGGCTTAATTATGTCGGTACTATTTGCGTTGTCACCCTTATTAGGCACCTGGTACGTCTCTCCCTTGCAGGTGTTGCGCATACAGGAAGGGGTCTCGAAAAAGACCCGCAAGGCGAATCTTTTTATATTCACGATCATCCTTTGTTTTCTTTTGGTCTTTTCGTTCTGGCTTTTGAAGAATATTTGGTATGCAATGGGATTCGTGGCGGGCATTGTGGTCGTTTTTTCCATTCTTACGGGTATCGCTGTCCTATTTATGAGAATCATTAAAAAGTATTTCCCCACCTCCTGGGGATTTACGGCGCGACAAAGCCTGTTGAACCTCTATCGACCGAACAACCAGACCCTTGTTCTCCTTTTATCGATTGGCGTCGGCTCCTTTTTAATCAGTACACTCTATTTTACAAAAGATATCCTGTTGGCAAAAACCTCCTTGGAATCAAGTCAAGATACCCCCAATCTCATTTTAATGGATGTTCAGACCAACCAAACCGATTCGGTAGCCCAAACGATTCGATCAAGTGGTCTGAAGGTGGTAGACAACATTCCTATCGTGACCATGAGAATGCAAAGTATCAATGGCAGGTCGGTAAACGATATTCGTCAAGATACCTCAAGAACGGGCAATAAGTGGATCCTTAACCATGAATTCCGGGTTACGTATCGCGACTCCCTTATTGATTCGGAGACCTTGGCATCCGGTACGTGGAATCCGCTATTCGAAAAAGGCGCTGCGATCCCCATATCACTCTCCGACAATGTTGCCAGGGATGCACAGGTCGTTGAGGGCGACACCCTGGTCTTTAATATACAAGGCGTCCTTATGACTACGGTCGTGGCGAGCATTCGCATCGTTGATTGGGGGCGTATGCAAATGAACTTCTCGGTTATTTTCCCTACCAAGGTTTTAGAAAACGCGCCACAATTCCATATTCTTACTACGAATGTCCCAAATGAAAAGAGCTCCGCTACACTTCAAAAGGTGCTTGTTCGTCAATTTCCGACCGTTTCAATAATCGATATACGCCAACTTCTTAAAATGGTCGAGGATATTCTGGATAAGATTGCCTGGGTAATTAATTTTATGGCTTTTTTCAGTATTCTTACCGGCATTATCGTCTTATTCGGCTCGGTGAGAAATAGCAAATACCAACGGATCAAAGAGAGTGTATTACTTCGCACTTTGGGTGCCAAGGCCAAACAGATTTTAAGAATAAGTGCCCTTGAATATATTTACCTTGGTATTTTGGGCAGTGGTATGGGACTCTTGCTTTCTTTGTTTGGGAGCCAATTGTTGGCCATATTCGTTTTTAAGACTGCTTTTTCGCCTTCCTGGATACCTTTTATCGTGTTCGTTCCCGGGATTACCCTTTTGGTGTTGGCCATCGGCCTGGCAAATAGCCGTAGTGTTCTCAATAGTCCACCTTTGGAAGTGCTTCGAAAGGAAGGCGGTTAATTCACAGACAATCCGTATTGCCATTGCTACTGCATCTTAAAAAAAGGGGTCATCCCGATATTTCGACATGTTGGATCATCGTATCTTTGTCCGCATTTCATAAACGTTGGATTGTTGCAGGCAAACGGTTATATGGTTGGGTACGAATCCGAAGAACAATTATTTCAATCAACTAGGATTTTTTAATAAGCATTTCGTCAAATTTATGGGTGAAAAGGAAGTTGAGCGGCCCATGGAAATTGCCGCTGAGGAAATCAACCGGTGCATTGCCGTATTAAAACATTTGGTTGAGAACACCGATGAAATATTCAACATTCCGAAAGAACAACGAACCGAATTGATCAAGGTTTCCGGGCAACTTTCGAGACCAAGTCGGGACGAGTTTTCACGCAGGAAAAAGGATGCGAAAAAAGCCGAAAGACGAAAAATGGCCGCCAGGGACAAAAACGCCCGTAAGGAGACAGGGATTCGTAGTGCCCGGGAAGCAGTCATCTTTATCGCACCGACTATGTTACCTTCCGGTAAATCGGTTCGGAACGAATCAATGCAATTGGCATCTCCCAGAAATTGCTATGTATGCAAGACCTTGTATACCCAACTACATCATTTTTATGATACCATGTGCCCCGATTGCGGCGATTTCAACTATGCCAAGCGCTTTCAGACCACCGACCTTACGGGACAGGTCGCCGTCATAACGGGATCCCGTTTGAAAATCGGATATCAAAGTACGCTCATCCTATTGCGCTCCGGGGCTACCGTTATCGCCACCACGCGTTTCCCGGTCGATGCTGCCCTGCGTTTTTCGAAGGAATCAGACTTTGCACGCTGGGAACATCGGCTGAAAATACATGGTTTGGATCTTCGCCACATTCCCAGCGTTGAATTATTTTGCCAGTATGTGGAGCGACACTATGATCGCCTTGATATCCTGATCAATAATGCGGCACAGACCGTGCGAAGGCCGGCCGGATTTTATCATCACCTCATGGCGAACGAAGAAACACCCCTTAGCGAATTGCCACCTAATTTGGCTCAAATACTTCGGGACCATGCAGACTTTGTAGGCCAATTGACCACTTCGAAGCATTCCGTGAATGAAAATATACCCGTGACCTGGCACGGTGCCGAGCCTGGGGTAGGCTTGCGTGCTTCGGCTCGTTTGTCCCAAATTCCTTATAGTTTTGACAAATCATTGCGCGCCGAGGAAGTATTTCCTGAAGGAAAATTAGATGCCGATTTGCAACAAGTCGATCTACGTAAGACCAATAGTTGGCGACTTAAGTTAGGCGAAATTGAAACAACCGAAATGATCGAAGTACAATTGGTCAATTCAATTGCACCTTTTGTTCTGAGCAATCGACTCACTGAATTGATGAAAAAGGATGCTACGGGCAGGAAGCATATTGTAAATGTTTCGGCTATGGAAGGAAAGTTTCATCGGTTCTTTAAGGAAGACCGACACCCACACACCAATATGGCCAAAGCGGCACTGAATATGTTGACCCATACAGCTGCTGGAAGTTTGGCAGCATGTGGAATTTACATCAATGCCGTTGATACGGGATGGGTTACTGATGAAGATCCCGCTGAACTGGCACTGCGAAAAATCGAATTGCACGATTTTCAACCTCCTTTAGACATCGTCGACGGTGCGGCCCGGGTACTTGATCCCTTGATCGATGGCATAAACACCGGAAAACATTGGAGTGGCAAATTCTTGAAGGATTATCGGCCCATCGATTGGTAAATCGCTGGATCACCTACGCCCTGTGCCACTTTGAAGCACAGCAGTATCTAGGAGACGATTGTGATGAAATTGGGTAGGAGTAGTGTTCTCGACACGGCCTGTACGAACTTCAAAGTATTTCATCAGTTCCTTTTTTCAATGTTGTTGTGATTTTTTGATGATCCTACTGTTTCAGGGAGCATGATCTAGTAGGGCTATTTTGATGGGGCGGGATTTATAATGAAAAGCAGGGAATGCATTGCGATTTTTTGCATTTTTGCAGGGCGGCCTAATTTCGCATACTGACTATGGATTATTTTCTGATTACTACCATTCTGGTTTTTCTTTCGGCGTTTTTTGGCTATCTGAATGTTCGTTTTATAAAATTGCCCAATTCAATAGGCCTTATGATCATAACCATCGTGTTTACTATGGCCGTATTTGGTTTGAGTTACTTCGATGATACCTTATTGAAAGCCGAGCAATTTATACTTTCCCAAATTGATTTCGAGACTGTGCTGCTTGATATCATGCTGAGTTTTTTACTTTTTGCGGGTGCCTTACATACCAATTTTGAACAGCTAAAAGTACAGCGCTGGCCTATTCTCGTGTTTTCGACCTTAGGGGTTCTCATATCGACTTTCTTGGTGGGAAGCGCCATGTATTATGTTTTACAACTCTTTGATTTCGGAGTTCCTTATGTGCACTGTTTGCTTTTTGGCGCTTTGATTTCCCCGACCGACCCCATAGCTGTTTTGGGGATCTTAAAAAAAGCCGGGGTGCCCAAAAAATTAGAAACAAAAATAGTTGGGGAATCCTTGTTCAACGATGGGATTGGTGTTGTGGTCTTCCTTACCATCTTGCGGTTTGCGTC
>JBBQAM010000057.1:0-24202 GCA_038316335.1 Flavobacteriales bacterium
GTATCTGCGGTGCCACAAACCGTGTACGTAAAGCTATCCTCTCCATTAAAGCCCGCTTCGGGGGTATAGGTCACCGTATCATCGGTAATATCATCGGGCGTACCGTTGTCATCGATTACTACCGTGCCATGGGCCGGGTCGGTCACCGTTAGGACGCCATCGGCCGGAATGCCCGTGTCGTTCGCCAGGATATCTACGGTCACTGCCGTGTCCTCGGGGGTCGCGGCACTATCATCAACGGTATTGAGTTGCACTGGGGTGCCTACAGTAATGGTTACCGTGGCCGAATCGCACGTATCTGCGGTGCCACAAACCGTGTACGTAAAACTATCCTCGCCGTTATAGCCCGCTTCGGGGGTATAGGTCACCGTGTCATCAGTGGTGTCGTCAGGGGTGCCATTGTCATCGATGACGACCGTGCCATGGGCCGGATCGGTCACAGTCAGGACCCCATCGGCCGGAATGCCCGAGTCGTTCGCCAAAATATCTACGGTCACTGCCGTGTCCTCGGGGGTCGCGGCACTATCATCGACGGTTATCAAAGGCGTAACCCCGCATTCTACGGTAACGGTGGCCGAATCACAATGGCCCAAGCTGTCGCAAACCGTGTATTCAAAACCATCATTGCCGATAAAATCAGTGTCCGGGGTATAGGTCACCAGATCATCGGTGATGTCGTCTGGAGTGCCATTATCATCGATGACGACCGTGCCATGATTCGGATCGGTCACCGTCAAGGTACCATCGGCCGGAATGCCCGTGTCGTTGGCCAAAACATCGATATCGACTGACGTATTTTCAGGGGTCGAAACGGTGTCATCATTGGTCACAATCCCATCACAGACTATTGAATACCCCTTTTCCCGAAAATCGAATTCCCCATTGTGGTTTGCATCCTTCGGCCATGTATATCCTTCCCCATGTTCAGCTGAAATAACAAGACCATGGGCATCAACTATAGGAGGTGATGCATTCCCCAATTTACCATCTCTATCGGCTTCGGCGAAGGAATCAACAAAGCCGGCTTCCATGGTATCGTAACAACCGTCATCATCAGCATCAAGATCAACATAATCCGGGTTGCCATCATGACTATATGGATGGATACCTTCATTGCCAGATCCTTCATACGCATTATCAAGGCCGTCATGATCATCATCAGCATTTTCCGGAGCTATATAACCATTGGTTGATTGGCCCTCGACATTATCGGAGATGCCATCATTGTCAGAATCATTATCCTTATAATCCGGATAATGATCGCCATCTGTATCAATTGGGATTATGCCACCACAGCTTCCAGGGGTCTTCTCATAACGATCATCCAAACCATTGCCATCCGAATCAATACCGGATGGAGCGATGTATCCTGACCAAGACTGGGCCTCAACATTGTCTAAAATCCCATCATTGTCTGAATCGATATCAAGGTAATCGGGGATGCCATCCCCATCGGTATCGGTGGGATGCGTAGCAGGATTATTATCCCCGTCGGAGTTGGCATCTTCTACGGAATTGATTATTCCATCGTCATCAAGGTCGATATCAACAGTCGTATTGATTTTATTTCCGCTATCGTCAGACACCGAATTGATTGCCACCCCATTAACCGCTGCGCTAGTGGCATATGAGAAATTCACGACAAAAAAGAAGAAGAGCACCGCGCCATTCAGGGAATAGTACAACTTCGATTTTATGTTATAAAAAGTAGAGTTTTCCATATATGATAGTTTTGTAAAAGCAACTAATCACCATGGACAAAAGCAAGATTACCTGATAAGAATTGGGATTTCCTTAAAGTAACCTGCAAGATATGCCTAATAAATTAATCCTCAAATTGTTTATACTGCTTGCATCAAAAATTATCCTTCAAGAACGGTATTAATCGTTGAAGTGCAAAACATTAACTATTTCTCCCCCGAATGGCACCCCGAAATTCGCCAGATGGCAATTTCGAAAACGGTATAAACGAACAAAAGTGTCGTTTGTCGGATACAATCGAGGCCCTGCATTTATTTCAGATGCAGTAGATGGTCTGTGTTTAAGGATTCGCAAAAGATTTGCTGGCTTAGGAAGATCAAGAACCAAAACTCCTTTATTTACCTTATTTTTGCAAAAATTTTCGAATGAATTTTCAGGAAGAAATACGAAGAAGAAGAACATTTGGTATCATATCACACCCTGATGCGGGAAAAACCACCTTGACCGAAAAATTGCTTTTGTTCGGGGGTGCTATTCAGGAGGCAGGCGCGGTAAAGAACAATAAAATAAAGAAAAGCGCTACGAGTGATTTTATGGAGATTGAGCGTCAAAGGGGCATCTCGGTGGCAACTTCGGTACTCGCTTTTATATACAAGAATAAGAAGATAAATATTCTGGATACCCCTGGGCATAAAGATTTCGCCGAAGATACCTTCAGGACGTTAACAGCGGTCGATAGTGTAATCGTTGTCATTGATGTGGCAAAAGGAGTTGAGGAACAGACCGAAAAATTAGTAGAGGTCTGTCGCATGCGAAATATCCCGATGATCGTGTTTATAAACAAAATGGATAGGGAGGGCAAGGATGCCTTTGATCTCTTGGATGAGGTCGAACAAAAACTCGGGCTTAGGGTCACTCCTTTAAGTTTTCCTATAGGAATGGGTTATGATTTTAAAGGCATCTACAATATCTACGAGAAAAATATTAATCTATTCAGTGGGGATAGTAAAAAAAACATAGAGGATACCATCGCCTTCGACGATATTTCGAATCCTGAATTGGAAACGATCATAGGCAGCAAGGCCGCCGAGTTACTTCGAGAAAATTTAGAATTGATTCAAGGTGTATATCCCGAATTTGATAAGGAAAGCTATTTAAAAGGTAGTCAACAACCTGTGTTTTTCGGATCTGCACTCAATAATTTTGGCGTTCGGGAACTATTGGATTGTTTTATTGATATTGCGCCTTCGCCTCGGGCAAAAAAAGCGGAGGAACGCCTAGTAGCGGCAAATGAGCAGGAGATGTCGGGATTTGTTTTCAAAATCCACGCCAATATGGATCCAAAGCACCGTGACCGACTTGCCTTTGTAAAAGTAGTCTCCGGAACTTTTGAACGCAACAAGCCTTATTTGCATGTACGTCAAAATAAAAACCTCAAATTCTCGAGTCCGAATGCCTTTTTTGCTGAGAAAAAGGAAATCGTCGACATATCGTATCCAGGAGATATCGTTGGCCTCCACGATACAGGGAATTTTAAGATCGGTGATACCTTAACGGAAGGAGAGGTATTGCACTATAAGGGAATACCAAGTTTTTCACCAGAGCACTTTAGGTACATCAATAATGCAGATCCAATGAAATCAAAACAGCTCTTTAAAGGGATAGATCAGCTCATGGATGAGGGCGTCGCACAACTATTTACCCTTGAATTGAATGGACGTAAAGTGGTCGGAACAGTAGGTGCCCTGCAATTCGAGGTAATCCAATATCGTCTGGAGCATGAATACGGTGCCAAATGCACTTATGAGAACTTTCCGGTGTTCAAAGCGTGTTGGATTGATCCCAAAGATAAAAAAAGTGAGGAGTACAAGGAATTCATCAGGGTCAAACAAAAATTTCTTGCAAAGGATAAACGCGGGCAATTGGTCTTTTTGGCAGATTCACAATTTTCACTGCAAATGACACAACAGAAATATCCATCTGTCAAACTTCATTTCACCTCCGAGTTCGATTGATGTAAGATCTTTTAGGAACTTTCTTAAAATAAAAACCTCCCAGCATGCTGGGAGGTTTTTATTTTAAGCTTCACCGGTCGGGCCAAAATTAAGCGGGATCGGGGGTTGCTCATAATCTTTGATTGTGCCATGGGCCTTTTCAAACCGATTGACATTGTCGTTCAACGCCTTTAGGAACTTTTTTGCGTGTTGAGGGGTCAAAACAATCCTGCTCTTCACCTTTGCCTTTGGAGCACCTGGCATTAAACTTATAAAATCAACTACGAACTCCGAAACGGAATGATTGATTATAGCGAGGTTGGAATAAATTCCTTCCGCCGTTTTTTCATCAAGTTCGATATTGATCTGCTGTTGTTTTTGTTCACTATCACTCATAGCTAAAAAGTAACCCCCGACATAGTATGTCGAGGGTTTTGATTTAGAATTTCAAAGCTTCCTTACGGGCCATAATTTCATCATATTCCTCTTTCGAACCAACGATGATATTTTCATATTCCCGCATACCCGTCCCTGCCGGAATCTTATGACCGACAATTACATTTTCCTTCAATCCTTCAAGGGTATCGATTTTACCACTTACTGCAGCTTCGTTCAATACCTTGGTTGTTTCCTGGAATGAAGCCGCCGAGATAAATGATTTCGTCTGTAAAGACGCCCTCGTAATACCTTGTAGGATAGGCGTTGCGGTTGCTGCAATCACATCCCTGGCAGTAGCGAGTACTTTATCAGATCGTTTTAAAATCGAATTCTCATCACGTAGTTCACGCGCAGAAACGATTTGACCCGGTTTAAGATTCTCCGAATCCCCTGCCTCTATAACTACCTTTTTTCCGAAAATTTCATCATTTTCTTCGATGAAGTCATCTTTATGGACCAATTGGTTCTCCAAGAAGATGGTATCTCCCGGATCTTCAATACGAACTTTACGCATCATCTGGCGAACTACTACTTCAAAGTGTTTGTCATTGATCTTCACACCCTGTAAGCGATATACCTCTTGCACCTCATTCACCAAATACTGCTGTACGGCAGATGGGCCTTTGATGGCCAAAATATCCTCAGGTGTAATAGATCCATCGGATAAAGGCATACCAGCCCGTACATAGTCATTTTCCTGCACCAAGATCTGGTTGGAAAGCTTCACCAAGTATTTCTTGACCTCTCCTAGTTTAGATTCAATTACGATTTCACGATTACCACGTTTAATTTTTCCAAAGGAAACGACCCCATCAATCTCTGACACAACGGCAGGATTCGATGGATTACGGGCTTCGAACAATTCGGTCACCCTGGGAAGACCTCCAGTAATATCACCGGTTTTTGCCGATTTACGTGGAATTTTTACCAGAATTTTACCCTCCTTGATCTTATCGCCATCATCTACCATGATATGCGATCCAACGGGTAGGTTGTATGAACGTAGTACTTCGTCCTTACTATTCATAATCAGTAAGGTCGGGATAAGCTTTTTGTTCCTCGATTCTGAAATAACCTTTTCTTGGAAACCGGTTTGCTCATCAATTTCTACTTGATAGGTAATACCCTGCTCAATATTCTCATAGGCTATTTTTCCTGGGAATTCAGAAACAATGACTCCGTTATAAGGATCCCATGAACAAATTATCTCTCCGCGTTTTACATTGGACCCATCCTTGACGAATAGTTGAGAACCATATGGGATATTATTAGTACTTAAGACAATGCCCGTCTTCACATCGACAATCTTCAATTCAGAAGTACGAGAGATTACGATTTCGGTTTTATTGCCTTCATTATCTTCCCCTTTAACGGTTCGTAAATCTTCAATCTCCGCAATACCAGAGAATTTTGCCTCAAGTTTATTATCTTCCGAAATGTTCCCTGCAATACCCCCAACGTGGAAGGTACGCAATGTAAGCTGTGTACCAGGTTCCCCAATTGACTGAGCTGCAACAACACCTACCGCTTCGCCTTTTTGAACCATTTTGTTCGTCGAAAGATTCCTGCCATAACATTTTGCGCAAATCCCTTTTTGGGCCTCACAGGTCAATGCTGAACGAACCTCTACCTTTTCAATAGGGGATGCCTCGATTTTTCGTACATCGGCTTCCATGATTTCCTGCCCTGCCCGAAGAACCAACTCCTCGGTCAATGGGTTATACACATCATGCAAAGAGACACGACCCAGAATACGTTCCCCTAAAGTCTCGACGACCTCTTCATTTTTCTTCAACGCTTCTACCTGAACCCCTCTTAAGGTTTCACAATCTTCGATATTAATAATAACATCTTGAGAAACATCGACCAGACGTCTGGTCAAATATCCCGCATCGGCCGTTTTAAGTGCCGTATCGGCAAGACCTTTTCGGGCTCCGTGGGTAGATATAAAATATTCCAAGATCGATAGACCTTCCTTAAAGTTTGACAAGATCGGGTTTTCGATGATTTCTCCCCCACCTGCGGTTGATTTTTTAGGTTTCGCCATCAATCCCCGCATTCCGGTCAACTGACGGATCTGTTCCTTAGATCCCCTTGCCCCAGAATCTAACATCATATACACCGAGTTAAAGCCTTGTTGATCCTCACGGATACGCTTCATGGCCAATTCGGTCAATAAGGCGTTCGTGGAGGTCCACACATCGATTACCTGGTTATAGCGTTCATTATTGGTGATAAGACCCATGTTATAGTTCGCCATAATACCATCGACCTGTCCGTTGGCATCGGCAATCATCTCATGCTTTTCCTTAGGAATGATAATATCACCCAAACTAAATGAAAGTCCACCTTTAAAAGCAAAATCAAATCCCATGGTCTTGATCTTATCCAAAAAGTCCGCTGTAGTTGGTACATCGGTAACGCTTAAAATACGCCCGATGATATCCCTAAGTGATTTCTTGTTCAGAACCTCATTAATGTAACCTGCCTGGATAGGTACTTCCATATTGAACAATACACGGCCTACGGTAGTCGGAATGATCTGACTTACCAGCTCACCTGCTTCATTAAAGTCCTTTGCCCTTACCTTGATACCGGCGTTTAGGTTTACTTTTCCTTCGTTAAAAGCAATTTCAACCTCTTCGGCCGAGTAAAAAGTGAGGCCTTCTCCTTTGATAGGTATTTCGGGAGTCGACTTTCGTTCTTTCGTCATATAGTAAAGACCCAAGACCATATCCTGTGAAGGTACCGTAATTGGCGAGCCATTTGCCGGATTCAAAATATTATGGGAAGCCAACATCAAAAGCTGTGATTCCAAGATTGCTTCCGGACCCAAAGGCAAGTGAACTGCCATTTGGTCACCATCAAAGTCGGCATTAAAGGCTGTACATACCAGCGGGTGAAGACGTATTGCCTTACCTTCTATCAATTTTGGTTGAAAAGCCTGAATACCCAAACGGTGCAAAGTCGGCGCACGGTTTAATAGAACCGGGTGGCCTTTTAATACGTTTTCAAGGATATCCCAGACTACGGGTTCTTTTTTATCAATTATCTTTTTGGCCGATTTGACGGTTTTCACAATACCGCGCTCAATCAACTTTCGAATTACAAATGGTTTATAAAGTTCGGCCGCCATATCTTTGGGAAGACCACATTCGTACAGCTTCATTTCAGGCCCCACGACGATGACCGAACGGGCTGAATAATCTACCCTTTTTCCCAATAAGTTTTGTCGGAAACGTCCTTGTTTACCTTTTAAGGAATCGGAAAGTGATTTTAAGGGACGGTTCGACTCGGTTTTTACCGCAGAGGCTTTTCTGGTATTATCAAATAATGAATCTACCGCTTCCTGAAGCATTCGCTTCTCATTTCTAAGAATTACTTCGGGGGCCTTGATCTCGACCAACCTTTTCAAACGATTGTTCCGGATAATTACTCTTCGGTACAAGTCATTTAAATCAGAGGTTGCGAAACGACCACCATCAAGGGGCACCAAAGGTCGAAGTTCCGGCGGAATTACGGGAATCACTTTCATGATCATCCACTCAGCCTTATTCTCCCTATTATCCTGCGATTCGCGCAAAGCTTCAACTACTTGCAGCCTTTTGAGGGCTTCCGTTTTTCGTTGCTTGGATGTTTCGGTATTGGCACTATGACGTAATTCATAAGACAATTCCTTTAAGTTGATACGCGCCAACAAATCGATTAAACATTCAGCACCCATTTTCGCAATAAACTTATTGGGGTCTGAATCTTCCAGATACTGATTTTCCTGAGGAATGTTTTCGATTATGTTTAAATATTCTTCTTCGGTCAAAAAATCGAGTTTCTGAATTTCCTCACCTTCTGGACCTTTCGCAATACCGGGTTGAATAACTACATATCGTTCGTAGTAGATGATCATATCCAACTTTTTCGAAGGCAATCCCAGTAGGTAGCCAATTTTATTCGGCAACGAACGGAAGTACCAGATATGGGCAACCGGAACCACCAAATTGATGTGGCCAACTCGATCCCTTCTTACCTTCTTCTCGGTAACTTCAACGCCACAACGGTCACAAACGATGCCGCGATAACGTATCCTCTTATATTTTCCACAAGCACATTCATAATCCTTTACCGGACCAAAAATACGCTCACAGAAAAGTCCATCGCGCTCAGGTTTATGAGTTCGGTAATTAATGGTCTCCGGTTTTAGTACCTCTCCTCGTGACTCCGCCAAAATTGATTCTGGGGATGCCAAGCCGATAGATATCTTATCAAACCTTTTTACTGGGGTATTATCGTTTATTCTAGCCATAATTATATGGTAATACTAAATTAAATGTGTGTGTTTTATTATTCTTCCAAACGAATGTCCAAACCTAATCCCTTAAGTTCGTGCATCAATACATTGAAAGATTCTGGCAACCCAGGTTCTGGCATGGTCTCTCCTTTCACGATCGATTCGTAGGTTTTAGCCCTTCCGATAACATCATCAGACTTCACCGTCAAAATCTCGCGTAAGGTAGCCGAAGCCCCATAGGCCTCTAGTGCCCAAACCTCCATCTCACCAAATCGCTGACCACCGAATTGTGCCTTACCACCCAATGGTTGTTGCGTTATCAATGAATATGGACCTATAGAACGAGCATGCATCTTATCATCCACCATATGCCCCAATTTAAGCATGTAGATGACTCCAACGGTAGCCGCTTGGTCGAATCGCTGACCGGTTCCACCATCGTAAAGATACGTGTGCCCAAATCTAGGAATACCTGCTTCATCGGTATAGGCGTTTATCTGATCAATGGTCGCACCATCGAAGATAGGTGTCGCATATTTCTTCCCTAATTTAAGTCCTGCCCAACCAAGTACGGTCTCATAGATCTGACCAATGTTCATCCTTGAAGGCACACCTAACGGATTCAATACAATATCGACAGGTGTCCCATCTTCTAAGAATGGCATATCTTCCTGACGCACAATACGAGATACGATCCCTTTGTTACCATGACGACCGGCCATTTTATCACCAACTTTCAACTTCCTCTTTTTGGCAATATAAACCTTGGCCAATTTCATGATTCCTGCAGGCAATTCATCCCCGACCGAAATCGTGAACTTATCCCTTCTTAGGTTCCCTTGAAGATCGTTCAATTTGATCTTATAGTTATGTAGCAAGTCCGCCACGGCCGTGTTGGTTTCCTTATCGGTTGTCCAACTGCCTCCCACAAGGTGCGCAAAGTCATCGACCGAGTTCAACATTTTCATGGTATATTTTTTACCTTTCGGTAAAACCTCCTCGCCCAAATCGTTCAGTACGCCCTGCGAAGTCTTTCCGTTGATCAAATTGAACAGTTTTTCGGTCAAAACATCCTTCAACTGCTCGAATTTAACCTCATATTCAAGTTCCAAACTGGTAATGGCTTCTTTGTCCTCTGAACGTTTTCGTTTGTCTTTTATAGACCGTGAGAACAACTTCTTGTCAATAACCACACCATTCAAAGATGGGGGTGCTTTCAAGGATGCATCCTTTACATCGCCCGCCTTATCACCAAATATGGCCCGAAGTAATTTTTCTTCGGGGGTTGGATCCGACTCCCCTTTGGGGGTGATCTTGCCAATCAAAATGTCACCAGGTTTTACCTCGGCACCAATACGTATCATTCCGTTTTCGTCCAAGTCCTTAGTGGCTTCTTCAGAAACATTGGGGATATCGTGGGTCAATTCTTCAGCCCCTAGTTTGGTATCCCTAACTTCCAAAGCATACTCGTCAACATGGATGGAAGTAAATATATCTTCACGTACCACTTTTTCGGATATCACGATGGCATCCTCAAAATTGTAACCCTTCCATGGCATAAACGCCACGGTAAGGTTGCGTCCTAAGGCTAACTCCCCACTTTCAGTAGCATATCCTTCACACAAAACCTGGCCTCTTACGACTTTATCGCCTTTTTTGACGATTGGTTTTAAATTGATACTAGTACCTTGGTTGGTCTTTCTGAATTTTACCAATTCATAGGTTTTTGAATCCTCTTCAAAACTTATCAATCGTTCAGCTTCCGAACGTTTGTATTTAATCGTGATCTTTTGAGCGTCAACATATTCAATGGTCCCATCGCCCTCGGCATTTATCAAAACCCTTGAATCGGATGCCACTTGGCGCTCCAACCCAGTTCCGACAATCGGTGCCTGTGGTTTCAAAAGTGGCACGGCCTGACGCATCATGTTAGAGCCCATCAGGGCACGGTTTGCATCATCATGCTCCAAAAATGGAATCAAAGAAGCCGAAATAGAGGCAATCTGATTCGGTGCCACATCGGTATAATTTATTTCTGCCGGGTCAACTACGGGAAAATCACCCTCTTCACGGGCAATTACCTTGTCAGTATCAATTGTACCATTTTCCTTTAAGGGAATGTTTGCTTGGGCAATCTTCATACCTTCTTCTTCCTCGGCACTCAAATAAACATATTCCTTAATGTTAACCTTGGCATTCTCAACTTTGCGATACGGCGTTTCCAAAAAGCCCATTGAATTTACCTTGGCGAAAACCGATAGTGATGAAATCAAACCAATATTCGGGCCTTCGGGAGTTTCGATAGGGCAAAGTCTACCATAGTGGGTATAATGCACGTCACGCACCTCAAAGCCTGCACGCTCTCTTGAAAGTCCGCCTGGTCCCAGGGCGGATAATCTTCGCTTATGCGTAATTTCGGCCAAGGGGTTCGTTTGATCCATGAACTGTGACAACTGATTGGTGCCAAAAAAGGAATTGATTACCGAAGACAAGGTCTTGGCATTTATCAAATCGATCGGCGTAAATACCTCGTTGTCCCGAACGTTCATTCGTTCTCGTATGGTCCTTGCCATACGGGCAAGACCAACACCGAACTGGGATGACAATTGTTCCCCAACTGTACGAACCCTTCGGTTCGAAAGGTGGTCGATATCATCTATCTCAGCCTTTGAATTGATCAATTCGATGAGATATTTGATTATGGTAATAATATCTTCCTTGGTCAAGACCTGCTTGTCCATTCCGATATTCAATCCTAGTTTTTTGTTCATTCGATACCGACCGACTTCACCTAGGTTATAGCGCTGATCGGAAAAGAACAATTTATCAATGATCCCACGGGCCGTTTCCTCATCGGGCGGCTCTGCATTCCGCAATTGGCGATAGATATGCTCTACGGCCTCTTTTTCAGAGTTGGTAGGGTCTTTTTGTAAGGTATTGTGAATAATGGCATAGTCTGATTGTGCATTATTTTCTTTGTGTAAAAGAATGGTCTTCACATCGGCATCCATTATTTCAGCAATATGGTCCTTCTCCAAAATGGTATCACGATCCAGAATAATTTCATTCCTTTCGATAGATACTACTTCTCCGGTATCTTCGTCCACGAAATCCTCATGCCATGTATTCAAGACCCTGGCTGCCAATTTTCGTCCAAGTACTTTTTTAAGACCTGCTGCAGAAACTTTCACCTCTTCAGAAAGGTCGAAAATTTCTAAGATATCCTTATCACGCTCAAAGCCAATGGCCCTGAACAAGGTCGTAACCGGTAATTTTTTCTTTCTATCGATATACGCGTACATAACGCCATTGATATCGGTAGCAAATTCTATCCAGGAACCCTTAAATGGGATTACACGTGCCGAGTACAATTTGGTACCGTTTGCGTGAAATGATTGTCCAAAGAAAACCCCTGGTGAGCGGTGCAGTTGGGAAACCACTACTCTTTCGGCGCCATTTATAACGAAGGTACCACTCGGTGTCATATAGGGAATCGTCCCCAAATATACGTCCTGTACAATGGTTTCGAAATCCTCATGCTCGGGATCCGTACAAAACAATTTCAATCTGGCCTTTAGTGGAACACTATAGGTAAGGCCTCTTTCAATACATTCCTGAATGGAATATCTCGGTGGGTCTATAAAATAATCAAGGAATTCAAGGACAAACTGATTCCTGGTATCCGTGATTGGAAAATTTTCCATGAAGGTGTTGTACAACCCTTCATTGCCCCTTTCATCAGATTTTGTCTCAAGTTGAAAGAAATCTTGAAATGACTTGATCTGGATGTCTAAGAAATCTGGATATGCCGGAGTGTTCTTAGCGGATGCAAAATTTATTCTTTCAGTCTGATTTGTGAACATCTATGGACAGTATTTTGATCGTGAATACTAGATAGGTCGTATACGCCTTCATATACGGTATACATAAAAAGGCTTAGGTCTACTCCCCGCTAACCAGCAGGAAAAGACCTAAACCCAAAGTGCTATTGCTGTCGCTATTATTTAAGCTCAACTTCCGCTCCTGCTTCTTCCAAAGATTTTTTGATCCCTTCAGCTTCGTCCTTAGAAACACCTTCCTTAACGGCCTTTGGTGCTGCATCGACAATGTCCTTGGCATCTTTCAGTCCTAAACCGGTCAATTCCTTAACCAATTTTACAACTGCCAATTTGGAGGCGCCAGCGGCTTTTAATATTACATCGAATTCGGTTTTTTCCTCTGCGGGCTCACCTGCATCTGCACCACCACCGCCACCTGCGGCAACGGCTACTGCTGCAGCGGCCGGCTCAATACCGTATTCATCCTTAAGTATGTTAGCCAACTCATTTACTTCCTTTACGGTCAAGTTAACCAACTGTTCTGCGAACTCTTTTAAATCTGCCATTTTTCTATCGTTTAATAAATTTTAATATATAATTGTTCTAGTGCGTACTTATTTTTCTGATAATGTCTTTAAGATACCGGCTAATTTACCGCCCCCTGATTTAAGACCAGAAATAACATTCTTGGCTGGGGATTGCAACAATCCGATAATTTCGCCGATCATTTCTTCCCTCGACTTGATATTGATCAAGGCGTCTAGGTTTTCATCACCGATATAAATTGCTTCCTGAACGAATGCACCCTTCAAAAACGGCTTATCGGCCTTCTTCCTGAAGGATTTGATCAATTTAGCAGGTTCATTTGCCGATTCTGAAAACCAAAGGGAAGTATTCCCTTTTAATACAGTGGGCAACTCGCCGAAATCCCTATCGGAAGCTTCCATTGCCTTGGCAAGCAAGGTATTCTTAACGACCGACAATTTAATTTTGGCCTTAAAGCACGCCCTTCTTAAATCGGAGGTATTCGTTGCGTTCAAGCCAGAGATATCTGCCAAATAAATGGTAGGACTATTCGCCAACTGTGCCGTTAAATCTTCTATAACGTTTGCTTTTTCTTCTCTTGTCATAATTAAATTTTAGCTACCAGTTATTAAACTGTCTTTGGGTCTAATTGAACGCTCGGGCTCATGGTGCTTGACATGAATACACTCTTCATGTAAACTCCCTTGGCCGCAGTCGGCTTCAATTTGATCAACGTATCCAACAATTCCTTGGCGTTCTCCGCGATTTTATCTGCAGGAAAGGAAACCTTGCCGATTGCCGCGTGTACAATACCGGTTTTGTCAACCTTGAAGTCAATCTTACCAGCCTTTACATCGGTAACCGCTTTGCCCACATCCATGGTCACAGTTCCTGTTTTTGGATTGGGCATCAGTCCCCTAGGCCCTAAAACACGTCCTAATGGTCCCAATTTTCCCATAACGCTCGGCATCGTGATGATCACATCGACATCTGTCCAACCGTTTTTTATTTTATCCAAATATTCATCCAACCCAACATAATCAGCTCCGGCTTCTTTGGCCTCTGCTTCTTTGTCAGGTGTTACCAGTGCTAGCACCTTTACGTCCTTACCGGTACCATTCGGAAGTGAAACCACTCCCCGTACCATTTGATTGGCTTTACGTGGGTCAACGCCCAAACGTACTGCGATATCGACGGATGCATCGAATTTAGTATTGGTTATCTCCTTTATTAAAGCCGATGCCTCATTCACCGAATAGAGTTTTTCTTTCTCTATTTTGGCGTGGGCCTCTTTTTGCTTTTTAGTTAATTTTGCCATTTAAATTGCTTTTAAGATTTTAAAAAGGTCTTTTACCAGCTACCTTAAGCCCCATAGACCTAGCTGTTCCTGCGACCATACTCATAGCCGATTCAACAGTAAAGGCATTAAGATCGACCATTTTATCTTCGGCAATCGCCTTGATTTGATCCCAATTAACGTTCCCTGTTTTTACTCTGTTAGGTTCGCCAGATCCTTTTTTAATCTTAGCTGCTTCCAAAAGTTGAACTGCCGCTGGAGGTGTTTTTACGACAAAATCAAAAGATTTGTCTTTATAAACGGTGATAGCAACTGGCAAGACTTTGCCTTGTTTATCCTGCGTACGCGCATTGAACTGCTTGCAGAACTCCATGATGTTAACACCGGCAGCACCTAAGGCGGGTCCGACCGGTGGCGATGGATTCGCTGCACCTCCCCTAACTTGTAGTTTAACTACTTTACCTATTTCTTTTGCCATTGTTTAAATTTAAATTGAAAGCGTGTTCATGGGAAGCAACACAACTTTTATATATGTAACGATTATTTTCTTATCCTATACTTTTTCAACTTGCATATAACTGAGTTCCAAGGGAGTCTTTCTTCCGAAAATCTTTACCATGACTTCGAGTTTACGCTTTTCTTCATTGATCTTTTCCACTGTACCGTTGAAGCCATTGAAAGGACCATCAATCACTTTTACGGTTTCACCAAAAATGAAAGGGATAGCCACACTATCGGTATTCACTGCCAATTCATCGACTTTACCCAACATCCTATTGACTTCTGATTTACGCAAAGGCACAGGATCCCCACCTTTTGTCTCACCTAGAAATCCGATTACATTGGTAATAGATCGAATGATATGAACCATTTCCCCTCCTAAATTGGCCTTGATCATTATGTATCCAGGAAAATAAACCCGTTCCTTATTTACTTTTTTACCATTTCGAATTTGAACCACTTTTTCAGTTGGTACCAAAACATCTTCTAAATAATCTGAAAAACCATGACGTTCGACCTCACTTTCAATGTACCCTTTGATCTTATTCTCTTGGCCACTGACAGCTCTCACCACATACCACTTCTTATCTAATACTTCTGACATACGTCTCGGCTTAGTTTAATACATTATTGAAATAAAGTTTGATCAATTTACCGAACACTGTATCAACGCCCCAGGTTGCCAAAGCAAAAAGAATACTAAAAACAGCCACTATGACCATCAAGTTCGAAGATTCGGCTTTTGGTGGCAAAGAAACATTGTTTCTAAGTTCATGAATTGATTCCTTAATATATGTCAACATTACATTCTGTATTTTAAAGGGTCGTAATTATTCTGATGATCATACTCTTCATTTTTCATCATGCAACTCGAGCCGGTCTGCCATCTATCGTTGCAACAAATCATTTTGCCACAGGTACTGGCCGTTTCTTTTGGCACGGGAGGAGAGACTCGAACTCCCGACACCTGGTTTTGGAGACCAGTGCTCTACCAACTGAGCTACACCCGTATTTGGTGGAACCTTCATGCCCGATTGTAAACCGAAAGAACCACTCTTATATATTTACGTTGAAAGGTATCCCGCCATTTCGGCAGGACACCTTGCTAACAACTTCCTATAGAGGTATTAATCCAATATCTTGGTAACCTGGCCGGCACCAACGGTTCTACCACCCTCACGGATTGCAAATCGTAGCCCAACACTCAATGCTATTGGCGACAATAAATCAACTGTAATCGTAAGGTTGTCACCTGGCATTACCATTTCAACCCCACTAGGTAGGTTTATCGTACCGGTAACATCGGTAGTCCTAACATAAAATTGCGGACGATAGTTATTGTGGAAAGGCGTGTGCCTTCCACCTTCTTCTTTTTTAAGGATGTATACCTCAGCCTCGAATTTCGCATGTGGCTTAACAGATCCGGGCTTACAAATAACCATTCCTCTTTTGATCTGAGACTTTTCAATACCTCTTAAAAGAATACCTACGTTATCACCAGCTTCACCCCTATCCAATATCTTTCGGAACATTTCTACCCCGGTAACGGTAGAGGTCAATTTTTCAGCTCCCATACCAATAATATCAACGGCATCACCGGTATTTGCTACACCAGTCTCAATACGACCCGTTGCAACCGTACCACGTCCGGTGATCGTGAATACATCCTCTACTGGCATCAAGAAAGGCTTATCGACATCCCTTTTAGGTAGTTCGATCCACGTATCAACGGCATCCATCAATTGCATTACAGTATCTACCCATTTTTGCTCACCGTTAAGTGCTCCTAAGGCAGAACCTGCAATAACAGGACCATTATCACCATCGTACTCGTAGAAAGAAAGCAATTCCCTGATTTCCATTTCAACTAGTTCCAATAGCTCTTCATCATCGACCATATCGACTTTATTCATAAAAACGACCATTCTTGGAATACCAACCTGGCGTCCCAAAAGGATATGCTCGCGAGTTTGTGGCATTGGGCCATCGGTAGCGGCAACAACTAATATCGCTCCATCCATTTGAGCGGCACCCGTAACCATGTTTTTCACATAATCAGCGTGACCAGGACAGTCAACGTGGGCATAATGACGATTTGCAGTAGAATACTCTACGTGCGACGTATTGATTGTTATCCCTCTTTCCTTTTCTTCCGGAGCGTTATCGATTGAATCGAAACTTCTCTTTTCAGAAAGTCCTGCATTTGCCAAAACCGAAGTAATTGCAGCAGTCAATGTAGTTTTACCGTGATCTACGTGTCCAATGGTACCTATATTTAAGTGAGGTTTGGAACGATCAAAATTTGCCTTTGCCATTTTAATGAAATTTAATCTTATGTTTATATTAGTGTGTTCGAAATATTCTTTAATTGAGCCAACGATGAGATTTGAACTCATGACCTCTTCCTTACCAAGGAAACGCTCTACCCCTGAGCTACGCCGGCTTTTAATAGGTTCAAGGTTCAAGTTTTACGGCTTCAAATTAATTCATCTGAGCCCAAACTCCACTTACAAATCGGTTAAGAAAAAATTTCCTGATTTCTTACCCCTATCGAAGTGTGATACCTTCCTTGGCAAAGCTTTCGGTGGCAAGCCAGGCTCCATAACACTTCACGCATGACAGGCTTCCCTCCCGCCCTTTCGATTAACTTTAGCCTAGGTCGTTAAACGATTAGACAAGCCCAATATCAAAAGGATCTAGAGCGGGAGACCGGGTTCGAACCGGCGACATTCAGCTTGGAAGGCTGACGCTCTACCAACTGAGCTACTCCCGCAATTTTAATTACCAATATTTCAACTATTTAAAGATTCTTCACACGTGGCCAAAATCTTTATAAGTATACCGACATTCTTTAACATATGCCTTTCCAATAGCACGCCACTCGCATCCTCTCACCCATTTTTCACTAGGTCCTTAGACCTAATTATCAAAGGGAACCTGAGTTCCTCACTTATGGTGGGGAGAGCAGGATTCGAACCTGCGAAGACATAGTCAGCAGATTTACAGTCTGCCCTCGTTGGCCGCTTGAGTATCTCCCCTCAACCTGTACTTTTAAGAACTTTTATCTTTTAATAGTGCCGATAGAGGGTCTCGTTTCAACTGCGTTCAGAACCAATAATATCCGTCACCATTTTATGAATCCAAATCCCTGGAAAAATTTTATTTTTCCAAAAAAATGAGCCGATAGAGGGACTCGAACCCACGACCTGCTGATTACAAATCAGCTGCTCTAGCCAACTGAGCTACATCGGCCTTTCACTCTTTTTTATGCATAAAAAAGTCCGCTATTTCTAACGGACTGCAAATGTAGATATTTATTTGTTTATTCAAAACAAAATTTAGAAAATTTTAATCAAGCTTGGACTCTCATTTTTTCTTTGCACTTTTTAAGTTTTCTTTCCAATGAACTACATGCAGAGTCGACTGCTTCCTCAAATGATTTACATTGTTTTTTTACCACCAATTTATCTTTCGGTACGTTTAATTTAATCTCTACGATTTTATTTTCCTTCGCACTCGTATTTTCAACTTTTAGATATACATCAGAACTGATTACCCTATCATAGAATAAATCTAATTTATCCAATCGGTTTTGTATGAAATTTATAAGTTTTCCGTCCGCATTGAAATTCACTGACTGTGCATGTACTTTCATAAGGTATTGAATTTAAGGATTAAACGTTATAAATGTAAGAACGTAGTTTATTCTTTGCTTCTCGGATGCGCCAATGCATGTACTTTCTTAAGTTCGGAAATACTGTTGTGCGTATATACCTGGGTCGATGCCAAACTTGAGTGCCCCAGTAATTCCTTGACTGAATTCAAATCGGCCCCTTTGTTCAGCAAATGTGTTGCAAAGGTATGCCTAAGAATATGTGGACTCTTTTTAACCTTTGAAGACACCTTACTAAAATACCCATTTATTATTCTATATACAAGTGTTTCATATATTTTGTTGCCGTGTTTCAACAAGAATACGAACTCCTTGTCGATGATTGTTTCCAGCGACTTTCTTTGGTCAAAATATATAAAAAGGATTTTCTTGGTGGAGGGCAAGAGCGGTAATATGCGTTCTTTATTTCTCTTTCCAAGAACTTTTAAGGTGTTCCCGCTAAGGTTTACATCTTTCATTTTAAGATTGATGAGTTCGGCCCGGCGTATTCCTGTGGTATATAAAAGCTCGATAATAAGTTTGTCGCGACACCCTTCAAAATCGTCATCAAAAGGTATTTGGTCAAGTACATTGACCATTTCCGTTTCCGAAAAAGGAATTTCCAATTTTTTCGAAGTCTTCAAGGCCGTATGTCTTGCCATGGGGTTCACCTCGATACTATCAATACGTTGGAGGTATTTATAATAAGCCTTGAGGGAAGCTGCCTTGCGATTTATGGTCCGATTCGAAATACCGTCATTGACCAAGATGACGATCCAGCTTCGTACCAAACTATAATCGACACCATCAATATCATTTAACGCGTACCGTTGCGAACAGAACTTTCCGAAAGCCCGAATATCATTGATATAGGCCTGTAAAGTATGGTCGGAATAGTTTTTTTCCAACGACAGGTAATCGTGAAAAGCGTTTAGCTCCATATATCAAAGTTACTAAAGTTAAGTACGCTAATACAGGAAATAAAAAAATCCCATCATATGATGGGATTCATTCTAGAATTTCTGATCAAGGGAATAACTAGATTTCTTCCTTGTCCCTTAAGCCTTGAATATATTCCGCTTTTTGAATCTGTGCTCTTCGTTCCACAGAAGGTTTCGTAAACTGCTGTCGCTTTCGCAACTGCCGCATTGTACCTGTTTTATCGAACTTTCGCTTAAAGCGCTTTAAAGCTCGGTCTATGTTTTCTCCTTCTTTGATAGGTATTATTAACATGGGCTACAACCTCCTTTCTTTTATGATTAGGGCTGCAAATATAATTGTAATAAATGAAAAGCCCGCCAATTATTTTAAAATATTTTTCGCAATTACAACTTTTTGAATTTCAGTGGTTCCTTCACCGATAGTACATAACTTAGCATCTCGATAAAATTTCTCTACAGGAAAATCTTTGGTATACCCATACCCGCCATGGATCTGAACTGCCTCATTCGCGGCCTTAACACAAACTTCGGACGCATACATCTTGGCCATAGCACTCAATTTGGTGACCGGACGACCTTCGTTCTTAAGAAAAGCGGCCTTATGTAATAACAGCTCAGCAGCTTCTATTTCGGTGGCCATATCGGCCAATTTAAAGGAAATACCTTGAAATTGACTTATCGGTTTTCCAAATTGAATTCTTTCCTTCGAATAGTTTAGGGCAGCTTCGAAGGCGCCTTTCGCGATGCCTAGGGATAGTGCCCCTATCGAAATTCTCCCGCCATCTAAAATCTTCATCGATTGAATGAAACCATCCCCCACTTTTCCAAGACGATTCGAATCCGGAATTTTGCAATTATCAAATATCAATTCTGCTGTTTCACTGGCTCGCATGCCCAGTTTATTTTCTTTCTTTCCACTGGTAAAGCCAGGGGTGCCGCGCTCTACCACAAATGCAGTCATACCATGACTATCCCCTTTTTTTCCAGTACGGGCAATAACTACAGCGATATCCCCACTTATACCATGGGTAATAAAGTTCTTTGCACCATTTAAAACCCATTGGTCCTTTTCCTTTATGGCTGTGGTGTTCATACCACCTGCATCCGACCCCGTGTTATGCTCGGTGAGACCCCAGGCACCTATCCATTCGGCCGTTGCCAATTTGGGAATCCAGCGTTGTTTTTGTTCTTCGCTGCCAAAGGTGAGGATGTGGTTGGTGCACAATGAATTGTGAGCAGCGACTGAAAGCCCGATCGAAGGGTCTACTTTTGATATTTCAACTAGCATGGCCACATACTCGTGATAACCCAATCCCGATCCACCTAAAGTCTCAGGAACCAAGACTCCCATAAAACCCATTTCTCCCGCTTTCTTAAAAAGCTGAAGGGGGAATGTCTGGGATTCGTCCCACTCCATGATGTATGGCCGAATGTGCTGCTCGGAGAATTCTTTTGCAGAGGCAGCGACCATTTGCTGGGTTTCTGAATAATCAAAACCTAAATTCGTCATTGTTTCGGTAACCATTCAAAGCAATTTTTAAAGGCTCAAATATAGCCTAATTCTATGAATTTTTTCTGCAGGGAAATCTTCAATTTTCTTTAATTCGTCGAACGAACCGATAGATCCGTTTACGTTCCTATAATTTACGATCCGTTGCGCTACGGTTTTCTGAATATAAACCAGTTGCGCGATTTCTTGGGCCGAGGCCTTGTTGATATTGATCTTGACGATTTTAGGCCTTTCCAGTACCCTAAACCTTTCAAGGGCACGATCAACTACTTCAGGTTCGAGACCATAAACGTCGTACAATTGGTCATCGACCAGAAATCCTCCCAATCGATCCCTAAATTTAATGATGCGTTCCGAAAGGGTATTGCCAATACCGATGACCGTTTTTAGGTCATCGGCGCCGACGCTATTCAGGTCTTTAACATTTATGACCGACCCCGCTGTCGATCTTATAACGTTTTGTAATGCTGGTCCATATTTGTTTGATTGTACAATCGGTCTCCGGTCTTTAGTCCATTCCGGAAATTTGAAATAAGGTGCTATTCGTCTTAACAACGAGTCTGGGATATGCGTGACTTTCTGAAATTCTTCTGCCGAATTGACGTATAGACCCTTTGCCCGAAAGGCGAACAGGCTATCGATTTCGGGGAGTGACATTCCTAGGGTATACCCTTTGTAATCGGAGATAAAATTTGGGTTAAAAGGGTAAATTACGACCGAATCCTTATGGAGCGCTTTCTGTTTCAAAGCATCAATTTCGGTTTGACCTTCCTTATCGATTGCAATGATCTGGGTTCCTAGGCTCACATAAAACGACCTATAGAGATAATAACCGATTTGCAATAATGCAATGCTAAGGAGCAAAAAGTAAATCCCGCTGCGTTCTTGCTTGGTAAAAGTAAAGGGCTTTATTTTTTTATGGGCATCCAATGACTCAATTCCCTTGCCTTATCGTTTCATCATCATTATCGGTATACGAATCAGGTTCTTGTTTGGGCGGCGTTGTAAGTACTCTGTAAAAAAAGTACACGGCGAAGCCTATAACCGTCCCCTGCGCTAAAATCATCATAAGCAATGCTAAAGTATTCATATGGTTGCCCTCCCTTCTTTTTTACGTTTCTTAAAGGCTATATAAACCAACGTGCAAATGAATGCGAACGTTGCCAATAGCAGTCCTCGTCCTATATTCTTATAAAATACCTTATTCGTAAACTCACCCGTTGCTATTGGGTCGCCTGGTTTAACGACATCTCCAATGACAACTTTGGTTTTTTGACCTTCGGTAAAATGATATTCCTTATAATCAATAAATTTTTCTTGATATGATTCCTCGGTTTCCTTATTGAAGCGCTTCCGGGTGTTCGTAAAGGAGAGCTTTACGTTTTTATCATCGACTTCCTCAACCTTACCGCTTACAGTCGCATCAGGCGTAAAGTTTTCGGCATAATAAACTTCGGCGAAGGCCGTATTATTGTAGGTATCCTTATGCCTTATATTATCGATTATACTGGGAATACTCGCAAAAAACACCCAGCCCAGTAGCACAGGGGTTATAAACTTGATAACGAATTTATAGAACCTCGGAATCTTAATGTCAGCTCCCCGATTAATTTCAGCCCAACCTTTATCCATCCCGAATATCCAAGCAAATAGGATAATTTCAAAGAATGCAAAAATGACCAAACTTACGGTACCTGCCCAGTAATCATAGTCATCAAAGACGCCTTCCTGATAAAAGAAAACCGTTGGTAATCCTATCAAAAGGGCAAGTGCACCGAACGACCAAGCTCCTTTCGTACGGTTCCAGCCAAACTCGTCGGTCATAAAACCCATCCAAGGAGTACCCATGGCCAATGAACTGGTGATCCCGGCAAAAAATAGGAGCCCGAACCACATGACCCCTGCAACACCTGCCAGAATTGGACCCCATTGTTGAAACAGATAGGGCATGGTCTGAAAGGCCATTCCGAAACCGGCATTGTTTAGCACCCAGTCAAGGCCCAAATAACCTGCGGCAATCGGAATCACAATGGCACTACCGAGAACCACTTCGACGAACTCGTTCATAAATCCTGCCGATACGGCATTCAAGGCAATGTCGTCCTTACTTTTTACATAGGAGGCATAGCAGTGTATCGTTCCCATGCCCACCGATAAGGTAAAGAAGATTTGGCCAGCGGCGGCGAGCCATACCTTCGGACTCCACAAGGAATCGAATTGCGGTGTCCATAGAAAATTAAGACCTTCCCAGGCATTTGCATCCGGAAAAAGGTCTGATGCGCCGCTGGTTCCTAAGGTATACCCCCGAATTGCCAAAAAGACGCCAAATAATATCAATAAAGGCATACCGATTTTTGCCACTTTCTCGACGCCTCCCAATCCTTTCGAAAGAATAAACGTATTAAGTGCAAGACAAAGTACATAAAATACCACCGCTTCATACGGAATACCAATCGTGCTGTGCGTTACATCAACATATGAATTGAAAAAGGCCGCAACTTCTGCTTGCGACATTCCCGTAAAAGTACCCATCAAAGAATGAAATACATAGGAGAGTGTCCAAGATTCGATGTAGGCATAATAAGCGACGATGGCAACGTTCGTAAATATTCCGAATACACCAATGTACTTTAAGATCCTACCCTTGACCATTGAATCAAAAATATAGGGGGTGCTGTGATTGCCGAATTTTCCACCAAATCTACCCGAAGACCATTCAACAAACAACAATGGCAGACCCATTAATAGGAAGCAAACAAGATAAGGGATTATGAAGGCGCCTCCGCCATTTTGAACCGCTTGTACCGGAAATCGTAAAAAGTTACCAAGTCCAACGGCGTTACCCGCCATTGCCAATATTAATCCGATACGGGAACCCCAAGCTTCGGTATTTTTAGCCATTACCTATAGTTAAAGATTTTATGGGATGAAAAGTAGTAAATAAAAGAATATGCTTCCTTATTCGTGATCGAAAAGAAATTTCGTGCTCCCTATCGCCAGCACAGACCCATAAATAGCTCACATAGTCAGACAACATTCGCTTATTTTGCCATCGATTTTATGGCATCTAGATACCGTACCAATTCTTCTTTCACTTTTGGGAACAGAAGCATTAATCCCAACATATTCGGAAAAACCAGGGCAAGTATCATTGCATCCGAAAAAGCAAAAACGGCCCCCATAGATGCGGAAGCACCAATAATTATAAACGTTATGAACAATAGTTTATAACATAGATCGGCCACTTTGCCCCTACCGAACAGATATTTCCAAGATTGTAGTCCGTAATACGACCATGAAATCATCGTGGAAACGGCAAACAGTACGACCGCCAAGGTCAAGACATATGGAAACCACGGAATAACCGATTCAAAAGCCAAGGAAGTGAGCGTCACACCACCTACATTTACACCTTCGACCAAGACTTGGCCTGCTCCGTCACCACCATATTCGAAAATACCGCCACTGTTATAAAAAATAATGACCAAAGCGGTCAACGTACAGATTACGACTGTATCGATAAAGGGTTCCAAAAGCGCC
>JBBQAM010000017.1:0-71213 GCA_038316335.1 Flavobacteriales bacterium
CGATTAAATTTTTCACGCAAAATTCAAAAGGCCTATTCCTCATGGATGATCGATCGTGGCACTCCTTCAAATGTCATTTGAATCGGCTTTATGGTACCATCGGCATTGAATTCCATTTTATCGAGGCAGGTTACCCGATGATCGCGATCTACATTAGGAATAGGGCGACGATGGTATACGATAATCCAATCATCGGTCTTGGGAATGTTGATTACCGAATGGTGTCCTGCTCCGGTAGCAATAGCAGGATCTGATTCTAAAATAGTTCCGATACGCTTAAAGGGTCCTGTTGCAGTATCGGCCATGGCATAAGCGACCTTGTAGGTATCATTGGTCCATCCTCCTTCAGACCACATAAAATAATAAATACCATTTCTTTTGAACATAAAAGGTCCTTCCACATAGCCTTCTGGCGTAATCTCTTTGAATAGGTCCCCATTTTCAAAGGGCTCGACCGCAGTGAAATCTATATTGAGCCGTCCAAGATTGCAATGGCCCCAACCACCATAAAATAGCAGATACGTACCATCATCATCCCTAAAAACAAATTGATCGATGGGTTGGGCATCGTTATAAAAATCAGCGATCAGGGGCTTCCCCAAATAATCTTTGAACGGTCCGCCAGGAGCATCAGCTACGGCGATCCCAATTCCTCCAAAATGATTAATATCGTTTTTAGGGTCATATGAATCCCGACCTGGTCGCTGAATATCATTGGCACTAAAAAATAGAAAATACGTGTCTTCTTTTCGCACGATTGCCGGTGCCCACATCGCTTGTCGCGCCCACTTGATGATCGTGGTATCTAGCACATGTTCATGCTTTTTCCAGTCAATAAGGTCTTTTGAAGAAAATGCATCGAGAAATACCTGCTTTCCATAGTCATCGGAATAGGTGGGATATATCCAATATTCATCTCCAAAAACGGCTCCTTCGGGATCAGCATACCAACCATCGAAAATAGGATTTCCCGATTTTTCGACCGCGTCGGTCATGTCGGAATTTTGTTCTTTTTTAGGTGTTTGTCGGCATGCGGATAGCAAAAGTAGCATACCGACCAAAAGACCAAAATATGGCTTTATCATATGAAATTTATAGCCATTAAATACGTTCAAAAACCCCAATCCTTCATCATTTTCAAGTCGGCTGCAACGCATTCCATAGGGGTTTTCCCTTGGTAGGATTCCTGCTCGATAATAAAGTCGGTAGTTCCTCCTATTTTTTTGCATTTTTGAATTACGTCCTCAACTCCTACGATGCCTTTACCGAGTTCGGTGCTCTCGTATTTTTCTTCTCCAGAGCCCTTGATTTCATCCTTTACATGTACCGAAATAAATCGGCCCGGATATTTATCCAACCATGGATCTGCGGTAGCGCCGCCATTCATCATATTGCCAAAATCCAATTGTTGGATCACAAAATTCGGGTCTGTATTTTGAAGGATAATATCATATAAAATCTGTTCGTTTACCGTGTGGTCGAATTCGAAGTCATGATTGTGGTAACCGAACCGCATATCATGTTTTTTGCAAAGTTCCCCACACTTGTTAAAGACCTCCATAAACGCCAAAAGTTTGTCGTAATCGGTCCATATTTTTTCATCCAACCACGGGCTGATCACAAAGTCTTGCCCTAGGGTAGCCGCATCGGCAACAGTTTGTTTCCAGACATCGGTAAAGTCTTTTTTTGCCGAATCCCAATGAGCCACGCCCAGAACAGTATGCCCACTGGGCATTGCAATGCCCAAATCATCAAGTATCTTTTTGAATTCCTTGGGAGACCAACCATAAAACTTGCCATCCACGTAATTGGCATGTTCAGCGTACTTATAGCCCATTTTAGATAGGGCTTGAAGACTCCCCAAAGGATCTTTCCCCATTTCATCGCGTATGGAATACAATTGTACCCCGGTTTTTGTGCTCTTCATTAAGGGTGTAAACGAATAGCTAGGTACTAGGGTCAACGCCGTAGTCGCCAAGGCACCACTTTTTATAAAATTTCGTCTCGAATTCTTCATTGGATGCAGGAGTTTTAATTAGGTTCAAAGATTATAACTTGATTTAAATATACTATTTATTGCTGAGAAACCCACTCATGGTGCGTACTTACAAAAATTCTTTATGTAGTATTTGAAATCGGTATCCTAGAATTACCAAGCAACCTATCGATTGTATTGCCTTAAAGGATACTACTTTGGTGCATTCGAATTGCGCATTGGTATAGACCTTTAAAATCGCCTCTCAAAAATCGATTCAATAGTTGCCTTGAATAATACATGATAAATTGTCAAAAATAATGGTCAAATTAAACCGCTAGAATTACCTATGCATTTCAAGGATATTCGACCGCATTTGCTATCGCCCGGTCATCCTTAAAAAATTTTCGGGATAACGTTCGCCAATAACCGGTATCTGTGATATGGTCAGTTCTATCTCTTGAAGATCATCGGCAGAAAGCGCTATGGATGCAGCTTGATTATTCTCGATCAAACGGGATAATTTGGTGGTACCTGGTATGGGAACGATCCATGGTTTTTGGGCCAAAAGCCAGGCCAATGCGATTTGGGCGGGCGTCACACTTTTCTTCTTTGCGATACGTGCCACCGCATCGACCAACCTTCGATTTGCCTTGCGTGCTTTCTTTGTAAATCGAGGCAGATTGTTGCGATAATCAGTGCTTTCGAATTTCGTTTTATCGTGCATCTGACCTGTCAAAAAGCCTCGACCGAGGGGGCTAAAGGGAACAAAGCCGATTCCCAGTTCCTCGAGTGTCGGCAAAATCCCAATTTCGGGTTGCCGTGTCCAGAGTGAATATTCACTTTGAAGTGCCGTTAAGGGTTGAATGCGATGGGCTTTGCGAATTGTGGCCGCACCCGCCTCCGACATGCCAAAATGTTTTACTTTGCCTTCCTGAATTAAGTCCTTGACGGTACCAGCAACGTCCTCGATTGGAACGCTCAAATCAACTCGGTGCTGATAAAACAGGTCAATTGCATCTACTTTTAATCTTTTTAAGGAGGCTTCGGCCACTTCACGAATATGCTCGGGACGACTATTCAGTTCTCCCCAATCGGAGTGATCCGAATTCGATGGGGCGAATCCGAATTTTGTGGCAATGACCACTTGGCCCCTAAACGGATGTAAGGCTTCTCCAACAAGTTCTTCATTTATGAACGGGCCATACACTTCTGCGGTATCGAAAAATGTAATTCCTAACTCCACAGCTTTTCGGAGTACTGCTATCATCTCTTTTTTATCTGGCCTAGGGCCATAATCAGAACTCATCCCCATGCAGCCCAAGCCGATTGCAGAAACTTCCAATCCGTTATTCCCCAGTTTGCGTTTTTCCATAACCTATTAATTCTGACCAATTCTATTAATAAGATTTTTCCAGATGACAGGAAGCCCTTCGATCACCGAATTGACAAATGCGATGCCGTGTCAAAATTACCAGCTGCCACCACCGCCACCGCCAAAGCCACCTCCCGAGGAACCGCCCCCAGAGGAGCCACTGCTTGAAGGCGCACTTACCATGTTCGATTTTGCCATGGCCATCGAACTTGAGAACGATTTTGAAAAGTTGTGCATGGTAAAGGCATTATAGGAGTTAGCGCCATACCATTGGGGTGGCGGTAAATGGAGGGCTTCGAACTTTTTGGCCCATTTGTCGAACAACCCAAAAGCTAGTGCATACCCCATGGTATTTTCAAAGTAATCAGGATCCTCTGCCAACAACATCCTCAATTTATTTTCCTCGGCTACCTTGATAAATTGTCTAAACCCTTTTAATTCGGATAACAGCTGATTTCCACTGCTATTCTTTTTAATCATATATACATTGAAGAGCATTAATGTGACGCAGGTAATGCCTAGGGAGAAAGCCGCTAATAAACCCCAAAAAAACAATCCTATAAACGACAGTACAAGGGCCAGAAGCACCAAAACTACCCAAGTTATGACCTGTATTTTTTTTGAAGTCGCCTCATAATAGGGTTGCGCCCCTTTTTTAAGGGCACTACGTGCTTCTGACATGGTAGTGTAAAAAGTATCTTTTAGGCTGCTGATCAACACTTCGACCACATTAACTTCCTGGGCACTGCCGAAGAGTCCGTTGAACATTTTCCGTTCATAATCGGGTACGTCCTCCGGCAAGGCCTTTAATCGGATGAGCTTGGTATCTTTTTTTGTGAAAATCCCTGTTTTGGGAACTTCCTCTATACGCACATATCCTTGAGATCCCCAATAAGGGAGTAGGGAAATCAAATCTACATTATCTGCACGATCATCGATAAGGAAACCCGCCATGGGAGGATCGATACCTTTTGGAGGGTAGTAACTTGTGGTCCGGACCACTCGCTCGTCCCGCCCATATTTCTGCCAAACCCAAACGAAAGCGGCAATCAAGGCACCTACAATAAAAAGCCAACCATAGGCATTCCAAAAAGGCCAAAGCGGCTTAATTTCTTGAATCGAATTGGTCGGCAAATTAATCAACAAGGTCACATTTTCGCCTTGATGCGAACCGAAGGTTGCGATACTTTGCCCCTCGATGACCCCCTGCGAATATCGGATCTTGAAATCCTGACTGGTACTAGTCGTCCCGGCATACCCAGAATAAACAAAGCTATTCTTGGCGTTGGGCATAAAATGATCCGGAAGGTTGACCTTAAAATCGATCTTATGGAAATCGGCCTGCCAGTCCTCAGGTTTAATATTCCAATAAAACTGTATTTGTGAATCTGAAAATAGAAAGGCATCATAGACCCGGTAGCTGATCTCATAGTGTTGCGGCCCGATGAGGGTTTTGTGGGCATCCCCGATCTTGATTACAATTTGATCATTTAGTTTTTGTACAAAATCAAAGGGTGCATCGAATTTAAAGCCTGGTACTTTGATTTTTCTAATTTTTATTCGCCGTTTCTGGGCCTTACCAGCGGCGTCAACAAGGTCATAATTGGTTTGAATGGTCCGATAAATTCCGTGCTTGGGTATTTCAAAATTGAGGTCATACTTTTCCACCACATCAAAATAACCTGCTTCTTGTATACTGATTTCGACCGAATAGGTCTGCACTGTAAAATCCTGTGCCAATAGATTGCCTAGGGATAGGATTGCAAAGAGTAGCAAAAAAATCCTTTTCATAGGGGAAGTATTGATTTCCTTAAGTACATAATTACATGGGGAATTAATTTTTCCTTCAAAACACCTTGAAGGCAATACGTGTTTTAGACTGGGCTAGAAGCCGAACGGATTGATTTTGGGTGCTATCCCTTAAGAGAAATGGTATAGGCCTTCCCTTTCTGCGGATACTTAGCACACAAAAGGCTTGTTTTCTAAACTAGATTCCCGAATTTAATCTGAATCCCGTTCTACGAAAAATCTACTTTTACATTCGCCTTGCTCTCCTCATCAACTTCAAAAAAGTCAAAATGTTTATACTTGAACATCCCCGCGAAAAGCACCCCTGGAAAACTTTCGCCATAGGTGTTATTTTCCCTCACGGTACCATTATAATACCGTCGGCTGCGCTCCAAGTTCTCTTCGATCATATTCAATTTTCCTTGTAAATCTAGAAAATTGGCATTTGCCTTCAGGTCTGGATAGGCTTCCCCTAGGGCAAAGATACTTCGTAGACTTTGCTGCAATTGATTCTCGGCCTTTATCTGTTCATTAATATCGCCTTTGGGCACTTGCATGGCTGCATTTCGGGCATTGATTACGTCTTCGAACGTAGATTTTTCGTGTTTTGCATATCCCTTGACGGTTTCCACCAGATTTGGGATTAAATCATGCCTACGCTTCAAGGCCACATCAATATTGCTCCAGGCATCATTTACCGTGTTGCGGTTTTTTACGAAGCGATTGAATATCCCTATTACCAAGAGGGCGAGAAGAACCAATACACCGAGTACTATGAGCATAGTTATCATTATTTATTAATATCTTATTTAAAAATTCGGTCAAGTACAGCTAAAATACGGTTTATTGCGTCCACCTAAAAATGAAACCCATCATTTTCTTATGCAACAAGCCCAACACAGACGCCATATACCGATTACCCTAAAATCAGGCCCCTTTTACGTACCCAAAAATAGGCAAATACCATATTAGGTATCCAGCACAACCAGGCCACGATGCGATACGCGGTAACAAAGTCACCAAGGGCCAAACTCAACAAGGGCAACCAGATGCGTAAGGCAACGGCAGCAAAGCACAAGGCATAACTATAGATCATGAGGCCTTC
This sequence comes from Flavobacteriales bacterium, assembly GCA_038316335.1. GTDB lineage: Bacteria > Bacteroidota > Bacteroidia > Flavobacteriales > Flavobacteriaceae > JALHST01. The sequence goes on from JBBQAM010000017.1 coordinate 6,244, forward strand.
ATGCAATTGCACATCGCTATTCCGAATCGCTAAATAGGCCTTGACACTTGTATAGAACCAAAGCAATCCGAGGCAAATAAACCCAATAGAGGAAATGATACCACCGGTTGCAAAGAAGGCAATATAGATTGCGCAAACACTACTGACCATGGCAGCGATTATATAAATTTTACCGATGAGTCGATGGCGCCTTAAGTTTGCGTTACGAATTCTTTTACTGAACTGCACCCATCCTATCAGCAGTGCAAGTCCGCCAAAAAAAATATGCCCGTAAAAGCCCAGATTCCAGAAAACATTATTAAGGAGGGCATCGCTCTTTGAGGCCAATAGCCCGAATTCGCGATCGATAAAAACATATAGCAAAGGGTATAGGCCAATTACAATGGCCAAAATAGCAAAGACGACCCACGCGACTTTATTGGTTGTGTTCAAAGTATCCCTATTTATATCTCCAACTTTTTAAATCAGCGCCTTTTGGCGCACTTTCGGCAATACGCTTCATGATCTTTGGCACGTACATGCTGTTGTAGTGTAAACGGCTGTAGGCATTCGGCGATTCTGGATCTCCGTTCCAGCAATGTTCGGCCCGGTCGCCATAAAGCACTTCCCCATCGTAATAGGGGTCACTGGTACTCTCTAAAAAGTCCTCCATCAAGTAGACTGCATTGTTCAAATAATAGTTGTCCATATCCCCACAGTAAATATGGATCTTGCCTTTTAGTTTCTCTCCAAGCTTCTCCCAATCGCGTTCCATAATGTAACGAAGGTCAAAATTTTCTTTCCAATATGCGGCAATTTCTGGATTTATTTCCCCACTCATTTTATTCCAAATGCGCGCTGGATAACCGTCTTCACCTTGAGGGGAATAGGTGGCTTCCCAGATATCCCATTGTTGTCCTGAGCGGGATTTGTCACCGAGGACCAACTCTAAATGATTACCATCGTGCACGGTAGACTGGATCTGGCCCAAATAGTTTCGATGACTGGGAACCTGCACTTTTTTGTGGGCGCTTTTATAATAATACGCATTTTCGTCTTCATAGATATTCGCAAGGCTATAAGCACGAAAGTCGATTGGGTCAGGGCAGGCAGCGAAACATCCATTGTATTCCTCAGGATATTTTACCTGCACGGCCAAGGCCTCCCAACCCCCAGTTGAGCCACCATATAGAAAACGCGACCATCCTTCGCCCATACCCCTGAATTGCTTTTCGATCTCAGGTATCAATTCGAAGGTAATGGCATCGCCATAAGGGCCTTGACTGGCCGAATTCACGGCATATGAATCATCGTAATACGGAGTAGGATGTTGAATTTCTATAATCAGAAACCGCGGGAAATCGGGTTCGTTCCATCGTTTATAAAAATCATACGCTTCTTGTTGCTCGATACTATTATAACCTTCCAATTGAAACCTTTCGGAATATTCAGGTTTTAAATTCGGATCGGGTGGTGTGGTGCGGAAGCCACTAAAATCGGCTGGAAAATGGCCATGAAAAATCATTAAAGGGTATTTTGCCTCGGGATGTTCCTTAAAACCCTTTGGTAATAAGACATGTGCCCCTAGATAGATATCCCGGCCCCAGAATTTCGATAATTTTTCGGATCGGACTTTGATGTGTTTTATCCATTCGGTATCCTTCGGTTCCTCAATGGCGGGAATCACTTGATCCATTACCACGGAGATTCCTTGGACACCTTTCTCAGTAACTGAAATTTTAAAAGGCTTGCTGTATAGGTTACCAGGGGATTGGTTCCACTGTTGGCCTTCCCCATTATCCATAGGCAATTTTACGGTATGGCCGGTTGATAATTCGAACGTTTCATACACGTGAAGTAGTGCCTGTACATTATAGTCCCCTGGCGGGACTTCTGCAAGACTGGCATAGGGATATCCAAAGATGGTATCATTGAAGGTCATGGTATCACCCGCTTTCATGTCATCAACGTTCATTCCGAAAACTAGTTGTGAGTTGAGGCCGTCATTGATCTGAAAACGTGGTTCACCCTCAAAATTATTGGATAGCATCAGAAGGAGTCGTCCATCTTTGGCTTCGGAGCTGGCCGTTTTCGAAAAGGAAACCGTAATTGCAGTATCTGATTTCGTATGGGTCATGGTTTGACATCCCATTACCCCAATTAGGACAAACAGATTAAGTAGCAGGCGTATTTTCATAAGGTGGTTATTTCCTGAAAAGGTAATGATTCACGATGAAATAACAAACCTGTTACTATTGGAAAGTAAGAAATCGGGTTTTCCCACGTTATAGGATCATAGCAACTTTGGTAACGACGCCTACTAATTTACCGATTATGAAAAAGCTTATTTGTATTGCAATCGTATTCTTGGCAATCATTGGTATGAGCAGTTGTAATTACGATGACAGTAATGATATCGATCTTATCATGCCAGGCGATACCACAACGACGGCTTCTTATTCGAAAAATGTCGTTCAATAAGCGGAGACTTATTGAGGCGCTACGTATAGGAATCCGCAATGCGATGTACTTGAAATAGGGCTTGTCAGTCAGATACCCTCACTTTCTGCTGCGATGCCGTTCCCTAGCCAAGAGTGTATTTTTCAAAAGCATGGCAATGGTCATTGGTCCTACTCCACCGGGCACCGGAGTAATAAAAGAGGCTTTTTTGCTAACATTTTCAAAGTCTACATCCCCGGTAATATAATACCCTTTTTCCTTGGTGTCATCGGCAACACGGGTAATTCCTACGTCTATGATAACTGCATCGTCTTTCACCATCTCGGCCTTCAAAAAGTTTGGAACCCCCAGTGCGGAGATAATAATATCGGCTTGTGATGTAATCTGGGTAATGTTTTTAGTATGGCTATGGGTCAGGGTTACCGTTGAGTTTCCGGGCCAACCTTTGCGTCCCATCAAAATACTCATGGGTCTTCCGACGATATGACTTCTTCCAATGACTACCGTATGTTTTCCTTTGGTCTCAACCTTATAACGCTCTAGAAGTTCTAAGATCCCAAAGGGGGTAGCCGGAATAAAGGTACTCATATCCAAGGCCATCTTTCCAAAATTGGTAGGATGGAACCCATCGACATCCTTGTCGGGGTCTACCGCCATGATGACTTTCTGGGTATCGATCTGCTCGGGTAATGGCAGCTGTACGATGAAACCGTCGATGGCATCATCCTGATTGAGTTCCTTGATTTTCTTTAACAGCTCAAGTTCGGAGGTGGTACTTGGCAACTGGATCAAAGTCGATTCAAAACCTACGCGTTCACAAGAACGAACCTTACTACCTACATAGGTTAAACTCGCCCCGTCGTTCCCAACGATAATGGCCGCCAGATGGGGCACCTTTTCACCACGCTCCTTCATGGAAGCCACTTCAGCGGCGATTTCTTCCTTTATTTGGTTCGATATTTTCTTTCCGTCAAGAATGGTCATACTAGTTTTCAGTTGGCTGTGGCAGTGGCAGTAATAAAAAGAAGGTGCAATTTCAACCTTCTTTTACGCCAAATTTGCCAGGTTTATTAATCATATAATTTATTAGGTTTCCAACCGCTTCGCTATTGGTTGTAAGTCGATACTATGTTTCATCCGAAATATAGTTGCAGGATTGTGCAAAATCAAGCCAAACCTGGGTTTCTGAATTTTCACTGTCCGAATCTGTAAGTTTACTGATCCAATTTTTCTCATAAATTCTTTTTCTATACGCCTCGGCTATTTTTGCAAATACGGATCTGGAAGATCTTCGTATCTGATTCATCAATGAAAATATCTCATCTTTTGGAAAGTTTTTTGAAATCTCAAAAATCTCCATTGCTAACGAAAAGCTCTTTTTATACCCATCAAGTGTTTTAAAACTCATTAAATTATTTTCCTAGCGTAAAATTAAAGTGGAAAAATTACATTGATACATGATTTAAAAACAAGGAACTGCTAACCGCAACCGCAAACTGGCTACTTGCGGCCTAGGCCTCCACCCATCATCTGCATCATTTTTTTGCCTCCACCTCCTTGCATCATCTTCATCATCTTGCTCATCTGATCAAACTGCTTGAGCAATTGGTTTACTTCCTGCACATCGCGTCCACTACCTTTTGCGATGCGTTTTTTACGACTAGCATCCAATTTTGCAGGCGTTGAACGTTCATCGGGGGTCATTGAATGAATGATCGCCTCGATATGTTTGAACGCATCATCATCGATATCCATTCCCTTTAATGCTTTACCAGCACCGGGAATCATCCCCATCAAATCCTTGATGTTCCCCATTTTTTTAATTTGTTGGATTTGGCTTAGGAAATCGTCAAAACCGAATTTATTCTTGGCGATTTTCTTCTGTATCTTTCTTGCTTCCTCTTCATCGAACTGTTCTTGGGCCCTTTCAACCAAAGAAATTACATCGCCCATTCCCAGAATACGATCTGCCATTCGAGAAGGGTGGAATACATCGATTGCTTCCATCTTTTCGCCGGTCCCTATAAATTTTATGGGTTTATTGACTACCGATTTTATTGAAATCGCAGCACCACCTCTAGTATCACCATCTAATTTGGTGAGGATAACCCCGTCGAAATTCAAGACATCGTTGAACGCCTTAGCCGTATTTACGGCATCCTGACCGGTCATGGAATCTACTACGAATAAGGTTTCCTGTGGATGAATTGCTTTATGAATGTCCGAAATCTCGTTCATCATCTTTTCGTCGACCGCCAATCTACCTGCCGTGTCGATAATCACCACATTATAGCCCTCGGCCTTGGCCTTGGCAATGGCCGATTTGGCAATGGCGACCGGATCATTGTTTTCCCTTTCCGAATATACCGTTACGCCGATTTGTTCCCCAACAATGTGCAGCTGATCTATGGCTGCAGGTCGATATACATCGCACGCGACCAATAAGGGTTTTTTAGATTTTTTGGTTTTAAGGTAATTCGCAAGTTTTCCGGAAAAAGTAGTTTTACCAGAACCCTGCAATCCAGACATCAAGATAATCGAAGGGGTGGCCGAAAGATTGATTCCTTCGGTCTCCCCACCCATCAATTCGGTCAACTCATCCTTGACGATCTTGACCATCAATTGACCGGGCTGCAAGGTGGTCAATACATTTTGTCCCAAGGCCTTTTCCTTTACCCTGTTGGTAAATTCCTTGGCAATCTTAAAGTTGACATCTGCATCCAACAGCGCCCTTCGAACTTCCTTTGTGGTCTCGGCAACATTTATTTCAGTTATCTGCCCATGGCCCTTAAGCACATGGAGGGCCTTATCGAGCTTTTCGCTTAAATTATCGAACATCCTTTATTTTTTGAGAAGAACAAATTTAAGAATAACCAATGGATGAAGGAAGTATGACTCGATAAATATAAATCAGAAAAGGGCAGCTTCATACAGAAGCTGCCCTTTTCGGCAAAATTGGGACAAATCAAGGTGATTTAGATATTTTTCTCGAAGACTAGTACCTTAACACTTGCTTCCGAACTTCCTGCTATTTCGCTTACATGCCTCAGTTCGAGGCCTGTGACCTCATCGGTGAGATCATCCTTGATGATGCGAACAAAGTCCCAATCATCTGTAAGTGATACCAACGGCTCCGTATCCCCTGAATTGAGATATACTTTTAATTTACCATCGCTATTTCGAATGACCCTCCAAATCCCAGCCAAGGTAGGTCCGGTAGGAGTGGCGGTGACTCCAAGGATATGCTCTGCCTGGAAGCCAAAAGTATACCCCATATAATTCTGGGTTGCATCTACCCCCGAATCACTATACTGTGCTACGTGCCATTCACCATTCATCATCGTGTTGCGTATTTGGACCACATCGCCGTCATTCACGTTATCCCCACATACCCGTTGCAGTATGAGTTCATACCCTATTTCGGGAACCTCGAATTTCAAGCGGTCGTTGCGAAGATCACTTAATGGCCATTCAAAGTTTACACCTGGCTCATCGCCCATGGTAATGGCCATTACCAATCGCCCCTCGGCGTTTGCCGTAATTTCCCAAGATCCATTGGAAGTGGTAGTACCATTACTCAACGTTACCACACCTTCGGCAAGAAAGCTAAATTCGTATCCAAGGAGACGGTCTATCTCAACGCCTTGATTGTACACTTTTTTAATAACCCAGTTACACTCCCTAAGGATGTTCCTCAACGTATCAGGTGGAGTAACCACGAGGTCACAGGCGTTTTTCATGATAATCCAGTTGCCTTCGCCAGCGTGTAATTTTATTTTTCCTTCCTCGATTTCATACACATACCATTCGAGGTTAAAATCGACCAATTCGTCAAAGGCCAACTTGATCATCGCCCCATTATCGGTAAGATGCGTAGTCCAGGTTCCTGTAATCGTGTTACCCAATCCAGCTCTGGCGGTAACCGTTCCATCAGGGCTAAACACCATCAAGTAATCAAAATACTGATCGGTCTGGACGCTGTTGTCCCGCACCAGGTTCTTTACCAACCATGGGCACTTAGACAATACGTTATCCAGTCGTTCTTTCGTGAAATCATCATCATTATAATCATTGTCGTCATCCTCATCACAGGCTTGTTTGGCACTTTCTATGGCGGCGGCAAGTTCGGTATTACTATTAACGGTTATTTTTGAACCATCATAAAGCTCAAGGCTTACAGGGAAATCAATACTAATAATGTCATTTTCTCCCAAACCGGCAAAAAATCTACGCATCGCTTTATCGCTTTCAACAACGACACTTCCTGTTTCGGTTAAACTGGTATCAAAGGTAAATAAGGTCACAGGGTATACGATATCGATGCATTCTATATCGTCGTCATTCCCACCTTCCTTACATTGGGCGGCAAGTGCACGAATATCATCCATGTTATTTACGGTTATTTCTGAATAATCGGCCAAGGTGATGGTGACCGGGAAAATGATATCCAAAAGATCGGCATCATCATCTACCGCATCAAATAGCTCCTCGATTAAATGAAGATCATCCTTGGACCCTATGGTAAGTTCCAATCCATTTACTTTCACATGATAGGGAAAACGAATGTCAAAACAACTAGAACCATCAACGATATTATCGAATGATCCATCATTGGAAACGGTTCGCTCAACCAGAACGGCGGTTACCGAATTTGCCGTAAGGGTCTGCTGTTCGTCACTGCCCGGTTGAAAAACATTTTCCTTCTGGCAGGCGGTAAAACTAAATGCAACCATAAGTAGGCTTATGTAAATTGCTGATTTCAAAAACTTTTTCATAACGATTTGGAATAATTTGTTAATACCTTCTTAAAACAATCTACATATAAAATACCCTACCCTGTATTTCATTTTTTTCAAATATCTTTGACAAAAAACCAGCCGAATTGAATACCGAAAGCAAAGACAACATATGTGAGGAACAGCTATTTAGCCAATTCTTCAAAGCTAATTCTAAAACGGTTTTCAACTACATTTATTATAAGTTCGGGAATGAGGAAAAGGCATACGATGCCGTTCAGGAAGCCTTTATGAAGTTATGGGAAAACTGCGCCAAGGTAGTACCCGAGAAGGCAAAGTCATATGTTTATACGGTGGCCAATAATCTTTATTTAAATGTAATAAAGGCCGAAAAGGTACGCTTAAAGTATGCCGACAAATCACTGAAGACTACCAATATATCGCCAGAATTCATTCTGGAGGAAAATCAATTCAAGGAAAAATTGGATCGGGCGCTCGACAGTCTGCCTGAAAACCAACGCAGTGTATTTTTATTGAATCGAATTGATGGGAAAAAATATTCTGAAATTGCGGAAATCGAGGGTGTAAGTGTGAAAGCGATTGAAAAACGGATGCATCTTGCGCTAAAAAGCTTACGGGAACAAATTGATGGCATATAGGGTAATCGAGGTTTAAGGTTCATGGCGATAAAAAGACCCTCCTTGAACCTTTAACATTCAACATTTTAACCACTGCGGTAGGGTTTTTTAAGAGTTAATTGTTACTTAGATATAAAGTGTACTAACATGCAAGAAAATTACTTGGCGAAATGGCTTAATAATGAGCTCACCGAGACCGAACTTGCCGAATTTAAAAAAACGTGCGAGTTTGCCTCCTATCAGCGGCTCCTAGAGGTATCCGATACCTTGAAGGCCCCTGATTTTGATAGTGATGAAGCTTGGATGGCCCTTCAGAATAAACGGGTTTTGCATTCCCCGAAAGTAGTGCAATTGCATCCCTTCCGTAACTTCCTTAGGGTAGCGGCCGCCATTGCGATTATCGTAGTCGGTTCTTATTTGTATTTGAATTTCAGGAACGACACCATTGCCACGCAGTATGCCGAAAATAAGGAGGTACTTCTGCCCGATACCTCAAAGGTCATCTTAAATGCAGATTCAAAAATATCATATAGTGCTAAAAAATGGGATGATGAACGAAGCATCTCCTTGGAAGGAGAAGCTTTTTTCAAGGTTGCCAAAGGGAGACGTTTTACAGTAGCCACTAAAGATGGTATCGTCACAGTGTTCGGCACTCAATTCAATGTAGAACATCGCAGGGATTTCTTAGAGGTTACCTGCTTCGAAGGATTGGTTGGCGTCACCTTCAATGGAAAAGAAACCAAATTGCCGGCCGGTACTTCCTTTTTGGCCATCAAGGGGAACGTACTAAAAGCGAGTGCCCCGGAGGCAGATGTGCCAGCGTGGATGAACGCAGAAAGTTCTTTCAAGAGTATTCCCCTAAAATATGTCTTTGACGAGTTCGAACGACAACATAATATTACCGTAAAAACTGAAAATATAGATCTAGAACAGCTATATACAGGTACTTTTAGCAATACCGACAAAAATTTGGCGTTGCAGAGTATAAGCGTCCCTTCGCGAATTAAGTTTAAATTAGAGGGGAATAAAGTGCTGTTCTATGTCGAAAACGCACCATAGTACGATTGCGTACCTCTTTTTTTACCTTTTGCTGCTGCTCTATATAACGAATGGAAAGGCGCAAGAGACACCACTTCAGAAAAAAAGCCTCATTGTCTATATTCAAGAGCTAGAGGGACTATTCAATATTAAGTTCAGCTATGTAGACGAGGATATCCGACCCCTTGAAATTCGTGTACCAAAAAGTAGTCCGTTAGCTGGAATCTTAGCGGATATCCATGATCAGACACAGCTAAAAATTCAAAAGCTGAGTGAACGGTATTACACGCTTACAAAAAGTGCTACAGTCGATATATGCGCCTTAGTACTCGATAATTTTGAAAAGAACACGGTTCCCGGTGCTACTGTCGAAGTGCTGGGAAGCAGTTTAGCCGCGATTACCGATCTTAATGGGAGATTCGCTTTTCAAAATATTCCAAGAAAGGCAGTACTTCAAATCAAACATCTCGGATTTAAGCCCCTGTTTTTAGTCGCCGAAGATTTGGTGAACCATAATCCGTGTACGAATATATTGTTGGCACAGAGTTTTCAGCAATTGGATGAAGTGGTCGTTATTCAATTCTTAACGACCGGAATTGTTAAAGAGACCGATGGGAGCATTTTGATTAGTCCACAAGATTTCGGAATCTTACCAGGTTCTGTCGAACCTGATGTTTTACAAACTGTACAGGCACTTCCGGGTATCAAAAGTACCGATGAAACCGTATCGGACATTAACATACGTGGGGGCACCAATGACCAGAACCTCATTCTTTGGGATGGCATTAAAATGTATCAATCCGGGCACTTTTTTGGTCTTATATCGGCCTTCAATCCCTATTTGACCGATAAGATTTCGATAATTAAAAATGGGGCAAGCGCAGCATATGGGGACGGCGTCAGTGGCATCATTGATATGCGGACCAAGAACGAATTCCCCAAAGTTTTGTCAGGCGGTGCGGGCCTTAATTTGATCAGTGGGGATGTCAATCTACGATTTCCGATAAACGAGAAACTTGGCTTTCAATTTTCGGCACGACGGTCTATCACAGATCTACTAGACACCCCGACCTATGAGAAATTTTCGGTACGCGCATTTCAGGACACCGATGTATCGAGAAACAACGACTTTTATTTCTATGATTTTACAGCCAAGTTATTTTATGATATCAATGGCCGGCAAAAACTGAGATTCAGTTTTCTGAAAATCAATAATCAACTCGATTATTTTGAAACAAGCCAAGAAGGATCCAGAAGTTCGGAAAGCAATTTAAACCAATCGAATCTATCATTTGGAGGGAGCCTTGAAAGTACATGTAGTAATTCATTTTCCACTATAATCAATGCATATTACACACACTATGATCTAGACTCACGCAGTGTAACGGCCAATGGGCAACAACTCTTGCTACAAAGCAACCTGGTGACCGAGACGGGTCTTAAAGTGAATACCACCTATTCCTTGGGCGATTCTGTTGACTGGTTAAATGGCTATCAACTTACAGAAACCGGGATTGAAAATGCGACCGATGTGTCTCAACCCCCCTTTAAAAGTGATATCACCGAGGTCGTTAGAACACATGCCTTTTTTTCCGAATTATCCTATACGGCACCGAGAAAAAATCTTGAAGTACGTGGAGGGATTCGAATCAATCATTTTGAGAATCTAGGCACATTTAATCAATTTACGCTCGAACCCAGACTGAATCTAAATTATGCCATTAACAAGGATTTTAATGCTGAACTTCAGGGTGAATTCAAGAGCCAGGCCACGAATCAGATAATCGATTTGGAACAGAATTTCCTGGGAATCGAAAAACGCAGATGGATCTTGTCAGATGGTAACCAACTCCCATTGACCAAGAGCAAACAAGGCTCTTTGGGATTCAATTTTGACCGCAAGAACCTTTATATAGGCGTGGAAGGGTTCTATAAGGAAGTAAATGGCATCAGCACACGTACCCAAGGCTTTCAGAACGAAGGTCAGTTCACAGGAGAAATCGGAAAATATGCAGTAAAGGGGTTAGAATTTCTAATTAACAAAAAAACGGTCGATTACAGTTTATGGTTCAGCTACGCCTTTAATGAGAACAATTATGTATTTGAGCAGATCATTCCAAGCAAATTTCCCAACAATTTAGATATTCGACACACATTTACGTTGGCCGGGACCTACACCTATAACCATTTTAAATTAAGTTTGGGAATCAACTACCGAACTGGTAAGCCCTACACGAAACCTTCGGAAACAAACCCGATCGAAACGACCTTTGTGCCATATACAATCAACTACGCAGTACCGAATGGAAGTCGCTTACCTGAATATATAAGGGCCGACGCATCGGCAAGCTATGCATTTACTATTGGCAGGAATATAAAAGCTACCGCCGGCATTTCGGTACTCAATCTCACGAATCGCGAGAATATCCTGAATACGTATTATCGCCTTGATAGTAACGACCAAATCGAAACCATTGAAAACAGTTCATTGGGTCTCACGCCCAACTTGAGCTTTCGAGTTAGATTCTAATAATCCTGCCCATTGGCGTTACGAATATCCTATTAATTTGAAAGTAGGGTCTTTAGGATTCGCATTGAATTAGATCATGCAGATACGTCACGAATATAACTCCTATTAAAGGTCTAGTTGCACTTTACATTCTTTCGGGCACCTCAATGCCTAAAAGTGCGAATGCCGATTGAATGACCTCCCCTACTTTTTTAGAAAGTTCAACGCGCAGCCTTTTCTTATCATCATCGATTTCCCCCAAAATGGAGACTTGTTGGTAAAATGAGTTGAACTCCTTTACCAGATCATAGGTGTAATTGGCTATCAAGGCCGGACTATAGTTTAGGGCCGCCTGTTGTATGGTCTCCGGGAACATTTGAAGTTGTTTTATAAGTTCCTTTTCTTTCGGATCAAGGCTCCTGATTGCTTCAAGTCTTCCATTTTTCCCAGAAGTATCTACATCTAGTTCATGCGCTTTTCTTAGAATTGATTGTATCCTCGCATAGGTATACTGAATAAACGGCCCGGTATTCCCTTGGAAATCGACTGATTCCTCTGGATTGAAAAGGATGCGCTTTTTGGGATCTACCTTTAGGATATAATATTTGAGCGCCCCAAGACCGATCATTTTGTACAGTTCCCATTTTTCCTTTTCCGAATAATCTTCCAATTTGCCCAATTCTTGCGATAGGGTCGCCGCGGTCTGGGTCATTTCCGCAATCAAATCGTCGGCATCGACAACGGTCCCTTCCCTACTTTTCATTTTCCCACTTGGAAGGTCTACCATCCCATAGCTTAAATGATAGAGGTGTTCAGACCAGGAATATCCCAATTTTTTGAGAATCAGGAAGAGTACTTTAAAATGGTAATCCTGTTCGTTGCCTACAGTATAGACCATTCCCCCTATGTCGGGATAATCCCGGACCCGCTGAATTGCGGTCCCGATATCCTGGGTCATATACACCGATGTACCATCGGAACGGAGAACGATTTTTTCGTCCAATCCTTCATTGGTAAGATCGATCCATACACTGCCATCTTCTTTTTTATAAAAAATACCTTTTATGAGACCTTCTGCTACCACATCCTTCCCCAATAAATAGGTTTCACTCTCGTAATAAAGCGTATCGAAATCGACACCGAGATTCTTATAGGTTATTTCAAAACCGGCATAGACCCAACCATTCATTCTTTTCCATAAGGCAACGATTTGAGGATCTCCGGCTTCCCATTTTTGCAGCATTTCCTGTGCTTCCAGTAGAATCGGGGCTTCCTTTTCGGCCACCTCCCTTGCAATTCCTGCTGCCGTCATCTGTGCGATTTCAGCTTTGTAGGCTTTGTCAAACGCCACATAATAGTTGCCTACGAGCTTATCGCCTTTTAGGCCAGTGCTTTCCGGTGTCTCCCCGTGACCAAATTTCTGCCAGGCCAACATACTTTTACAAATATGGATACCCCGGTCATTCACAATTTGGGTTTTGTACACTTTCTTCCCCGAGGCCTTTAAAATACTGGCCACCGAATACCCGAGTAAATTGTTCCTAATGTGGCCCAAATGCAGCGGTTTATTCGTGTTTGGCGAAGAATATTCAATAAGTATCGCATCCTGAGTTGCTGGGGCAACAAAACCATACTCAGACGTATTCTGGATGGTATTAAAAAAATCGAGGTAAAATGAATCGCTGATTACCAGATTTAGAAAACCCTTGATCACGTTAAACGCGATGACCTCCTCGAGTTCCTTAAGAAGATACGCCCCTATTTGATTCCCAAGTTGTTCGGGGTTCCCCTTTAGATAGCGAAGCATTGGGAATATAACCACGGTAATGTCACCCTCAAAATCCTTTCGTGTGGGCTGAAATTCAACCGCAGGCAACGTCACCTGAAAAAGCGTTTGCGCCGCTTCTTTTACTTTGGCATCGAGTACACCTTGAATATTCATTGATTCTTTTCGAATAAGGCTGCAAAACTAAGTATTTTTTTAGGTTTAAATGTCGAACTGCCATCGTTATCATTAGGGATTTGGCTAACTTTATAAAAAAAATTGCGGAGCATCCATAAAAAACTATTTCGGTGAAGGTGTTAGCAGCCATTGCACAATCGGCTGGAAACAACTATTAAATCGGTTTTAATATTCGGATCAAAAATAGGATGCTGCCTTCAATGCGGCGATAAAATTGAAATTGCCAATTGCCGTTCTTCATGATCAACAAGGTGAAATGCATGAACGCATTGCTTTTGGGAAGATTGGAAATTGAAATATCTTAATACTATTTAACATGCTCCTAAACGTATCTTACAACAATCCCGAAATTACCCGGAAGGTCGATTTAGAAGTTGGCGCCCCATTTACCTTAAAAGAACGTTGGAAGATGGGAGGAATCGGATCTCCAAAGCTCATGATTACTGAAACGAGTGTCGAAATACGAAACTTATTAATCTTGGATTCGAACACGAATACCTGCAATATAGAAATAAGGCCCAAGGGCATCATTGTCAGGTTTCGTTCCTTATTGGAAACCTTTGCACTGGTAATTCCTTATTACAAATTGGTAATTTACAAAGGAGATTTCGCCGTGTACTCCATTTATCGAGATCATTATTTTATTAAAGTAAGATCCGATACAAAAGCCATTCAAAACTTTTTTAAAAGAATACGGGATCACAAGGCCGATACGGCGCCAACTTCAATAGAAGATTTATGAAAATACTGCTCACTGGTGCCAACGGCTACATCGGCATGCGATTATTGCCACAACTGTTGGCATTGGGCCATCAAGTCGTTTGTGCCGTCAGGGATGCCGACCGTTTTTCGATTGACCGTGAAACCAAGGCCTTGATCGAAATTATCGAAATCGATTTTTTAAAGGATTTTCTGCCGAATGTGCTCCCAAAAGACCTTGAAGTTGCTTTTTATCTGATTCATTCAATGAGCTCATCGACTTCCGACTTTGATGAAAAGGAGGGAATTTCGGCACAAAGGTTTAATGAATATATGGCCGAAACCGGCATAGAACAGGTGATTTATCTAAGTGGCATCGTCAATGACGAGAAATTGTCAAAGCATCTACGTTCCCGTAAGAACGTTGAAGACATCCTCTACACGGGCAATTACAAACTAACGGTCTTAAGAGCGGGTATTATCGTCGGTTCAGGAAGTTCATCGTTTGAAATCATACGCGATCTCTGCGAAAAACTACCTTTTATGATTACGCCCAAATGGGTATTGACCAAGACCCAACCCATTGCAGTTCGTGACGTAATCTCATTTCTAACTGGCGTAATCGGGAACAAAGCATGTTACGACGATTCATTTGACATCGGTGGCCCCGAGGTAATGACCTACAAACAGATGCTGCAATTATATGCCAAAGCAAGAGGCTTTAAGATCGGTATCCTGACGGTGCCTGTAATGACTCCGAAATTATCCTCGTATTGGCTCTATTTTGTCACTTCGACATCCTATAAATTGGCCACGAATTTAGTCGATAGCATGAAAATGGAAGTAATTGCCCGGGATCGTCGTCTACAAGATCTTTTAGGCATAAAAACCCATTCGTATTCTGAAGCCATTGAAATGGCCTTCATTAAAATTGAACAGAACCTGGTCGTCAGTAGTTGGAAAGACAGTATGGTAAGTGGAAGATTCGTTAAGAATCTTGGGAAATATATACAGGTACCACAGTTTGGGGTTTTAACCGATATGAAAACAATACCGATAGAGGACCCCGAAAAAGTACTTGAAAAAATATGGAAAATAGGGGGCGAAACAGGGTGGTATTACGCGAATTGGTTGTGGAAGATCCGTGGATTCGTTGACAAACTAATTGGTGGGGTGGGCCTACGAAGGGGTCGCACCCATTCAAACAAGATCTATCCAGGGGATGCCCTTGACTTCTGGCGTGTATTACTGGCCGACAAAGAAGAAAGGCGCCTTTTACTTTTTGCTGAAATGCGCTTACCTGGGGAAGCCTGGTTGGAATTTAAGATCGATGATGCCAATGTCTTGCATCAAACCGCGACCTTTCGGCCGAAGGGCCTGCGAGGACGAATTTATTGGTATAGTTTACTTCCATTTCATTACTTTATTTTTGAAGGAATGATTCGTAACATAGCCGAATCCTAAATAGCATCGCCATTAAAATTAATATTCCGACCAATACGAATTACCTCCTTTCGATTTCCATCGGAATCGTTTTGCTTTTTTCTACCATTGCCTTTTTGGCAACTGAATTTACGTATGATACAATTGAATCATTGTCATTGTGGATCCGAAATTATTTCGGCTATTTTTATTTGTATCTCGGACTAGGATGTGTCTTATTTCTTTTGGCGATTGCCTTTTCACCGTTGGGTAAAATCAAATTGGGCACGAAAGAACAGAAACCAGAACATTCCCTTTGGGCTTGGTCGGCCATGTTGTATAGCGCCGGAATGGGGGCCGGAATTCTTTTGCGAGCGGTCCAGGAACCGGTATTTATGCTGCAGCACCCTCCCTATAACGGGGATCTTGCCCCTGAAATACGGGCCCTGCAATTTACCTTTTACCAATGGGGATTTACAGCTTGGGCATTCTACGGCCTATTCGCCATGGTAGTCGGCTATGCCCTCTTCGTCAAAAAAAAGAAAGTATTGGTTAGCGCTACGATCGATGCTGCCATTTCGAACAAAAGAGTTCGAAATGGTATCGACATAATGACCATTGTCACCACCGTATTCGGACTCATTGCGGCCATAGGCCTTGGAACCACACAGATCAATGGTGGGTTGAACTATGTATTCGGAAGTGGTTTTGGTCTGATGTCGACCATGCTCTTGGCGCTACTAATTTCATCACTTGCTTTTTATTCGGCATGGCAAGGTGTAAACAAGGGTATCAAGGTCCTTTCAAAACTCAACATCCTATTGGCACTTGCAATGCTGCTCCTGATATTTTGTCTGAGTGATGTGGCGGCCATCACAATCATGTTCGGCAAATCCTTGCTTTACTATGTAATCGATTTTATACCGATGAGCTTAGCATATGGCAATTTCAATCCGGGTATCGATTTCCTAACCGATTGGACTTTCTATTATTGGGCATTTTGGTTGGCGTGGGCGCCTTTTACCGGCATTTTTATCGCCCGTATCTCAAAAGGAAGGACCTTGCGACAACTCTTGCTAGGCGTATTGATAATCCCATCAATTGGAACCTTTTTCTGGTTTTCGGTCTTCGGGACTTCGGCCTTTCAATTCATAGAAAGTTGGGGGCGCTACAACAATGAGTTTGATAACGTCTTCTCCTCGATCTTCGTCTTTTTCGCAAATTATCCCCTAGGGGGTGTCCTAAACCTAGTGACCATGGTCTTATTGGTCAGCTTTTTGGTCACTTCAGTTGATTCGGCTGTTTTTGTCTTGAGCATGTTTACCGATACTGGAAAGAAAAATCCAAGTAAAAAACATCGTCTGATATGGTCGATCTTTATACTTATCGCAACTTTGGCGCTCCTTTTACTAGGAAATGCCCGACCTACAATCGATGTACTGACGGCGGTTCAAAGACTGCTGATCATTACCTCCTTGCCATTTGCTATTTTTATGGTATTGATGGCCAGCGTTTTTATAAAGGAGACCATAGGAAAATAAGGCACTTAAGCATAAATCATACTTTTTTATTCCCTTATATTTGGGGAATTATCGGGGCACGCCGCTGCTGAATCTGGACAACATGCTACCAGGGGTTTGCTGATTCTATTAATTTCAATACACACTATCGATGCAGTGGAAAGATTTTCTTATCATTATTTTTTGTGTCCTACTAACGAATTGCCAAGACGAAAAAAAACCGGCTCCCCTTTCCAAAGATGGCTCAAAGGATGTTACCCCCGTTAAAACGGATGATCATGCCCATGAAGCAGAAATCAAAAATGGGGGACTATTCCTGCCAGATGGCTTTGAAGCTGTCATAGTCGCCGATAGTATAGGACCTGCGAGACATCTAGCGGTGAACGCGAATGGGGATATTTATGTGAAACGAAGTATCTACAGCGGCGATTTGGGCAATATAGCCTTACGTGATACTACGAATGACGGAAGGGCAGATATCATTGAACCCTTTGACAGCTACCCGAATGATGGAGGTTTCGGTACTGAAATGCGCATTCATAATGGGTATTTATATTTTAGTTCTGAACAGGTGATCTATCGCCAAAAATTATCACCTTCCCATTTAATCCCTGATGCCCCTTATGAAATTATCCTGGTAGATCAATTTCCAAAACGATGGCACAATGCCAAGTCCTTGGCTTTTGATAAGGAGGGCAGTATGTACGTTACCTTCAGCGCTCCAACGAATGCCTGTGAGGATTCGAATTCAACAGGAACGGTGGTAGGCCTCTATCCGTGTCCAGGGTTAAATGTCTTGGGGAGTATTTGGAAGTTCGATGCAACAAAATTGGGCCAGACCCAGGCCGATGGTCAAATGTTCGCAACGGGCATCCGCAGCATTGTCGCCATGAGCTGGAATGATCAAGACAATAGCTTATATGCGGTACAGCATGGCAGGGATTATTTGCACAATCATGCTCCGCAATATTACAGTGAATGGCAAAATGCGGTCTTACCAGCGGAGGAGTTTCTAAGAATGAAACAAGGCGATGACTTTGGTTGGCCTTATAGCTATTATGACCCATTTAAAGAGCAGCGGATAGTCGCTCCGGAATATGGAGGGGATGGTATCAAGGAAGCAAAGGGCTACACCGACCCGATTATGGGCCTACCGGCGCATTGGGCTCCGAACGACCTCCTTTTTTATACGGGCAATCAATTTCCGGATTACTATAAAAATGGCGCATTTATTGCCTTTCATGGCTCTACAAACCGCACACCCTATCCCCAGGCTGGTTATATTGTTGCCTTTATCCCTTTCGAACAGGGCAAAGCATCAAAAACATGGGAGGTTTTCGCGGACGGTTTTACAGGGATAGATACGGTGGTGAACATGCCGGACTCTAAATACAGGCCGATGGGGCTGGCGCAAGGACCCGATGGTTCCTTGTACGTCTCCGATTCTAAAAAAGGAAAGATTTGGCGTATTAAATTTACGGGCGACCCTGGTACGTTTGGCAATGAACAACGGGCGAAAATGGAAGAACGAAAATCAAGGTCGTATATCAAGGTACCCAACGAAGTAAAAGACAAACTACCATTGAAATGATGCCTTGGAGAGAGACATGGAGGTCGCCCTATGTATCACAACCCCAACTAACCATGGAGAAGTACCTACGAAAGTAGCGAAATCGCAGAAATAACATTATCAGACATCGCGGGATGCGAATGTGCAACACTTAATTAGCCTTTGGCAAAAACACTTCGGCCATCATACAGCGGGCGCTTCCACCGCCACAGGTTTCAATGGTTTCCAATGCGCTATGCACGATTTCAGAATGTACTTCGAGTCTTTTGATCTGATTGGGGGTGAGACTTTCATAGGCGGCCGTACTCATGACCAGGAACCTTTTATTTTCACTTCCAAGGACTTGCAACATGTTCCCGGCAAAATGGTGCATTTGTTGCTCGGTAATCGCAATTATTTCTTTTCCGTCCCTTTTTAAATGATCGATTACATTTTTTCGTTCTTTTTTATCATCGATACTATCAAGACAAATGACCGAGAAAGTCTCTCCCAGGCACATCATAACATTGGTATGATAAATAGGCATACGTTCGCCATCAACGGTCTGATTGGCGGTAAACAAGACCGGCAAGCATTCAAAATCTTCACAGAATTCGATCAACAGTTCTTCATGGGCCCTTTCAGATAAGGCACAGTATGCTTTTTCATTCACTCGGTCCATCAAAATACTACCGGTACCCTCAAGAAATATCCCATCTTCTTCGGCGGCCGTATAATCCATAACACTATCGATCACAAATCCTAATTTTTCGAGCAAATCCAGAATATCCTCCCGACGTTCATCCCTTCTATTTTGAGCAAACATCGGATACATCCCTACGGTACCATCCTCATGGAAGGAAATCCAATTGTTCGGAAAGATACTATCCGGGGTACTGGGATGAGCGGTATCCTCAATGACCAAAACGGTAATCCCCTTACTGCGTAATTTAACCACAAAATCATCGAACTCGGCTTGCGCTCGTTTATTTATGGTTGCGTTGGCCACGTCGATATCTTGTTGAAAATAATTGTTCACAGCAGTCTGTTCATTCATTCGAAAGTCGACTGGGCGAATCATTAGTATGGTATTGGTAATTTGCATCTTCATAAAATGAATAAAAATGTGAGCTAAGCGCGCACCAAAGGTAAGGTACTGCAGCGTAATAATCCTTCCTGTTTTGCAATTTCGGCATAGGGGATTTCCTCTACTGTAAATCCCTGTTGTCGCAGCCACAGGTTCAATCGCGTAAAATTTTGTTCTGAGACGACCACCTCGGGCGTAATCGAGAACACATTGCTGTACATGCTGTACATTTCATCCGAAGAAATTTCAAATATATGCTCCTTGCCAAAGAAATCTACCAGCCACTGATATTCTTCCTCAATCAGGAAGCCATTTTTATGTAAGATAGCCTTGCCTTTTCCTAAGGGCTGAAAACAACAATCTAGGTGCAAGGCATTCTCTTTGGCATTGGTATTACTTTTTCTAAGCTCAAATGATTTTACCTTTTTATGCGGAAATTGCTGGGCGATATAACCAATCGCCGCCTTATTGGTCCTGGCGGTTATTAAGTCGCTATAATCGTCTCCTGTATAGGTGCCGATAAAAATATAATCATACCAAGGCATGACATCACCACCTTCGATATGAACCTCTGGCGGTGGGCATAGGATGTGGCCCTCTTGAATTTTATCCAACACGTGCAAAATAGCTGCAAATTCGGGTTCCCTTTCAGGCAGGATGTTCGCTTTGATCAACTTATTTTCGATAACGAACGCAATATCCCTAGAAAATATCTGGTTACAATCCTTGATTACCTCAGGTCGGAAGACGGTGACCCCATACTTTCTGAATACCTTCGCAAAACCTTCCATTTCCCTGACCATATCGACCTCTTTGGGATAGGTGCCTGCCAAAATATGCTCTAAAGACTTGGGATCATAGGCCTGTTTGGGCGCAGGGGTCGGCCCATTGCTCAAAGCCGTCCCCAATAAGACTACTTTTAGCGGGGATATTTCGTCGTTAATGTTCAATGTGAGCATATTAAATTTTATCTAAAGTTAGGGATTTCAATAGCAAGAAAATGAAAACTGCCCCCCCATAAACGATTTGTGAAAGGACAGTTGTATGCTTTAAATGAACTGAAATTACCTTTGCTCAACTGGAACGAAAGGTCTTAGGTTTTCACCAATATAAACTTGCCTTGGCCGGCCTATGGGCTCGTTGCGAAGGCGCATTTCCCTCCATTGTGCAATCCAACCAGGAAGCCGACCCAAAGCGAACATTACGGTAAACATATCGGTAGGAATGCCCAACGCCCGATAGATGATTCCCGAATAGAAATCAACGTTCGGATATAACTTGCGTTCCACGAAATAGGAATCTTCCAAGGCTTCTTTGGCGAGCCCTTTTGCGATTTCCAAAACAGGGTCATCAATACCTAGATCGCCCAGCACCTCGTCAGCGGCCTTTTTTATAATCTTGGCTCTTGGATCAAAATTTTTATAGACCCTATGGCCAAATCCCATCAATCTGAAGGGGTCGTTTTTGTCCTTTGCCTTCGCCATATATTTTTGGGTATCCCCACCATCTGCCTCAATGGCCTCTAACATTTCCAATACCGCTTGATTCGCACCACCGTGCAAGGGTCCCCATAAAGCAGAGATCCCAGCGGAAAGCGAAGCGAACAGGCCTGCATGGGAAGAACCTACCATACGAACGGTAGAAGTAGAACAATTCTGTTCGTGATCTGCATGCAAGATCAATAATTTATCAAGGGCCTCGATTACAATTTTGTTCTTAACATATTCCTTGTTCGGTTTCTTGAACATCATCTTATGAATATTCTCCACATATCCTAGCGCATCATCCCCATAATCTAAGGGCAGCCCCATTTTCTTGCGCAACGTCCAAGCTACTAAAACCGGAAACTTGGCCATTATTCGTACTATGGCATGGTACATGGCCTTTTCTGAGCTAACATTTACCGAAACGGGATTAAAGGCGATCAGAGCACTTGTGAGCGATGAAAGGACGCCCATAGGATGGGCCGACTTCGGGAAGCCGTCCAAGATTTTCTTCATTTCTTCATCTACCGTAGATTCTGCCTTTATATCAATATGAAATTTCTCCAAACGCTCTTTATCTGGCAATTCCCCGAATATCAAGAGATAGGCAACTTCGAGAAAATCCGCTTTTTCGGCCAATTCCTCGATGGCATATCCCCGATATCTTAAAATCCCCATCTCCCCATCCAAGAACGTAATGGAGCTCTCACACGATCCGGTATTCTTATAACCAGGGTCAAGCGTTATCATTCCAGTTTTGGCCCGCAAGGTATTAATATCGATAGCGAGTTCATTCTCTGTCCCTTTAACGACCGGAAATTCAAATTTCTGACCATTATATTCTATTGTAGCTGTATCTGGCATGCGTCTAATTTTCTTGTTAACCTGTATTCTCGTAAATTTAGGAAAAACAAGCCACGTTAACAATTTCCTGATTTCATTTATTATATAATTTAAAATGCCAAAGCTTCTAAGGATTGTAAACGAGCTTACTGGGTAATCGCAACCCTTTATAAATGGGGAGTATAAAGATCCTTGTAATAAGAATTCACCGATTTTCGCCAAGTAAACCTCATTTTTTTTGCATTGATTTCTATGGCCTTCCAAAGGTCCTTATCATATAAAAATAGCTGTAGCACTTCGTCAAATACCCGGATCATGTTTTTAATTTTTTCATCATAGGTGGCACCATCAAAGCTAAATCCTGTTTTCATATGTTTTACGGTATCTTTAAGGCCACCCGTATGATGAACCAAACAGGGGGTACCATCTCGCATGGCTAGCATTTGGCTGATGCCACATGGTTCGAACAGACTGGGCATAAAATATAAATCGGTTTCCAAATAGATTGAATCTACCAAGTCCTCAGAATACCCGTTGGTAAAAACAAAGTTTTTGTGGGCATAACTCATCTTGCGAAACAATTCCTCGTATTCTGGATCACCATTACCTAACAACATAAAAATTCCGTTTACTTTTTCCAGCCTTTTTAATAGCTCTATCAATGCTTCGGGAGAACGTTTAAAAGAGTAAAACTTCTGCTCGGTCAATCGGGCCACGCTTGCCACAATGAATTTTGGAGGTTCAGCCACATATTGCATTATTTTTTCACCGGTATGTGCCAAATAATCGGCCTTGTATTTTTTAGATTCCTCCTGTAACCACCCAAAGATTGCCTTTACGGTGTTTTGATATAACATGCCTTTTTCGGCAACCCTAAAATTCAAGTAATTTAACCCATTGAGTATCCCGAACAGTCTGCCCTCCTTATTGGCCGCCTGTAAATCGGACTCCAGGCTTTCACCACCAATAAACTCGGGAGGGTCGCTAGGTCTTTGTATATCCTCCTTATAGGATGGGGATACCGTGTGCACGGCATCCGCCAAACGAATCCCCACAGCCATAAGGTTGATGCAGTCCCGGTAACGATGGTCCATTAACTTATTGGTATCGTAAGGTATCCCTGGAAACCAATTCTCGAGTGATGAATAATTGTCCTTGAAGGGCCTGATACCCTGCATGGCAAGGTTATGTATTGTAAATACATAACGCAGCCTTTTCAATCTGATGTATTGCGGGTGGTAGGTCTTCACGAACAATAAGAGACTCGTATGCCAATCGTGCATATGAACGATATCGAGTTTACCAAACGCACCTATCTTGATGGCCTCGGCAACCGCCGTGCAAAAAATGGTGAATTTCAGGTAATCGGTATAGAAAGGTTCTTCGGGGTCGTCATGATAAATATGGGCTATTTGGCCTTCAGTAATCTCCGGATGATGTATGACGTAATGGTGAATGTTCTTGAACTCTTTTTTGGGTAAGACCTCATATAGTTCAGCAGTATAGTTTATGCCCCGCAACTGAAGGATTAGATAGGATTTAAATGTCCCATTTTGATGCAGTCTGCCATAAGATGGCACAACGACGCTCACTTTATCGCCCCGTCCTGAAATCTCTCGTGGGACATCTCGGACAACATCGCCCATCCCACCGGCCTTGCATTTTCGAATGCCGTCATTCTCGGCAGCTACAAAGAGAAAATTATTCATAAAACCAGCATCTAGGTTCAAAGAAAACCCAAAATTAAGCAGTAAACTTTCAGAAGACTATGATATAGGTCATCATAGCTATATAAACCTTTCTGCGGAGCTATCGGCAGAAAGGTTTATAAAAAACGTAGGGAACGCCGGCTATTTTATCTTAAATGCCATTTCCTGTGGAAAATAGGCCATACTTCCCAATTCTTCCTCGATACGCAGTAGTTGGTTATATTTCGCCATGCGATCCGAACGGGAAGCCGAGCCCGTTTTAATTTGTCCGGTGTTCAAGGCAACCGCTAGATCGGCGATGGTATTATCTTCGGTTTCCCCTGAACGATGCGACATAACAGAAGTATAGCCCGCATTTTTGGCCATGTTCACGGCTGCAATCGTTTCGGTAAGGGTTCCGATCTGGTTTACTTTTATCAAAATTGAGTTTGCAATCCCATTCTTAATTCCTTTGGCCAAGCGCTCGACATTGGTCACAAAAAGATCATCCCCGACAAGCTGCACTTTATCCCCGATTTTTTCAGTCAAGGTCTTCCAGCCATCCCAGTCATTTTCGTCCATACCATCCTCAATTGAGATAATGGGATATTTGGCACTCAAATCAGCTAAATATTGAGCCTGTTGTTCAGAAGTTCGTATGGCGCCTTTATCACCCTCAAATTTGGTATAGTCGTATTTTCCGTTTACATAAAATTCGGCGGCGGCACAATCGAGGGCGATCATTACATCATCGCCTAGTTTATAACCTGCTTTATCGACCGCCTTGCCAATAGTATCCAAAGCATCCTCTGTACCGTCTAACGTAGGGGCAAAGCCACCTTCATCGCCAACAGCAGTGCTTAAACCTCTATCGTGCAATACTTTTTTAAGGCTATGGAAAATTTCAGTTCCCATTTGCATGGCATGACTAAAATTCTTGGCCTTTACCGGCATGATCATAAATTCCTGAAAGGCGATCGGGGCATCAGAATGCGAGCCGCCATTGATAATATTCATCATAGGAACCGGCAAGGTGTTGGCACTAACACCCCCTACATAACGATATAAGGACAAGCCGAGTTCATTTGCCGCTGCTTTGGCTACCGCTAGGGAAACCCCTAAAATGGCATTAGCACCTAAATTAGATTTATTGGGAGTACCATCTAGATCGATCATGGTCTGATCGATCAAATTCTGTTCAAAAACCGACATTCCTAATATTTCCTCGGCAATGGTCGTATTTACATTATTAATTGCCTTGGTGACACCTTTCCCCATAAACGCTTTACCACCGTCCCTAAGTTCGACAGCTTCGTGTTCACCAGTAGAAGCACCAGAGGGAACGGCAGCCCTTCCCATAATACCGTTCTCGGTAACAACATCGACCTCGATGGTCGGATTGCCCCGGGAATCAAAAATTTGTCTTGCATGTATACTCAGAATGATACTCATTTTATTTTTTGATTAGGAGTGAATTTTTAAGGCTATAAATATACGAAAGCTTGAATTGAATGCCGTATGAGAAGTAACTTATTAAAATAATATAACAAATTGTTAAACTGAAATCGAATTCGTATGGTTCTTACGAATTAAATCAAAAAATTCATCAAATAGATACTCCGCATCATGCGGGCCCGGACTCGCTTCTGGGTGATACTGAACTGAAAAAACGTCTTTGTTCTTCATCCGAATTCCCGCTACGGTTTTATCATTCAGATGTACATGGGTAATTTCCAAAGAAGGATGTGCTTCGGTTTCTTCACGATTGATGGCAAAACCATGGTTTTGAGAGGTAATCTCGCCTTTCCCAGTCAAGAGGTTCATAATGGGATGGTTGATTCCTCGATGCCCATTATGCATCTTATACGTTGAAATACCATTGGCCAATGCGATAACCTGATGTCCCAGACATATTCCGAAGAGCGGTTTGTCTTGTGCGATAATCGACTTTGCCGTGGCAATCGCCTCCGAAAGTGGTTCGGGATCTCCAGGGCCGTTCGAGATGAAATAAGCATCAGGACCCCATGCCGACATTTCGTCAAAACTAGCATTATAAGGAAACACCTTGATATAGGCCCCTCTTTTGGCTAGGTTTCGCAGTATGTTCTTCTTAATACCAATATCGAGGACCGATATTTTAATTGGGGCGGTCTCCTCCCCATAGTAATAGGTCTGCTTGGTCGAAACCTTTGAAGCGAGCTCGAGGCCTTCCATACTTGGTACTTCGTCAAGTTGCGCCTTCAATAGCGATAGGCTATCGACCTCTGTGGAAATAACGGCATTCATCGCCCCATTGTCGCGTATATAGGCAACTAAAGCCCGGGTATCTACGTCTGAAATTGCGAAAAGATCATTGGCGTCTAAAAATTCCAAAAGGCTGGCATCGGCGCTGGGCCTGGAATATTCATAACTAAAATTTCTACAAATCAATCCTGAAATTTTAATCGAATCAGATTCGACCTCTTCAGATACTGTGCCATAATTGCCAATGTGGGCATTCGTAGTCACCATCAATTGTCCGAAATACGATGGGTCTGTAAAAATCTCCTGATACCCGGTCATTCCAGTATTAAAACATACTTCACCAAAAGCAGTTCCTTCCTTATTGCCAACCGCCTTTCCGTAGAAAATAGTGCCATCGGCTAAAAGTATTAGTGCCTTTCTCCTCGATTGATATTTCATAACTTTTCTTAAAATTATTTAACAAAGAAACATAAAAAAAGGATAAACTGTTGGGTCTATCCTTTTCCAAATACTATTAAATATTAACATCTTATTCTTCTGAATCATCGGCTTTAACCTCTGTTTCGGCTTTTTTTTCGGTCACTGTCTTGGTCTCAGTTGCTGCCTTGGCCTCGGTTTTCGTTTCGGTAGCTGCTACGGGTGCTGTGTCTGTTTCTGCTTTTGCGCCTGTTCCCTTTCGACTTCTTCTCGTTGTCTTTTTCTTTGGCTTCCCGGCATTGTACAATTCATTGAAATCGACCAATTCGATCATCGCCATATCGGCATTGTCACCCAAACGGCTTCCCAACTTAATAATACGGGTATAGCCTCCTGGCCTGTCCCCGACCTTTTCGGCCACTTCGCTAAATAATTCGGTAACCGCAAATTTATCGCGCAGGTTTTTAAAAACGATGCGTCGGTTATGTGTACCCTTTTCGGCAGATAGGTTGTTTTCGGCCTTTGACTTTGTGATCAAGGGCTCGATAAACTGTTTCAATGCCTTCGCTTTGGCAACTGTGGTGTTGATGCGCTTGTGTTCTATTAGGGAGCATGCCATATTCGCCAACATCGACTTCCTATGGGCAGACTTTCTTCCTAAATGATTGACTTTCTTACCGTGTCTCATTACATTATGCTATTTTCTTCCTTATCCGGGATTTTCCCTTCCAACAGAAGTAAATTAATCTTTATCCAATTTATATTTTGACAAATCCATCCCGAAGCTAAGGCCTTTATTAATGACCAATTCTTCCAATTCGGTGAGTGATTTTTTACCGAAGTTCCTGAATTTCATCAAATCGTTCTTATTAAACGAGACCAAATCCCCTAAGGTATCTACTTCCGCGGCTTTCAAGCAATTCAAGGCACGTACCGAAAGATCCATATCGACCAATTTGGTCTTGAGTAACTGACGCATGTGCAACGACTCTTCATCGTAGGTCTCGGTCTGTGCAATCTCATCGGCTTCTAAGGTAATGCGCTCATCAGAGAACAACATAAAGTGATGGATCAAGACCTTTGCACCTTCGGTTAATGCCTCCTTAGGATGTATGGAACCATCGGTGACTATTTCAAAAACCAATTTTTCATAATCGGTTTTTTGTTCTACCCGAAAGTTTTCAATGCTGTATTTTACATTTTTAATAGGAGTAAAAATCGAATCTACCGCAATGGTTCCCAATGCTGCACCCGATTTTTTGTTTTCCTCTGCCGGGACATAGCCTCTTCCCTTGTCGATGACCAATTCCATATTGATGCTCACCTTCGAATCCATATTGCAAATGACAAGATCAGGGTTCAAGACTTGATACCCGGAGATGAATTTTTGAAAATCCCCTGCGGTCATCTGATCTTTACCACTCACTGATATGGAGACTACTTCTGCTTCTGAATCATCGATCTGTTTTTTGAAACGTACCTGTTTCAAGTTGAGTATAATCTCGGTAACATCTTCAACAACCCCAGGAATCACAGAAAATTCATGTTCCACTTTGTCAATTCTGACCGAAGTAATTGCGTGGCCTTCCAAGGAAGATAGCAATACCCGTCTTAATGCGTTCCCAACAGTTAATCCATAACCAGGTTCCAAAGGGCGGAATTCAAACTTCCCTTCAAAATCTGAGGAATCGATCATTATTACTTTATCGGGTTTCTGAAAATTAAATAATGCCATAATTGGATCAGTGTTGATTATTTGGAGTATAACTCGACGATTAATTGTTCTTTGATATTTTCTGGAATCTGAAGTCGCTCAGGGACGGCTACAAAGGTGCCTTCCTTCTTTTCGGTATTCCATGTAATCCATTCGTACACGCTGCTGTTTGCGGCTAGGGAGTCCTGGATGGTCTGCAATGATTTTGATTTTTCACGAACGCCAACGACATCACCCGGTTTCAATGTATAGGAAGGTATATTGACCAGTTCGCCATTCACAGTAATATGTCTGTGGGAAACAAGTTGTCTAGCACCACTTCGTGTTGTAGATATTCCCATTCTGAAGACCACGTTGTCTAAACGTGATTCACACAATTGTAGCAATACCTCACCGGTAACACCTTTGCTCCGGTTGGCCTTCCCGAAAATATTTCGGAACTGGCGCTCCAAAATACCATAGGTATATTTGGCTTTTTGTTTTTCCATCAACTGGACAGAATATTCAGATTGTTTTCCACGGCGTCTGTTTTGTCCGTGCATCCCCGGAGGATAGTTTTTCTTCTCGAACGACTTATCGTCCCCGAAAATCGCTTCGCCGAACTTTCGGGCGATCTTACTTTTTGGTCCTGTGTATCTTGCCATTTTCTTTTAGTTTGAAGTGTGATTATGAATTAAGGCGTATCCTTCGATAATCGTTATCTACACTTCGGTGAAATATTAGTAGTATTAAATTAAACGCGTCTTCTTTTGGGCGGTCGACACCCATTGTGTGGCATCGGCGTGACATCAATAATCTCGGTTACCTCGATACCTGAATTGTGTATGGAACGAATCGCCGACTCCCGACCATTTCCGGGGCCTTTGACATATACCTTCACTTTACGAAGACCGGCTTCATGGGCCACTTTTGAACAATCCTCAGCGGCTATCTGGGCAGCATACGGAGTGTTCTTTTTTGATCCCCTGAATCCCATCTTCCCAGCAGAAGACCAGGCGATAACATCGCCCTTTTTATTGGTCAAGGATATTATGATATTGTTGAAAGAGGCCGTAACATGGGCTTCACCCATTGAATCCACGATTACTTTTCTCTTTTTTACTGTTTTAGTACTTGCCTTTGCCATTCTTATTAGTATTCAGTATTCGATATTTAGTACTTGACAACAATTTCGACGGAATTTACAACTCCATGAAGAAACCTAGTACCAAGTGCCCTGTTCTATTATTATTTGGTCGCCTTTTTCTTATTGGCAACGGTCTTTCTTTTTCCTTTTCTCGTCCTAGAGTTGTTCTTGGTACGCTGTCCACGCAACGGCAGACCCGATCTATGGCGAATGCCCCGATAGCAACCGATATCCATAAGGCGTTTGATATTCAATTGTGTTTCCGAACGCAACTCACCTTCAATCGTATAGGATGAAACAGCATCCCGAATACGGCCGATTTCGTCATCGCTCCAATCGGAAACCTTCGTATCTTCACTTACCTGAGCGGTCTTTAATATCTCCAAAGCCCTGCTTTTACCGATACCAAAAATATAGGTAAGCGCTATTACCCCCCGCTTTTGTTTTGGTATATCTATACCTGCAATTCTTGCCATAATTACCCTTGTCTTTGTTTAAATCTAGGATTCTTTTTGTTGATTACGTACAACGTGCCTTTTCTACGGACAATTTTACAATCCGCACTTCTTTTCTTTATGGATGCTCTAACTTTCATCGTCTTGTATTAATATCTATAGGTTATTCGTGCCTTGCTTAAATCGTAAGGGCTCATTTCAAGTTTTACTTTATCCCCGGGCAGCAATTTGATATAATGCATTCGCATTTTTCCGGAAATATGCGCAGTCACTACATGGCCATTCTCTAATTCTACCCGAAACATCGCATTCGATAATGCTTCGATTATAGATCCATCTTGCTCTATTGCTGATTGCTTGGCCATAAATTATTAAGCTACCTTTCTGTTTTTACCTGTTTTCATCAAACCATCATAATGCCTGTTCAACAAATACGAATTTACCTGTTGTACTGTGTCGATTGCAACACCCACCATAATCAATAATGAGGTACCGCCGAAGAACAAGGCCCATCCTTGCTGAACATCCATCAATTTTACCACTATTGCCGGCAATACCGCCAACAAGGCCAAAAATATAGACCCTGGCAACGTTATCAATGACATTATCTTATCCAGAAAATCCCCCGTTTCCTTGCCTGGACGAATGCCCGGAATAAATCCTCCGCTTCTTTTAAGGTCATCGGCCATCTTATTGGTCGGTACCGTAATGGCGGTATAGAAATACGTAAAGATAATGATGAGGAGTGCGAATAAAATATTATAGGCCCATCCAAAGATATCACTAAACTGAACTTGCATCCATTGGCCTACTGCCGTATCGTCAAAAGCACCACCCAACATCCCGGGGACGAACATGATCGCCTGAGCGAAAATGATGGGCATTACTCCCGAAGCGTTCAGCTTCAAGGGGATATATTGCCGTGCTCCCATGACATTCTTTTCATACCCGCCGGAAGCGGTCCTTCGGGCATATTGCACAGGTATCTGGCGCGTAGCCATTACCAACAATACGCACCCTAGGATGATCAGGAACCAAACGATTATTTCAATTAGAATAAACATTAGGCCCCCATTATTATTAGCGGTTCTTGATATAAATTCCTGAACGAACGCTTGGGGCATCCTGGCAAGGATACCAACCATGATCAATAGGGAAATACCATTACCAATACCCTTATCGGTAATCTTTTCTCCCAGCCACATGGCAAAAACACAGCCAGTAACCAAAATCAATACTGATGGTATCATGAAATTCAACCCTTTACCCATTACAAAGGCACTTTCAGGAACCCCGAGTGCTCCCAAGCTATATAAATAGGTAGGTGCCTGAAGGATACAGATGCCAATCGTCAACCAGCGTGTTATCTGATTGATGGTCTTTCTCCCGCTTTCCCCCTCTTTCTGTAATTTCTGCAGATAGGGAATGGCGATACCCATTAACTGAACTACAATAGAAGCAGAGATATAAGGCATGATTCCCAAGGCAAAGACCGAAGCGCGGGAAAAGGCGCCCCCGGTAAATGAACTTAGAAGTCCCAAAATACCGCTATCGGTATTATCTAATAGTCCGCTTAATTGTGTTGAATCGATACCGGGAATTACGATCTGGCAACCAAACCTATAAACAAGTAGTAGCCCCAAGGTAATCATGATACGATTCCTTAACTCCTCGATCTTCCAAATATTCGATAATGTCTCGAAAAATTTCTTCATAATGTGCTCTTATAAACTTATTGCCTCTCCACCAGCAGCTTCGATGGCCGCTTTTGCCGTGGCAGTAAATTTATGTGCTGTAACTTTTAAGGGAGCCTTTAGCTCACCGCCTCCCAAAATTTTAACCAGATCCTTTCCTTTGGTAAGACCGTTCTCGACCAATACTTCCAATGAAACGGCATCCTTTATAATTTTTTTATCGACCAGCTCCTGCAATTTATTCAAATTGACTCCTTGGTACTCCTTGCGGTTGATGTTGGTAAATCCGAACTTGGGCACTCGTCTTTGCAAGGGCATTTGACCTCCTTCAAAACCTATTTTCTTAGAATATCCAGATCTTGATTTGGCACCTTTATGACCTCTTGTGGCCGTACCACCCTTACCTGAACCCTGGCCTCTACCTACCTTTTTTCCCGCCCTATTAACAGAGCCATCAGCTGGTTTTAAATTATTTAAATTCATAATGCCTTCTGTATATTAAGCTTCTTCCGTAGAAACCAAATGTTTAACTTTACTTATCATGCCAACAATATTCGGAGTCGAATCGTGTTCAACGACTTGACCAATCTTTCGCAGGCCAAGGGCCGCCAAGGTCCTCTTTTGGTTCTGCGGTTTCTTAATACTGCTCTTAATCTGTTTTACCTTGATCTTCGCCATAATTTTGCTAATTATCCTTTAAATACTTTTTCCAAGGAAACACCTCTTTGTTTGGCAATGGTGCTTGCATCCCTAAGTTGCAATAGCGCATCAAAAGTAGCTTTCACTACGTTATGCGGATTCGACGATCCTTGGGACTTTGAGAGTACATCATGAACTCCGACGGCCTCCAATACGGCGCGAACGGCACCCCCTGCAATAACCCCTGTACCATGTGATGCGGGTTGAATATAGACCCTAGCGCCCCCGAACTTTCCTTTTTGTTCGTGTGGAAGCGTATGTTTGTTAAGAGGAATCCGGATCAGGTTTTTCTTGGCATCTTCGATGGCCTTTGCGATCGCTGTTGAAACCTCTTTCGATTTCCCAAGCCCATGGCCAACTACGCCCTGCTCATCGCCTACTACAACAATGGCAGAAAATCCGAAGGCCCGTCCACCTTTGGTTACCTTGGTAACTCTTTGGACACCGACCAATTTATCCTTTAATTCTAAACCTCCCGGTTTAACCGTTTCTACGTTTTTGTATTTCTGGTACATACTATTATTTTAGAATTTAAGTCCTGCTTCGCGCGCGCCTTCGGCCAAGGCTTTTACACGGCCATGGTACAAATTGCCGCCTCTATCAAAAGCGACCTTCTCGATTCCGGCCTTTTTCGCCTTTTCTCCAATGGCTTTTCCGACCAGCTGCGCCAATTCGGATTTCGTGCCTTTCGCTTTCGCAAAATCAGCATCCCTAGAAGAAGCTGCCGCCAAAGTCGAACCGCTATTATCATCGATTACCTGCGCATAAATTTCATTATTGCTTCTGAAAACCGACAATCTTGGTCGTTCAGCAGTACCGAATGACACTTTGCGAATGCGTCTTCTGATCCTATATTTTCTCTGCGTCTTAGATAGTTTCATCTGTTACTAATTATCTGTTTTTATGGTCAGATGTATTTTCATCAATAATCGTCATCGTGCGAGAAATTGATCGCTATGACCCGTTTTGTACTACTTGTATTCTTTGCTATTAAGCCGACTTACCAGCTTTTCTTCTTAGCTGTTCCCCAACAAATTTGATACCTTTCCCTTTGTAAGGCTCTGGTTTACGGAACGATCTGATCTTTGCCGCTATATGCCCTACGAGCTGTTTGTCGTGCGACGTTAATTTGATGGTCGGGTTCCTCCCTTTTTCAGAGGTGGTTTCAACCTTCACTTCAGGTGCAAGGTCAAAAATAATATTATGTGAAAAGCCAAGCGCCAAGTCTAATTTCTGCCCTTGGTTGCTAGCGCGGTATCCAACACCTACCAATTCCAACTCTTTTGTCCATCCTGTCGATACGCCCTTGACCATATTCAAGATCAGTGATCGATAAAGACCGTGTTTTGCCTTGTGTTCCTTTGAATCAGAGGGTCTTGTAACCCAGGCCTGATTGTCTTCTATTTTAATGGACACCTCTGAAAACTCTTGTTTCAATTCGCCCAATTTACCTTTTACGGCAATCCAGTTATCATTGATCTCAATGGTCACACCAGCGGGAATTGCAATTGGATTATTACCTATTCTAGACATTTTATAACGCTTTTATTGTATTAATAGACATAGCATAATACCTCGCCGCCTACATTTTCGGTCTTGGCCTGCTTACTGGTCATTACACCATGGGACGTTGAAACAATCGCAATACCCAAGCCGTTCAAAACACGTGGCAGGTCATCTGAACCGGCATACTTTCGTAGACCGGGCTTACTAACACGCTGGATCTTCTTTATTACTGGCTCTTTGGTAACCTTATCGTACTTTAGGGCGATCTTGATCGTACTTTGTACCTTGTCCTCTTCGAACTTGTAACTTAAGATATAGCCCTGGTCGAACAAAATCTTGGTGATTTCCTTTTTAACACCCGAGGCAGGGATTTCTACTACCCTGTGACCGGCCCGGCTGGCATTTCGTACCCGTGTTAAATAATCTGCAATAGTATCTGTAACCATTTCTTTTAATTATGAATTCTGAATAAAGAAGATTGAATTCGATTGCCAATGATGCTGCTGTCCATTGAATTCAAAATTCCAAATTTGTTCTACCAACTGGCCTTTTTAACACCGGGAATCAAGCCTTGATTGGCCATTTCCCTGAATAATACCCTCGAGATTCCAAAAGTCCTCATATATCCTCTTGGCCTTCCTGTAAGTTTGCAACGGTTGTGCAATCGAACAGGCGAAGCATTTTTTGGCAATTTCTGCAAGGCTTCGTAATCACCTGCTTCTTTAAGTGCCTTTCTTCGCTCGGCATACAAGGCAACGGTCTTTTCTCTTTTACGTTCCCGGGCCTTCATTGATTCTTTAGCCATACTACTTCTTTTTAAAAGGTAATCCCAATTCTGTTAATAATGATTTTGCTTCCTTATCGGTCGGGGCAGAGGTCACAAAAGTGATGTCCATCCCATCGATCCTATTGATCTTATCGATATTTACCTCTGGGAATATTATCTGTTCAGTAATCCCCAGGCTATAATTTCCCCTTCCGTCAAAACCGGTAGATCGAATACCTTGAAAGTCACGTACACGTGGCAAGGCACTGGTAACCAACCTATCAAGAAATTCGTACATTCTTTCCCCCCGTAAGGTTACTTTGGCCCCAATGGGCATCCCTTTACGCAATTTAAAGGTAGCAACGTCTTTTTTAGATAGCGTCGATATGGCTTTTTGGCCAGTGATCATTGTCAGCTCATCGACCGCATGATCGATAAGTTTCTTGTCGGCCACTGCAGCGCCAACGCCTCTGGAGACAACAATTTTCTGAAGTCTGGGAACCTCCATGACATTCTTGTATCCGAATTCTTCCTTAAGGGCACTAACGATACGATCGTTATATTCCTTTTTTAATCTTGCAACGTAACCCATAACTATATTACTTCATTGGATTTTTTGGAAAACCTGACTTTCTTACCTTTTCTTACTTCGAACCCTACTCGCGTAGTCGCACCTGATTTGGCATCGATCAACGAAAGGTTTGAAATATCGATGGGTGCCTCTTTTTTAACAATACCTCCCTGCGGATTCTTAGCACTTGGCTTTTCGTGTTTCGAAACCATATTGGCTCCTTCGACGATCGCTTTGTTCTTTTCGATATTGACGCTCATTACCTTACCTTCGGTACCTTTATGGTCCCCGGCTATGATACGTACGGTATCTCCCGTTCTAATTTTAATTTTTTTCATTGTATAGAATATTAAAGCACCTCTGGGGCCAATGAAACAATCTTCATAAACTGCTTATCTCGAAGCTCCCTGGCAACCGGACCAAAAACACGGGTTCCCCTCATTTCCCCGGTGGGGTTCAACAATACACAGGCATTGTCGTCAAAACGAATGTAAGAACCATCGGGTCTGCGTACCTCTTTTTTGGTGCGCACGACTACGGCCGTTGAAACAGCTCCTTTTTTAATGGCTCCATTAGGGGTCGCTTCCTTCACGGAAACAACGATCTTATCCCCGATCGAAGCATACCTTCTTTTGGTACCACCTAGTACACGAATGGTCAAAACCTCCTTTGCACCTGTATTGTCCGCTACCTTTAATCTAGATTCTTGCTGTAACATAATTATTTAGCTCTTTCCAAAATTTCTACTAACCTCCAACATTTGGTTTTGCTCATCGGACGTGTCTCCATAATCTTGACCGTATCGCCTTCTTTGCAATCGTTCTTTTCATCGTGTGCCACGTACTTCTTGGTCTTCAAGACGAATTTCCCGTACATGGGGTGCTTTACGCGTTTTACTTCTGCGACCACGATGGATTTTTCCATTTTGTCACTAGTAACTACACCGATTCTTTCTTTTCTTAAATTTCTCTTTTCTTCCATAAAGCAGAACCAATTATTGGTTTTCCCTATTTGTTAATTCTGTTGCCAATCTTGCCACCGTTCTTCTAACTTTTCTAATTTGAAGCGGATTCTCCAGCGGAGTCACGAAATGGGCCATTTTTAAATCTGCATGCTGTTTTTTAAACTCGGCAAGCTTCAATGATATTTCTTCGACCGATAGTTCTTTGATTTCCTTTTTTTTCATAATTCGCTATGATTAATGCTAGTCGGTAAAATCCCGGGCAATTATAAATTTAGTCTTCACAGGTAACTTCTGGGCCGCCAATCGCAATGCTTCCTTGGCAATCGTCAAGGATACGCCGGCTACTTCGAACATCACCCTTCCAGGCTTTACGATAGCCACAAAATACTCGGGAGCCCCCTTACCTTTCCCCATACGTACTTCCAATGGTTTTTTGGTAATTGGCTTATCCGGAAATATTTTTATCCATAACTGACCTTCCCGTTTCATATATCTTGTTGCGGCGATACGTGCGGCTTCAATCTGGCGCGAGGTCAAAAAAGCGGAATCCAAGGATTTAATACCGAACATGCCATTTGAAAGCTGATGTCCCCTACCGGAGATGCCCTTCATTCGGCCCGTCTGCATTTTTCGAAACTTGGTTCTTTTCGGTTGTAACATTGCTTAACTTCTTTAAAAATTACTTTCTACGACGTTGTTTTCTTCCACCTTCCTGATTATCCCCTTTACCAGTAGTTTGTCCTTTGGTCATTCCGATCAATGGGGAAAGCTCACGTTTACCATAAACATCGCCTTTCATGATCCAAACCTTGATCCCTAATTTTCCATAGGTGGTCTGTGCTTCTTGTAAGGCATAGTCAATATCGGCACGAAATGTGGACAATGGGATACGTCCTTCTTTATAGGATTCGGAACGTGCCATTTCAGCCCCGTTCAATCGGCCCGAAATCTGCACTTTAATACCTTCGGCATTCATTCGTATGGCGGCAGCTATGGCCATTTTTATGGCGCGCCTGAAAGATATCCTACTCTCGATCTGACGGGCGATGCTCGCCGCGACCAGATTGGCATCCAATTCAGGTCGCTTTATTTCATAAATATTGATCTGAACTTCCTTCCCGGTAATCTTCTTAAGTTCTTCCTTGAGCTTATCGACCTCTTGGCCTCCCTTACCGATAATAATCCCCGGTCTTGCGGTTGTAACGGTAACCGTTACCAATTTCAGTGTACGCTCTATAATTACCCGTGACACACTGGCCTTTGCCAAACGTGCATGAATGTACTTGCGGATCTTATCGTCTTCTGCCAGTTTATCGCCGTAATCATTTCCCCCGTACCAGTTCGATTCCCATCCCCTGATAATCCCAAGACGATTCCCTATCGGATTTGTTTTTTGTCCCATTCTAGCTTTCTATAGTATTATTAGATCCCAAAACCAAGGTTACATGGTTTGAACGCTTTCGTATACGGTGTGCCCTACCTTGCGGAGCAGGTCGCAATCTTTTTAGCATGCTGCCTCCATCTACACGGATTTCCTTGATAAAAAGATCGGCATCCTCAACACTTGCCTCTTCGTTTTTTGACTGCCAATTCGCCACGGCAGACAGCACCAGTTTTTCAAGTCTTCTTGAAGATTCCTTTGAATTAAACTTTAAAATAGCCAAGGCCCTTTCAACCTGTACTCCACGAATCAAATCGGCTACTAAGCGCATTTTCCTTGGTGATGTAGGACAATTGTTCAATTTAGCGAACGCTATTTCCTTTTTTTCAGCCTTTATTCTTTCGGCCATTTGTTTTTTTCGAACTCCCATAGCTTACTTTTTACCTTTATTCTTAGCTCCAGCGTGCCCTCGAAAAGATCGGGTCGGAGAAAATTCGCCAAGTTTATGGCCTACCATATTCTCTGTTACAAAAACGGGGACGAACTGTCTTCCATTATGTACCGCAATCGTCAGCCCCACAAAATCAGGCGTTATCATAGAGGCCCTTGACCATGTCTTGATGACGCTTTTCTTTCCGGAAGCTGAATTTTGTTGGATTTTCTTCTCCAGGCTATAGTGAACGTAAGGTCCTTTTTTTAGTGAACGTGCCATTTTTTTCTACTTTTTATTTCTTTCTACGTTCGATGATATATTTATTGGTGCTCTTGGTCTTCGACCGGGTTCGATATCCTTTGGCAGGAATACCGTTTCTCGATCTTGGATGTCCTCCGGAAGCCCTACCTTCACCACCACCCATTGGGTGATCTACAGGGTTCATCGCAACCGGTCTGGTTCTTGGTCTTCTTCCCAACCATCTACTCCTACCTGCTTTCCCGGATACCAGTAATTGATGGTCCGAATTCGATACGGCACCAATGGTAGCCATCCCGGCAGAAAGAATAAGTCGTGTTTCCCCAGAGGGCATTTTTATCGTTACGAATTTGCCATCCTTTGCCATTAATTGGGCAAATGTACCGGCACTTCTCGCCATAACCGCTCCTTGACCGGGGCGTAGCTCGATACAGGAAATGATCGTCCCCAAAGGAATTTCACTCATAGGGAGCGCGTTCCCGATTTCGGGGGCCGCAGTCGTACCCGAAGAAACCTCTTGGCCTACTTGAAGACCATTTTGGGCGATGACATAGCGCTTTTCACCATCGGCATATACCAAAAGAGCTATAAAAGCGGTTCTATTGGGATCATACTGTATCGATTCAACGGTGGCAACACTATCATGTTTGTCCCTCTTAAAATCAATAACGCGATATCTTCTTTTATGGCCTCCACCTTTTTGGCGAATGGTCATCTTTCCTTGACTGTTTCTACCTCCGGACTTTTTTAACGGAGCAAGCAAGCTTTTCTCCGGGGTATCAGTAGTAATCGCGTCAAATCCGTTTACTACTCTAAAACGCTGTCCAGGAGTGATTGGTTTTAATTTTCTAACTGACATTTCTTGTCTTTATAGATTACTGTAAAAATCAATGATATCTCCTTCCGCCACATCGACTATCGCCTTTTTGATGGCATTTGTCTTTCCGTGTTGAACGCCGGTCTTCGTAAATCGCGACTTTCTGCTCGGGCCATAATTCATGGTACGAACTTTTTTTACGGAAACACCGTACGTCGCCTCTACTGCCAACTTGATCTCAATCTTATTGGCCTTTGGATCAACCATAAAACCATACCGATTGTGCAACTCACTATCGGCGGTCATTTTTTCGGTTATAATCGGTTTTATCAACACACTCATTATTTCCTATTTTATTAGATTCGTTTCCAAAGCTTCCAGAGCCCCTTCCAACAACACAATATTGTTTGCGTTTAATATTTTGTAAGTGCTTATTTCTGAGCTAGTTATGACTTCAGAACGCTCCAAATTACGCGAAGACAAATATACGCTATTATTTGAATCGCCCAAGACAAACAAAGATTTTTTGTTTTCAAGGCCCAATGACTTCAAAATACCCACAAAATCCTTGGTTTTCGGGGTCTCGAATTCGAAGTTCTCCAACACCATGATCGCTTGCTCTTTTGACTTGATACTTAAAGCCGATTTACGTGCTAAACGCTTCACGTTTTTGTTCAATTTTTGGGTATAATCCTTGGGACGAGGTCCAAAGATTCGGCCACCTCCCCTAAAAACCGGGGATTTTATGCTACCTGCACGGGCGGTACCTGTACCTTTCTGTTTTTTGATTTTCCGTGTACTGCCCGAAATCTCACCCCGTTCCTTCGCCTTGTGCGTGCCTTGGCGTTGATGCGCCAAATATTGCTTAACATCTAAATAGACCGCATGATTGTTAGGCTCTATTCCGAAAACAGCATCTGAAAGGTCTACCTTTCTGCCTGTTTCTTTTCCTTTGATATCTAAAACTGCTACCTTCATTATTGCCACCTTTGAATCGTTACATACGCATTTTTATGACCAGGAACACACCCTTTGACGACCAAAAGGTTTTTCTCTGGTACTACCTTCAAAACGCGAAGGTTTTGAACTGTCACACGATCACCGCCCATTCTACCGGCCATCCGCATCCCTTTAAAAACCCTAGAGGGATCAGATCCTGCGCCGATCGAACCTGGGGCCCGCAATCGGTTATGCTGACCATGTGTCGATTGACCTACCCCTGCAAAGCCATGTCGTTTGACTACGCCTTGAAAGCCTTTCCCTTTCGATGTGCCGATAACATCGACATATTCACCCTCAACAAAAACATCGACACCTATGGCATCTCCCAATTTGTAAGCTCCTTCAAATCCTTGGAACTCGACGACTTTCTTTTTGGGAGAAGAACCTGCTTTTTTAAAGTGGCCTGTTTCGGCCTTGTTTGCACGTTTTTCTGCCTTGTCATCGAAACCAAGTTGAAGGGCATTATAGCCGTCTACCTCTTCGGTTCTGACTTGGGTAACTACACATGGCCCAGCTTCTAGGACGGTGCAGGGAATATTTTTCCCATTCTCGTCAAAAATGCTGGTCATGCCTACTTTTTTTCCTATTAACCCAGACATATTTATTTATATTTAGTATTTAAATTATTCTACTCTCATTTTTACAGCAAAAAAACAGGGTCAAAAACAATTCAACCCTGAATGTATTTTTGTAGCCGTTTTTCCTTTGCGCGCAGCTCAGGACATGTCTATCCTGAAACTGAGTCCAGGAAATTTTCACTAAACCCCGATTGCCGTCGGGAAAATCATCTTCACCTTTTGGCCAGCGAATGCTTCCAAAAGTTTCTGACTATCACACTTTTATCTCAACCTCGACACCGCTAGGAAGCTCTAGCTTCATAAGCGCATCTATGGTCTTTGATGAGGAACTATAGATATCCAATAATCGTTTATACGAACTCAATTGAAATTGCTCCCTTGATTTTTTATTTACGTGCGGTGATCGCAATACGGTAAATATCTTTTTATGTGTTGGTAACGGAATCGGTCCTGTAACCACAGCCCCGGTAGTCTTTACCGTTTTTACGATTTTTTCGGCCGACTTGTCAACCAAATTATGATCGTACGATTTTAACTTTATCCTGATTTTCTGGCTCATCTTTCTAAAATTTAAGCGGTTACGCCTTTGGCTGCTTTAATTACTTCTTCTGCTATACCCGATGGGGTCTCGGCATAATGCGAGAATTCCATAGTGGAGGTCGCCCTACCAGAAGATAAGGTTCGCAACGAGGTTACATACCCGAACATTTCTGAAAGCGGTACTTCCCCTTTTATAACCTTGGCCCCGGCGCGATCGCTCATATTGGTAATCGTGCCTCTTCTGCGGTTCAGGTCACCCACGATATCGCCCATATTTTCTTCAGGCGTGAGCACTTCTATTTTCATGATAGGCTCCATCAATACAGCACGTGCAGCTTTGGCTGCAGTTTTGTATCCGATTTTCGCGGCAAGTTCGAAAGACAAGGAATCGGAATCCACCGCGTGGAAAGACCCATCTTTCAAGGTAATCTTCATGCTGTCCATTTCAAAACCGGCCAATGGACCATTCTTCATGGCCTCCTTGAATCCTTTTTCGATTGATGGAATAAATTCCCTCGGGATGTTACCCCCTTTGATAACATTTAAAAATTCCAATCCGGTCTTACCTTCTTCGGCAGGTTCCATGGTAAATACGATATCCGCGAATTTTCCACGGCCACCTGATTGTTTCTTGTAGACCTCCCTGTGGTTGGCAGCTTGGGTCAAAGCCTCTTTGTACTCGACCTGTGGCTGACCTTGGTTTACTTCGACCTTGAACTCACGTCGTAAGCGGTCAACGATAATATCTAAATGTAGCTCGCCCATTCCAGAGATAATGGTCTGTCCGGAAGCTTCATCGGTTTTTACTTGGAATGTTGGATCTTCTTCCGCCAATTTTGATAGCGCCATTCCCAATTTATCGACATCGGCCTTGGTCTTTGGTTCGACCGCAATACCGATAACTGGATCTGGGAAGTTCATACTCTCTAATACGATCGGATATTTTTCGGAGGTCAAAGTATCCCCCGTCTTGATATCCTTAAACCCTACGGCAGCCCCAATGTCACCGGCTTCGATATAATCGATGGCGTTTTGCTTGTTGGCATGCATTTGATAGATCCTGGAAATACGTTCCTTATTGCCTGAACGGTTGTTCAATACATAGGATCCCGCATCCAACCTGCCTGAATAGGCCCTGAAGAAAGCCAGACGGCCCACAAAGGGATCCGTGGCGATTTTAAATGCCAAGGCGGCAAAAGGTTCCTTAACGTCAGGTTTTCTAATTTCCTCTTTTTCAGTATCTGGATTGATGCCTTTTATCCCTTCCTTGTCCATCGGAGAAGGCAAATAGCGGCAAACGGCATCCAATAGAAATTGCACCCCTTTATTTTTAAAGGAAGAACCACAGATCATGGGGATGATACTCATATCCATGACGGCAGCACGCAAAGCGGCATGTACTTCATCTTCGGTAATGGAATCTTCATCCTCGAAGAATTTCTCCATCAGGGATTCATCATATTCAGCAACCGCCTCTATCAAAGTGGCCCTATATTCCTTAACCTCGGCTTTCAGATCTTCAGGAATATCCACGACGTCGAACGTTGCGCCTAAATTATCCTCATGCCAAATAATGGCCCTATTCTTTACCAAATCGACCACGCCTTTAAAATCGGCTTCATCGCCGATCGGCAAGACAATAGGTACCGCATTTGATTTCAACATATCCTTTACCTGCCTACACACCATCATAAAATCGGCACCTTGTCGGTCCATCTTATTGACAAATGCAATACGCGGTACTTTGTAATTATCTGCAAGCCTCCAGTTGGTCTCAGACTGTGGTTCAACCCCATCGACCGCACTAAATAAGAATACCAAACCATCAAGCACCCGCAAGGAACGGTTTACCTCTACGGTAAAATCAACGTGGCCCGGGGTATCGATTATGTTAAAGTGGTACGGCTTGGTCTCGTCGGTGACCTGCCCATTTTTCATGGGGAAGTTCCAATTACAGGTCGTGGCCGCAGAGGTGATCGTAATGCCACGCTCCTGCTCCTGCTCCATCCAATCCATGGTCGCGGCCCCGTCATGTACCTCACCGATTTTGTGGCTTACCCCAGTATAATATAGGATACGCTCGGTTGTGGTGGTTTTTCCGGCATCAATATGTGCGGCAATACCAATATTTCTTGTATATTTTAAATCTCTTGCCATCCTTATTAAAATCTAAAGTGGGAGAACGCCTTATTGGCCTCTGCCATTTTATGGGTATCGGTCCTTTTCTTTACGGCAGCGCCTTCCTCTTTCGCAGCAGCCAAGATCTCGGCGGCCAATTTTTGCGACATGCCCTTTTCATTGCGCTTTCTAGAATAACTGATCAACCATTTCATGGCCGTAGAAATTTTACGGTCTGGTCGGATCTGCATCGGAATTTGAAAGGTTGCCCCTCCTACCCTTCTACTGCGCACCTCCACATGGGGCATCACATTCGACAGGGCGTCTTTCCATACTTCCAACGAACTCTTTTCTTGATCTGTTTTTTTGGCCTCTACGATATCCATGGCATCATAAAATACACTAAAGGCGATCGATTTCTTTCCATCCCACATCATCATGTTCACAAATCGTGTCACCAATTGGTCATTGAACCGGGGATCTGGCAAAAGGGGTCTTTTTTTAGCCTGCTTTTTTCTCATTTCTTACTAGTTTGTTGTCTGGGGTTTCGGGGACTCATTTCTAGATCCTAGCGTCTCTATTTTAAGTCTTTTACGTAGTACCCTTACCTTGCGACCTCTAAAGTTATT
Organism: Flavobacteriales bacterium; assembly: GCA_038316335.1. Lineage (GTDB taxonomy): Bacteria > Bacteroidota > Bacteroidia > Flavobacteriales > Flavobacteriaceae > JALHST01. The sequence continues at coordinate 49,771 of JBBQAM010000017.1, forward strand.
CCTTATTTCTTGGGGCGTTTTGCACCGTATTTAGATCGTCGTTGAGTTCGCCCCGCCACACCTGCGGTATCCAAGGCCCCTCGAACAATATGATATCTAACTCCTGGCAAATCTTTCACCCTTCCGCCTCTAACCAATACTATCGAGTGCTCTTGAAGATTGTGTCCCTCTCCCGGAATGTAAGCGTTCACTTCCTTTCCGTTGGTCAACCGCACCCTGGCCACTTTACGCATGGCGGAGTTTGGTTTTTTAGGAGTCGTGGTATACACCCTGGTGCAAACCCCTCTCCTTTGAGGGCACGAATCCAAAGCAGCCGATTTACTCTTCTTGGTAATCGCGACCCTTCCTTTTCGTACTAACTGTGAAATTGTTGGCATACTATAATATATATGTATAAAAAATGTACCCTTCTTTAAGGGCTGGCAAATGTAATACTATTTCAGAATAATTCAAATCCTAATCAATTAATTTTATATGTTTTTTTATAAGAGGGCCCTGGGAGTAGATATTGGAGAAACTATCAGCAAAAAGTTTGGAAATGGCCAAACTGAAAGATTATCAAAAAAAATGTTTATTTCATCGAGATTTAGATTTTTTTTCGATAAAATATAGGGTTGACTAAACTATTCGCATGTTTTGTGCTAATTATTCATATTATTCATAACCTATCACAAAAAGGATTGAGAAAGTTGCATTAGTCTAACCCCTTCTTAAAGTTTTATTAAAATTAGTTTGGATTATTAACGTATAATTGTGATTTTTGCCGTTAGCTAATTCAAATAATTAAAAAATGAGAACAAAATTAAATGGAATCTTGACGCTGTTATTGGCGTTCGTTGTGCATTTAACATTTGCACAGGAAAAGACGATTTCCGGTATGGTGACTGACCAGGACGGTCTACCGCTACCCGGAGTAAACATCGTCGTAGAGGGTACGACAAATGGTACCCAGACCGATTTTGATGGGAACTACTCCATCAGTGCGGCAACCGGCCAGACCCTTTCGTTCACGTACATTGGGCAAAAGGAAGTCAAAATGCCGGTAGGTGCGAACAACACCATTAATGTGCAAATGCAGGAGGACGCGCAGGCCTTGGAAGAGGTGGTAGTCACTGCACAAGGTATCAAAAGGGAGAAACAAGCCCTGGGATATGCCGTAACGACGGTCGGTTCCGAAGAGCTCGAGGACAAGACCGAAGGTGATATCGGTAGGGTCCTTAGAGGAAAAGCCTCTGGGGTCAACATTACCCAACAGAGTGGTATCTCTGGATCTGGTACCAATATCGTAATTCGAGGATACCAATCGTTTAGCCAGAACAACCAACCCTTATTTATTGTGGATGGTGTGCCTTTCAGCACCGACACGAACGCTTCTGGTAGTTTCGTAGATGGGAACAACGGTTCAAGTCGTTTCTTGGATCTTGACCCGAACACCATTGCAAGTGTAAGTGTTCTTAAAGGTCTTTCCGCTGCCACCTTATATGGTGAGGCCGGAAAAAACGGGGTTATCCTGATTACGACCAAAAATGGTTCTTCTAATTCAGGAGGTCCTAAAAAATCGGAAGTTACCATCACTTCATCGTACTTCTTTAATGAAATCGCGTCGTTGGCCGATTATCAAAATGAATGGGGTGGAGGTTTTGACCAGGCTTTTGGCTGGTTCTTCAGTAACTTCGGACCCTCTTTCAGCAAACAAGGTAGGGCCAGTTATACCAACCCTGCGAACTTTCCAACTGCCTATGGCCTGAACCCAAGCGATGCAACCATTCGCCACCCATATGCCACTGCAAGTGCAGCCACCGGAGTACCGGCGGCTTTCCCGGAACTGGCCAATGCCCGTTACGAGTTTAAGCCCTATAATAGTGTTCCTAACTTCTTTCGTGTTGGTGGCGTATCGAATGTTTCGGTAAATGCCAATGGTTCTACAGATGACAATAAGGTTTCATACAATCTAAGTGCTGGTCATTTAGAAGATGAAGGTTTTACCCCAGGAAATACCTTAACCCGAAATAACATCGGTATCGGAGGCCGGGCACAGTTGAGCAACCGGTTGACCTTTAGCGGTACCATGAATTATACACGTACCGATTTTAAATCCCCTCCTGTGGCGGCCAGCCAAGGGAACGGATCATTTGGAGAAGGTTCCTCGGTATACGGGCATTTATTGTTCACTCCACGATCGGTTGACCTTCAGGGCCTACCCTGGGAAAACCCGATTACAAAAGGGAGTGTATATTATCGTCAAGGCAACGACATTCAAAACCCACGATGGACGGTTGCCAATGCAGGTACACGTCAGTTGACCAATCGCGCTTTTGGTAACATGAGTGCTCAATTTGACATCAATGAGAATCTGAACCTTCTCTATCGATTCGGATATGATTATTATAACGAACGAAATACCACCTTCCAAAATAAAGGGGGTACCAGTGGAAGTACCAAAACACAAAGTGGCGTGTATTCTACTTGGGACAACAACAATACGATCTGGGACCACAGTATCATCTTAAACGGAAGTTATGACCTTACCGAAAAGTTGGATATGAACTTTAACGCAGGAGGTACCTCACGTAGTACCACGTACGACCGTCAAGGGGTTGCCAGTAGTGGCCAGAATGTATTTGGCGTGTTGCGTCATTTTAATTTCGATCTTCAGGACGAAATACAACTAACGGAGGTTCAGAATATCGTAGGTTTATACGGCCAGGTTGATTTTGGGTATGATCGCTGGTTATATTTGACCTTGAACGCCCGTAATGACTGGGTCTCGAATCAGGCCCCTGCCAACCGCTCCTTATTGTACAAAGGTGCCAGTTTTTCCTTTATTCCTACCCAAGCCTTTCCGGGGCTGCGTAGCGAGGGCGGCATCAACTATCTGAAACTTCGTGGAGGTTACGGGGAATCGGCAGGTTTTGCCACTGGATACCCGGTGTCGGTCGACCTTTTCATAAATACCCAAAGCTTTATCAATGGCGATGGTCAAACAGTAGTATCGAATACGGTTTCGAATACCCTGGCCAACCCGAACATCTTGCCAGAACGTTATTCTGAATTTGAAGTTGGGCTTGAGACCCGGCTTTTCAAGAACATCGTTAGTTTGGATCTTTCCTTATACCAAAGAACTACGAACGATCTGATCGTTGACCGACCTTTGGATCCTAGTACCGGTGGTTCGCTTATCCAGACGAATGTGGGTCAGATCGTAGGGAAGGGAATTGAAGTTGATTTGGGAATCTTTCCTTTCAAGGAAGGTAATTTTACCTGGAGCATCAATTCGAACTTCAACTTGAACAAATCCGAGGTAACCGATTTAGGACCTGATACCGATATCATCGTGTATGAAGGCTTTTCAAACCTTGGGAATGCCGCCATTAAAGGGGAGCCTCTAGGAGTGATCGTAGGTAGTAGGGTACAAAGGGACGATGCCGGGAATCTTAAGATCGACGCAACGGGGAATTACCTCGGGGAAGAGGTCGATGAAAATGGAAGGTTGCCCATAATCGGGGACCCAAACCCGGATTGGACCTTCAACCTTTCGAACAGCATGACCTACAAGAATTTCAATTTTAGTTTCTTGTTGAACCACGTACAAGGAGGTGATATATACTCTAATACGATTTCGGTTCTTCTCGGAAGAGGACTTGTTAGTGATACTTCAGACAGGGATGCCTCTTTTATCCTGCCAGGTGTTGGTCCCGATGGAACTACCAATAATGTGCAGATCAACAACTCGGACTACTACTTTAACAACGTAGCCTTTGGTCCAAGTGAACTGCAAGTATTCGATGCCACAACGCTTCGCTTACAGGAAGTTTCTTTAGGATATTCCTTGCCCAGTAAATTTTTAGATCGTACGCCGTTTGGTTCCTTGACCTTTACGTTAAGTGGATTCAACCTTTGGTATGAGGCGTTTAATGTGCCTAAGAGCACCAACTTCGACCCCAATGTGGCCGGTCTTGGTGTAGGGAATGGTCAAGGTTTTGACTTTTTGTCTGGACCGAGTTCAAAAAGATATGGATTCAGTATCAAGGCATCCTTTTAATTTAAATAAAAATAAAGACGATATATCATGAAAAAAATATTTAATATATTAAGTATCGCAGGCGTCTTAGGACTCTTTATGCTCCAGTCCTGCGAAACTACGAACCTAGACCTTACGGTCAATCCCAATGCCCTTTCGCCGGAGCAAGCGAGTCCTGACTACCTTTTAAACGGAATTCAGGTAAATTTCGCCTACCAAGCCGAGGGATTTGGTGGAATTGGAGCGCAATTGACCCGAATCGACTATATGTTCGGTAGAAGTTACCGTGCGGTCTATTCCCCTGCTAATTTTGATGGGGGTTGGTCAAATGCCTATACCGAAATATTGACCGATATTCGGACGATGACGCCCTTGGCACTAGATGCCGGATTGAACTATCATGTAGGGATGGCACAATTTATGGAAGCCTATATCATGACTGGTTTGGTAGATTACTTTGGTGATGTTCCTTACAGTGAGGCCAATTTGGGATCGGAAAACTTTAATCCAAACGTCGATTCCGGTGCCAGTATTTATGCCGCTTCCTTGGCCCTTTTGGATCAGGCGATCGCCAACTTTACCGATGGCGGCGTTGCGGCACCACAAAACGATTTCTACTATGATGGGGATGCCTCGAAGTGGATCAAGGCCTGCAATACCCTGAAAATGAAATTGTATATGCAGACCCGCTTGGTCGACAGTGGTGCCTTGGCGAATTTTAACGCAATTGTAGCTTCCGGGAATTATATTTCCTCAACTGATGATGATTTTCAATTTCAATGGGGTACGAATGTAGTACAACCGAACACACGGGCGCCAAGATATGCAGGCAACTACAATGCCTCCGGGGGTACGGGCGATTATATGTCAGACGATCTGATGAACTATATGTTGGTCAATGACGATCCTAGAATCCGCTATTACTATTATCGCCAAAATGAAGTTACCCCAGGTTCTGACGGTGCAGATCCCGCCTTGGAGACCCTGCAGTGTTCCTTGCAAAATCCGCCCGCACATTACGCAGGCTTCCCATTTTGTACGTTGCCCGATGGGTATTGGGGTCGGGATCACGGAAGCAACGAGGGTACCCCTCCAGATGGATTCTTAAAGACCACTTTTGGAGTGTATCCTGCGGGAGGCAAGTTTGATGATAGTACCTTTGAAGGGGTTAGTATTGGTGATGGTGCCGGCGGTGCTGGTATTACGCCCATTATGTTGAGTTCAACCAGTGATTTTCTGCAGGCAGAAGCCGCTTTGGTCTCGGGAAGCACTGCAACGGCCAAAACCTTTGTACTTAGTGGTCTTGCCAAATCGGTGGCCAAAGTTGTGAGCTTTGGTCCGAGGGATTCAGGCGCAGACCTTTCCTTTGCTCCTGACGCTGCGGCTATCGCCCAGCACAGTGCCGATATAGCGGCTGCGTTTGACGCAGATCCGACCGGTGGCTGGAATGTAATGGCCCGGGAATTCTTTACTTCCCTATTTGGAAATGGAACGGATGCCTATGATTTTTACAGAAGGACAGGATATCCTACGAATTTGCAACCAAATTTGGAACCAAATCCAGGTGGATTTATTCGTTCGGTCTTTTATCCCGCGAATTTTGTAAACAACAATTCATCAGTACCCCAAAAAGATGAAGTGACCAATCCGGTATTCTGGGATACCAATCCGGCATCACCAGGATTTCCATCATCTAACTAAAAATGAAAAAAATGAAAAATAGAATTTTTAAATCAACAACAGTACTTTTTATCTTGGTCGCATTTTTCGGCTGTTCTGTGGATAACAAAGTTATCGATGATGTAACTGACGGTGTTCAAAACGGGGCCTTTTTAAGAACGCTCGAAATTACCAATGCCGAATTGGATATCAACGACACCTCTTCCTTTATCGGAGTAGATGTTGAATATCAAGATCACGAAGGGTCAACCTTGCTATCTGAGGTTAGGGTATATGGTAGTTTTACAGACAACAATGGCAATGGGAATTCGAAACCGGATGCCTTGGTAAAAACCATTCCTGGATCCGCTTTTGTGGTCACACCACCTTTTAACCTACCGCAAGCTTCCATACAAGTCACTTTGGGAGAACTTTTATCAGCGTTAGGGATGCAAGCTGGGGATTATTTTGGAAGTGATGTTTTTACCATGCGACTTGAAGTTTTACTAACTGATGGTAGAACCTATAGCGCGGCCGATGCGAACGGTAACATTGCGGCACTAGGAGGGTATTATTCATCTCCCTATGCGTATAATGCGCCAGTAGTATGCCCTCCTAAACCACCAGCTGCCGGTGACTGGGTTGTCAGCATGGCTGATTCCTATGGAGATGGATGGCAAACCGATGATGGCAATGGCGGCTCAGGTATTACAGTTACATTGAATGACGGAACCGTCTTTGAAGTGGGGCTGTGTTCACCCTATTTAGCCTCAGACTTTGATTGTACCGTTGGTGATTCAGCTGGAACAGCGATTATAACGATTCCACCTGGAACTCAAACTGCAGACTGGTTTTTTCCTGGGGATGCCTATGGTGAAATTTCATTCACTATTACTACCCCAAATGGTAATGTAGCCTTCGTTGGTGGCGCAAGTACACCAGCAGGGCCAATTGCGATTGATTTCTGTGTCGATTAATAACTACGGAAACCAAATATCACTTTGTGAAACTCTTAGTAAAGCCACCTCAAACCAGAGGTGGCTTTTTTTTGATACCATGTGGTTCCCGAATCTTTATAAATAAGATGACACAATTAATTATGGTTCATGAAAACATGGGTTCGCTTGGCATACAGCAAAACTATCCAAGTCTGATTCATCAGCATTAAATTATGTCAACCATGCGAGCAGCAGTAGCACATAGGTTATGGCAAACCACTACCATTAAAAACCGATTGCAATTTTAGGTCGGCATAATCAACCTCCGCTATGAACTGCCAGACGATAGCCATAGATCTTTCAAATCCTATAATTACCAAATACCCCGTATTCCCGGGAATTTGGCGATGTTTTAGTCAATTTCTATACGTTATTGACCCGCTAAATCTAAGGCTCCAAATTGGAAAAAGTGGTGCCCCCTTAAGTGCCGGATTTTAAGTTTAAGCTACCATTATAACTATATTCTTCCGAACACCATACAGCTAAGTCGAACTGTTTCAAACTTATTTAGTGATATCGTATCTATATCACGATTAATCACGTTAGAAAATTCCCGCTCTGTATGAATTTTTCAAAAGGCCTTTTTTGCGAGTAGCTGAACGCACTATAAAGTTCGTGTATGATTAGTCGCACTTAATTGGTATACTAGTTCCCGAATCTCATGCTAAATGAATAATTTTGTAGCATTATAAAATAGTTTCCCATGATACATCGTAAACGTTCGTTTTATCGCTTCGCATTGGTAATTGCAAGTACCTATCTCATTTCATGCTCAAGCGATGATGGCAAATTGGCCGTGCCAAGCCCTATTGAGGAACCCCAGCAAATTACCCCTGATTCTATCGAAGGAAATGCCGGAAGCGTCGTTTTTTTTAATCATGATCTAAGCTACGACGATTACATTCTTGTCGATGAGGCACAAGAGAATAGGGTCTTTTTGATTGATAAAAATGGGGACTTAGTCTTTGAATACCCGCTCGAGGGGCGAAAAATAGGAAACGACGCCACACTGCTGCCCGATGGGTCCTTATTGGCCTCTATACAGGCTGCTGATGCCGATATTCAATTCGGTGGCTTTGCCGGGAAAATCCAGATTATTGGAAAAGATGGCGCGACAGCATGGGAGTTTGATTATTCAAAGGAAGGGCATACGACCCATCACGATGTTGAACTGCTGCCGAATGGCAACATCATAACCATTGTATGGGAAAGGATATCTCGAGAGCTTGCCATCGCTAATGGATCTAATCTCGATATGGATGTTTTTCCCGAAGCTATCATAGAAGTTAATCCAGAGACCGATACGATCGTATGGGAGTGGCATGCCTGGGATCATCTTGTACAGGATTTTGATGCTACAAAATCAAACTATGGAACCCTATCAGAAAATCCCCAACTAATAAATTTCAATTACGTGAATTCAACTGATGGAGACATCATGCATGCCAATGGAATCGCCTATGATGCCTTGAATGACCTCATTTATTTAAGCGTTAATTTTTATAGTGAAGTATGGGTCATCGACCATAGTTCGACGACGCAGGAAGCAGCCAAACATACAGGAGGGAATTTTGGAGTAGGCGGAGATCTTGTTTATCGGTTTGGAAATCCAGGTACCCAAAATATTTCGGACGTGCCAAGATTATTCATTAACAACCATTTCCCCAATCTCTTTGAACCAAATAAAATGCTCATATTCACGAATGGAGGTGATCTCATGCAATCTACGGTGTACGAATTGGGGTTACCCAGTGCACTAAACCAGAAAATGATACCTGATACTGCTCCTCCAGAAATCGTGTGGAGCTTTATGAATACCGACCTATATTCCGGCAAAGTTTCGGGCGCCGTGCGTTTGCCCAACGGGAATACGTTGATTACCGAAGGTGATTACGGTATTTGGGAAGTTACCAGTGAAGGAGAAGTTGTTTGGAAGTTCAAGGCGGATGGTTTTTTTTGGAGAGCCTACCACTACGACAAAAATTCACCTGAGATCATCTCGTTGGGGATATCGACAGAATAACAACTGTGATTCAGCAAAACCCTAGTAATTTAAACTCGATAGTTGAGTAAGACCCCTATTTCTAGTGGAAATAGTAGCTAATCAGACCGTAAAACCCACTTGATGTTCCTGGCCACTAAGAACTGATACCTGTTTTACATGATGGCCATACCGAGACTAAAATTAGTAGATTATAGTAGGTTAGTAACTTTTACCGCTCAAAATTCCATTAATCGGAATTACCGCCCCGTAAATCCGAAATACGTTATTTCGCATTCGTCGAACTGGGAAAAATAAAATATTATCAGTAACTTTCGGCGCTAGTTCAAAAATTTAATTTATATGAAAAGGATTATTTTAATATTGGGGCTGACCTTGCTATTCAACTTCTCCTACGGTCAAGCTTCACATGTCAACATGGAAACATTTAGTGGTGGAGACGGCCAATTGGGTATGGCCTTTGCCGAAATGCGTAAGAAAAAAGACCTCGTCAGTGATTTGCCGACCGTGGGTTCGGTATATATCGATGACCAATTCTTGCCTTGTAAAGTATATTTCGACAATGACCTGGTCGGGGATTTCTACTACCGCCACAATGCCTATAATGATGAGATAGAAATTAAGGATACCCAATTTGTCGAGGAAGCTGAAAGTTCCTTGGCCACGATCAAGGAACTAAAACTTGTAGACCCGATAGGCGATAAGGAATTGTCATTAAAGACCTATAAAAACAAACAAGGAGAGGTACGAAATGGGTATCTATACCTATTAACCGATGGCGACAATTATAAACTCTTTACAAAGAACAACGTAAAATATACCGAAGGTACCCATGCAATTAGTTCGATGGTCAGGGATACGCCCAATAAATTCAGCCAATTTACCGAATATTATTTCGTTGCCAAGGATGGGAAGGTGGCAGAATATATTAGCAATCGAAAAAATGATTTCCTTAAATTACTTGATAAAGAGACCCGGCAGGATGTTCAAAATTTTATGAAAAAAGAAAAAATAAACCTGAAGGACGAGGCCGATTTGATAGCGGTTTTCAACCATTTGAATGCGATGGCTTCCTCTTGATGAGAAGCTAGATCGCATCTAAAATCAAAATACAAGATACTTTGACCATCCCGATACGTCGGGGTGGTTTTTTATTTTACCTTTAGCACATGCAAAATACCAGTCAAATTTATGGAATACGGGCCGTCTTAGAAGCTATTAAGGCAAAGGAGACCGTCGACAAGGTGTTTATTCAGAAAGGGCTTAAAGGCGAGCTATCCAAAGAATTGGAAGGGGTGCTGCGAAAAAACGGAATTCCTGTTTCCTATGTACCTATTGAAAAACTGAATCGGCTGGCACCCCATAACCATCAGGGCGTCGTAGCAACTATATCCCCGATTTCCTTTTATAAACTTGAAGAGCTCGTGGAGCAGGTTTTGGCCTCCGAAAAAATACCCTTGTTCCTGCTCCTCGACCAGATTTCGGATGTTCGAAATTTTGGGGCCATCATTCGCACGGCTGAATGCACCGGCGTTGATGGCATCATCATTCAAAAAAGCGGTTCGGCCCCAGTGACCGCTGATACCATAAAAACTTCAGCAGGGGCCGTATTTAAAGTACCTATCGTAAAAGTTGATCATTTAAAGGATGCTATTTTTTATTTGCAGGCATCTGGAATCCCAGTAGTGGCAGCCTCTGAAAAATCACAGGAATCCCTCTATACCATCCCGTTCGACCAACCGTGCGCCATTGTCATGGGCGCCGAGGACAAAGGCATTTCTCCCTCGATCTTAAAAATTACCGACTATACGGCCAAACTACCCATATTGGGGGAAATCGCCTCTTTGAACGTTTCGGTTGCCTGTGGGGTGTTTTTGTACGAAGTAGTTAGGCAGCGCATGGTTTAAGGTTCGAAGTCCGAAGTCCGAAGTTTAATGATGAAGGTTTACTGTCTACTCCCTAAGGTCATCCCGATAACTATCGGGACCAAATCCCAACTTTTATTCTCTGAAGCCCAGTGCCAAGTAGGGATAATTATTCATTGATAATTGTTCATTGTTTATTGATCATTGTTCACTGCCTACTGTTTACTGCCTACTAATCCTCCGAAGCCTTGTGCGTAGGAGGACTTTCCTTAAAATGATAGTTGATTTTAATCGTTGTAGCATCCTCTTCTTTTTTTAGCGTCTCAATAAAATTGCCGTCTTTATCAAAATGTTTTAAGAATTCGTCCTGTTCCTCGTCATAATCGTCCTGTTCCCAAGCAAATTTTTTAGTCGATGGTAATTTTGAATCAACGAAAAAGGCCAGTGCCAGGCCGGTAAGGAATCCCCCCAAATGGCCCTCCCACGAAATTTCCTCCTTGACAGGAAAAATGTACCAAAGCAGACTTCCATAGATAAATACGATCATTAGGGACAAGGCCACCAATCGATAATACTTCGTGAAAATGCCCTTAAAAAAAATAAAACTCGCCAAAAGGTAAATTATGCCACTGGCCCCAATATGAAAAGAGGGTCTACCGATTGCCCAGGTAATAAGTCCGGAAAAAACCAACCCTAAAAAAAGCACCCGCAAGGCAATATTTCGATAGAAATAAAAAAGGGAAGCCAACAATACGGCTACGGGTATTGTATTGTTATAAAGGTGTTCAACAGAACCATGGATAAAAGGCGAAAGAAAGATGCCGCGCAAACCTGTGACAGTACGAGGGTAAATGCCGTACTCATTCAAATTCACCTGCCATCGCAATTCTACCCAAAAAACCAGCCATATCAACAGTACTGCCGCTATTGGCGCAATGATGACGGCATTGGTGAATTTAAAATAAGTATGCTCAGACATAGGATAAAATTAACCGTATTCCTTACAAAAAACCAGCCATATCAACAGTACTGCCGCTATTGGCGCAATGATGACGGCATTGGTGAATTTAAAATAAGTATGCTCAGACATAGGATAAAATTAACCGTATTCTTTACAAAAAACCAGCCATCGAAGTGAAATCGGTAAATTTGTCATGGCCGATAGGATTGTTCGTTCTAAGCGTATTCAATAGATCGTGAAATGTCTTATTTTTAGACCATGAACGAACCCCTTGCCGAACGTGTGCGTCCCAAAACGCTTGAAGAATATATTAGTCAACACCATTTGGTTGGTGACCAGGGCTCGTTGACGTATCAAATCAAAAAAGGCACCATCCCTTCCTTGATCTTTTGGGGGCCACCGGGCACGGGCAAAACGACCTTGGCCCATATCATCGCCCATGAAAGTGAAAGGCCCTTTTATGCCCTGAGTGCCATTAACAGTGGTGTCAAGGATATTAGGGACGTCATAGACAAGGCAAAACAACGTGGCGGACTCTTTACCGCCAAAAACCCCATACTATTCATTGACGAAATACACCGCTTTAGCAAATCACAGCAAGATTCTTTATTGGGTGCCGTAGAAAAAGGCTGGGTTACCTTGATCGGGGCGACGACCGAAAATCCGAGCTTTGAGGTCATCCCCGCCTTGCTCTCCCGATGTCAGGTATATATCCTGAATCCTTTTGGAAAGGAAGACCTTATCGCCCTTCTTAAAAGGGCCATGGAGCAGGACGAAGTCTTGAAAAAAAAGAACATTGAACTTCAGGAAATCGAAGCCTTGCTTCGCCTGTCAGGAGGTGATGGAAGAAAGTTATTGAATATTTTTGAATTGGTCGTAAACTCCGAGGATTCCGATACCATCACCATTACCGACAAAATGGTCATTGCGAAGATTCAGAAAAATACGGTGCTCTATGATAAGACCGGGGAACAACACTATGATATTATTTCGGCCTTTATCAAAGCGATACGCGGCAGTGATCCGAATGGAGCGGTCTACTGGCTCGCCAGGATGATCGAAGGAGGGGAAGACGTTAAATTTATTGCCCGTAGAATGTTGATTTCGGCCTCTGAGGATATCGGCCTCGCCAATCCTACCGCACTAGTATTGGCCAATACTACCTTTCAGGCCGTCACTAACATCGGATATCCGGAAGCAAGGATCATCCTGAGCCAATGCGCCATTTATCTTGCCACTTCCCCAAAGAGTAATGCGAGTTATAAGGCAATCGGCAAAGCACAACAGGCTGTAAACGAATTTGGGGACCTCTCGGTACCACTTCATCTGCGTAACGCCCCGACGAAATTGATGAAAGATCTAGGTTATGGAAAGGAGTATCAATATGCCCATGATTACGATCACAATTTTATCGCCGCCGAATTCTTGCCCGAAGCACTAATAGGTACTGCCTTTTATGAGCCGGGAGACAACCAACGTGAAGTCGCGATCAAGGAATTCCTGAAAAACCGTTGGAAGGATAAATACGAAGGCTAGAACTTAATGTCCAATGGTACCACCCGCAATTGATCGCCTACATAATATTCAAAAAACCATTGGCCTTCCTTGGAATAGACCAGGCCTTCATTTTCATCAGTCTTTCCAAGATATTGATCTGGCTTCGAAGTCTTGAATATCTTAAGCCTGATTTTCGGGGTACTGTCTACCAGTTGAAAGCCATTCGGAATTTCCTGTGCGTACAAAACTCCTGATAGGTGCAATGGGTCTTGTGTGGCCTTCCCTAGCTCGTTTTCCGCTTTTTTAATATCCGAGGGTACGGGCTCCATACTTTTATAGGTTTGTCGTTCAGGGGTTACCTCCTCGATCGTAACTTGTTCCTGCCTGTTTTTAGGTGTTTCAGCGACCTTCTTCACATCATTCTTATAATTTAGGGTAACGGTTTCTTGGTCATTCCCTTTTGGTTTATAACTATAATTTATAGGGTCAAATGATCGCGCTGCATCACGAATGGCCTCATTGAAGGACAATTTATAATCCTTTTCCTTGCTTGTTCCTACCTCAGTGCTCATTATAACCACTGAATTACAATCTTTCAAATTTAAGATTACCTTGGTGGTGAACATCGATGAAAGATCCTCCAGGCCAAGCAAAAGCCCTAAACAACGATTGCTATTCAAATCTTCTGGTAGGGCATCATCATAGACCACGTCAAACCCCTTTTGAACAAGCAAATATTTGATCAATGTACTGGTTTGATACTGGTTTTCATTTTTGAAGCCATCGAATTTCTTCGGTACGATGATGTATTTGTAATCGTTTAATTGTGCATGGGACATGAAAGGAACCATACATAAAAAAATGGCCAAAATAATATTTTTCACAGGATACGATTTAAGATTTAAAAGTGCTATATGAAAAAAGCGTGCCGAAGTTGATTCAGACCAACAATTCGAATCACTCTTTCAGAATCAAAGATGGTTTTGATGGCCCCAAGATAGGATAATTAATCCTATTTGAAAAGAGGCATTGCGCCTCGCAGCCAAGTTTCCATAGGCCATCACACCATGTCCTCTTGTCATGGGAGCCAGATCCAATGCAAAGCGCTTGGTGTAGCATGCCACATCGGCTAAATCTAAAGCCAGAAATGGCCAACGGTCCTAAAAGGGTGGTATTGAACATAACGTTCTCTGGCTAGAAAGTTATAAAAACGATTTTATCTCACTTAAGTCCTTGATCATATGACAATAATCGTGTGCTGGCGCCCCATGGGCATTAAAATGAAGTGCATGTAACCCTACAGCCTGGGCACCAAGTATATCGGCTTCTAAACTATCCCCGATCATAAGGCCCGATTGGGGCAAGGTTTGGGCCGTTTGCAACGCCACTTGAAAGATCAAAGGATTTGGTTTTTTTACCCCTGCGGTCTCCGAATTGGTGATCGTATCAAAATACCGATGAATTAGGGCATTTTTCATTTTTTTCTCTTGAACTTCCTGAAAGCCATTGGTTATGATGTGAAGCTTATAGGTGGGTCTTAAATAGTGAAGTATTTCATGTGTATTCGGAAAAAGGTGGTTAAAGTATGGTAGATGTTCAATATATTCAATTGCCAAATGATCGATCATCGTATCTGAAATCGCATAGTTCAACGAATCAAAAACTGTTTTTAAACGTTGATAGCGCAATTCGGACTTTGTGATTTTTTCCTCTCGATACAATTTCCAAAATGCTACATTGGTCGGAACATATACTTCCAGAAAATCAGGCAGGGAAACAGCGATACGATTTTCAGTCAGGATTTTTTCAAAAGTCAAGGCAGAATTCCTTTCAAAATCCCAGAGTGTATGGTCTAGGTCAAAGAATACATCGGTCACCTTGTTCCTATACATGATACTTTCTTAAGAGGGTGCTATACAAGTCTTTCCAATCGATTTTATGGGACCCCCCCAAAAGTTCATTTGAAAATACGGTAATCAACTGCCCATTGACCGATTTGACCTGTTGGTACAAGAAATTCATTTGCTCTAAAATGTCATTTTTATTCTTCAGATTGACCAAGGAATAGTCGTGTGCGGCAAACGAATGGATGCGAATAGGCTGTTGAAGTTCTAGATTGATGTCGTAAAAATAAAAAGGGGTACAGGTCCCGGCCCTAAACCCTATTTCATGGGTGTAGCCCATGGTGTAATCATCGGTAAACTCGGCCTCTACCAAATTGCGGTAGGTATTGGGGACATCGACCCTGTTGTATCGAAGCCTCGAAAGATTAACAGGGCGATTGATTACCTCTGACAGGTTTTTTTTCTCTTGCTTTAAAAGGTCGATATCCCCAAAGGAACTATAGGAGGCACACAGGGAGACCATACTGTAATCGGCAATATATTTAATGAGATATTTGAACTTATTATTGTTCGGGGATACATTCTTATCATACTTTGAATACGATGCGAATTGAAAAAAAAACTTGGCCTTCACCTTCAACTCCTTGTGCAGTTCGACCAACCACTCAAAATTATCGAATGGATCTTTACGGGGATCCACCCATACAGCTGCTCGACGCGCGATTCGTTTTACATGCAAATAGCCGAGATCCATCAATAATCCTCCTAAGCTGCGGGTAAAACCCCTATAGGCAAACGAATGGGAAGTAGTAACATCAATGATAGAGGTGAAATTGAAGGTGCGGTTTTTACCTTCGAGATCAGGAAATCGTTCTTTGAGGGCTTGGAGCATTTTATACGCCCAAATATCTACCACGGGAAGCATCAAAAAACCGTTCTGATAGGCAACACTGTCCTTAGGGGAAAACCGCCCGTGAATATCTTTCACATGAGGCAGATATTCTTCATACCTACTCAAAAGAAAAAAGCTGGCCGAAAAGATATCGAATGGTAGGTTACTTCGCTCACCGGCTGAAAAAAAGCAGGGGACACCATCCCATTGCGCAATGGTTATTTGAAGGTCATTGATACCCTGTTCGAATAGCAAATCGTTGCTGCGTACAAAAAATTCATTTTGTAAGGGCTGTTTCGTATAGGTTATTTTTGGTCCCGAGTGTTTTATAAAATCTTCTATCGTGGTCGTAAAAGTGACTTCAATTCCCAAAATTCGCGTGAAAAGATGCTTCATACTGTAGGTGAAGCGGGGTGTTATTTTATGGGTATAAATAAGTAACATAGAAGTCTAGATTGCAAATCATACGTACGGGGCACACTTTTCCGAAATCATTCCCCACGTAATCACTAACAAACAATTACGGGATACATGCATTCGTTTACAGGAGCCCTTCGTCGGCAAAACTATAATAATCCTTTTGGGTAATGATCAAATGATCTAAAACTTTTACATCCAACGTGGCGGCAGCGGTCTTCAATTTCTGGGTCACACTGGTATCTTCCTTACTGGGCCTTAGGGTTCCCGATGGGTGGTTATGTGCTAAAATCAATCCTACGGCCCCCAATTCCAAGGCCTGTTTCATCGCGATACGAACATCGACGAGCGTCCCGGTCAATCCGCCTTTACTCAATTGTCGCGTATGTAAGATCTTGTTGGCATTGTTTAAATAGATGATCCAAAACTCCTCGTGCGCTAATTCCCCCATTCTGGGTTGCAGCAACTCGAAAGCATCCCTGCTACTAGAAATTTTGGTGATCTTCTGCGCGGCTTCCCCCCTTCTTCTTCTTCCCATCTCAAGTGCGGCCACAATAGTAACCGCCTTTGCTTCGCCAATACCTTTGAACTGCATTAATTGCTGTAGTGATAGATTGCCAAGGGCATTCAAATTATTGTTTACCGATGCCAAAATACGTTTCGAGAGTTCAACGGCACTTTCACTGCGGCTTCCCGAACCAATAAGTATTGCGATAAGCTCGGCATCCGACAAAGCCGACAACCCCTTTAAGACCATTTTTTCCCGCGGTCTATCATCATCAGACCAGTGTTTAATCGATAAGGAAGAAGGGGTGTCCTGCATGATATGTGTGAATGTTGTCCGGTATTAAAAATAATCCTTGATTACAATATTTCTATAGGCGCTCCGCGCCAAAAACAATTAATACCCTATACGCCATGATACGCGTAAGGCATTTCTATTTTCCTTTTCAACCCCAATATAAAAATTTATGGGCGATAACGCGATGTACGTTATCCCTATTTACGAATTTTCGATTGCTTTTTTAAGCAGGTTCAAATCGAGGCCACCATAATTTCCAGAACTCATCAACAGGAGCACCGCATCTTTATAATTGAGCGACACCAAATAGTTCTTTAATTCAGGGGCATTGGTGAATATGTGAAGGTCATCACGTTCAAAGGCCATAGCGATTTGCGAGGGGCTGACCTCTTTTAGTCGTTTGATCTTTACCGATTCGGGGAGATAAAAGACGATCGCGGAATCGGCTGCATCCAAACTGCCCCGATATCCTTTTAAGAATTCGGGATTAAAACTGCTATACGTGTGCAACTCCAAACACGCTATTAACTTTCGATTCGGATATTGCTCTTTAACCGCTTTGGTGGTCGCAGCTACTTTGCTCGGAGAATGGGCGTAATCCTTAAATGCGATGCAGTTTTTTCCTTCCCCGATTTTCTCCAAACGCTTAGAGGCACCTTTAAAAGTAGCAATGGCCTCATAGAAGGCATCCTCATCGACCCCCATATTTTGGCAGATCCATTTGGCCCCTGCAAGGTTACTGAGGTTGTGTTTTCCAAAAACGCCAATAGGCATAGCACCTTCAGAAGTTTCCAACAGGGTCTGGCCGTCTACTACGGTGTACTCCGGGGTCGTGTAGGGCAATTTTCTTATGGCGTTTGTAGACTCTTCTACGACTTCTCGCACTACGGGATCTTCGGCATTGTAGGTAATGCTCCCGCCCTTTACAATACTATCGACAAAAATTTTGAACTGTTCGACATAATTTTCAAAGGTGGGGAATACATTGATATGGTCCCATGCAATACCGCTCAACAAGGCAATATTAGGTTTATACAAGTGAAACTTAGGGCGCAGGTCAATAGGTGACGATAAGTATTCATCCCCCTCCAAGACCATAAAATCATTCTCCTTGGTAAGGTGCACCATTCGATCAAATCCTTCCAATTGGGCTCCTACCATATAATCTACCTCCTTATTATGATATTTAAGTACATGAAGTATCATTGAGGTAATCGTAGTTTTCCCATGGCTTCCCCCGATAACGACCCGGGTCTTGTTCTTTGATTGTTCATAGAGGAATTCGGGATAGGAATAGGTCATAAGACCAAGTTCCTGCGCCTTCAACAATTCAGGATTGTCCGATTTGGCATGCATTCCCAAAATAACGGCATCCAGGCCAGGATGTATTTTTTCAGGAAACCATCCGAACTCTTTGGGCAAAAGGCCTTTCGATGCCAATCGCCCTGCCGAGGGCTCGAAAATTACATCATCACTGCCCGTAACAGTATACCCCTTATGATGCAAGGCCAGGGCCAAATTGTGCATGGCGCTACCGCCAATGGCAATAAAATGTATTTTCATTCAAACGATTTTAAGTATCAAATATATGAATAGATTAATGAGGTAGGAAGTACAAAGTACGAAGTAGGAAGTACGAAGCACGAAGTACGAAGTAGGAAGTACGAAGTACGAAGTACGAAGTATGGGATAGGGGATTCAAGGTAAGGAATATATAGTGTGATTTAGGAATATCGAAAAACACACTTAAAATTTTATATCCTCGTTCAGATCTTGCACAACATATTATGGTTGATTCTGTTTATCTTCGTAGCTAAAATCATCTGATGAACCTAACCCTTTCTACGATCCCATCCAAGGAAATCATGCCTGGTTTTCACGGTAAACTTATTCATGCACAAACCATGTCGATTGCTTTTTGGGACGTTGAGGAAGGTGCCAAAGTACCAGCACATTCACACCCTAACGAACAGATCATGCAGGTCTTGGAAGGAATCTTTGAATTTACCGTAAACGGGGAAACCCATATCTATAATCCGGGCGATTTGGTGGTAATTGCCCCACATGCCGAACATAGCGGAAAGGCCCTGACCAAATGCAAACTATTGGATGTTTTCAGTCCGGTGCGGGAAGAATATAAATAATTTCCGATCATTGGAAGCTGAATGAGGAAAAGTGAGGGCAAATAACGCAATGTCGAACAGTGGTAACCGGTAGCTGTTCAAGCTAAAAAATCGAAAAAATGAAGGTCTCGCTTAAAGGAAAAAAAGCCTTGGTCGGAGGAAGTAGTGATGGTATTGGAAAAGCGATTGCCGAGCAATTGGCCAAAAGTGGCGCGAGTGTCACCTTAATGGCGCGTAATGAACATAAACTCAAGGCCATTCTTTCAACCCTTCCCAAAGACGAGGGCCAAAAGCATCACTATGTGGTGACCGACTTTTCGAATTACGAAGCCTTTAAAGATCGAATTGGCCAGTACTTTGATACGAATACTGTTGATATCCTGGTCAATAATACCCAAGGACCGAATGCCGGGAATGCCCTCGAAAAAAAGGTAGTCGATTATCAAGAAGCGTTTGACCTTCTGTTCAAAACAATTGTTTTCACAACCGAGCTGGCCTTGAAAGGCATGCAAAAAAACCAATGGGGCAGAATTATTAATGTTGCCTCGATTTCGGTCAAGGAACCTTTGTCATATTTGGCATTGTCAAATACCATACGGGCGGCCGTGGTGACCTGGGCGAAATCCTTGGCCACTGATGTAGGGCCTGACAAGATAACGGTCAATAGTATTTTGACCGGGTATTTCGATACGGCTCGTATTGCTCAGTTAAATGCCAAGAAAGCAGAACAACTGGGGATACCGCAAGATGATGTTCGCAGCGAGATGGAATCACGGGTACCTCTCAAACGAATTGGAGATCCAAAAGAATATGGCTATTTGGTCGCATTTTTAGCCTCTGACAGGGCCGCTTATATTACTGGCACGCAGATTCCCATAGATGGTGGTCTGTTGAAAAGCCTGTGATGCATGTTCCCCTTCGCGTGTCACACTATTGAAGTGTGATTTAAAAAATCATTTTTTTCTTTTCGGAGGATATTTTAAAAGCACCTTGTCGACCAATTCCTGAAAAGTTTGTTCGCGTAGGGTCGGAGGTGCATTTTCCTTAAAGGAAATACTGCTTGTCGCTTGCCAGAACAGCATATTCTTTTTGGCATCCACGAAATCAAATTGAATTTCGCGCTGCAAATGGGACTGCCCGACCGGGATGCCGAACGATACGCCACCGCCGATAGTACCGCCACCGCCGCCGACTCCCACCCCTACTGAATTATTGGGCTGTGTTCTTAAGGTGGTACTTTTGATATTGATCCACATGTCGGGTTCTTCCGAATATAGAAGTCCCTTGGTCTGCAAGGCAATATCCATAGCTCCTAATAATCTTTTGATATCCAATTCACTTAAACCCGTCTCCATATCGGCATAATAATTATAGGTAGTATAGGCCGTGAAATCGGTCTCCTTGTCATAATCATAATGTACGCGAATGGCATTACAGGAAACCATCAGTAGAACTACTATCAACGCCCGTAAATAGGTCATATACTTACTTTTACATAAAAATACCAAAAAAAGAAACGGCATTGGTAGAACAAACGAGATATTCGATTAACTGTTGAGCATCGTCCAGAGTCGATCTTTTAATTCTTGAAGACCGATATTGGCAATCGAGGAAATAAATAAATAGGGTGTATCCTTAAAGTCAGCATCGAGCACAATGCGCATTTCATCCATCAGTTCATCATCGAGCATATCACATTTTGAAATGGCGACCAGGCGGGCCTTATCCAACAATTCGGGGTTATAGCGCCGCAACTCATCCAAGAGAATTTCATACTCCTTACTAATATCCTTGCTATCGGCAGGTATTAAAAACAATAAGGTAGCATTGCGTTCGATATGTCGAAGGAAATAATGTCCTAAGCCCTTGCCTTCTGCCGCCCCTTCAATAATACCAGGAATATCGGCAATAACAAAGCTCTGAAAATCGCGGTGCTCAACGATGCCCAAATTCGGCTTTAAGGTTGTGAACTCATAATCGGCGATTTTCGGTTTGGCTGAAGTTACCACCGAGAGTAATGTTGATTTTCCTGCATTCGGAAAACCGACCAGCCCTACGTCGGCCAATACCTTCAACTCAAGGATCACTTGTTTTTCCTGACCTGGTATCCCCGGTTGTGCGTACCTCGGGGTTTGGTTCGTACTGGTTCTAAAATGCCAGTTACCCTGACCTCCCATGCCCCCGGGCAACAATACTTTTTCTTCGCCATCCTCGGTAATCTCGAACAGCACTTCATCTGTTTCGAAGTCCTTGATTACGGTACCTAAAGGCACATCCATATACACATCTTCCCCATCGGCACCGGTACTTCGGTTTTTACTACCATGTTCGGCATGACCTGCCCTAAAATGTTTTTTGAACT
>JBBQAM010000033.1:0-46392 GCA_038316335.1 Flavobacteriales bacterium
CAGTCCGGCGAAGGTATCGGAGGCGCCGAAGGCGACCCCGTCGATGCTATAGGTATATCCCGGGGTGCCGCCGGCCACGTTCTGTGCCTGCACGCTGCCCGTCTGCAGGCAGGTATAGGGCTGTACCAGCACCGCATCGGCCGATATGACATCAATAGGTCCTGCAATGGTAAAATTTTCCTGAAGGTCACATGAACTCGGACCATTGGTCTGCGTGATTTCCAACAGGTAATCTCCTTGGGGTAGATTCGTAAAGGTTCCTGAAGCGTTTGATATTGTTGTGTTGTCGGGATACGTTAAAAAATAGGTTAACGTAAAGCCGTTGCTATTCGTAACATTGACTGAAATTAACCCGTCCTCGGCCCCAAAACAGGTTTCATCGGCATAAGAGGTCGTATAGGTTATCTCAAGTTCTGTAAGGGTAACGGTATTTGAAAAGAAGTAGCAATCGTTATCGGCAATGACAACAAACGTATAATCACCAGGGGCGGTAATTTGAAAATCAACGTTGGCCTGATATTCAGTAGAAGGAATATCCTGTACCGTTGGATAGGAGGTAATGGTGGTTCCGCCTTCGTCAACGTAGCTCCATATCGCGTAGGAATATGGCGCAACTCCTCCTGAAGCTTCCATATGAACAATTCCGTTACCACAAATAATTTGTTGTGAAATGGTCGCTGTCAAGTCTAAATTATCCTCATCAACAATGGTTACTTGTTCACTGTAGCTACATCCATCATCAGTTCTTGCGATGGCGATATAATTTCCCGGATTTAGACCACTAAAGGTGAAATTGTTATCGGGCTGGGCGGTTTCATTGTCAACCAATGTTCCCAGGCCTCCATTGGATCCGTCGTCTAGACGAATTTCATATTCATAGTTTGGATCCACGTTTGAAACCTGAAAATTGATGGTTCCTTTGGCGATACAGGTCGCAGCTGTTGTTGCGACCACCACCTGAAAATTCTTTTCCAGAATACCGATATCTGGAGTACTAAAAATACAGGCACCAACTATCGGATTTCCCGTATTGTCAAGTTGCACTATTTCAACCCTATAACCACCATTTTGTCCAGGCCCAAAATCAAAACTAGGACCATTATTGGCGCTAAATGGAATCAAAACTGCATCGGTCATAGCGTTCGCTAACTGATAGCCGTATCCAAGACCTAGATTGGTAATGGTAATATTCCCTGGCGTCGTACAAATAATATCATTTTTAGTATACTGAATATCCAGGTTGTTTTGAAAGGCATTGAAGTAAAACTTGTTGCTACATCCGTTTTGATACGTTACAGAAAGGCGATACTTGCCAGCACTTGATACTGTAAAATTGCTTCCAGTACCTTGAGGTGTCCAGGTACATGTAAGGTTCTTATTGGCACAATCATCGCCAATAGGCGCACAACTGGCCTCATCTAATTTTTCCCAGGTCAGACTCTGTGCATCTACAATGTTAACCTGGATCAACTTGGAATCATTGATTCCACAAAGAAATATTTTCGGTAAAAGCGAACCATCCGTTGAACACGTGACAATCTCTCCGGCAATATCATTAGATGGGTCGGCATCGCCGTTTACCGTATTGAAATAGGTTATGATGGGGCTTGCGGCACTTCCACCACCATAAGGCTGCACGTGAATAATTTCTTTAAAGCCCTTGCAGGGATCGGCCACTATTTTGTCGACGATATAGGTGCCAATGCCAGTGACGACCAAGGTGCTAGGGTCGTTATCGGGATCACCATCGTTCAAAACGGTATCAGATCCATCGACCAGATTATTTCCATTCACATCCCGATACCACACATAACTGTCGAATCCGTCGCCTGAGTCCAAGATAACACTGCCTCCACATAAGTCGACTGTTCGCTCAAAATTACAATCGGCAAGATCGTCTAAAAGGAAATTGGTAGCGCCTGGGACAACAAACCCACAGCTGTCGAAATCACTAACGCTGGGGTCATCGGTCACTTGGGCCGAGTTTTCTACCCCTTGATAGGTGGCGTATGCCAGGTTTTGGATAAGGTCGGAACAGGCGTCAATAAAGTCAAAACAGTTTTCGGCCACCTTGACCCGCATTCGTATTGAATATATGGGATCTCCTTCTTCAACAAGGTTATTGGGAATTGTAAACAAGACGGTTCTAGTCGCACTGTCATAGGTATAGGTAACGCCTGCAGGTAAAACAAAGTTTAGCTCGTCTAAAGTTACATTTATAGGCAAAATATCCTTGATGGTAAAGTTGTCGGCGTCGTCGTTACCAATGTTTTCGAATGACAAAACGTAATCCAAGGTCTGCCCAAGATTAACCCCTAGACCGGTGATATCATTTCCGGCAATATCCTGGACGCGTTTTTCCAAAATAATATTTGGCGCTATAATCTCTACATCGAATGAGGCAAAGAAGATATCATACTTGTCCTGGGTTGAACTGGCCCTCAAAATGGCGCTCGTCGCATCATTCGGGATTACGGCGTTGAAATTGTTGGCTATCTTTAATAAATCCACGTCCCAACCAAGCGTATTAATACTATTCGGATTTCGTGTTGTAACAATGGCGTCATTGATGGTAATATTCGAATTAAAGAAGTTATTTGTAGGGTTCGTTGTATTGCCCAAAGCGGTAAAAGTGGGGAGCCCCCCGGCTTTTATCGACAAACCATCCCCGGTTATTTTGTTATCACCTTCAAGGGTGGCGACGCCAATATTGGCGTTCACTGAAAAGGGTGCGGGAAGTGTTGTAAATCCATTTACAGGAATGTCAACAGTCTGACCCGATTTTATACCGGCATATCCATCAAAAGTGGTAATAAACTTACTGCCAGGCAAGCTCGGGTTTTCGTAGACTACAACCATGGTCCAACCCCCTGAAACCCCTCCTGAAATGTTGCTGCCGGTGCTAGCTCTTACATTGGCCACAAAATAATCGCCAGTTGGATCCGGCATGGCAGAAACTAACGCCGTTACGTCCTTATAACAGGCGTATGGACTATAATACCCAAAGTCTGCATCCCCATTGCCGTCAAAAAGTATTTCATCGGCAGTAATATTTTGATAAGCACCGCCTGGGAGACGAAATTTCACCTGGTTGATATTGCTTCTGTCGTTATTGACATAAACAGCCGACCAATAGAGTCCGGCATAGCGAATCTTAGAACACGTGGGATCGGGGATGTCTAAGGTGGCACTGCTTGAACTAAACGTATTTATATCGCTGTCGATGTCAATATACTGCATATTGATATCGTCATTGTAATCCGATGAATTTCCGGTATTATTATACGGGTCATTTGGCGTTATTGCCGGATAACAGACCCTGTTTCTGCCCCTTCCCGTACAATAGGCATCCTGTTGGGCACTGACGATATTGTTTGCGATAAACGTTAATTCACCTCGAATATCAGCCTCATAGCGTACGCTGAAATTGTTTTTGACCTGAGAAAAGGCCGCAAAACCACCTAGAAAAAGAAAGAAAAATAACAGTAAAAGTTTAATCGACTTAAATTTCATTGGTCAGTAAGTTTGGTGTAACCAGCGTTATTGGTTTTTATCAGCTTTGTTCATTCTGGCAGTTCGATTTTAGCACACCTTAAAAATGCCTTGAGCGGAAGCTACCAAACACAAATATTGGTTATAATCATGATTGCCGGAATTTATTGTTGTGGTATGCGTGGTTTATGTTGTGAAATGCGATTTATACAGGGTATAGAATTGCGAAAAACCCTTATTTTTCAGACGATTTGAGTTGTTTCAAGAAATGGGGGCTTGACCGAAAAACGAAGTTTATGCTGGTTAGAAAAATCACTTTCACAGGAAATCCCATGGTAGAAAATTTCTCTTGACCGATTCAAAAGTAGGAGTAGCATGTCACCCCTTTGCGTTTTCGCACGAATGAAATATTTGAAGGGAATTTGGAATCCCCAGCCAATTTAATATGACCTATGAATTCGGGTCGCTGGCCGGCTTTTCAATTCCAAGTGCTTAGAAAGATTATTGATTGTTAAAATACCAATGTCGGTGTAGGGAATGCACCTTGGCGATGTTGGCTTTAGTGCAACATGGTTTTTCTAGGCAAGGATTTCATTGAGTAGGGCGCATGTATTTAAACGAATTGAATTTTTTGAAAAACTTTAGGGAAAGGAAAAAAATTACGCGCGTTCGTTTTGACCATTCTGGTTGAGAACATGAATTCGGTTGAATGCGGTCTTCAAAAAAAGTAAATTTTGTTTGGGTTGTTCGACTACTACCAAAAACTATAAAGGGTATAAAAGGCTCAATGGTCGATTGGAAAAGAAGTTCCTGCTATGCATTGGTAAAACTTGGATGCATCTATAAATTGTTTAAAGACATCATAAATCGACCAAGTATCAAGAGGCGCGAATAAAGCGATTAAGACGGTTTATGTCAGGTAGATCCGATTTTATTCGACGTAACCCGCATGATCCACATTTTGTCGTCATATGAATCATTGAGTTTTGAATAGTAGGAAATAAGCGCATTATTCCAAGATTCGTGGCGTTTTAAGTATACATACCGCCAGTTGTTCTCCGGATTGATAAAATAACTAGCGCTGAGCCCATACGAATTGAGTAGTTTAATGAATCGCCGAGCATTGTTTGGATTCGCGAACACATTGGCAATGATGTAATATCCCGTGCCAATTCCATCGATTTCAAACGATCTTTCCTTAGGCTCATTCGAAGCGACACGGTCTTTTACCACAACATTCTTTTGCAATACATCCGAATCGAATTTCGAGGATTTTTCCTTGATTTTGTTCACATTGTCGGCATAGCGCTCATTGCTATAGCGATTATCTACATTCATGATCCAAAGGTCTCCTTTATAGGCTCCATTTAATTTTGAATTATGGGCCGCCTCGGCTTCCTGCCAAGTATCGAATCTTTGTACATAAACGTATTTCAAACCGTTCTCGGGATTATCGATAAAATCGGCTGTTATACCTTCTTGCCCTAGCTTCTCGATGAATTTGTTCATGTAGTTCCCGCCTTTATAAACATTGGCGACAATATAATAGCCGTCCTTAACGCCATTTAAATTACGATATACTCTTGTTTTGATCGGTCTGGTCTGATCTTCTTTTTTGTTTTGGATGGCAATACCGGATGGTTTTTTATCTTGTACGGCAAGGGCATCTCTACTTGTATTGTTGTTTCTCGGAGCTTCTTTTTGTGCAACTGTCTGTTTGGCTTCCTTTGTTTGTAAAATTTCTTTTGACGAAATGGGGTCGGCCTTTGTCGGGTTTTTGGTGGTCGCTTGTACGGTTTCTGGTGTAATTTTATCTTGCCTGGCATTGTTTGCGGCTACAGCT
This sequence comes from Flavobacteriales bacterium, assembly GCA_038316335.1. Lineage (GTDB taxonomy): Bacteria > Bacteroidota > Bacteroidia > Flavobacteriales > Flavobacteriaceae > JALHST01. The sequence goes on from JBBQAM010000033.1 coordinate 5,336, forward strand.
GGGGCATCGTCTTTGCCTAAAAATAGTTCTGCCGCCTTTTTTTCTAAATCAGGACGATTGCCCTTCGTTTCATTGCGCACCATACGCATCACCATTTCAAACCTTCTTTCGAGGTCCTTCTGTCGGTTGGCCTCCAAGGAATCTTGTCGGAACATCAATTCGGCCAAAATCGCGTCGTTTTCGGCGAGTTTAGTTTTAAGATCTTCAACCTCGGTATTCGAAGATGGCGTTATATTCTCTAGTAGTTCGTTGGCAGCTAGATCATCTCCTTCATCTTCCAACATTACTCTATCCTCAGTTAGATTTGGGGTAAAGGAATATGCAAAGGAAATTTCATGGGTCATCCCAAAACTGTCGAAATTACTCGACAGCCCTTTTTCCATGGTATACCCCAATGATATCCTTTGGTTTAAGTTAAATCCGATACCAGCGGCAGCTCCATAAAAGCTATCATAACCACCTTGAATCCAGCCCACTTTTGGAAGGTCAAGTATGAGACTACCACCAAGGACAATATCACTTACACCTACTTTTCTGGCTCTTACCAAGGGCATTAAACGACCATTCTCAAAAATACCAGAAGTGTTTTCAAACTGATGGGTATATTGCAAATGTCCCGAGAAGGTTTTATCCATGAACTCTGTTATCGATTTGCTCGTTTTCAGGTTATAGTCAAAAAGATTCTCGGCAAAGATGCCAAAATCAAATTTGCCATAAGAGAGGTTAAAGCCTGGTTGAAAGGATAATAGATTGCTATCCTGTAGGCCATTCAACAGAGGGTCATTGGGATCAACCGTGCTGGCCCTATTTTGGTCGAACCCACTATTGTAATAGGAAAGATTCGCCCCAAAGGTAAAATTGCTTTTGTCACTCAGTTTTATACCATAGGCATAGTTGGCAAGCACGCCATAATTACTAACGGTTCCGGCCCGTTGCGTATACAAGCTAAGACCAAGACCCGTGCGATCACTGATACGCCCACTATAGCTAAGAAAATAATTCTGATTGTTGTCATCAAATTGTACCGATTGGTTTCGGTGTAGGAGATTGATGTAGGATTTATCCTCCCGCACGGTCGAGAACGTAGGGTTTATCAAGAATCTATTATACTTTAAAAGGTTCTGCGAAGGCACGTCATAAACTACAAACGGACTTTCCTGCTGGGCCGTGATTTTAGTCATGGCCATCGCGAACATTAGTATGTAAAAAATTCTTCTCTTAAGCATGGTGGTTGGTTAGCGAATGACTGTAATGGTGCCTTGCTTCAATACTTCCCTATCGTTTTTGATCTTGTAATAGAAGACCATATTTTGTTTTGTAAACGACGTGGTCGATTGCGGCCAATTGTTCTTGTAATTATATTCGTTTAGTATTTCATCGCCGTTGCCGTTATAGATAACGACATTCACATCCGATTTATTTGAATATGAATTCGGTAATATCCATTGATCATTGATGCCATCTCCATTAACAGTTATTACGTTCGGCACTTTAAAGGTTTCTAGATAGGCAACATTCACTTGCTTGCTAACCTCACAATTGTCAATATTTGCAATGAGCATAAATGTTCCAGGTTCTGTGAATGTTACTGAATCTGAATTGCTTATCTCGACATTATTGACATCGTACCATCGATAGGCAGTTCCGCCACTAGCAGAAACCGTCCTTGAAGTACCTTCGGGGAATATGATGTCACCCGCTGGATCTATATTGATCAAATCTGGATCTAGTGGGGCGACGGTAATTTCGTTTGAAATTAGATCGCAGCCATTCTTATCCAAAACCAAGCGGTATGTACCAGGTGCGCTTACTGATAGTTGGGCATCGGTTGAATTTATCATAGCACCATCTTTCTCCCAGGCATACGTTTCGACCGATAGATCTGTGGTTGATGACATGGTAATGGTATCCGACGCACTGCAGTAAACGGTACTCGTGCTGTTGATGGTTACTGTTTCACTGGTCAACAGAGTTGCAGTAAGAGAATTTGATGAGGCATTGAATGAATTTAATACACCATCGACCCTATAGTTTCCGTTTTCTGAAGTTGCTGTTAGGCTTATTGAACTCGAGGTCGCTCCGGCCACATTCGCACCATCTTTATTCCATTGATAGGTAAAGGCTGTTTCTAAATCGGGGGTTACATCTATTTTACTTCCATCAGAAAGCACGGCATTGATGGTTTGTATTTTAAGCACGGCACTGGTCGAAACACAAGAAGTGTATGGCGCATTGAAGGCAATGACCAGTTCAAAGGATGCTGGGATTACGACAGTAGTTTGTTCAGAATTTTTTATGGTACCCGGGCACGCCCCTCCACCTTGGGTAACTTCAACATAATATATGCCCTCTTGCGTAATATCTAGTGATGCGCTGGTTGCTCCGGAAACCGGGTTGTTATTGCGATACCATTGATATGTTGGCGCGTTGGCGGTTGTCGTTACGCTCAATGTTTTAGTTTGGGTCGGTAATAGCACAATATTGGCCGAGTTCACTCTTGTAGCCGTAAAGTTGTCGGCGTTGGTAATCGTAATTGCCAAAGATCTTTCAGTACATATGCTACTACTTGAAATTTCTACTTGGTAATCTCCTTCAAAACCTGGGTTCCCCGCGTTTACGGTATAGGAGCTATTGGTAGCCCCTAATATGAGCGTACCATTCTTGTACCATTTGTAAATCCATGAAGGATTCGTGGTATTTATTGAAAGTGTTTCCGTATCACCATTACAAAGGGCAGTATTTGTTGGAGGATTTATAAATATTCCTTGACCCGTCGAACCAATAGTTACATCAACAATGTTTGAATCGGTATTTCCAGAGCCCGTACATTCTGGGCCGTAGTCTATAAACGCATTATACATGCCTGATTGGGTTACATTCAGGGTATATCCCTTTTCGCCTTGTAATTCCGAACCACTTCGGTACCAAATATACTGATAGGTTTGTGGATTGGCGATGTTGTCAACTTGAAGCGTGATAGGTCCGGTCGAACAGATGCTTCCGGGGGGCACCCCATTTCCTAATTCACTAATGTTCAGATTGGTAGTAACATCCATGTAATACATGTTGTATGCTGTCGAAGTCGGACTCGTTTTCGCGGGGTTTGTACTTCTGACGCGCATTTTATAGCCTTGTCCCCGTGTATTGGTGGGAATGGCAAACATCATATCAAAGTCTGTATTGCTATTTTGGTTGTTCACCCTTGCCAGTTCGACAGGGCTCGCAAAGTTCCCGGCAGCATCGGAGAGTTCTAATATGAATTCGTTACCACTATTGGCGGTTCCTGCCCAAGTGATGTTGGCATAGAATTCGTTGAATCCGGTATTGCCTGCACAAATGGCCGACCATGGCGAGTTGCCAGGAAGGTTAGGATTATCTGCAGGCTGTGGAGCATTTAAGACGATACTCTGTGCGCTAGCATTGCCAACGGCGAACAAGAGTATAAGCGAAGTAAAAAGCGTAGGAACGAAATAAAGTAATTTTAGTTTCATAAGTAGTGGTAGTTTTGGGTGACTACGTAATTCTCATAAGGGGCGAAATCGTCTGATTTCATGTAGCTTTATCTGGCGTTGCTTTGTGCATTGACCATGATTATCCGTCGTTTTACGATATACAACCACAAATATGTCATATAAATGCGCCAAAGGGAATTTTATGTTGTGGGGTCGATTAAATTTGTTGTGAAATGCTTTTATTGCAGGGTCAGACCTTTTTAAAGGGTACTATTACTGCAATTTTCCTACTTTTACGCTTCCTAAAAATATAGTTATGAGCGAGGCCGACAAACCGCTGAATTTTATTGAACATATTATAGAGGAGGATCTGGCAAATGGTTTTGGGAAAAAAGATCTTCGTTTTCGATTCCCTCCTGAACCGAATGGGTATCTACACATTGGGCACGCTAGTTCGATTTGTCTCAATTTCGGCCTAGGTCTTCGGTATGAAGCGCCTGTGAACTTAAGATTTGATGACACCAACCCCGTTAAGGAAGAACAGGAATATGTTGACGCAATCAAAAAGGATGTGGAGTGGTTGGGGTACACATGGGATACCGAACGGTATGCTTCTGATTATTTTCAACAATTATATGATTGGGCGGTTGTATTGATTGAAAAAGGGAAAGCCTATGTCGACAGTCAATCATCGGAAATAATGGCTGACCAAAAAGGTACGCCTACCGAACCTGGTATTGCTGGGCCCTATCGTACGCGTACGATATCAGAAAACGTAACGCTTTTTGAAGCGATGAAACGAGGGGAGTTCGCTGAAGGCTCACATGTCCTCAGGGCAAAAATAGACATGGCTTCCACGAACATGTTAATGCGTGACCCCATTATGTACCGTATTTTGCACAAGGCGCATCACAGGACTGGTACCGATTGGTGTATTTACCCAATGTACGATTGGACGCACGGTGAGAGCGACTATATAGAACAAGTTTCCCATTCACTTTGTACGCTAGAGTTTGCTATGCACCGGGAATTATATGACTGGTTTTTAGACCAGGTTTATGACCCGCAAAAAATACGGCCAAAACAACGTGAGTTTGCAAGGAGAAACCTTAGCCATACTATCGTGAGCAAACGTAAATTATTAAAATTGGTCGAGGAAGGAAAGGTAAACGGTTGGGACGACCCAAGAATGCCTACCATTTCAGGATTACGAAGAAGAGGGTATACCCCCGAAGCGATTAAGAATTTTGCGGCGACCATTGGCATTGCAAAGCGAGAGAATTTAATCGATGTTTCATTATTGGAATTTCATGTACGGGAAGAATTAAACAAGCTGGCACCTCGTGTCATGGGAGTATTAGATCCAGTGAAAATCGTGATCATGAACTATCCCTTGGGAGAGGTTGAATGGCTTGAGGCGGAAAACAATCCTGAAAATGAGGCTGCAGGAAGCCGGCTTGTGCCTTTCAGTAGGGAAATTTATATTGAAAGGGATGATTTTATGGAGGAGGCGAATAAAAAGTTTTTCAGACTTAAACCCAATGGCGAAGTCCGTCTTAAAAATGGGTACATCATTAAGGCATTGAGTTGTGAAAAAAATAGTGACGGCAAGATTGTCGAAATTCAATGCACGTTTGATTCTAAAAGTAAAAGCGGAAGCGGAACAGAGGAAAGCCTGCGAAAAGTAAAAGGGACATTGCATTGGGTTTCTGTTCCTCATGCCATCAAGGCCGAAGTTCGGTTGTACGATCGACTTTTTACCGATGAAAACCCAGATGCACACAAGGAAAAGGATTTTATTGACTTCATCAATCCAGATTCCCTAAAAATTATATCAGGCTATTTAGAGCCAAGTCTTAAAAGTGCCAAAGCGGGTGATTTTTTCCAATTTCAGCGGTTGGGCTATTTTTGTGTAGATCCCGATACAACTGCAAAAAATTTGGTTTTTAATCGCACGGTCGGCTTACGGGATTCTTGGGCAAAGGTCCAGCTTAAATCATAGACCAGAAATTCTCCCTAGACTGAAATATACCGATTGATATAATATTCGATTGCTGCTTTTTAGCGAATCGAAAGCCCTAATTCAAGATATGATAAGACATCTGTGACTCCATTCACATCTTGTATGGGTCTGGTTAAATTGAATGGAACGTACACCCTTTCAATTACCTTGTCAATAGTCGCCCAGCAATAAATATTCCTACCCATCACCTCGTTTATTCAAAAAATGACCAAATCGGGTAGGTGGTATTCAATGTAGCTCAAGGTTTTTTTTGGCTTTAACAAGATATTAATATAGATTTTATGGATTTTAGTAACTTTTAGTGCAATTTTACAAATCCTAATAGATTCTTTAGGAGCGTTTTAATTTAAATATTAGAAATTATGGCAAATGATAGTGGTAGTGTTTTGTTGGCTCTTTTAACAGGAGCTGCAATCGGGGCAGGGATAGGAATTCTTTATGCACCGGACAAAGGGGTAAAAACCCGCGAGAAAATAAAAAGCAAAGCGTTGGACGCCAGGGATGATATCTCTGAAAAGATCAACCAAGCTAAAGAGGAGCTTACAAAAACAGCCAATGTAAAAAAGGCCGATTTTGAACGTAAATTGGAAGACACTATTTCAAGTATGAGCTACAAGGCCGATGACATTATTGTTACTTTGGAAAATAAGCTTGAAGAGCTACGAAAGAAAAATGCCCAATTGCAGAAGCAAAAATAGCCCATGGCATTTGAAGAACTAAAGGACAGTATTAAGGATACAGAGCAAAGTGCACGTTCTTATCTTGAAAGTGGCAGCGATTACTATAAGTTAAAGATCTTTAAATTTTTGATGCGGGGCATCACGTCGTTTTCAAAGATCATACTTATTGGTGCCGTCGGATTTCTGGCGCTCTTTATGCTATCTTTGGCTGCCTCCTATGGTATTGGGCAAGCATTGAACAATACCTTCTATGGATTTCTTTCTGTCGGATTGTTTTATTTCCTGGTCGGAATTCTGATTTATGTGTTCCGGAACAAGTTGAATAAGCCAATTTTGCGAAAATTTTCGGAATTTTATTTTGACGAATTATGATGGCAAAGAAATACAATAGTTTTGAGGAGATAGATCAAGACCTGAAAATTTTAAGACTGAATCAGGATATTGATTTGGAAAATCTCAAATTGAATTATCATGTGGCTAGACAGAGTTTTTATCCCACTAACTTATTAGGTGGTTTTAGCGGGATTTTACAAAAAATAGTCCTTTCATTTTTAGTCAATAAAGTTTTAAAGAAATTCAAATAATATCATTTTGAATGAGATAGAAAGCCCGGTAGCGTAGTGCGTTTCGGGCTTTTTATTTTAGATTTAATTTTCCTTCAACCTACTTTTCCTTCTTCTTTATGTGTGTTTTTCTCATGGCTTCCCCGATTTGATTGCTAGCTGTAAACGAAGCGACCATGTTATTAAGCATATCACTACCTGCCTGAGGTGAATTTGGAAGGAGAATAAGATTCGTATTGGTAGCCTCTCCAATTGATTGTAACGTGTCATAATGTTGAGTCACTACAATCAGTGCAGAGGCCTCCTGTGAATTGATCCCTACTTTGTTCAAGACTTCCACTGATTCTTCTAATCCCCGCGCGATTTCACGACGTTGGTCTGCGATTCCCTGCCCTTGGAGCCGCTTGCTTTCCGCTTCAGCCTTGGCTTTTTCCACAATAAGTATACGTGCCGCATCGCCTTCAAACTGCGCTGCTATTTTTTCCCGCTCTGACGCATTAATGCGATTCATGGCGGCCTTTACTTGGGCATCAGGATCAATATCGGTTACCAATGTTTTAATGATGTCATACCCATAATCCAACATGGCCTCTTGTAATTCTGATTTCACTGCAATCGCGATATCATCTTTTTTAACAAAGACGTCGTCGAGTTTCATTTTAGGCACTTCTGCCCGCACCACGTCGAATACATACGAAGTGATTTGCTCATGTGGATATTCTAATTTATAGAACGCCTCGTATACTTTTTCCTTGATGACCACGTATTGTACCGAAACTTTTAATTTTACAAAAACATCGTCCAAGGTTTTTGTTTCTACGATGACGTCTAATTGTTGTATTTTAAGACCGAGTCGCGCAGCAATACGATCGAACAGGGGTATTTTCATTTGCAATCCTGAAGTTCGGATACTATGAAATTTTCCGAAGCGCTCAATAATTACCGCCGTCTGTTGCTTTACAGTAAAGAAAGATGAAAAAAGAACAATAAGTCCTAGGAATAGCAATGGAATAAGTATGAAACTGCCCATGATTTTTAGTTTAATTTTGAATGATTGAATTTACAAAACACTTTATATACAGGTCGGGCTTTTAGGTAATTATTTACAAGAATCGTTGAAAGAATGGCGATTCGTATTGAACGAGGTGCGTATGAGTGCGCATATTCACGATGGGTTCCCTTTATAGTACTATCGAATGAACGCAACCGCATTTTGAATTCGTAATAAGGTCTCTGCCTTTCCGATCGTGGCCATAATATCGAATAAATGGGCCCCTTTCATTTCTCCGACAATTACCAAACGCATTGGGGGCATCACTTTTCCATAGGAAAGATCTTGATCGGAAATACACTCATTTATGAGACTTTCAATGGTTTGTGGTGTAAACGTATCACAATCCTGAAGGCGAAGTGCCAATTGCTGCATAATTTCAGAGGTGCCTTGCTTCCAGTGTTTTTTAACGGCTATGGCATCATAGGCTTTGGGTGCCTCAAAAAAATACGCTCCAAGCTCCCATAGGTCCGAAACAAAGGTCGCCCGTTCTTTTATAAGGGAAATGACCGCCTCGACATACGAGGCTCTTTTTTGGTCGAATCCAGGGACTTTTTCTTGCACGATGGGCATAAATAAGCGGGCCAATTCTGTAGCAGTTTTCTGCTGTAAATAATGTTGATTATACCATTTGGTTTTGTCTGGATCAAAGCGTGCCCCTGATTTGTGAACCCGTTCTAAAGAGAAGGCTTGTATCAGCTCATCGAGACTAAAAAACTCTTGTTCTGTGCCTGGGTTCCATCCCAATAAAGCCAAAAAGTTGATTACTGCCTCTGGAAAATACCCCGATTCACGATACCCGATAGATTCGTTCCAAGACAACGGAAATACAGGAAAGCCCAATTTCTCTCCATCACGCTTGCTTAATTTTCCGTTCCCAGCAGGTTTTAGAATTAGCGGCAAATGAGCAAATTCAGGTGCGTCCCAACCAAAGGCCGTATAGAGTTGCTGATGAAGTGCCAAAGAGGGCAACCATTCTTCACCTCTGATGACATGGGTAATTTTCATAAGATGGTCGTCAACAATGTTCGCCAAATGATAGGTGGGCATTCCATCGCTTTTAAACAAGACTTTATCGTCTAACAGGTTTGTATCGATTTCAATGTCTCCCCGTATAAGATCCTTAAGGTGCAATTTTTCATCTTGAGGAGTCAAAAAGCGTATAACATAATCGGCATTGTCCGCTAATTTTCTTGTTACCTCCCCCGGCGACATGGCAAGTGAATTCATCAATTTCAGACGATTGTGCCAATTGTAAATAAAGGTCTTGCCATGGGCTTCATGTTCTTTTCTATGAAAATCAAGTTGTGCATTAGTGTCAAAAGCATAGTACGCTTTTCCCTTTTTCACCAAGTCAAGTGCAAATTCTTGGTACAGTTGCTTGCGTTCACTTTGACGGTAAGGGCCAACCCCTTTTTCCTTACCAGGACCCTCGTCGTATGGAATGCCACACCATTGTAGCGCTTCAATGATATATTGTTCGGCTCCTTCGACAAAGCGATTCTGGTCGGTATCCTCGATTCTAAGAATAAATTCCCCACCATGCTTCTTTGCGAACAGAAAATTGAACAGTGCAGTCCGAACGCCACCTATGTGTAAGGGCCCGGTAGGGCTAGGGGCAAAACGAACACGAACTTTATGTGACATATGCTTGAATTAAAGTTCAAATATACACAAAGCCAGCATTTCAAGGTCAGAAGGGTTTTATTTCCGGCAGGATTCTTTTCTTCATAACATGAAACAATGCCCGTGGGTGCAAGCTCAATACTATAGATGCCGGATAGTCATAGGGCGTTAGAAGTGAAATAGCGTGTTATTCTAAAAGTCGATTGTTCATGGAAGATTTGTATTGGTGATCACCATTATCCCTTGGCTTATCAAGAAAAATGCGTCTAATGCAATGGTGGTTTTTTCAGGAATGCTTTTCTCGGACTCGTTCGTAACGCCGGAAGCAAGTATTTGGCACATTTGGCCGTATTTCTCAATGTAACGGTGGTTTTGTGTAAAAGGAAGTAAATACCGCGAAGTACTTTAAATCTTACATCATATACCTTTTAACAGGATTTTGACGCCTATGTTTCCAACAACCAGTATCTTGCTATTAAATAGAACGTATTTTGAAGCAGTATGATAACATATTAAGCAAGCTAAGCCTTTTTTCGCGAAAGTACTACACGAAAATGCTCGTAAAAGGGGCGTTGCTTTTCTTTGTTTTGGGCTTGTTGTGCTTTTTTCTGATTTTGGGTTTGGAGTATGTATTATGGCTTAATTCTTGGGGCCGCTTCCTGTTGTTGTTGACGTTTTTGGGCGTTGCCTCCTATTTGCTGATTAACTTCATCCTCAAACCCCTATTTTATCTTTTTAAGATTAAAAATGGCATCAGCAATAAGCAGGCATCTTTGCTAATTGGGGAACATTTTCCTGAAATAGATGATAAGCTTTATAATTTATTGGATTTGGCAGAGGACAATCGGCGTTCGGAGCTCTTAGTTGCCAGCATTGAACAACGATCGGAAAAGTTGGCGCCAATTCCGTTTACCAAGGCCATTGATTTTGGTGAAAGCCTCAAATATGCGCGATATATGGCAATACCCTTATTGATTTTCATTGCTATATGGATGTCCGGAAACTTGAAAACCTTTATGGGCTCTTATGATCGGGTTGTAAATTACCGAATGGCGTATGTCCCCCCAGCTCCTTTTTCATTTGAATTGCTGTCAAAAAGCCTCAATGTATTTGATAATCAAAGCTATACAGTTGAGATGAAAATTAACGGGAAGGTACGACCCAAGGATGTGTTCTTGAATGTTAATGGTGCTGATTTTATTTTACAGGAACAGGACGGCGTATACAAATACACATTCTCCCCACCTTTTAAAAGTGTTGATTTCTATTTTAGGGCAAACGGTATAAATTCGACGAAATTTTACTTAAACGTCCTTGCGACGCCCGCAATACAGAATTTCGAACTTGTGCTCGACTATCCAAAATATATCAATAGGCCTTCAGAGGTCATTCAAAGTACTGGAAATGCCATTTTCCCTGAAGGTACCCGGGTCACTTGGAAAATCGAAGGGGAGAACACCAGAAAGATTGAATTGGCGACAAGCGATACCGTATTAGAATTTTCAAAGGAAAATGGCGGATTCAAACTATCTAAACGAATATTTTCCGATTTCCCATATCAAATTTCTACATCGAATGAAAATGTAAATGGGTATGAAAAGCTTGATTATAAACTGGGAATTGTAAAGGACTCTTATCCAAACATACGCGTCAATCAGGTGTTAGATTCAATCGATCCGAATGTTTCCTATTACGTTGGCGAAGTCTCCGATGATTATAAAGTAACCAGTGTTCGACTTGTCTGTTATTCTGAACGAGATATGAATAACCAACAGATGATAAACATTGCAAACCCTGCGGATAATTTTCACCAATTTTATTATACGTTCCCTTCTGGCCTTAAACTAACGGTTGGAGAAGCCTATAGTTTTTATTTTGAGGCAATCGACAACGATGCAATCCACAATGGAAAACATACTAAATCAAGGATATTTTCAACTTCCCTTTTAAACGAGGACGAACTTCGTAATAGGGATCTTGACTTTCAAGAGTCTATCATTGGCGAAATGGACCGCTCTCTTTTAAAACTGAAGGAACAAAAGGAGGCCTTGGAAGAAATTAATACTGGGCAAAAGGAAAAAAGCCAATTGAATTTCAACGACCAGAATCAAATTAGTGATTTTCTTAAGAAACAACGCCAACAAGAAAATCTAATGAAAAGATTTAGCAAGGAATTATCGGAAAACCTTGATAAAGACATAAAGGACGAGGATAAAAACGCGTTACTCAAAGAACGCTTGGAGCGTCAGGAAATCGAAGCCGAAAAGAACCAAAAACTTTTGGAAGAACTGAACAAAGTTGCTGCAAAGATTGATAAGGAAGAACTTGCTAGACGCCTAGAGGAGCTCGGCAAAACGCAACAGAACAGGGAACGCAACCTCGAACAGTTGTTGGAGCTTACCAAACGATACTATGTTACTGAAAAAGTAGCTCAACTAGCTAGGGATTTGGAAAAACTTGCCGAGAAGGAGGCTATTTTGTCTGAACTTAAAATCGGTAAGGATTTTTCGAATAAAGAACAGGAAAAAATAAATGACAAGTTCAAGGAAATTGCCAAGGAAATGGAAGAAGTTGCAAAGGACAATGCAGCCTTGAAAAAACCTTTGGCTATTGAAATCGATACGGATAAATCAGATAGTGTCAAACAGGACCACGAGGACGCCTTGGAAGAGATAAATAAACATCAAGGGAATGAATCGTCTTCCAATTTCAACGACAAGCAGGAGACTGCCGATAAGGCCAAACAAAAGCAAAAATCGGCAGCCCAAAAGATGAATGAAATCAGTGAACAGTTAAAAAAGGCGGCCTCTTCTGGCAGCAATTCTGAAGAAGCGGAAGATGCAGAAATGTTGCGTCAAATCTTGGACAATTTGGTTATTTTTTCATTTAAACAAGAAAAGTTGTTTAGTGACTTGGATGAAACCGATCCCGATGTATCCCAATTTTCAAGCGATATTAGGGAGCAACAGGAATTGCGTAATTTATTCGAACACGTCGATGATAGTCTCTTTTCACTTTCGCTACGGCGCGCAGAACTTTCCGAGTTTGTCAATGAGCAGATTACGGAGGTATATTATAACATCGATAAATCACTGGAAAGCAATGCTGAGGGACAAATTTATCAGGCCATTTCGTATCAAAAATATGTTTTGAACGCCTCCAATGCCTTGGCTGATTTTCTGGCCGATATTCTTGACAACATGCAACAGAACATGCAAATGGGGAAAGGTCAGGGAGGAGGCGATTTTCAATTACCGGACATCATTCAAGGACAGGGCGAGTTGAAGGAAAAAATGAACGGCATGGGAAAAACGGGCAAAGGCAGTCAAGGAGGCGAAAATGGAGAGGACCAAAAAGGCAGTAAAGGTGAAGGAGAGAAGGGTGCTGAAGGTGGAAAGGAAGGCCAAACTGATAGTAATGGAGAAAATGGCAAGGGTAACCAGGAAGAGGGCAAACAAGGCCAGGGAAGTTCCGGAAAGCAGGGAATGGGAAATGGCGAATTGTCGGAAGAGGAATTAAAGGAAATATTTGAAATCTACAAAACGCAACAAATGCTTCGGGAGCAGCTTGAAAACCAATTGCAGGACATGATAGAGGCAAGTGACCGTAATTTAGGGAAAAAGCTGCTACAGCAAATGGAGAATTTTGAAAATGACCTACTTCAGAATGGTATCACTCAACAAAACATCGCTAAAATTAATACCATCCAATATCAACTTCTTAAACTGGAAAATGCCACGTTAGAACAGGGCCGAAAGCCGCAACGACAGAGCAACGTCAACAGGGATGGTTTTCAGAACCCGATAATCACAAAACCTTTGTTATTAGATAATTATCGAAATGAAATTGAGATTTTGAATAGACAAGCATTACCTTTGCGCCAAAAATACCAAAACAAGGTAAAGGAGTATTTCAAGAGCGATGATCGACTTCCATATTGAAACCGAATTTAGACTTGAAGATAAAGACCGCTATGCCGATTGGATAAATAGGGTAATCTTATCGGAGGGTTTTCATACTGGGGCAATAAGTTATATATTTTGTTCGGATGCCTACTTATTGAGCATAAACACAAAGTATTTGCAGCATGATACCCTGACCGACATCATTACTTTTGATTACACTTCTGGAAATCAGGTGGCTGGAGATATCTTTATTTCCGTTGAACGAGTACAGGATAATGCCCTGTATTATAAAGAGAATTTTGTCGTTGAACTAAAGAGGGTTATGGTTCATGGGGTTTTGCATCTTATGGGATATGGGGATAAGAAAATATCGGAACGGGAGCTGATGCGAGCTAAAGAAAGTGAAAAATTAATAATGTTCCACGTGGAACAATTGTAGATGTATGTTTTTAGAAGAATACGATATTATAGTAGTAGGTGGGGGCCATGCCGGTGCGGAAGCCGCTGCCGCCGCGGCAAATATGGGATCAAAGACACTTTTGGTTACCATGAATTTGCAGACTATTGGTCAAATGTCGTGCAATCCGGCTATGGGTGGTATTGCCAAGGGGCAGATTGTTCGTGAAATCGACGCGCTGGGGGGGTATAGTGGTGTAGTTACCGATCTTTCTGCAATTCAATTTAAAATGCTAAATAAGTCAAAGGGCCCTGCCATGTGGAGTCCGCGTTCCCAAAATGATCGAATGCGTTTTGCGGAAGAATGGCGTTTGGCTTTAGAAAAGACCCCTAATGTTGATTTTTATCAAGAAATGGTTACGGGTCTTATTATTGAGAACAATCGACTTCAGGGCGTTAGGACGTCTTTAGGAATAAAGATCCGGTGCAAGGCAGTAGTTTTGACAAATGGCACTTTTTTAAATGGGCTTATACATATTGGCGATAAACAATTTGGTGGTGGAAGGGCAGGAGAAAAGGCCGCTACCGGGATTACGGAGCAGTTGATAGGACTCGGTTTTGAAAGCGGGAGAATGAAAACAGGTACGCCTCCACGCGTAGATGGGCGTTCTTTGGATTATTCTAAAATGATAGAACAACCAGGGGATGAAAATCCTGAAAAATTTTCTTATTTGGATACACCGGTTTTGAAGCGACAACTCATTTGCCACATGAGCCATACCAGTAGATTGGTGCATGATCAATTAAGGGAGGGATTTGACCGTTCTCCCATGTTCAATGGCAGGATTAAGAGTATAGGTCCTAGATATTGTCCTTCTATCGAGGATAAAATAAATCGTTTCGCAGATAAGGATAGCCATCAACTATTTATTGAGCCGGAGGGTTGGAACACGGTAGAGGTATACGTAAACGGATTTTCTACCTCCTTGCCGGAGGATATTCAATTTAAGGCCTTACGTTCGGTTAAGGGTTTCGAAAAGGTGAAGTTTTTTAGACCGGGGTATGCGATAGAGTATGATTACTTCCCGCCAACACAATTGAAACATACACTTGAAACTAAATTAATTGAAAACTTGTATTTTGCAGGCCAAATTAATGGCACCACTGGGTATGAGGAAGCGGCTTCCCAAGGATTAATGGCCGGTATAAATGCACATCTAAAATTAAACGAGCGAGATCCCTTTATTTTGCAAAGGGATGAGGCGTATATAGGGGTGCTAATCGATGATTTGATAACCAAAGGAACTGAGGAGCCCTATAGAATGTTTACATCCAGGGCAGAATACAGAACCTTGTTGCGGCAAGACAATGCCGATTTGCGATTAACTCCCAAGGGCTATGAAATCGGTTTGGCCAAGGAAGAACGTTTGCGGCGTATGGAACAAAAAAGGGATAAGGCAAGGTCGTTCATAAATTTCTTTAAGGAAACAAGTGTACTGCCTGAAGATATAAATCCGATCCTAGAGAGTATAGATTCGGCCTTGGTTAAACAATCTGATAAGATGTTTAAGGTTTTTTCGCGACCTAGGGTGACAATGGATCATATGTTGCAGCTTGAGTCGGTTTCAACTTTTGTGCATGAACATGATCTTGACAGGGAAGTTATGGAACAGGCCGAAGTACAGGTTAAATATTCAGGCTATATTGCTAAAGAAAAAGTTAACGCCGATAAGTTGCATCGGCTTGAAAATGTTAAGATACCGGATCATTTTGATTACTCCAAATTGCAATCACTTTCCTATGAGGCCCGTGAAAAACTGAAGGCCATTCAGCCGATAACGATTTCACAGGCATCTAGAATAAGCGGTGTTTCCCCAGCGGATATCAGTGTTTTGCTCGTATATCTTGGAAGATAATTTCAATTGTTCCACGTGGAACAATTGAAAACATTCCCTTGAGGAATTAATAGCGGCCTGTTTAAGGATGATGATTTTTGGGCATTGTATGACACTATCAAGTTCTTTAGACTTAATTAAAAGCATCTTACCAATGCTAATTTCCACAACCAGCCAATTAAAATGAAGGTATATTTAAAGACTAAGGACTACGCATTTTCGGAGGAGGAATTCGAACTGGTCTATGATGATAACTTGCAGATGCTTGCGACCAAACCGGTTCCTAAGAACCTTGACGCATACTATAAAAGTGATTCCTACATTTCACATAGTGATGCACGTGAAACCATTGGCGATAAATTGTACCAAGCAGTCAAGAAATTCAATTTAACCAGGAAGGTAGGCGTTATCGATGCCCTGTCGAATGGCAACAAAACCCTGCTCGATGTTGGCGCTGGTACAGGCGATTTTTTGGTGGCGGCAAAAAAGCGCGGTTGGAATATCACAGGAATTGAGCCGAATCGAACGGCTAGGGAAAGAGCGGCAAAAAAGAATATAGCACTTTTGGCCTCTATTGATTCCTTGCAAAATGAAAAGTACCAGGCAATCACTTTATGGCATGTTTTGGAACATTTGCCAGATTTGGAATTGCAGATTGCTAGCCTGCTAAGTCATCTCGAATCTGACGGCGTGTTGGTAGTGGCCGTGCCAAATTACAAATCATTCGATGCTGCCTATTATAAAAAGTATTGGGCCGCCTATGATGTTCCAAGACATCTTTGGCATTTTTCGAAAACATCCATAAAAAGGCTTTTTGCGAATCATGGGATGAAAGTCATTAGGACCCTCCCAATGCCTTTCGATGCTTTTTATGTATCGTTGCTTTCTGAAAAGTATAAATCGGGGAAACAAAATTTTTTGAAAGCATTTTGGATAGGAGCACGTTCGAACTTGGCCGCATGGAATAGCAAAGAGTACTCCTCCTTGATTTATGTCTTAAAAAGGGATAATAATCTTTTTTAAGGCTGTTTCCCGCGGTTTCTTGCCAAAAAGCATATGCCGCTATTGCCACCAAAAAATCGGCTGGGATTGGAGGTTTTACGAAGCCATTTGCAATAGAGAACAATTATTAGACAACAAGAAAACAATAGCTATTTCCTATTTTATGGCCGCATTCTAATTTTGGGAGGCTGTCTAAAAAATTTCATCGCGGCAATAAGACTTAGAAAAAATTGTGATCATAGATTGAAAAAGCTTTATTACTTTTGCGCAACCAAAAAATCAGTGGGTGTATAATCCGTTTTAAAGGAAATAAAAAACAAACGAATGAAAAATGTACTATGGATCGTGAGCGTGTTGATTTTGTCAGCGTGCCAACAGCAAAAAATTGGATATGTAGATAATGTAAGATTGATGGACGACTATAAGGAAAAGGTAGAGGTCGAGTCAAAATTCAAGACGAAGGCTGAGGCATTGTCAAAAAAGAGGGATAGTATCTCACAGTCCTTTCAATTAGAAGCACAGGCCTTTCAAGCCAAGGCCCAAAAAATGCCAACTGAAAAGGCGCAGGAAGAATATGGAAAAATACAGCAGCGCGGGCAGTTTATCGGTCAACAATTGCAAATGGAAGACCAGCAGCTGCAAGCTTCTGGACAGATTGAAATGGATACCATCGTGAGCAAGGTGAAGCGAGAGATCAAGGCGTATGGTAAAGCCAATGGATATACCTACATTCTTGGCGGAGGCGATGGCGGGAGCGTTCTCTATGGAACAGCGGCCGATGATCTGACCGATGAAATTGTCAAAATATTAAATGAGAAATATAAAAACTAAAGTCATTTAGTGTACATATCAAAGGCCTCAACAGAACATTGGGGCCTTTTTTTATTCAAGACTGCAATAAAAAGACCAAAAAAATGGCGGGAATAAAATATACCACAACGGTCTTTGCGCCTTCATAGTCCTTTGCCATTCGCTGACCGAATAGGAGCATTAGAAGGGAAACACAAGCCATTATGGCGCCATAAAAAGCAAAAGTCGTTTTGCCCATGAACAGTATTTGATAGAGGCCTACCACACATAATATTCCTGAAGCCATTTCGGAAAGAAGAACTGTTGCCAATAAAAAGGAGACTAAACTTTTTAAGGGCGTATTCGAAAAATGATCTTTTAACCAAGAGCGATTTCCTTGCCAATCAATAATTTTATCGATACCACTTTGAAGAAATGTAATGATTAAAAATAATACTAAAAGGATTTCTGTAGCATGCGCAAAAATGGATTCCATTTTTTAAGATTTAGGCTGCTTTTGTGTGCAGCAGACGTGTTAATTTAATAGATAAGTCTGTCAATATCAACCGGGAATTCCCATTTCGTTCAATATGGTACATGGCATCCTCCAGTTCTTGTACGATCATTAAAACATTATTTTCGTGGACAAAGGCAGCAAATTTTTCCAATTGAAAGCCATCGACATGTATCTGCATATGTGCCAAGGTTTCAGTGCCGAAATTAATTAACATGGCTTGCCGTATCGCCATCAAACAATACTGTAAAAATTTTTTCTGAGTTTCCCTACCTGTTTTGGCAACCTCTTCGCTCCAAAGAATCAAATCATGAATGGCGGCTTTATTTCCTTTTGCCTTAAAGGCACTTCGAACCCATTGAATAAACCATTTTTCAAATATCAGATCTTCAGAATCACGGTTCTCCATTTCCAATGCCTTGTTGAAATTACCATCTGCTTCATTTGCCAAAAGAAGCGCTTCCTTATGGGGTATTCCTCTTTCTAATAGGGCCTCGACGATCGCGGCCTCTGCCAATGGAGGGAAATGAAGAATTTGACAACGGGAACGAACGGTCTGTAAAATTTGTTCCTCATCTTGGGCAATGATGAGAAAAACGGTTTTATGGGGAGGCTCCTCTATCAGTTTTAAAAGTTTGTTGGCTGCTGCACTATTCATTTTTTCGGCCATCCAAATAATCATAACCTTATAGCCGCCCTCATAGGCCTTCAAGGATAATTTTTTCACAATATCCTGCGCCTCATCGACTCCGATTTGCCCTTGTTTGTTATCAATACCTATCAATCGATACCAATCGAAGAGATTTCCATAAGGCCGTTCCGTTAAAAATTGGCGCCATTCCTCCATATAATGATTACTGACGGCATGACTTTTAATTTTATCCGAGTTTGCGACCGGAAACGCAAAATGTACGTCAGGATGTGCATTTGAGATGAATTTCGAATTGCAATTGGTATTTCCCGTCGTATTCTCACCATTTCGATTACTGCAAACAATATATCTGGCGTAGGCAAGTGCCATTGGCAAAGTTCCCGAGCCTTCTGGTCCCACGAACATTTGGGCATGTGGGATACGACCTGCATCGGCACTATGGGTCAAATGGGTTTTAATGTGGGCCAGACCAATGATATCTTTGAACAGCATGGTCCAAAGATAAGTTTTTTGATACTACAAATTCTTTACGGATTAATTTCAAGGGCAGCGCACAGGAGCGTTATCAAAATCGAATGCGATGCCCAATAGTATTCGTCTAACACGAACAAATATCACAAATAAATGCCCCGGCCTGCTTCGTGGCCAACGAGGAAATATTTACATTTGCGATTCTCCAAAACATTTCGAATATGAAGACTATCGACGATTTTGATTTTAAGAATAAAAAAGCATTGATCAGGGTTGATTTTAACGTTCCCTTGGATGCTGCTTTTAAGGTTACCGACACCAATCGGATCGAGGCTGCGAAACCTACGATTATTAAAATATTGGAAGATGGGGGCAGTGCGATTTTAATGAGTCATCTAGGCCGTCCCGACGGTCGGAAAAACCCAGATTTATCATTAGAGCATATCCTTGCGACGGTTTCCGATGTTCTTGGGGTACAGGTAAAATTCGTCGCTGATTGTGTGGGCGAAGAAGTAGAGAAAGCTGTATCAGTACTTCAACCGGGGGAAATCCTGCTATTAGAGAATCTGCGTTTTCACTCAGAGGAAGAAAATGGGGATATCAGCTTTGCCGAAGGCCTTGCAAAACTTGGGGACATCTATGTAAACGATGCCTTCGGAACGGCACATCGGGCCCATGCGTCCACCACCATAGTGGCACAATTCTTTCCGAATAACAAATGTTTCGGCTATTTAATGGCAAAAGAGATCGATGCCCTTGAAAAAGTAATGCGTACGGGTAAAAAGCCCGTTTTGGCGATTTTGGGAGGGGCAAAGGTTTCCTCTAAAATCACGATTATAGAAAATATTCTTGACAAGGTAGACGATTTGATTATCGGAGGCGGAATGACGTATACCTTCGTTAAAGCCAAAGGAGGTCTCGTAGGGGATTCAATTTGCGAGGACGACAAAATGGCCCTCGCCTTGGAAATTCTAGAAAAGGCAGAAAAAAAAGGGGTTAATGTTCATATCCCAGTCGATGTTGTTGCGGCTAATGCATTTTCAAACGATGCCGACACCAAGGTAGTCGATGTTGATAAAATACCAAATGGTTGGCAAGGGTTGGATGCGGGCCCTAAAACCCTGGAGAATTTCAAAAAAATAATTTTAAACTCCAAGACCATTTTATGGAATGGTCCCGTTGGGGTTTTTGAAATGCCGGTTTTTGCAAAGGGCACCATTGCCGTTGGGAACTATATAATTGAAGCTACTGAAAACGGGGCTTTTTCGCTTGTTGGGGGAGGGGACTCCGTTGCCGCCGTCAAACAATTTGGCTTTGAAGACCATGTAAGTTATGTATCTACAGGAGGCGGTGCCATGTTAGAAAGCCTCGAGGGAAAAACCCTTCCCGGAATCGCCGCAATAATCGGGGAATAAAGACGTTATCGATAAACAGACAAAGCAGCATTTAAGGCGATTAAATTTTTTAATTTCCAAAAAAAAGACGACTTTAGTTTACCCTGCTCAAAATTATTCCTAAGTTCATGACACCAAAAAGATTCACACTTTTCAGTTTTTCCCTTACCCTATTATTCGTCCTCCCAATGTTGGGCCAGGAAAACGATTCTATACCCTATCAGGATGACGGGGTCACTGCGAATCCGCTCGATACTTTGTCGTTGGATATGGAAGGAGTTGAACAAATGGACCTAATGGCCAATGACCTTAAAGACAATGCTGTCGTCTATAGTAAGGAAAGTGGGAAGGCTAAATACAATCTTCGTGATCAGCCCTTGGCCTCAAAATATGACAGTCTTTGGATGAAGGAATTATATGAAAATGCCTCGGCATTTGACGAAATGTATGAGGAAATCACCAAATTGGAAATCAAGGAAGATTCATTAGCGGATGCGATGTATGTATACGATTTGCCAACCGATACCTTAAAAGCCCGTTTGGCGAAACTTAATCAAAAAACGCCGTTTAATATCGCTTATAATCCCTCTTTGGAAAATGTAATCAAATCATTTTTGACCCGCAAACGACCGTTATTAAGACGCATGTTGACGGTCAGTCAGTTCTATTTTCCACTTTTCGAGCAACAATTGGACAACCATGACATTCCCTTGGAGATGAAATATCTGGCCATTATTGAATCGGCCTTAAACCCCAGGGCAAAATCACGCGTCGGGGCTACAGGTCTTTGGCAGTTTATGTATGGCACGGGAAAGATGTACAAATTAGACGTGACTAGTTATGTTGATGAGCGTAGTGACCCAATAAAATCTACCGAGGCCGCCTGCACTTATTTGGCAAAATTGTATGAAATATTCGGAGATTGGGATTTGGCCCTGGCGGCCTACAACTCAGGCCCAGGTAATGTGAACAAAGCCATCAGAAGATCCGGGGGGTATAAGAATTATTGGAACATTCGAAGAAATTTGCCCCGCGAAACAGCGGGTTACGTCCCGGCGTTCCTGGCAACCATGTATTTATTCGAATATGCTGAGGAACATGGATTGAAGGGCACCAAGGTAGACAGGCCTTATTTTGAGACCGATACAGTTCATGTGAAAAGTTTGATAACATTTGACCAGATTTCCGAATTGGTGGGGATAAGTGTAGAGGACTTGAAAGTATTGAATCCGTCGTATAAATTAAATGTTATACCTTTTGTAGACGGAAAGGAATATTCATTGAGACTCCCTAAAGTGGAACTTGGAAAATTTGTAGCGAATGAAACCCAGATTTATGCTCATGTTGAGAAAGAATTGGCGAGCATGGAGAGCCCATTGCCACAATTAGTGAAACAAGCTGAGGAGGACAGAATTCGATATAAGGTTCGAAGCGGGGATTTCTTAGGCCGCATCGCTGAAAGATATGGCGTTGGGGTAAGCCAAATTAAACAATGGAATGGCCTGCGCAGCAATAATCTTCGCGTTGGTCAAAGATTGACGATATATCCAAGAAACCACCAGGGGCAAGCCGTGGCAACTACTCAGCAAACGGTGCGTAATGAACCATCGAATTCGCAATCGATTTCAGAGGGGGCCAAAGTGCATACAGTGCAAAGTGGGGACTCACTTTGGACCATTTCAAAAAAATATCCTGGAATTAGTGTTGAAAATTTACGAGAATGGAACGGTATTAGCGGTAGCAAGCTACAACCGGGCACAAAATTAAAACTGTGCAATTGTTCATCGTAAATCGAAACACCTATGAAAAATCTTGGAACACTACTATCACTATTTTTTTTAATCTCCATTTCTTGTAAGGACGGGAATAAGGAAAGCTACAAACCATCATCTATAGGCGCTATAAATTCATTGACCGTTGTTATTGACAATGATTTATGGAAAGGAAAGGTCGGCGATAAAATACGGGAATATTTTGCCGCCCCGGCCATTGGATTAACTTGGGACGAACCTTTATTTACGATGAATCAGATACCGCCCAAAGTGTTCTCGGGCTCTGTGCGCAATACACGTTCTATTTTATATGTTCAAGAAGATACCGTAAATGTGGCCCACGTCAAAACTAATTTATATGCAGCTCCCCAAAAGGTTGGTGTAATAAAAGGTCGGAACGAAAGTGAAATACTCGAAAATATAGCAGCCAAGGCGCCTGAGATAATCAACGAATTCAAAAACTTGGAAATTAAGGAATCTCAAAAGAGATTCCTTAAGTCCCTGAACAAGGAGAAGGTGTTGGAGGAGAAATTTGCAATTACCTTAAATTTACCTTCGGCATATCGCGTTGATAAACAAGAAGAAAATTTTGTTTGGATTGCCCGCGAGATTCAAAAGGGAAACATGAACATTATTGCCTATTCGATACCTTTTAAAACTTTTGAAAATGATACGTCATTAGTGCGGGATATTGTGGGCATGCGTGATTCTATTGGGAAGAAATACGTGCCAGGACCTGATGTGGTGGGTAAAATAACACATATGCGAACCGAACCTGCTTTTTCACCTTCGATATTCGAAACGAACATCGCGGGGCGAAAGGCAATTGAAGTCAGGGGTATTTGGGACATTAAGAACTACCCTATGGCTGGTCCGTTTCTAACCTATATCATTGACGATAAGCAAAATAATCGGAAATTGGTCATCGAGGGATTTGTTTTTGCCCCAGCGACGAATAAACGTGACGATATGTTCGAACTAGAAGCAATCATGAAGACGATAGATTTTAAAGACGCACCTCAACCAAAGACACCCTAACGTTGCAAAGCAGCGATAAATAAAAAAGCCGCTAGAGCAATTCTAACGGCTTTTTTTTGTTTTGTTCGCGCTATCCTTATTAATCAAATGCGAAGCCAGTAGACATTCTATATATAAGCGCATAGGCCGCAAGGACCAATAAAAAGAAACAAAACCATGAAAAGACCCTAAAATACTTGTTGAGAAATCGATAGGTCCAATCTTTAAAAGCTTCAACATAAATTTCCTTAACGAGTAGTAATTTCCGCATACATCTGACTTTTTAAGTTAATTAGAACCCAAAGTACAGGCTTTAAATTTTCAAGGGATAATTTTTTGGACAAAAGGGCCAAAACGCTAGACAGTATGCATTTTAGCTGCAAAATATTCTAACAATCCAGGGTGACGAGTTTTAATTTGAATCCTAATGCCATCATTGGGCAAGGGCAATTTCGATACGGAAATTACTGTTCCTATAAAATCATAATTGCATTAAACACCTGTAATATAATAGCCTAATACGAATAAAGGCGCCTTGACATAGTATCAAGGCGCCTTTTCATAGCTAGGTTGGTTGTTGTTAATCGAATGCAAATCCTGTTAGCACCCTAAAGAGGAATGCGTAGAGTACAATCAGGAAACTGGCAAAACAGAACCAGAAAAATGCCTTAAAATATGTCTTTATGAGGTAGTGCCCCAAGTTCTGAAAGGCTTCCAGATAAATTTCTTTGATAAGCAGTGTGTTTTTCATGATGGTTGGTTTTAGTTGTCTTGGTTATATATATAACTGAAAATAAGTGAATTAGGTATTTTGTCGACCTTTTTTGTTGTATAAAGGGCTGCGGGCGATGTCAAACTTCAAAATACCTTGATTTCGGTTTTGCTTTTTTAATAGACGTTGGGTTTGAACAAAGCATAAAAAAACCGTCTCCCTTTCAAGGAGACGGCACTAGTGTTTTCATAATAGTCAGACCGTTGATTCTATCTGGCCTAATTCTTTACGACAATAAATTCAGACCTACGGTTGAGGTAATGTTTGGCCTCCGTACATGGTATAGTTCCATTGCACTCATTCAACAAACGTTCTTCGCCATACCCTATCGCACTTTCAATTCGGTTCGGGGCAATGCCTCGTGAAATAATATAGTCACGGGTTGCTTTAGCCCGCTTATCCGAAAGGTATTTATTGTAAGCCCGTTTGCCTCTTGAATCGGTATGAGACTCTATTTTGATAACCATATTCGGAAATTCGTTCATGACGGCCACCAACTTGTCCAGTTCTTTCGAAGCGTCTGGTCTGATGTACGATTTATCAAAATCAAAATGGATCATTTCGGTTTTTAATTTTTTGATGCCGTCTTCTATTGCAATCATTTCCTCTAGTCTTCTCATCGAAACGGCAACATTTACCGTGTCGTTCTTGGTTGTGGTTACGGCAAGCTCTTGATCAATATAATTTTTTCGCACCGTTTTGATATGATACTTTGTATTGTCGACCAAATCCTCGAAAACAAAGCTGCCGTCTTCTGCAGTTTCTATCTCCTTCAATTTTATGTTATTTTCATCAAGAAGTTGAACGAGTGCATGGGGCATAATATCCCCTGTCACGAGCTCTGTTACTACTCCAGCAATTGCATTTTTGTTCAAAGGAATTTCGTCAACGACCAATTTCTTGAACGAATAGATGTCGTCATCACCTTTTCCACCACGTCGGTTTGATGCAAAATACCCCTTTTGGGTCACCTCGTCTATGATGTAACTGAAATCGTCCTTGTTACTATTGATGGGCTGGCCCGCATTGACTACTTCTTTAAATCCATCCTCGTCATAAGCCACTTGAAATACATCAAGGCCTCCCATGCCCCCATGGCCATCCGAAGAGAAATAAAGCTTTTTGTCGCTGATAAATGGAAACATCTCCTTGCGTTCGGTATTAATTTGTGGCCCGAGGTTTCGGGGTTCTGAAAAACGATTGTTTCCGAGAACGTCTACAACAAAAATATCAGTTTCACCTAAGCTTCCCGGCCTATCAGAAACGAAGTACAACTTTTTTCCATCCGGACTAAGTGCAGGATGGCCTGTAGAATAATCATCACTGTTAAAAGGAAGTTCACTAGCCTCCATCCATTCGCCATCCACTTTTTGAGACATATAGATCTTCAGGTTGTTTACCCCTTTCTTATCTCTCTTGAGCTTCTTGCCATAATTATTTCTTGTAAAATACATGGTATTATTATCGGGAGAAAATGTAACCGAGGCTTCGTGGTATTTTGTGTTTATCTTCTTTGAAAACTTAATGGCCTCCTTGAGGTCTTGTGATTCCTCGTTCATTTTCGCTACATAGAGATCAAGATAGGGTTGATCGTTCCATTTATACCGTCTTGTATTAAATATAGAGGAATCCATTGCGGAAGCAAAAACTATCTGGTCTTTTTGAAAAAACATGGGGGCAAAATCAGAATATTCCGAATTGATAGCCACGTTTTTGACTTCAAAATTTCCAATATTTTCCAGGATATTATCCAATACTACTTCCCTTCGTGAAGCGGTATTTCCCGTATCTGAATCTCCCCGTGCTTGATTGATTTTTTGTTTTCTGTCATAAAGACGCATTAGGCGTTTTGCTTTGGCATATCTACCGGTACCTTTCAATGTATTGGCGTATTTAAAAAGGTTATCTGCCGACATATCGCTTGCATAGTTGCTATAAAGCAAGTCGTACCAGTAATAGGCCCTTTCCATATTTGTATTGAAATAATGGGAATCGGCTACTTTCTGAATGATTTCGTAGGAATAATTACCTTCATCATTTTTTAAACCCTCTTCGTACAATTTTGCAGCTTCTGCATACCACATCTTATTGAAATATTCGTCTGCCTTTTGTATTAGTTTGCTTTTGCCAGTTGAATTCTTGATTTGATCTACCTGGGGTTCCTTTACCAGCTCATTCAGTGTATTCAACGTAACCTCTTCAATAGGGATTGGCGCGTGTGCATCGGTTGATTCGACATTCAGGATCCATACAGGCTCTTTGTAAGTTCCCTCAAATTGACTAAGACATGCATTGATCGCTTCGTGCCAATCAGAACTGCGATACATATACACGTAGCTATTATTATTTTCGGGATTTACTACAACACCTGATTCAAAGCCCTTTCTTTTTAGTTTTTTCGCTAAGTTCCGGGCATTGTTTTCATTGCTGTATACACCGGCGATTACATATTGGCCTATTTCGACACCTTCCATGTGGGGAATGGTCTTGAGCGCAATTTTATTTCTTTTGGCAACAGAGACTAACGAATCGTTGCTTAACACCGGCTTTGGAGTTGAATTTATACTTCTTAAGACCTCCTTTTTTTCGATAGGGTTACCGACTTTACCTGTAATTTTTTCTATTCCACTATCTACATAAAGTATCCAGACTTGAGGGGTGTATTTTCCATCAAAATTTGTTTTACAGGGTTCAATAACTTTTCGCCAATCTGAATCATGGTCTAAATAAACATAATTTAGGTTGTTCTTTGGGTTATAAAGAATACGTCCAGACAATCCTAGTTTCTTAATACTTGCCACTGATTTTCTGGCATTATGGTCGTTACCAAAAACGCCTGCAATAACATAATAACCACCTGATATTCCGGTCAGGCCAATAGCCTTTCGATGCGGAATATTATACTTTTTGGCTTCAAGTTCAAAAGTGACGTATCGCATGTCGGATGAATTACCTACACGAGATGTAACCAACGTTGGATCAAAACCAATTGGGTGATAGATGGCATGCATCGAATGAAGATCCTTGGAAAATCCCTGAAAGGTTCCATACGCGATAAAAATCAAAGTAATAAGGAAGCTAAAATGTTTTTTCATGTTAGGAGGGCTAGAAAGCACTTCTCGGTTACGGGCCATAGTCACCTTTATCCAATTATTCAAATGGGCACTCTATCGGTTAAAACGTCGAAAATACCGGTTCCAATGCAGGTAATACAGTTTTTGTTGTGAAATGGGGTAATTGTGTTACGTAAGGCCATATTTTAAAGGTGGCTTACCGCAAATCGAATTACTTTGGGACAGGGAGGGTTGAAATTTTCTTTTGGGATATAGTGGTCCTATTTCAAAATACCAAAAGGTATATATTGCGAATAATCATAAAAAAAGCCCTCATTTGAGGGCTTTTAAAGAACGATGTTCGTAGTGTTATTCTTTTTTCTCTTCTAATTTATCATCTTCTTTTGATGCATCCTTAAATTCTTTGATTCCGCTTCCAAGTCCCCGCATCAATTCTGGAATTTTTTTGCCCCCAAACAGTAATAAGACCACCAAGACAACTATTGCTATTTGCCAAGGCCCAACCGCCAAAAAAGTATGTAAGATTGTCATAGTTTATGATTTTATGGATAACAAAGGTACTAAAAAACTTCTTAGGTTCCTGTAAATATTACGACAGATGAACTTATTTTATTTGTTCTCGTCAAGATTACGTATTTTTTGTATTTATATTCTTATATACGATAGCATTCCTACATCATTAATCAATTGAGAACTACCTTATATTTCAATTCCATCCTTATCTTTGTAAACTATGGCCAAAAAGGTAAAAAAGCGAAAGGAAATTAAAAGGAAACTTTTACACAAGTACCGTTTGGTTATCCTTAACGAGAGCACTTTTGAAGAAAAAATATCATTTAAGCTCAGTAGACTTAACGTTTTTGTAACTGGATCTTTGTTTATAATCGGTCTTATCGGCCTGACCATACTATTGATTGCCTTTACGCCACTTCGGGAGTACATACCAGGTTATTCGTCGACCAAACTAAAACAACAGGCAACCGAACTTACCTACAAAACCGATTCGCTCGTAAGGACCTTGAATTATACCAATCGTTATTTGGATAATATTCGTAAGGTATTGCGAGGTGATGTCGAGAATAATCAGATAAATAGGGATTCGCTCTTCGAACAATTTAAGATTGACCCTTCAACGATAGACCTCACACCCATTAAGGAAGATTCGCTTTTAAGGGCCGAAGTAGCCTTGGAAGATAAATATAACTTGTTCGAAGGGTCGAATGAAAAGAAAGGGTTAGTGCTTTTTCCTCCGATCAGTGGATCGGTAACCCAACTGTACGAACCTGAAAAGGGACATTTTGCTGTAGACGTTGTCGCCCCGCTAGACACCCCTATAAAAGCGATAGCCAATGGCGTGGTAATTTTTTCGGAATGGACTGCCGATACAGGGTATGTCATCATTTTGGAGCACAAAGGCGGCTTATTAAGTGTCTATAAGCACAATGGTTCACTTAACAAAGTTCAGGGAGATATCGTGCGCACTGGTGAAGTAATAGCTTCTGTAGGGAATACCGGTGAATTGACTACCGGACCGCATCTACACTTTGAACTCTGGGACAATGGTACCCCTGTTAATCCGCTTGACTTCATTGATTTTAAATAGAAAGCATGTCCCTAAAATCGAGTGCTGCCAAAATATTCGCCCGATACATAGCACAAAAAACGGGAAAGTGGGCTAAAAATCCAATCGAGACACAACAAAGGGTCCTTAAGAAGTTGATTAAAAAAGCTGCGAATACCCAATTCGGGAAAGACCATGCTTTTAACAAAATTAAATCACATGCCGATTTTATCAAACAGGTGCCAATTAGGGATTATGAGGCTTTAAAATCGTATGTGGACAAAATTATAGCGGGTCAAAAAAACATTCTATGGCCCGGTAAACCGCTCTATCTTGCCAAAACCTCTGGGACGACATCTGGGGTTAAATATATTCCCATCACCAAGCCCTCAATAAAAAATCAGGTCGAAGCTTCACGTAATGCAATTTTAAGTTACATTCATGAAACGGGTCATGCCGATTTTGTTGATGGCAAAATGATTTTTTTGCAAGGTAGTCCAGAAATGCAAGAGAAAAACGGGATAAAGGTCGGGAGACTCTCTGGCATTTCGGCACATTATGTTCCCAATTACCTTCAGAAAAACCGTTTGCCCAGCTGGGATACCAATTGCATAGCCGATTGGGAGACTAAGGTGAATACGATCGTTCATGAGACAATAAATGAAAATATGACCCTAATCGCGGGAATCCCCTCATGGGTGCAGATGTATTTTGAAAAACTTCGGTCGACCACGGGGAAAGGGATCGGAGAATTGTTCGAAAATTTGCAATTGTTTATTTACGGGGGCGTTAATTTTGAACCGTACCGGGAAAAATTAGAACGATTGATAGGACGAAAAGTGGACAGTATTGAGCTTTTCCCTGCAAGTGAAGGATTTTTCGCTTACCAGGATTCCCAAAAAGAGAAAGGATTATTATTGTTATTGGATGCGGGAATTTACTATGAGTTCGTAAAGGCGACCGCTTTTTTTGAGCCTGGGGCAATTCGGATACCCTTAAAGGAGGTGGAGCTGGGGGTAAACTATGTCCTTATTATTTCGACCAATGCCGGTTTATGGGCCTATAACCTTGGGGATACCATTCAGTTTGTTTCTTTGAGGCCTTATAGAATTATTGTTTCGGGAAGGATTAAACATTTTATATCGGCCTTTGGGGAACACGTCATTGCTAAGGAAGTAGAGGAAGCCATGCGTTTGGCCATTGCCAGAACGAAGACCATGGTGAACGAATTTACGGTTGCCCCACAGATTGATCCACCGACTAAGGAATTACCGTATCACGAATGGCTGGTCGAATTTGAAACGCCCCCTGAAGATCTTCAAGCGTTCATTGCTATTTTAGAGACTTCCATGCAGGAACAAAATAGTTACTACTATGATCTAATATCCGGAAAAGTCCTACAACAGCTAAAAGTGACCCCGATACGGCCTGGCGGTTTTCGGGAGTATATGAAATCAATCGGAAAATTGGGAGGGCAAAACAAAGTACAGCGCTTATCGAACGACCGCAAGGTGGCCGATGTTTTGGGCCACTTTAAAATTCCGTAAATTTAATTGTAATTTTGCAACAAGATATCTTAATGGGCAAAAATACTACCAATACCAGGGCGCAGGAATCGACCAATGCCATCGAGCGTTTATATATTACCATGCGGCATCTGTTCAATCGCGGGTTTTATAAACCGACCGGGGTTTCTGGTGAATCGATCAAAAACGCCTTACTGCTTTTACGCCCTGAAATATATGGTTCAATTGCCGAGGAGAAGGCCGAACTGAATGGCCTTATCTATGTGCTTGAACGACTTCCCGAAGGCATTGAACAATGCCGATATATCAATCTAACTTCTGACGAAGGCTATGGGAAATCACATTTTAAGGCCATAATTCCTCCTAAGCGACGTAGAAATTGCTATCGAATCGATGATGAGCAAATGAATATCGAAATAACCAGGGGCCGCTCTGATATATATGATATTTTAACTCACCTCACATTCCTATTTATCGAATCTCAAAAAATAGCGAAACGCGTCTTGATAGAGGACACCGATAAAACAATCCGAGATTGGGTAAAACTTGAGGCCGCACTCAAAAAGAAGGAACTGACCCAGGCGCAGCGGGAAGTGGCCCTAATTCATACGGCAAATATACTAGGCCGATCCTTCGAGGAAATTATGGAGGTCTATCATAAATTTTCAACAAAACAAGAGCCGGAACGCTTTTTAAAGGTCATATTTTGGTTGGGCAAGCTGGCAATCGAGGAAGAGGTTACCGGAGAAAAAAGAATTATAACCTTTAGTGCAGTGCTGCGTGAGCGCTTAGGCCATCACATCCATGGGGAGCGCTGGGCCGAAATTATCAAGGAGACCTTGGCTAAAAATGGTCTGTTGAAAAGACCACTTCACATCATCAGTGCAAACATGCATAGTGTAATGAACTCCCTCTTTGCACGCAAGGCACTGAATAAAGAATTCGCCACAAACGATGCAATCGAAATATACGAAGCCTTGAGTTCCCCATCGAACATTGAGCTTCGCGACAAAGTAATCCGGTTCGCCAAAAAGAATGGCATGATTGCCATTGATGACATTTCAGGGACGAATATAGATGTCCAGTTCTTCGATTTGGCCAAAATGGAACAAGGCGCATGCGGCTATGAACTACCGAAAGGCATTTCAGATGGAGAAAAACCCGTTATATTTGTCATGGACTATGCCTTCGGTGAACAAGCATATGAATCCATTGACGAATTGTTAAAACCCTATAAGGTAAAGAAGAATAAAGAAGTTTTTCTCAACGTAGCCTCTATTTCCGTCATGGGAAAAGCGGGCATCTTGGAAGGGGGCAAAGGGGATTTGATGATTCCATCGGCACATATTTTTGAAGGCACGGCCGATAATTATCCTTTTAAAAACGAATTTTCGGCGAAGGATTTTGAAGGGCATGGCCTAAAGGTATTTGAGGGCACGATGGTTTCGGTTTTGGGAACGTCGCTCCAAAACAAGGATATATTGAAGTTTTTTCATCAATCTACCTGGAATGTCATAGGGCTTGAGATGGAAGGCGTTCACTACCAAAAGGCGATTCAATCGGCTTCAAGGATCCGAAAGAGTATACGTGAGGATGTCAAGGTGCGTTATGCGTATTATGCTTCTGATAATCCGCTGGAAACAGGCAGCACACTTGCTTCCGGGGGCTTAGGTACAACAGGCGTCAAACCCACGTATTTGATAACCGATAAAATAATACAACAAATTTTTAATTCATAAAAATGGGAGACCAAATGCAACCGAACCCCTCGGGACAGAAAGAGGAGCTCGATTTAGGACACCTGCTAAAGTTCTTCGAAAAAGGCCTTGACCGGATGTTCAGGACAATCCTTCGAATTTTCCTGTTCCTAAAAAGGAATGCGATTAAGCTAGGGGCCTTATTGATAGTAGGCCTTGTTATTGGTTTTTTGCTGAAGGAATTTGGCGATAAGAAATTGAAAAGCGAGGTAATCGTAAAACCCAACTTCGAGAGTGGCGATTACCTGTATGATGTGGTAGCTGAATTGCAGTCAAAAATCGTAGACAAGGACACCTTGTTTTTTAAAGACCTGGGCATCGATGTGAATGGCCTTAAGGACTTTGAAATCCAGGTACAACCTATCGAGAAAAATGAACTTGACAAAGAGAAAATCAAGGAAAACAACAATTACCTTGACATATTACAGAATTATAAGGACAATGATTTTGTCCTTGAGGCGGTGCGATCAGAAGTGATAAAAAATGCCATACTCACCCATCGCATCACGTTCTCGCATAGAAATCCAAAAAAGGGGGAGGAATATGTTACGAAATTGTTGGGCTATATGAACAACAATCCCTATTTCAATGAACTGAGAAAAGTGTATTCTGAAAATGCCATCATCAAAATCGAGAAGAATAAAGAGTTGATAAAGCAGATAGACGAGCTGATTGCTAATTATTCAAAACAACTTTCGGCCAGTGAAAACAATCAAGGCCAGGAGGGATTTCTTTTATTCGATAAGGAAAAGGGCCTCGATGTTCCAAGTTTATTATCCTTGAAGAACGGACTATTAAAGGAAATCGAGAAGAAACAGATCGAAGCCGTTGAACAGCGGGATGCCATAAGGATCATTAATCTTGGCAAGACCCAGGTTGTAGAAAAACAATTCCTTAACAATAGTACCCAATTGATTCCGACCATTTTTATCGGGGCTTTTTTACTTTGGTCTTTACTTGCATATTTGGATCGGAAGTCAAAACAATTGCTTTGAAATCGCCAATATACCAAGCGGCACATTTTTAATTCGAATACTCATAAATAATAGCTTTTCATGAAAATTTTGATTACTGGAGGCGCAGGCTTTATTGGCTCTCATGTGGTACGGCGTTTTGTCAATACCTATCCGGATTATACGATCTACAACCTAGATGCCTTGACCTATGCCGGCAACTTGGAAAATTTGAGGGATATAGAAAGCCGATCGAACTATACCTTTATCAAAGGGGACATCGTAGATCAGGAATTCATAGCGCAGTTGTTTGAAACCTATCAATTCGATGGCATTGTGCATTTGGCTGCAGAATCACATGTCGATCGTTCGATTACCGATCCCTTGGCATTTGTACGAACGAATATTATAGGTACCGTAAATTTATTGAATGCTGCAAGGGATGCATGGGGAAAAGATCTAGAAGGAAAGCGATTTTATCATATCAGTACCGATGAAGTCTATGGATCCCTAGGGGCGGAAGGTCTTTTCACCGAACATACCCCCTATGACCCGAATTCGCCTTATTCGGCTTCCAAGGCCAGTTCGGATCATTTTGTGAGGGCATATGGCGAAACATATGGGTTGCCATTTGTCATTACGAACTGTTCCAACAACTATGGTCCCAATCATTTTCCGGAAAAATTGATTCCCTTATTTATCAATAATATTATAGAGAACAAGTCCTTGCCGGTATATGGAGATGGAAAATACACCCGCGATTGGTTGTTCGTGGAAGATCATGCGGTTGCTATAGACCTCGTTTTTCACAAGGGCAGGAATCATGAAACGTATAATATCGGGGGGTTTAACGAATGGCAAAACATCGAGCTGGTCAGATTGCTCTGTCAATTAATGGATACCAAACTAGGGCGTCACATGGGCACTTCAGAAGCCTTAATCACCTATGTGAGAGATCGCCCAGGTCATGACTTGCGATATGCCATTGACGCTACAAAAATTAACAAAGAGCTCGGCTGGAAGCCCTCAGTGACCTTCGAAGAAGGGTTGGAACGAACCATAGACTGGTATCTTGCGAATAAGGAGTGGCTTTCCCATGTCACTTCCGGGGATTACAAGGAATATTACCACAAAATGTATAGTTAGTAAATAAATAGGTTTTAGATGCTGCAGAAAACACAGAATAGGTTGATGGAATATGGTGCTCGATTTAAGAAATCGCTGCTTTTTTCTTCCCATCCGGGTGTTTTAGGATTCTTGCGTAACTATCGTTATGGAGTTACCTTGCAATCAACGAATAAACGTACGAATCAAATGACCAAAAGATGAAAGGAATCATACTAGCAGGAGGATCTGGAACCCGCCTTCATCCATTGACCTTATCAGTAAGTAAGCAGTTGATGCCTATCTACGACAAACCCATGATCTATTATCCTTTATCTACCCTGATGTATTCGGGGATTCGTGAAATTCTTATTATTTCTACTCCCAAAGACCTTCCGCTGTTCAAAGAATTGCTCGGGGATGGAAAAAAATATGGGTGCTCTTTTTCCTATGCCGTTCAGGAGGCTCCCAACGGGCTGGCAGAAGCATTTATTATAGGCGCAGAATTTATCGGGAAAGAGAAAGTAGCATTGATTTTAGGCGACAATATCTTTTACGGATCGGGCCTGTCAAAACTATTGCAATCAAACAATGACCCGGAAGGGGGTATTATCTATGCGTATCGGGTACATGATCCAGAACGATACGGAGTAGTTGATTTTGATGCACAGGGAAGGGCGATTAGTATTGAGGAAAAGCCTGTTGATCCCAAATCGAATTACGCAGTCCCCGGAATTTATTTTTATGATAATGACGTTGTTGAAATTGCAAGGAATATACCACCGAGTCATCGAGGTGAACTTGAGATTACCGACGTGAACAAAGTGTACCTTAAAAGAGGAAAACTCAGTGTTAGTATTTTAGATCGCGGTACCGCTTGGTTGGATACGGGTACGTTTCAGTCGCTCATGCAAGCCTCTCAATTTGTGGAGGTCATAGAAGAACGACAAGGCTTAAAAATCGGGGCGATCGAAGCGGCCGCCTTTGAAATGGGCTATATTGACAAAGATAGTTTCAAAGCCTTGGCCGAGCCTTTGATGAAAAGCGGTTATGGCAAAAATTTATTAGGGATCCTAAATAGAGGCCAATGACTTTTATAGAAACGGGGCTCAAGGGTTGTTTTATACTCGAACCACGCATATTCAGTGATGATAGGGGGTATTTTATGGAATCTTTTAATAAGACGGAGTTTGAAAAGGCCGTTGGCACCCCCGTGAATTTTGTACAAGATAACCAGTCATTTTCGACAAAAGGCGTTTTAAGGGGGCTTCATTACCAAATTGGAGCGTATGCACAGGCTAAATTAGTTCGAGTCCTCAATGGTAGTGTACTCGATATTGCTGTTGACCTAAGAAAAAAATCGCCCACATTTGGGCAGTATCTGGCCGTTGAATTGAGTGCTGAAAATAAAATACAACTATTTATACCAAAAGGTTTTGCGCATGGTTTTGTAGTTCTAAGTGACGCAGCTGATTTCTTCTATAAATGCGATAATTATTACAATAAGGAATCTGAAGGGGGTATTTTCTATGCAGACCCGTCCTTGGCCATTGATTGGAAATTGCCACACGACCAGCTGATAGTTTCCGAGAAAGATTTAGTTTTACCAAGCCTCAATAAAGCACGATTATAATGAAGATATTGATAACGGGGGCAGATGGCCAACTAGGAAAAAGCATACAGGATGTTGCCAAGGAGCATCCGCAACTTGGGTTTGTCGCCACTGATTATCGAGAGCTTGATATTACGGATCCAAATAAAATAGATGCATTTTTTAAGGATCAAGCCTTTGATTATTGTGTAAACTGTGCAGCATATACCATGGTCGATAAAGCAGAATCGGAAATTGACCGGGCATTTCAAATAAATGCTGATGCAGTCGATTATTTGGCGATCGCCTGCAAGAAATACGATGTTTGTTTTATCCATATTTCTACTGACTTTGTTTTTGATGGCGAAAAAAAAGTGCCCTATACGGAAGAAGACATCCCGAATCCTATTAATGTTTATGGCCTCTCGAAATTAAAAGGGGAACAATTTATCCAGGATCGGCTTGAAAATTATTTTATTATCAGAACATCATGGGTATATTCTGAATATGGAAATAATTTTGTCAAAAGCATGTTGCGATTGGCAAAAGACCGTGACACCATAAATGTCGTAAATGATCAAATCGGATCACCCACCAATGCAAAAGACCTGGCAAATGTCATTGTACGGCTCATCACAGAAAACAGCGTTAAATATGGGCTATATCACTACAGTAATAAGGGAGTAACAAGTTGGTACGATTTTGCCAGGGCTATATTTGACGAAAAAAAGATCCCAATCATCGTTCGGCCAATTCCTTCCATTGAATATCCAACGCCGGCCAAACGCCCAAAATACAGCGTACTTGAAACATCAAAAATAAGGGAAGCATTGCTACTCGATATCCCCTTTTGGGGTGAAAGCTTAAAAATAACCTGTAAGGACCAAGCATGAAAGTAAATGAACTCATATTCGATTCGAAAGATAGAATCTATATAAACCAGGACAACATCATAGATTACAGCGATGGCGAAAAAAAGGAGCAATATATTTATGACTCCTTAAAAGCTTCTGGTGACAACTCTATTTTTTCTACTGAATTGCTTAATAAAATAAGGGATTGGAGCAGTGAATATCATTTTTCGACCTATCGTTCAAATATTTTAAGACCCATAAATATCAATAAAAACCATACCGTCCTTGAGATTGGGGCTGGATGCGGTGCGATTTCGAGGTATTTAGGGGAAACGGGAGCCTTGGTTACCTCGGTCGAAGGTAGTTTGTCAAGGGCCCGTTGTGCTCGCCAACGATGCAAAGATCTTGACAATGTAACGGTAATATGCAGCAATGTCGAGGAAGTAGAGTTTGATCGAAAATTCGACATTATTACGCTGATCGGGGTATTTGAGTATACTGCCAAATATTCAAAACGGGAGAACCCATTTCATTCTGCTCTTGAGCACTACCGAAGTTTGCTTGCGCCCAATGGCGTTTTAATCATTGCCATTGAAAACAAATTGGGGCTCAAATATTTTTCTGGATATAATGAGGATCATACCGGAAAGCCGTATGTTGGTCTTGAAAGCAAGTATGGGGCAAAAGATATCACGACTTTTGGAAGAACCGAAATACACGATCTATTATTGGAATGTAAATTTCAGACTGTTGAATTTTTATATCCATTTCCCGATTATAAACTGCCCAAGGTGGTACTCTCAGAACAAGGGTTTGAAAAAGAGGAATTTAATAGCACCGATTTGATAAAGTTCACTAAGGATAGGCATTATAGTCCCAAACCGAAGGCGAATCTTCTTCATGAAAAATTGGTGTGGTCTTCATTAGATGAGAACAAAATCATCAAAGACCTTTCAAATTCCTTTTTAATAGTTGCCAGTCCCGCTGAATCTAGTAACATGATCGATTCATCACTTTTAGCCCAGTTTTATACGTGCAACCGATACGAGCCTTTTAATATGAATACCACCTTTTTATATCAGGGCGATAAAATCGTGGTTACCAAAAATCGTTTGGGATCAGAGAATTTTGAGGGGAAGATGAAACTAGCGGGGATAGAAAAAAACAACGAGGCTGAGATTGGCTATATCAAGGGTTCCAACTTGCACCACCTGATGGAAGAGGCGCTTTATAAAAAGCGGTATTCAGAATTTGAAAATCTGATGTCATTATGGGTGCAATATCTTCGAAAGGAAACTTTGATTGAAAACCAGGCTGTAGACTGGACAAAAATAGCGGTTCGCCCCGAATTTTTTGATGCCTTACCGTTTAATTTCATTCTCGACGGAAACAGCAATCTAAGATTGTTCGACCAAGAATGGAAAGTTTTGGATTCGTTTGACATCACCTTCCTTGTGGTGCGCTATTTGACCATTATTAAGAAGCGGCGTGGATTGTATTATGGCTATTCAAGATCCTATTTGGGATTTGTAAACAAGACGCTTTTGAATTGCGGACTACCTGCCATTTCAGCGGGTAAATTAAGACGCTGGGAACGGCTCGACCAAAACATACGGAGCAAGGTTAATGTCATTGGTGGTCTGACCCCATTTAATTTGATAAAATCATTTTTGATATTGGTGCTTTTTCAACTAAAGGATATCAAGGACCATTTACTTTATGGGACTTTTGCCCAACGTTAATACGTTTCAAATGATATGTGATCATATACGAAGAACCCGTCCTAAATTTTCTGGAATATGGCTCGTGTTTGCATTGCTGTTCATTACATGTTCAGACCAGGATGATAAAATTGCCGTTTTGCCGGTGCAGGAATATCCGGAGCGGAAACAAGATTTCTCGTTATGGCAATTAGAGCAGTTTGGGGGGGAATCCCAAATGGGGTATATTCTTAGAACAGATGATGACCATATCATTGTTGTTGATGGGGGAAGGCCTTATGCAGCTCGATTTTTGGTAGATTACCTTGTTCAATTGGGGGGCACGGTCGATATGTGGTTGACCACACATCCTCACATTGATCATATTGGGGCCTTAGATGAAATAATCAAGGATGGTCGCGTAACGATCAAAAGTATTGTACAGTCGACAATCGACGAGGAGCTGGTAAAGGTGCATGAACCCCAGTCATATGATTTGGTCCGGGACTATTACCAAAATCTAAAACGTTCTGGTATTCCTGTAATAGATGTATCCCAAGGCGATGTTTTTATGTTGGGAGATGGGGTAGAATTAAAAATATTAGGGGACAGAAACGAAAAAATCCTGGTAAACTTGGTAAACAACTCTTCTTTGACCTTCAAAATCACCAGTAAATCGAAGCGGGTACTGTTTTTGGGCGATTTAGGGGTCGAAGGGGGTAATGAGATTCTTAAGAACGTTGCACCGGAAGACCTGCGGGCTGATTATGTGCAAATGGCACATCACGGGCAGGATGGCGTTGATAAGAATTTTTATGAACAGGTAGGGGCCGCTTTTGCACTCTGGCCAACGCCGATTTGGCTATGGGAAAACAATTTAGATGCAAAAGGCTTTAATACAGGATCCTGGAAAACACTTGCAGTACGCAGGTGGGTTGAGGAATTACATATAAAAAGAAACATTGTTTCTGGGATAGAGGGCACTCAACAAATAGATTAAACACCCTATGGCGACCGTTTCCAAAAATATTTTCTGGTCCTCTGTCGCTGCGTTTTTACAGATTTATACCGGCGGCATCGTTTTTATATTAATGGCCAAAATGATGGCCATTAATGATTTTGGCCTCCTAAGTTTTGGTTTTTCATTCGGGACCCTATTGGCCACATGTATCGATTTTGGCCACTCTTTGATGATCATGAAAGATTTCCCGCAACAGAAATCCGACCCCCATATTTATGTATTGAATTCTTTGGCACAAAAGGGGGCGTTTGCCCTACTTTTTGTTTTGGTTTTCGCACTCTACCTTTATTTCTTCTATACGGGGGAGTGGGTTTCTATCGGGCTTCGATTTATCCTATTTGCGGTAGTGGCAGCGTATGTAATTTACCTTCAAGCCATATTACGGGTTAAGAACAAGTTTAAGGAATCGGCCTGGTCAATGATCGTCTATGCAGTCGTAATTTCTTGCGCTGTGGCCTTATTTTATTTCGACAAGCTCAATACCCTCCAATTTATAACCGTTATGATTTATTGCAAGATTTTGCAGTTGATCGTAACAGTGCGAATGTGCCGGGATATTTTTCAAAAAAGATGGTTCGATACGAAGATTCAGAACTATCTTATACGAAATAGTTGGTCGTATGGAGCGCATTTTATCTTTGGCACTTTTTATTTTACCATCGACACTCAGATTATTGCCCTTTTATTGGAGGCCAAAGATGTAGCACTTTATCAATCGATTTTTAGGATTGTTTATATATTCCTTATTGTTTCGGATATAGCGGCCAATGTCTTGCTTCCCTATCTCTCTTCAAAATTCGTAAAAGAAGAGGCCATTGATTCCCTGGCTGGGAATATTCTGTATTTGCTATTGATTATGGGGTGTGCCTTGTTTTTGATCTTCACCTCTTTCTACCAGGAAATCATTGCCATTTTGTATACCGAAGAGTATATTCAAGCATATCCATTGGTACTGCCATTAAGTATCGTGATTCTTTTAAGGACGGCAGCCGCCAGTTATGGTACCTTGTTGACCATCTCAAACAACCAGACCAACCGGGTTAAGGTGGTTTTTGTAAGCATGCTTTTAAGTATTGGCCTTAATTTTGTGTTTATCCCAATCCTTGGGATCATCGCTGCGGCCTGGGTCAGTGTAGTGGTACATTTAATCCTCCTAGGGGGCTATTACCTATATTCTAAACAAGAATTTCCAAAAATTAATATACTCACCAAGGAGAATATGAGCATTATCCTGATTACAGGGGGCGTTTTCTTATTTTCAAATGTTCTTTTTAATGATAGTTTTGTTATGAGTTGCCTATTTTTGATTGTCTGGGGCCTGATTATGTTCTTTTTAATGAAAAGGCACAAAAAAATGTCCGTTCTGAATTTAATTTTGAAGGATAAGGGCGTAATGTGAGCCATAAAAATGGTATCAAATGATAAAATTGCTACGAAATCCATTCTATATATATGTTTTAGGATTTACCTTAACATTTTTGGTATATTCTTTTGATTGGTCCGAAATCTATCCCCATCTAACTATAGAAATAAAAATCTTTTTCGCACTCACATTTATAGTCTTTATTTTTTTTGGTTTTTTTGTAACACGCCTAAAGCTCATAAACAATACGCTTTCGTGCACAAGCACTCAATTAATTTCTAGCTGTTTCTTTTTACTTGTTGTTTTATATGCCTTCGAATTTCTTTATGAGAAAGATATCCCTTTCTTCGCAAAGTTAATGGGAAGGGACGGAATCGGATATAAGGAGTTCGGAATCCCTCTTTTACATGGGATACTCATATCCTTTAATTCCTTTCTCATCGCCCATACGTTTACCACTTATTTGTCAACAAAAAACAAAAAGGTTCTTCGCTATCATTTGTTGCTTTATGTGCCGGCGCTTTTGATAATAAATAGAAGTATTATAGTTTTTGGCCTCTTGACCTCCCTTTTTATTTA
>JBBQAM010000034.1:0-43915 GCA_038316335.1 Flavobacteriales bacterium
GTTGGGTGTCCCCGTCAATTCTAGTTTTTGTGTTGGCTAATTTAATTCAGCGTAAAGAATGAGCCTGTAGTTATCTTATCAATGAATAGATGCTTTAATTTTAATGCACGTATCGAGCAATTAAGGAATTCAACCCATTTAAGATATAGCAGAAACTGATATCCCAAAAGCCTTGCATTTATCCCTGCCTTTGACGTAAGGCACCCCGCGTATTGCATTTTCCCCCTTTAACAGTTCGCCTATCGCCTATTTTTCCTCATTAATACTTCGATTTCCTCCACCTCGATAGGTATATTTTCCATAAGATTTATTGGGGTGCCTTTCTCTTGAATGACGACATCATCCTCTAAGCGAACGCCCATTTTCTCAGCAGGTATGTAAATTCCCGGTTCGACCGTAAAGACCATGTTGGCCTTCATCGGCGTCTTGAGTTGACCATAATCGTGGGTATCAAGGCCAATATGATGGCTTGTACCATGCATAAAATATTTTTTATAGGCGGGCCATTCGAAATCCTCATTCTGAATATCGGCCTTGTCGAGTAAACCCAGGCCAAGAAGTTCGGAAGACATGATCTTGCCCACCTCCTTATGATATTCGGCCCAGATAGTGCCCGGGACCAACATTTTAGTGGCTTCGTTTTTTACTCGAAGTACGGCCATATACACTTCTTTTTGTCGTTTACTGAACGTACCGTCTACAGGAATCGTGCGGGTGAGGTCACTTGAATAGTTAGCATACTCGGCGGCAACATCCATCAATATGAGTTCCCCTTTTTTGCATTGCCGGTTATTTTCTATATAGTGCAGTACGTTTGCACTGTTCCCAGAAGCAATAATGGGCGTATAGGCAAACCCTTTCGAACGATTGCGTACGAACTCGTGCAACAGTTCGGCCTCGATCTCATATTCCCAAACTCCCGGCTTTACAAAATCAAGTATGCGTCGAAAGCCCTTCTCGGTGATATTGCATGCCATTTGCATCAAAGAGATTTCCTCTAGCTCCTTGATGCCCCGTATTTCTTGTAAAATGGAATTGCTTTTGGCCACCTGATGTGCTGGGAACTTTTGTTTCGTTCGTTCGATAAAGCGATCTTCCCGAGTTTGGGTTACAACGGCCTGTCGATAATGTTCGTTCGTATTAAAATAAATAATCTCGGCTTCGGTCATGAGATCGAAAAAAATCTTATCAAAATCCTTGAGCCAATAAATGGTTTGAATCCCCGAAACCAGGGTCGCTTTTTCCTTGCTAAGTTTTTCGCCTTCCCATACGGCGATATGATCATTCGTCTCACGAACAAAAAGTATTTCACGATGTTTTTTGTCGAGAGCGCCTGGGAACAAGACCAAAATCGTTTCTTCTTGGTCGGCACCACATAAGTATAGAAGGTCCCTGTGTTGTTGAAAGGGCATTGTACTATCGGCGCTTATCGGATAAATATCGTTCGAGTTGAAGACCGCAATACTTTTTGGCTTCATGTGGGCCATGAATTTTTTACGGTTCTTTTTAAATAGGGTGTTCGGAATCAATTCGTATTTCATGGCAGACCTTTTATGGGGTTAAATTTATGAATTACTGATTGCTTCGGCGTGCAAATGCAATAAGATTTTTGAGAATCCCCTTTTGTGAACATTATTTGTAAATTTAGCCCCTGTTCCTATCAAATTAAAAAGCATGAAAATAACACTCCTGAGAATTGTACTCCTCATCTGCATTCCGTTCGCCATCTTTCCACAAGTTGATCCCGTTGTATTCGAAAATCTGAAATTTCGTTTTATTGGGCCTGAAGGGAACCGTACCATTGCCATTGCCGGTGTGCCTGGGGATCCGATGACCACCTATATCGGCGCGGCTTCAGGTGGAATTTGGAAAACCACTGATGCCGGAGTTTCATGGAATCCCATATTTGATGATCAGGAAGTTTCTTCGATAGGCGCTTTGGCCATTACCCCAACGAATCCCGATATCGTCTGGGCCGGCACTGGCGAAACATTTATAATACGTCCAGCCCATGCTATGGGTGATGGCATCTATAAGTCTGAGAACGCGGGAAAGACATGGAAAAATATGGGCCTCGAAAAAACCGGTCGAATCGGGCGAATTGTAGTACATCCAACCAATACCGATATCATTTATGTAGCCGCCCTTGGCCATACCTATGGCCCTCAAGAGGATCGAGGCGTCTACAAGACCATAGATGGTGGCAAGACTTGGAAACGGATCCTCTTCATCGATGAAAACACAGGTGCTGCCGACTTAGCGCTAGATCCCAAAAACCCAGAAAACCTAATGGCCGCCATGTGGTCGATCCACATCAATACCTGGGGCTTACACAGCGGTGGACCAGGAGGTGGCATCTATCGTTCAACCAACGGCGGAGCCGATTGGGAGCCCCTCAACCAATACGGATTGCCTGGCGGAAAAGAAAAGCCCGTTGGTAAAACTGCCGTGGTCATAGCCCCTTCGGATCCCAATATTGTTTATGCACTTTTTGAAATCGAGAGTCCGGCATTATATCGCTCTGATGACTTTGGGAATTCTTGGGAGTTGCAAACGCGTAACCACGATATCAATGAACGTGCCCCTTACTATACCAGAATGGCGGTTTCATCGACCGATCCCAACGAATTGTATTTTGCTAGTGTGAAATTCAGTATCTCAAAAGACGGCGGGAAGACCATTGACGCGGGTTATAAGGCTGGGGGAGATAATCACGATATCTGGGTAGACCCTACCAATGCAGATCGCCTTATGGTCGCCCATGATGGGGGTGCCAGTATAAGTCTCAATCATGGAGAGACCTTTCAACGGGTAGTTCTGCCAATAGCACAAATGTACCACGTCTCAGTCGACGACCAGATACCGTATAATGTCTATGGGAACCGTCAAGATGGTTACTCGTACAAAGGGCCCAGCAATAGCCTGCAAGGTTATATTCCCTTGGGTCTTTGGCAAGGGGTCGGGGGTTGTGAAAGCGGTTTTGCGCAACCTGATCCCTTTGATAATAATATCGTATGGTCTGGATGCTATGATGGCGGACTTCAGCGATACAATGCGGTCACCGGTCATGCACGCGATGTGCGGGTTTGGCCTGAAGCGGGTTACGGATGGACCCCGGGCGAAATGAAATATCGTTGGCATTGGAATTTTCCATTGGCCTTTTCGCCTCATGTAAAACATAGGGTATATGTGGGTAGCCAGTTTGTGCATAAAAGCGATGATGATGGCCAAAGTTGGCAAGTGATTAGTCCGGATCTTACCCTAAACGACAAAACACACCAACAAAGTTCAGGGGGTATCGCCACCGACAACCTAATGACCTTTGATGGTGCGACCTTGTTCAGCATCGTAGAATCAAAAATAGAACCAGGACTCATTTGGACCGGGAGTAATGATGGCCAAGTTCAAGTAACTAGGGATAATGGTGCAACCTGGACCAATGTGAGCGAAAATATTACGGACGTACCCAAATGGGGCACCATTGCCAATATAGAGCCATCCCGCTTTAAAAAAGGCACGGTGTACCTTACGGTCGACCTTCATCAAATGGGCGATTTTAATCCCTATGTGTATAAGACCGAGGATTATGGGAACAGTTGGAAACGTATCAGCAAGACTGTGCCAAAATCGGTCCACAGTTTTGCCCATATCATCAAGGAAGACCCCAAAAGAGAAGGCATGTTGTATTTAGGAGTCGATAATGCCCTTTATATAAGTCTTGATGATGGTGCAAATTGGATACATTTTCGTAACAATCTTCCTCCTGCACCGATTTA
This sequence comes from Flavobacteriales bacterium, assembly GCA_038316335.1. Lineage (GTDB taxonomy): Bacteria > Bacteroidota > Bacteroidia > Flavobacteriales > Flavobacteriaceae > JALHST01. The sequence continues at coordinate 3,777 of JBBQAM010000034.1, forward strand.
TTGGTTAGAGATACAAGAGCGCTTTGATGATCTTGTTATCGGCACCTATGGAAGGGGATATTATATTCTAGACAATATTAGTCCGATACGGGAATACGACCTGGATACTAAAGGCAAGAAGGCACATCTTTTTAGTGTCAGACCAAGCTACCGATTTCAAGAACGACAAAGTATCAAGACCGACGGACCAAGCCTAAATTCGGGATCTAACCCAGCCTATGGTGCCGATATCAATTATTATCTAAAGGATAGCACCGATCAAAAAATTGAGATTCAGATTTTGACCTCAAAAGATGAAATAATCCGGACATTGTCAGGGAAGCATAATGCGGGTATAAATCGGGTGATGTGGGACCTTCGCTATGAACCTACCTTTAAACCCAAGTTGCAATCGACTCCTCCGGGTCGTCCGTGGGTGCAACTCAATGGGGAAGGATGGCGGCCTTTGGTTACCTGGGATCTTGATTTAATGCGTGGACAATTTGGCCCTCGGGTTGTCCCTGACTCCTATAAAGTAAAACTAATTGTTGGTGATGAAGAATTTGTTAGGGAGGTCGAAGTATTAAAAGACCCAACCAGCGAAGGGAGTCTGGAAGACATTAAACAACAGGTCGCCTTCTCCTTAGAGCTTCGCGATGCCATGAATTTGGCCGTGAGCATGATCAATGATATTGAAAATATACGAAGTGAGTTAACCGAAATCATGCCTAAATTAGATCGTAAGGGCGACTTAAAGAAAGCCCAGGAAATATTGCAGCTTTCAGAAAATATAGCGGGTTCCTTATATGACATACAACTTACTGGGGCACGCGAAGATGCCTTTAGGGCTCCCATGAAGCTATATGGAAGGTTGAGCGCGTTAGCTAGTGACATTACCGGAAATGGTGTTGACTTCAAACCAACAGAGCAACAACGGGAAGTATATGCGATTTTCAATACGCGTTTGGAAGCAGTAGATAAAAAGTTTAAAAAGTTTATGACAATAGAAGTGGCCAAATTGAACAGCCAATTGAAAAAAAGTGAGCTCCAAATTCAACTTGACAAAAAAATAAAATCATAAATTGAACCAAAAATAAGTATTCATGAGAAAAATTGCACTTATTGCTTTTGCAGGCCTTATTACCCTCTCCTGTGCGGAGACCAAAAAGAAAGAGACCCAAGGTGAACTCTTTGCGCGCATAGACCAGGAAATCAAAGAAAATTCAAAAGCCTATAGTACCTTACAGGAGGCAACTGAAACCATAGGCCATCGCTTGACGGGATCGAAGAATGGTGCAAAAGCAGAAGAATATACCTATAACAAATTCAAGGAATATGGCTTTCAGGATGTTGAATACCAAACCTTTGAAGTCGAAGCATGGTCAAGAGGCGAAGTGTCATTACAAATTGGTGATAAGGACGTAAAGACGGTGACCTTGGGACACTCCCCAGTGGTCGCCGAAATTAGCACTGAAATCGTAGATATGGGCAACGGTCTCGAAGCAGACTATCTCAAGGATCCCGCTGCCGTTAAGGACAAAATAGCCTTGGTCTATATCGGCCTTCTGGATGGCAGTGACGCGGGTCTGACAAATTTACACAGAAGTGAGAAAACTTCTTTGGCCATAAAATATGGCGCTAAAGGTATCATCATTTTCAACCAGGTCGACCATGGGGTGCTTCTCACAGGTACTGCCTCGGTTACGGGTGCTTTGATTCCAATTCCGGCGGTATGCATCGGGAAGGAAGACGGCTTGGCCCTGAAAGCCCAATTGCTAAAAGGCAAGGAAACCGCAACCATCAAAATGACCAACCACAGTGATGTTATAAAGGCCAGAAATGTTATTGCAACTTTAAAAGGGAATGAATTGCCTGACGAAATAATCCTGGTAGGAGGCCATTTGGATTCTTGGGATCTAGCTACCGGGGCAATCGACAACGGGATCGGGTCATTCGCTGTTTTAGATATCGCAAGGGCCTTCATTGCCAATGACCTACATCCGAAGCGAACCCTCCAATTTGTAATGTTCATGGGGGAAGAACAAGGCCTGTTGGGTTCAAGGTATTTTGTTGCTCAAGCCATTAAAAACGGCACCATCGACCACATCAAGTACATGATGAATCTAGATATGTCAGGGAATCCTATAGGTATGAACGCCGGAGGCAAATTAGACGATGAAGCATTTTTCAAGGATTTGGGTGCCGCCATACAGCAGCAGGACACCATATACAAAAATACCTTTTCGAACGATTCGGGCCTTCACAGTGATCATCAACCCTTTATGCTGGAAGGGATTCCCATCTTATCGGTAAACAGTAATCTCGAACGATCTATCTATGGGTGTTATCATTCTGATTGTGATGATTTTAAACTTGTGAACAAGGAACATATTACCAACACGGCGCGCTTCTGCACAATGATGTTATATTCCCTTGCCGACGTTGACAAGTTACCGGCTACAAAAATGGATAGTGAAACCACGAAGGAGTTTATGATCAAGAATAATTTAAAGGAAAAATTGATTCTTGGAAATGATTGGAAATGGGAAAAATAGCGGATTAGGCTACTTTGCAAAATAAAATAAGGGTGATCCAGAATACAGATAACACAGTAATGAATGGATAATTTTCGAGCTTTACGGGGGTTATATTCCATCCTCTTGATTTGTTCAATGGGCTTGGCCCAGGAAGTACGCATTCAAGATGACTATTTTAAACTTGTTCGACCTGAATTTACTGGTAACGTTGCCTATGAAACCACAGCTTTCGTAGAAAAATATTGGCGCGTGGCCGGGAACACCGGTTTTAATGAGTCTGTCCATTATTTGGCGTCCGAACTCGAAAAAGCAGGATATGTTCCCGAAGCGCAGGCTACCGAAAAGGATAGACTCACCTATAGAATCGAGAAAAGGCCGATGGAAGACCCCACTTGGGAGCCTGTCGACGCCTCGGCTACCATCGTCGGTGAGGAAATGCCTTTTTTGAAGTATTCCACCAACCGGAACATGATCTATCTCAACTCGGTCTCAACTCCAAAAAAAGGTATAACGGCTGAAGTAGTGCGTATTGAAAACCAGGAAGATTTTGAAACGGTCGATGTAAAGGATAAGATACTGTTTACCAAACTACCTATTTATGGTCTATATGATACCGCCATCAAACAAGGGGCACTAGGAATAGTAACGTATGATAATCCCGATTATCTACAGCCAGAAAAAAATAGTACCTCGATTCAATTTCGAAGCCTTCCATATCGAAAAGAATCCCATCTCTGGGGCATTGCCCTTTCTTATGAGGCCAACGAGCAATTAAAAAGGGCCTTCGAAAAAGGGAAGGTCGAATTAAAAGTGTCAATAACGACTAAAATTTTTAATTCGGAAGAGTTGACCCTCGTAGCCGATGTCAAAGGAGCACAGAGGCCCGAGGAGCGTTTGGTCTTAAGTGCACATATTCAAGAACCAGGTGCAAATGATAATGCCACCGGCGTGGGCACCCAATTGGAAATGGCCATGGTAACCGCAAAACTTTTAAAAAATAAACAACTAGATATTTCACGAACCCTGACCTATTTATGGGGGGATGAAATCGTTTCCACGGCTAGGTACATTGAAGAAGACAAAAAGAGGGCTTTGCATATTAAATGGGGAATTAGTCTTGATATGGTCGGGGAGAATACCAGTTTGACCGGAGGTTCCTTTTTGATAGAAAAAATGCCTGACCCAAGTGCTATTTGGACACGCGGAAGGGACCATCATACCGAATGGGGAGGAAAAGCCTTGACACTGGAAGACATGCGACCACATTATTTAAACGATCTTATAGTTTCAATATTCAAGGAACAAGGGGAATTTTCGAATTGGCCGGTTGACACGAATCCATTTGAAGGCGGCAGCGACCATACCCCTTTTTTGAAAGCGAATATACCAGGGCTATTATTATGGCATTTTACCGATCAGTTTTATCATACCGATAATGATCGATTAGACAAAGTTTCAAAAGAGACTATGAAAAACGTGGGTATTGGTGCCATGGTGGCGGCGTTCACTTTAGTAAACGCCAATTCAAAAACTGCCCTTGAAATACTAGGGCTTCTTACTGAAATGGCCAACAAACGGTTGGACGAAGAATTTTCCCTAAGCAAGACAATCGTCAAAAATGGAGGTGATTTGCAGCACGAATTAAATATTCTTTTAGCTTGGGAAGATTGGTATCTAAAAGCAATGGATTCTGTCACGGATATGGAAAGCAGTATTTCACAAAAATTGGCGGCTCAAATCAGCACGGAAAAAGCTGAATTTAGAAATTCCGCCAAAAAACAAATTGAACATTTAAAGTCCCTTTAAAGACGAATGTTGAAATTTTCCAATTCTTTCTCAGACACAGAAATGATATTCACATCTAGTGTAATCGGGCTCAATGGTTGATCCGTAGAATCCCTAGGAACATTAACAATGGCATCAATAACATCCATGCCTTTTATTACCTTTCCAAATACCGTATAATCGCCATCTAAACGATGCTCTCCATCTTTATTCTGAACGATATAGAATTGGCATCGAGCAGATAGTTTCCCGGGATTATCATCCCTGCCAGCCCCCAAAGCCCCATAATCATGTAAAAGTTTTTCATTGAATTCTGGTTTTAATAAATAAACCGCGTCTTGAAAACCTTCTGGAGTGTCTGGGCATCCGCCCTGCGCAACAAAATTCGGAATTACGCGATTAAAGGTCAAAGAATCCCAGTATCCATTATTCGCCAATTGGATAAAGCTTTTTTTATGGTTGGGTGTTTCGTCATACAACCAAACTAAAATTTCGCCCTTTGGGGTTATGATCTGGCCGACTTCATATAATTTTCCAGAAGTACAGGTTACAAACAAAATCAAAAATGGAACTAACATTTTATGCATCGTATCGAAGGGTTTTTTTAAAAAGAAGCCGAATTGGCCACAATCATGTACAAATATCGATATTTCTATTTTTCCAAGGCTTTTTTGATAGGCCAATATTGGTTATAGGTCATACTGCTAACAGTATGTTTAAAAATATCGTTCTTGTTATCAGATTCTTATTGATTTAATCAGTGCCCATTATTGAATTTTGATCAACAAATTTTTTTTGACTCCCCCCAAGTTATTCATAACTTCCACAGGTTAATCAGAACCTGCATTAAAAATGAAAAAATTCATCCTACCACTACTTGTTGGCCTTTCAACAAATTGTTTCGCCCAAGTTTCGGCTACTCCAGAACAAATGGTCATACATGCCATTGATCAAAAAATAAGCATGGAGAACAACTCATTGGTCAAGAATATTCCCTTTAAAAACATTGGCCCGACCGTGATGAGCGGTAGAGTGGTAGACGTGGCCGTGAATCCTGAAAATTCAATCGAATTTTATGTTGCCTATGCCTCTGGTGGCGTATGGTATACTAATAATAACGGGGCTTCTTTTATTCCTGTAATGGATCAAACGGAAACGCAAAACATCGGCGATCTAGCCGTAGATTGGAAAAATGGCACTATTTGGGTAGGTACTGGAGAAAACAATGCTTCTCGCTCCTCCTATGCCGGAATCGGGATTTTGAAATCAAGCGATGGTGGTAAAACTTGGGAAAATATGGGCCTCCCCGATTCACAACATATTGGTCGTATACTCCTCAATCCCAATAATCCCGAGGAATTAGTCGTAGGTGTTATAGGACATCTCTATTCTAAAAACGACGAGAGGGGCATTTTTAAAACCTCCGATGGTGGGAAAACCTGGAAGAAGACCCTTTTTATTAACGATGAAACGGGAATTATCGATATGGCATTTTCCCCGAATAATTTTGATATCATGTACGCAGCTTCCTGGCAAAAGCAAAGGAAAGCATGGGATTTTCTGGGAAATGGCCGTGCTTCTGCCATTTACAAAAGTATTGATGGCGGGAGTAGCTGGAAGCTTATTTCTACCCCTGAAAGCGGATTCCCCAATGGGGAAGGGGTCGGGCGTATTGGTCTGACCGTCTATGACAATATGATTCTGTATGCGGTGCTAGATAACCAATCAAGAAGGCCAAAGACCCAAAAAGACGAAAAGAAAAACGACGGGTTGTCTAAAGAAGATTTTGAGTTGATGTCAAACGAGGACTTTTTAAACCTTGACGATAAAAAATTGAATGATTTTTTAAAGGAAAATAATTTTCAGGAAAAGTACAAGGCAGCGAATGTCAAACAGATGGTGCAAAGCGGGATTGTCAAACCAAAAGACCTTACAAAATATCTTGAAGATGCGAATGGGATGCTCTTTGATTCCCCGGTCATAGGTGCCGAAGTCTATCGCAGTGATGACGCCGGTAAAACCTGGAAAAAACAAAATGAAGGTTATATCGAGGATCTATATTATAGTTATGGCTATTATTTTGGGCAAATTACGGTAGACCCCAACAATTCTGATAAAATATACTTGGCCGGAGTGCCCATTATTAAATCTGATGATGGTGGAAAAACCTTTGCTTCCATCAATGGCGATAATGTACATTCAGACCATCATTCGCTTTGGGTCGATCCCAAGAGGTCAGGGCACCTTATCAATGGAAATGATGGTGGACTCAATATATCCTATGACGATGGAAAAAACTGGTCCCTGCACAATTCCCCCAGTGTAGCACAATTTTATGCCATTACCGTTGATAACCAAGAACCCTATCACATCTATGGCGGACTGCAGGACAATGGAGTTTGGGAAGGCCCCTATAATGCTAATGAAAGCAATGAGTGGCAACAGACCGGTCAGTATCCCTGGAAATCTATTTTAGGAGGGGATGGAATGCAGGTACAGGTTGACAATCGAAACCATAAAATCGTGTATGCCGGATACCAATTTGGAAATTATTATCGATTAGACCTGGAAAATAACAAGCAAAAATACATACAGCCAAAACATGAACTCGGTGAGGCACCTTACCGATTTAATTGGCAAACCCCCATATTGCTTTCATCACACAATCAAGACATTCTTTATTTAGGAGGGAATAAACTACATCGCTCCCTCAATCAGGGTGCCGACTGGGAAACTATTTCCGATGATCTGACCCAAGGTGGTAAAATGGGAAATGTCGCCTATGGTACCCTCACTACCATTTCGGAATCCCCGTTTCAGTTTGGATTGATCTATGTCGGAAGCGATGACGGGTTGGTACAAAGAACTAAAGATGGTGGCGGTAGTTGGGGTCTTGTTTCCAATAACTTACCACAAAATATGTGGGTCAGCCGGGTGATAGCTTCAAAACATAAAAAGGAGCGCGTTTATGTTACGTTAAATGGGTATCGTTGGGATGATTTTGCTGCCTATATCTACGTAAGTGAGGATTTTGGGCAGACCTGGAAGCCCATTTCAGCTGGCATACCAGCTTCTTCGGTAAATGTGCTTCTTGAAGACCCTTCGAATGAAGACCTGCTATTTGTCGGAACCGACAATGGTCTATACACTTCCTTTGACCGTGGCCTATCTTGGCAGGTTTTTCAAAATGGCCTACCTAACGTCGCCGTTCATGATTTGGTTGTTCAACCTGAAAAAAAGCACTTGCTTGTAGGTACACATGGTCGAGGAATTTATTTGGCAGATATCTCGAAATTGGAACAAATGACACCAGAGGTGCTAAAAAAAGACATCGCCCTGTTCAAACCTGAAAATATTAAATTTTCAAGTAGATGGGGTAATTCATGGAGCAGCTGGGGCAAACCCAATACCCCGGGTCTTGATCTTACTTTCTACACGGAAAGACCCGGCGTTTATAGGGCAAAAATCATGAGCATCGATGCTATAGAAGTAAGTTCCACTGAAATTGAGGCAGAGAAGGGCCTCAATATGCTCTCGTATGATGTAGCCTTCTCAAAGGCCGGGAAGGCTGCCTATCTAAAGAAGCATAAAATAGCGTTATTAGCGGCTAAAAATGGAAAGACCTATCTGCCCAAGGGAACCTATAATATTCTGTTGGAAGGAAACGGCAATACTGAAAAAGTCGAATTCGCGATTGAATGATGCCTGTTTTTATACCGTGTGAAAGGATTACCTATTAGGAGGCACATCATAAATTGCCATCGGGAATTTGTTGTCTATTTTGTGGGGACTTAAATGTTGTTTGCGATTCATATTCGCCCTAGCTTAAAATGCGTCTAAATAAAATAGGAAAACCCGACAAAGTTTGTTAAAGACAGCCTTATCGAGTAATTTTGCACACAGTCGTTAAACCAACTCCAACAATCGAATGAGCGGATTGATAAAATCTTCGATAGCCCGAAAAGTAGTAATGGCCCTTTCGGGTCTCTTTTTGGTCTTATTCCTAGCACAACATTTCACAATTAACGTCACTTCGGTCATAGCACCCGACACCTTTAACTCATGGTCCAACTTTATGGGATATAATGGTTTGGTGCAATTTGTATTACAACCTGTTTTGATCGCAGGTGTTATTATTCATTTTGTCATGGGCTTTGTTTTGGAAATTCAAAACAATAAGGCAAGGGCCATAAAATACAAAAAATACAGTGGTGGTGCCAATGCTTCTTGGATGTCACGTAACATGATCATCACTGGGCTGGTAGTCTTGGCATTCCTTGGCTTGCATTTTTATGATTTCTGGGGACCCGAAATTGCTTATAAATACCTCGATGGTAATCCTCAAGATCCGACGCGATATTACCATGAAACCGTTGAAAAATTTGCGCCTATCTGGCGTACTGTTTTATATGTCATCTCATTTGTTCTTTTGGCATTCCATCTATGGCACGGGTTCGCCTCTTCTTTGCAGTCGATGGGAATTAATAATAAATACACCCCCGCCATCAAAATTTTTACGAAAATATATGCAATTGTCATTCCACTCGGTTTTATTTTAATTGCATTCTACCATCACCTTAATCAGATAACACACTAATTATGGGCATATTGGACTCTAAAATACCTACGGGGCCCTTGGCCGAAAAATGGACCAAACACAAAAACGATATCCATTTGGTCGGCCCGGCAAATAAGCGAAATATCGACATTATCGTAGTGGGTACAGGACTTGCTGGAGGATCGGCAGCGGCCACCTTGGCAGAATTAGGATATAATGTCAAATCTTTTTGTTATCAGGATTCCCCAAGAAGGGCCCACTCGATTGCCGCGCAAGGCGGAATCAATGCAGCGAAGAATTATCAAGGGGATGGCGATAGCACGTACCGCCTTTTCTATGACACCATTAAAGGAGGGGATTACCGATCCCGGGAAGCCAATGTGTATCGCCTTGCCGAGGAATCGGTAAATATCATCGACCAATGTGTCGCTCAGGGTGTCCCTTTTGCCCGTGAATATGGGGGCTTGTTAGATAACCGTTCTTTTGGAGGTGTTTTAGTATCAAGAACCTTTTATGCCAAAGGCCAGACAGGACAACAACTATTATTGGGTGCCTATGCCGCTATGAACCGTCAGATCAATCGTGGTAAGATCAAATCATTTACCCGTCATGAAATGATGGATATCGTATTGATAAATGGAAAAGCCCGGGGAATCATTGCGCGAAATTTAGTAACGGGGGAGTTGGAACGTCATTCGGCCCATGCCGTAGTTTTAGCAACAGGAGGTTATGGCAATGTATTCTACCTTTCCACGAATGCCATGGGAAGCAATGTTATGGCTGCATGGCGAGCACATCGAAGGGGCGCATTCTTTGCGAACCCTTGTTTTACGCAGATCCATCCGACATGTATTCCTGTCTCTGGTGACCAACAGTCAAAACTGACGTTGATGTCCGAATCGTTACGAAACGATGGTCGTATCTGGGTGCCAAGGCGTTTGGAAGATGCACAGGCGATACGTGATGGAAAGCTCAAACCCGTGCAGCTCAAGGAAGAGGACCGGGATTATTATCTGGAACGTAGATATCCGGCGTTTGGTAATTTAGTGCCAAGGGACGTGGCATCTCGGGCCGCCAAGGAGCGTTGTGATGCAGGTTTTGGTGTTAATAAAACCGGCGAAGCGGTTTATTTGGATTTCAAGGCCGCTATTCACCGCTACGGGAAAGAGCAAGCTTTGACACATGGCATGCATACCCCGGATGAAAAAGAGATTACCAAATTGGGGAAAGCCGTAATTGAGGAGAAGTATGGCAACCTATTCCAGATGTACGAGAAAATCGTGGACGAGAATCCGTATGAAACGCCTATGATGATCTATCCGGCAGTACATTACACTATGGGCGGACTTTGGGTAGATTATAATTTGCAAACGACCATTGAAGGTTGCTACTGCTTAGGAGAAGCGAATTTTAGCGACCACGGAGCCAACCGTTTAGGTGCTTCAGCCTTAATGCAGGGCTTGGCAGACGGTTATTTTGTCTTACCCTATACCATTGGCGATTATCTATCGTATGATATTCGAACCGGAAAAATCCCAACCGACGCACCCGAATTCGAAACAGCCGAAACAGCTGTAAAAACAAGATTGGAAAAGTTAATGGGTGGCAGTGGGATGCATTCGGTAGACCATTACCATAAGAAATTGGGCAAAATCATGTGGAACAAATGTGGTATGGCCCGAAATGCAAAAGATTTAAAGGAGGCCATTGAGGAAATCTCGGAATTACGGGCAGATTTTTGGGCCAATTTGAAAATACCAGGAAGTATTTCAGGTATGAACCAAGAACTTGAGAAGGCAGGCCGAGTAGCCGATTTCTTGGAACTTGGTGAACTTTTTGCCAAAGATGCCCTGGAACGCAACGAATCGTGTGGTGGTCATTTTAGGGATGAATATCAGACCCCGGAAGGAGAAGCGCTCCGGGACGATAAAAACTTTAAATATGTCGCCGCATGGGAATTTAAAGGAGAACCTAAGGATGCCGTACTTCATAAGGAGGACCTGGTTTATGAAAATATTGAGTTGAAGACACGTTCTTATAAATAGGTACAAGAATCGGTTAGATCAAATATCCAAATGATTCGAAGTTTAAAAAGAATAACACAGTAACATAATAACTGAGAAACAAAATAACCAGTTCAGAATGAAATTAAACCTAAAAATATGGCGTCAAAAAGATGCCAAAAGTAAGGGGCATATGGTTGATTATCCTATCAATGGGATTGAAGGCGATATGTCTTTTTTAGAAATGTTGGATGTACTTAATGAGGGGTTGATCAATAAAGGGGAAGAACCGGTTGAATTTGATCACGACTGTCGTGAAGGTATTTGCGGTTCCTGTTCGCTTCAAATTAACGGGGAGCCCCACGGTCCGGACCGGCTGGTTACCACCTGCCAATTGCACATGCGTAAGTTCAAGGATGGCGATACAATCGTTATCGAGCCATTTAGGGCAACCGCGTTTCCGGTTATTAAAGATTTGATCGTGGATCGCAGTGCCTTTGATCGCATACAACAGGCTGGCGGATATATCTCGGTCAATACTTCGGGAAATACGGTTGATGGTAACGCCATTCCGATCAATAAACACGATGCCGATGAAGCCATGGATGCAGCTACCTGTATTGGATGCGGCGCCTGCGTAGCAGCTTGTAAGAATGCCAGCGCCATGCTCTTTACATCGGCCAAAGTATCCCAGTTCGCCTTATTGCCCCAAGGACGCATTGAAGCCGTAGATAGGGTTCAAAATATGGTCCGTCAAATGGACTTGGAAGGCTTTGGAAATTGTACCAATACCGGGGCCTGCGAAGTGGAATGTCCCAAAGGGATATCCTTGGAGAATATTGCCCGAATGAATCGGGAATATTTGAGTGCGACCACCAAAGGATAGGCTTTTGACATCTTTGGTACTTTGCCAAGGATTATTCCATTCAATTCAAAAAAACACCTTACCATCTGAATCAATTTCCAGGCGCGTACGGAAATTTTAAGGATTTATAATATTCCAAGGACTGGTCTGCAGGTTCTACACCTAATGGCAACTCCTTTTTTGAAAAGGTTTGGAAATATAGTAAACAGGCATTTCGCCACCATTTTGCTTCTTTGAGTTGTATTTTAAGAAGCATTTTTACTTCATTGTGGCAACTTGCTGAAACATAAGGTATCATCTGATCCCAGGTTGCAATCATTTCTTTCACCTCATCAACTCCTTGCTGATATTTGAGGGCCATTCCATCCCATAAGGTATGTCCGTTCTTGAGTTTATAATCCCAGGAAAGATGATGGAACCACAATAAATATTCCTCTGGGCAGGTGCCCAGATCATTGAATGAAGCGGCTACCTCCATTGCGTATTGCGATGTGGCATTACTGCCGGTATCTGTGCGGTCAAAACCTATTCCGTATGCATCGGCTTTATGGTAGTACACGGGGTTCCATTCGGGCCTGCTAAGGTCGGCTACCCAGGGTCCTGGCCCATAGTGATGGCCGGTATCAAATAAATGATGTAGCCCTAGGGGATTCATATAATTTACGACTGCTTCACGGGATCCTAAAAGCATTTTTTTCATCGGTTCAACAAACGCGGAATTGTTCGAATAGGTAGCCCTGAGCCATTCCTCCGCAATTGTTTCAGAGCTGAGGTCGGGATTCCATGCTAAGCGCCCAAAACCATACCAATTGGCCTGTGCAAACGGATGGCCTGTCCAATTCAAATCATTGCCGATGTTGGCTACTCCCGCCATTCCGCTTAAGGTATGTTTATCTAGCGAACCATCGACAACACGAGCCACCAATGAACCTTGGCCCTGTTTGAAAGTATCTGAATCGAGTACTTCTTCAAAAAGCTTTGGCAAGAAGACCACATGTGTGCTAAATCCTAGATATTCCTGAGTAATTTGAAACTCCATCATCAATGGGGTCTTTGGCATGGCGCCAAACATTGGATGGAAAGGCTCCCTTGGTTGAAAATCAATCGGTCCGTTTTTTACCTGTACCAGGACATTGTCCTTGAACTTACCATCATAAGGCACAAATTCCTCGTAGGCTTGTTTGGCCCGATCCGTAGCATCATGTTCTGAATATACAAAGGCCCTCCAGATTACATTTCCCCCATAGGGATCCAATGCGAACGCCAACATATTCGCCCCATCCACATGGGTTCTTCCATAATTTTGTGGCCCAGGCTGCCCTTCTGAATTAGCCTTGACCAAAAATCCGCCAAAATCAGGAATGCGTTCATATATTTCAGCAACTTTAAAGTTCCACCATTGCTGAACTTCCTTGTCCAAGGGATCGGCCGTAGATAGGCCCCCTAATTCTATCGGAGACGAAAAGAGCGCGGTCAGATACACCTTTATCCCATAGGATCTAAATACATTCGCCAAGGCTTCTACCTTGTCCAAATACATCGGTGTTAACACCCAGGCATTCGCATTTACGTTCGTTAAAACAGCACCATTGATACCGATCGACGCATTTGCCCTGGCATAGTCAATATAACGTTGATCAATAAATTCAGGCAATTTTTGCCAGTTCCATAAAGAAAAACCTGCATATCCACGTTCGACCGTACGGTCTAAATTATCCCAGTGATCCAACATGCGCAACTGGATCTTTGGGGCATCGATACGTGGTATGCTACTGATTTTCCGTTCGGACTGCATGTATTGTAACAATCGAAAAACACCATATAAAATACCTACGTCCTCATTGGCACTTAACAATAGTACTTCCCGACCACCGGTTTGGACGGATGCGATGAGGAATCCCTCCTTGCCCAGTTGGTCAAAATCAGTTCCGATTTCAGCCCGTAGCTTCGCTGACAAATTCGATTTTTTGGCAATAATTAGCGAATTTGAATCCTCCGATAAGGATGTAAGATGTACTGCGGAAGGGCCTAACATGGCTGTTATTCCCATTATCAATTCATTCTTGGCATTTTCCAACAGCTTACTATCAGACACGAAATAAATCGATTTCGTCAGTTGGGTATATTCTTCCAGCAGCTGGGTGTTTTCGATTCCGCGATACGCTAACCAAAGATTATATCCCTGTGGGACTTGTGCCCGCAGAATAGTAACCGAAAGCAACAAAACGAATGCTATCTTTTTTAAATAGGACAAATCGATGGCTTTTAAGGGTTGAATCTGAACTAATCCCGATTAAAAAATATGAAAAGTGGACATTAGGTATGTCCCGAAAATAGCCATTTTCTTTGAAAGGACTTCTATTCGGCTTTCTTTTTTATTAACTTGTTGCAATGACCAAAAAGTATTGTGAAGACCGTATAAAAGTACCGCGTTTCTCGGAAGAAGCTGGGTTTTATACTACCCCAGAAAGGTCGAAGATCATGGGGAAAATACGCGGTAAAAATACGAAACCCGAATTGGCTTTTCGAAAAGCCTTATACGCCTCAGGGTATCGCTATAGAATTGACCATAAAAAACTACCGGGGAGGCCCGACATTGCACTCTGCAAATATAAAATCGCCATATTTATCGATGGTGAATATTGGCATGGCCATAATTGGGAAGAGCGGAAACCCAAGGTAATCACCAACCGCGCCTTCTGGATTGCCAAGATAGAACGTAATATGCAACGCGACCAAGAAGTAAATATAGCGTTGGTAAACCTAGGATATGCCGTCTTTCGTTTTTGGGAAAGTGAGGTTCATAAAGAACTTGATCGCTGTTTGAAAGAAGTAATCCTTGCGTTGAAAGAAGAATGCCGACCAAAAAGGGCTTTTTTTTGATACTTTTATAGCGCTATCAAAATCCCAATGCACAAATTCGTATTAAACAACCGGTCAAAGCTCCCCAATGTAAAAACGACCATTTTTACTACTGTAGGTAACTTGGCAAGAAAACATGGTGCCATCGACTTATCACAAGGCTTCCCCAATTTCGAGGCCGACCCCATATTGATCGACTTGGTAACCAAATCAATGAAAGAAGGACATAACCAATACGCCCCTATGCAGGGTTATTATGGCCTGCGGGAAACCATTGCGGAAAAGATTTTAAAACTTCATGGACGAAGCTATGACCCAGAAAATGAAATAACCGTTACGGTTGGGGCCACGGAAGCAATCTACATTGCAATTTCGACTTTTATACATGCCGGGGACGAGGTTCTTGTCTTTAAACCAGCATATGATTGCTATGAGCCCGCCATTGAAGTAAATGGTGGTAAAGCTGTTCTTATTCAATTAAACAGTCCTGGGTATCGTGTAAACTGGGAAGAATTTCGAAACAAGATTACCAAAAAAACCCGTATGGTAATCATCAATACTCCGCACAATCCGAGTGGTCAGATTTTTTCCAAAGCCGATATGTTGCAATTGCAAGAAATCTTGCGGCCCACCAATATCATTTTGATCAGTGATGAAGTCTACGAACACATCGTTTTCGATGGAGCCGAGCATGAAAGTGCCTCTAGATTTGACGATTTGGCATCACGTAGCTTTGTATGTGCTTCCTTTGGCAAGACCTTTCATGTGACGGGATGGAAATTGGGCTATTGTGCAGCACCAGCAGAATTGATGCATGAATTCAGAAAAATACATCAATTTGCCGTTTTCTGTGTTAACCATCCCGTACAACGGGCATTGACAGACTACTTGAAAAACCAAGAACATTATCTTGGCCTTAATGATTTTTACCAGGAGAAGCGCGATTATTTCCTTTCCCGACTCCAAAATTCGAGATTTCGATTTACGCCGACAAAAGGCACTTACTTTCAGCTTCTGGATTATACTCAATTCACGGATGAAGGCGATGAAGATTTTGCCCGACGATTGATTATCGACCATCACCTGGCCAGTATTGCCATTTCCTCATTTAATGTCAACCAAAGAGACGACAAGGTACTCCGATTCTGTTTTGCCAAAACCAAGGAGACTTTGGAACAAGCGGCAGAGATATTATGTTCGCTTTAATTAAAAGCGGTCATTACCTTTGTCATGAACTCCCCTATTTTATCGGGTTCTAACCATCGTAGGACGACCACAAGATCCTTTGAAGTATCTATGACAATAAAATTCCCCCCAAAACCTGCGGCATAATAAATAGATTCGGAAAGCCCTTCCCAATGTGCAGCTCCCTTTTTATTCAGCCACCACATATAGCCATAATTCGAATTGGGAACAGATGGTTCGAGGGCCCTTTTAATCCAGGTATGGCTGATAAGTTGATCCTCTTTCCATTTACCATCATTTAAGAATAGGAGACCGAATCGCGCCATGTCCTCGGTATTAATAAAAAGGCCCGCCCCCGAATGGCCACCCCCTGTTACCGATTTCATTTGGATACCGTCAATTTCGGTCCAAGCATGGTCATATCCATACCACCGCCAAGTGGTTGAAGCGCCGATCTTGTCCATGATTTTTTCCTTAAGTATCATGGGCAAGGGCCTCCGCCAGACATTGGTCAGCGCATAGGCCAAAACGTTCACCCGAACGTCATTATATTCCATGACTGTGCCAGGCTCATTGAGCTTCCTGAATTTCCAATCATCCAGACCGCCTTCCTTGGGCGGACGATCGGCCCAATCTTTCCCGCCCCACAATTCGCCTGACCAATCTGAGTTTTGTTGCAATAAATGCTTCCAGGAAATTTTGGCGTTATGTGCTCCATCAAAAGTTCCATCCCATAGATAATCAATCACCTTATCATCAGAACCCTTGATTAATCCTGCATCCTCAGCCAGTCCTTCCACCGTACTTAAAAAACTCTTAGTGACACTGAAGGTCATATCAACACGTTTGGTGTCACCCCACTTAGCGATGACATACCCGTTCTTTAAAATCATTCCTGCCGGTCCCCCCCGCTTTTTGGTAGGTCCTTGGATTTCATGATACGGTTCTTTTTCAAACCCTTTTAAAATGGCAATGCGCAAATCCCTTGAACCACTATACTCATTTGACTCCGCAAAGGATACTGCCGCCTTAAGATGGTCAGCGTTTATTTTAAAATCCCTCGGAAGCTTTTGTTCCCATTCAGCTTGTGGTTCCGGAAAATAATAAGGAGCTTGCCCTAAGCTCGAGAGGGTCACACAACATAGACAAATTAGGCAAATGACATACTTCATAGAAAAAGTTATTAAGGGTTTAAGGTAGTAAAATCATATCGCATCAACCAATCAGTTTGTTTGTCGGTACCGATATAATACGGATGGCTTCCAAACTTTGTAAACCCATTTTTTTTATAAAACGAAATGGCTTTCAGGTTTTTTTCCCAAACTCCTAACCAAAGGAATTCTTTTTTAGGGTCGGCAGCGATTGTTTTGATCCGATCGAGCATCCATTGCCCGATGCCCTTGCCGATGAATTCGGCCACTACATAAATACGTTCCAATTCGATGGATTGTGGGAGCTGAATATCGGTCTGTGCATCATTTCTATTTAATTTGAAATAACCTACCAGCATCTCATCCTGATACACAAAATAAAAATCAGTATCCAAATCCATGAGTTCGTCGCGTAACTTGGGAGGGGTGAGCGAAAAATCCAAATAATTCTTAAAATCAATTGGGTCGTTGTCTTTTTCGAAAGCAGTTATGAAGGTAGCACGGGATATCTCCGCCAGGTCATGTAAAGAATCCAAACCGCATTTTCTTAATTGTAGATTCATAGGCTACTTTAAAGCCTAAAAATAGAGTTTTTTAAAATCCTAACACCACTTTTCCAACGTAGATCGAACCGTTTAAAACCAAAGAATAAGGCGCATAAAAAAGGCCACGTTTTATCAACGTGGCCTTTTCACAATACAACTTTTAGGATTATAACATAAACAGTTTTCTAGCGAGCATCACTACGCCACTAAAAAAATCGTTTTTGTAGACCTGAATTTCTTCTTGTGCAGGTGCCTGGTTCATTTGGGCTTCCATAATCGTACGTTTAGAAAAGTTAGATTTGGGGGTTAACTTTTAATTACCCTATAAATCTATAAAAAACAACGGACGCATAAATATTATTGTTGTGAACCCATCAAATTCTGTTGTGAAAAAGAATGGGGTTTCTTTTCGTCGATAAAATGGGATGCTCTAAATTCAAATACTTATCTCCTGTATCTCCCCTTCAATAATCAGTGTACCCTCAGTCGCTTTTTGAATATCCTCTATTCGCACTCCTGGGGCCCTTTCCAATAATTTAAATCCATCAAGAGTTACTTCCAAGACTGCCAGGTTGGTAACGATTTTTTTTACACAGGCAACTCCGGTCAACGGTAAGGTACATCGTTTCAGTAACTTAGAATCTCCTTCACGATTGGTATGCATCATAGCAACGATTATATTATCGGCCGATGCCACCAGATCCATTGCCCCGCCCATTCCCTTGACCATTTTTCCTGGAATCTTCCAATTGGCAATGTCCCCGTTCTCAGAAACTTCCATCGCACCCAATATCGTAAGATCGATATGTTTACCACGGATCATTCCAAAGCTAAGGGCCGAGTCAAAAAAGGAGGCACCTGGCAAGGTGGTAATGGTCTGCTTTCCAGCATTAATAATATCTGCATCTTCCTCGCCTTCAAAAGGAAAAGGCCCCATACCCAAAACACCATTTTCACTTTGAAATTCAACGTGAATATCGTCGCGTACAAAATTGGCTACAAGAGTTGGGATCCCTATTCCAAGATTGACATAATAACCGTCCTTAACTTCCTGGGCAATTCGTTTCGCTATTCCGTTTTTATCAAGCATGGGGCCGGGATCTTACAGTTCGTTGTTCAATTCGTTTTTCATAGTGTTTTCCCTGAAAAATTCTTTGCACAAAGATACCTGGTACGTGGATCTGGTTGGGGTCAAGTTGTCCGGCAGGCACCAGCTCCTCGACCTCGACTACGG
This sequence comes from Flavobacteriales bacterium, assembly GCA_038316335.1. Lineage (GTDB taxonomy): Bacteria > Bacteroidota > Bacteroidia > Flavobacteriales > Flavobacteriaceae > JALHST01. Next base: position 22,481 of record JBBQAM010000034.1, read on the forward strand.
TTATTTTGGCCGCTCCGCACATACAGGGATTAAAATTCCTCGCCGTCCCCTTGAAAATAAGATTGCCCGCTTCATCTCCCTTCCATGCCTTTATAAATGCAAAATCGGCCTTAAAGGCAGCCTCAAGCACATACATTTTTCCATTGAATTCGCGGGTTTCCTTACCTTCGGCCACCTCGGTGCCATAACCGGCAGGCGTATAAAACGCTGGGAAGCCCGCCTGAGCAGCCCGACATTTTTCAGCCAGACTGCCCTGTGGTGTCAACTCTACCTGCAATTCGCCACTTAACATCTGACGTTCAAATTCGGCATTTTCGCCGACATAGGAGGAAATCATTTTTTTTATTTGGCGTTTTTTCAACAACAATCCAAGACCAAAGTCATCTACTCCCGCATTGTTCGAAATACAGGTGATATTTTTAACGCCTAAGCGTACCAATTCGGTGATGGCGTTTTCTGGAATACCGCAAAGTCCAAAACCTCCCAACATGAATGTCATGCCATCCTCGATGCCGTCGAGTGCCTCTCTAACATTCAAGACTGTCTTAGAAATCATAGTTATAAGATATTTAATTAGCCCTTTTTTGGAAGATCATATCAGTGGATTTTCTCTTCCTTAGTTTTGACCTTAATGGTATCGATCTTTCCAAAGACGCATCCATTTACAGTTGAATATGTCTTAATTCATAGCCGTAAGTCCTTGTAGGCAGCATTTTTTAACGGAGGTCTAAAAATCAAGATCATCCAAGTCGGCATCCTTTTCGATATCTTTGGCGACCCCCTCACTTGGTGTATCACAATCTATATTTATGCTCATATTCTCAGGTACCGGAAATTCCCCGTCAGAAATTCCCAAATCCTTATCGGCGTAGTTTTTCTTCATATAAAGCCCCCAGATGGGTAATGCCATTGCTGCCCCTTGCCCATATAGTATGCTCTTAAAATGTATCGGCTTATCATCGCCCCCAACCCATACACCCGTTACCAAATTGGGGACCATTCCCATAAACCAGCCATCGCTTTGATTTTGAGTTGTCCCTGTTTTTCCCGCAATTGGGTTCGTGAATTCATACGGATACCCGGTTATGATTTCCTTATAAACCGTAGTGTTCTTGTTGCCGCTTCCCCTTAACCGAGTACCCGATCCACCATGTGTAACCCCTTCCATCAAATTCACCATAGCATAAGCGACTTCCTTACTTAAAACATCTTTGGTCTCTGGAACATATTCAAATAAAACGGTTCCATTTTTATCTTCAATACGGGTGACCATAACAGGCTTTACATAAACCCCTTCATTCACGAACATGCCATACGCCCCGACCATTTCATATACATTGACATCGGCAGTACCCAACGCAATGGAGGGAACTGCGGGGATTTCCCTTGAAAAACCCAGATTGTCCGTAATATTAACCACTGCTTTCGGCCCTACCTTATCCATAAGTTGCGCGGTGACCGAATTAACGGAGTTTGCCAATGCATCTTTAAGGGTAAACATTTTACCCGTGTAGGTGCCATCCGAATTTTTTGGACACCATGGTTCAGGATTCCCGTGCTTTCCTGCTTCAATGCAATACTGCGTATCCGGTAATTCGTCACAAGGGGATAATCGCAGTTGGTCGATCGCTGCGGCGTACGTAAAAGGTTTGAATGTAGAACCGGCCTGATGCGCCCCTTGAATTAAATTGTCATACTGAAAATACTTATAATCTACTCCACCAACCCAGGCCTTTACGTGGCCTGATTGGGGTTCCATTGACATCATGGCGGTTCTCAAAAATTTTTTGTAATACCGAATAGAATCCATCGGAGTCATAATCGTATCCTTTTCATGGGTATCCCTATTCCAATCAAAAACGGTCATCTCGGTTTTTTTGGTAAAAGATTCCCGAATTTCCTTTTCAGATTTTCCTTCCTCTTTCATTATCCTCCAGCGTTCAGAACGTTTCATAGAAGTTTCCATAATCTTGTCGATCTCGCTTTTGGAAACATCCACAAAAGGTGCTGTACTATTGCGATCTGGAGTATTTTGATGAAAAAATTCGGCCTGCAATCGCTTCATATGCTGGCTCACTGCATCCTCGGCATTGCGCTGCATACGCGAATCGATCGTGGTATAGATACGCAGGCCATCAAGATAGAGGTTCCATTGATCGCGTTCGCCTTGTAAAGCAGGTTTTGGGTTCTTAGAGATCCAATCTTTCATAAATCCCTGCAGATACATCCTAAAATAGGTCGCAATGCCCTCCCGATGGTTTTCAGGATTATAATTGACATCCATTTTTAACGCCTGCAAGGAATCTTTTTCAGCTTCAGTGATAAAGTCATATTTGGCCATTTGTGACAAAACGAAGTTTCGCCGTTGTAAGACCAAGGCTTCACGGCGTAAAGGATTGTACAATGATGAATTATTCAACATGCCCACTAACATCGCTGATTCTTCCTGTTTTAGTTTTATGGGCTCTTTACCAAAATAAATCCGAGAGGCCGAACGGATCCCATCGGCATTGTTCCCAAAATCATATTGATTAAGATACATTTGAAGGATTTCCTCTTTGGTATATTGTCTTTCCAAACGCAGGGCAATGACCCATTCCTTCACCTTTTGTATAATCCGGTCTACTTTACTGGCAGAGGCCCTTTCGGTGAATAATAATTTTGACAATTGCTGTGATATGGTACTCGCTCCACCACGTGTACCCAAGAAGACCAAGGCGCGTAAGGTTCCCCGTGCATCAACGCCCGCGTGGTCGAAAAATCGTATGTCCTCGGTGGCGATTAAAGCTTCAATCAGGTTTTGGGGGATATCCTTGAATTTAATGGGAGTCCTATTATCATCGAGATAAAATTTACCCAAGGTCTGATTATCGGAAGAAATAATTTCAGAGGCCAGATTGGTCTGTGGGTTTTCCAAGGTTTCAAATGTTGGCAATTCGCCAAAAGCTCCCCAAGAGGCTAGCAGGAATACCAATACAATAGAAGCAATTCCCACGCCAAACAAAATCCAAAACCATTTTATGAATTTCCGATTGCCAGTTCCCGGTTTTTTCTTCGCGGCCTTTGCCATATTCCTACTTATTACTTTTTACTATTTCGTAACCTACGTCGGTAATTCCATTTAAATTTGAGATCCCATCGACTTGCCCATTCTTTCGCATGGCTTGTGATAAACGAAGGGTATATACCCCAGATAACGGAAAAACGATGTTTTCCTTGTACCACAACTTATTTTCTTTAATACTCCCAGCTCCCTTGCCCAACCATTGCCCATCGGGCAATGCCATTTCATATTCCAAGGTATCGGTAAGGGTCTCTCCTGTGGGGATATCGAGTTCTGCAATCAAAAAAAGATTATTATACGGAAAGTCGTTATCATTTCGGACATTAATAAAAATATCATGTTTTTGAAGGGTATCTATGTCCGAAAAAGTAAATGCAACAATACTATCCCTATTCCAAGAGCCCCCGGGAATGGTATGAAACCCGGACTTTATAATGGTATCGTCACAAGCGATCAAGAGTATCACAAGCACAAGGGAGACCAAAATTCTACGCATTATTTGAACGTTTGTTTTTAGGGTTCCTTCTTTTCTTAGGGTGGTTTTGGCCGGTAACCGCGTTCCCTTTTTTATTGTTACCCCGGTTGCGATTTTTGTTCCTCGATCGTTTCGGACGGTCGAATCGTGTAAGACTGTCCTGCCCGACCGCTTTTTCGAAAACAATCTTTTCCTCTTCGATATTTTCGACCGCGTATTCCTCCAGACTGGCCACCTTGATCTTATTTTTATTTTTCTCCAAGATTTCGTGTACCTGCTCTTTGGAGAGTACATGCCAATTGGCAGGATCTTCCTTGTAGGAAAACCAAAGGGTTGCCTTAAAAATATCCGTTTTTTGGCAAAATGCCAATCCTTTTTCGGTCTGTAGCTTGGTCTCGGAAGAAGGAAAATCCTTTAGGGCATCTAAATAGACATCCAATTCATAGTTCAAACAACACTTCAGCTTTCCACACTGACCCGCCAACTTCTGAGGATTCAAGGATAGTTGTTGATATCGTGCTGCCGAGGTACTGACCGACCTAAAATCGGTTAGCCATGTCGAACAACAAAGTTCCCTTCCACAAGACCCAATACCCCCTAACCGCTGTGCTTCCTGTCGATATCCTATCTGGCGCATTTCAATACGGATGCCAAATGCCTTTGCCATATCCTTTATCAATTGTCGAAAATCAACACGTTCTTCGGCCGTGTAATAGAAGGTGGCTTTTGAACCATCCCCTTGAAATTCAACATCGGAAATTTTCATTTGAAGCTTGAGGATTATCGCGATTTCACGGGCCCTCTTTTTTATTTCTTCCTCCCTATCACGGCACTTTTGCCAAATGTCAATATCCTTTTGGCTTGCCTTTCTATAAATTTTGGGGAGTTCAGGATTGTTGAAATCCTCTTTTTTGCGCTTCATCTGAACCTTTACCAATTCCCCAGCAAGGGTTACCATGCCAATATCATGGCCCGAAACAGCCTGAGTGGCAACAACATCGCCAATCGAGAGCGAGAGATTCTCCGAATTCCTAAAAAATTCCTTTCTGCTATTTTTAAAACGGACTTCCACGCAATCAAATGGTTTTTCCCCATCGGGGATCGACATGTTGGAAAGCCAATCAAAAACCGTTAATTTATTACAGCCATCCGTACCGCAAGTCCCATTGTTCTTGCAACCTCGTGGTTGTCCATCCTTAGCGGTCGAGCAACTGCTACAACCCATATTTTGTATCTTGATTCAACAAAAACCATTGGTTTTCGTAGAAAAAGGTTCATATTAAACTTAAACGTAAAGATAGTATAATTTGTGCTGGAAAGAAAGTCAACAGCTACCAGTATTCTTCCGTGGCCGCTATAGAACACTGCAAAACAATTGAATGGTACAACGCATGCAAGGTGTTAACCATACTAAAATACCCTAGAAGACCTTCCGCTTTTTGAGTGTTATTCGCACCATCGCACATGATCAGGGATTACAAATCAAGGACGCTTCACATATGATCGCTACGCTTGCCCTATTTTTTAAACTTCAAAACCTCAGACCTTCCTTTTTTGAAAATTTTATTGCTTGCCCCTTTCCCTTTTCTTAGTTTTTTCTGCTCTTCATAGGGTAATGCGTGTATTTCCTTACACGAATCAGAACAACAGTCATTCATTGCGGCAGCACAATCGGGGCATTGAATGAAAAGCAGATGACAAGCCTCATTGGCACAATTAACATGCGTATCGCATGGTTTTCCACATTGATGACACTGGGCGATTACATGGTCGGTAATACGTTCACCTCGACGATGATCGAACACGAAATTCTTTCCGATAAACTTGTTCTCAAGATTCTTTTTTTCAACTTGACGGGCGTACTCTATGATGCCCCCCTCTAACTGAAATACCTTTTTAAAGCCCCTATGTTTATAATAAGCGCTCGCTTTTTCACACCGGATCCCGCCCGTGCAGTACATGACCAACTTCTTATCTTCCTTATGGGCCGACAGCTTCTCTTCTATCATATCCAAAGAATCCCGAAATGTGTCGACATCAGGTGTTACGGCATTTTTAAAATGCCCGATTTCACTTTCATAATGGTTTCGCATGTCGACTAAAATCGTATCGGGATCCTCAATCAGTTCATTGAACTGCTCCGCATCAACGTGTATTCCTTTATTGGTGACGTCGAAAGTTCGATCATTCAGGCCATCGGCAACGATTTTATTGCGCACTTTCACTTTTAATTTTAGGAACGATTTATTATTATGTTCTCTCGCAATGTTTAGACGAACGTTGCTTAAAAATGAAATGCCATCCAAATGTGCTTTAAAGGCGTCAAAATTATTGGCTGGAACCGATAATTGCGCATTAATGCCTTCATGGGCAACATAGATTCGGCCCAAAACATCTAGCCAATTCCAATGGATGAACATATGATTCCTAAAAATCGAAGTATTGCCTATGTGTGCATATTGATAAAAGGAAATGGTCAGGCGTTCTTGCCCGGCCTCTTCAATGAGTGCTTCCCTTTCCTTCGCACTTAAGGTATTGTACAGTTGCATGCTATACTAATATTTAAGTTAAAGAATGATGGCTGCAAAAATAATGAATATTACACAGTTGCCAATAAAAAAAAGAGCCTCGGTGAAACCAAGACTCTTAATTGGCCATTCCAATTTTTCTTTTTCATAGCATTCTTTGAATGCACAAAAGGAAGTGGCCATCGTTGCCCCCTGTTCCTTAAAAATAGGGGAATGTATATTGAGTTAGAATATATCCTTTTTTTAGTAGATGCATCTTTTCCAAAAAGGTTGCGTCCTGATTGTTATATGCGAAAAGAAATAGTAATTTAGCGACCCTAATATTTAAAAAATGAGTTCGGAAAAAGAAGCAAAATTAAAAGCCCTTAAGCTAACGCTTGATAAGCTTGATAAAACCTATGGCAAAGGTGCGGTCATGAAAATGGGCGATAGCGTGGTGCAAGATGTTGAGGTGATACCTTCGGGTTCATTGGGCTTGGATATTGCTCTGGGCGTGGGTGGTTATCCCCGTGGAAGGGTCGTAGAAATATATGGCCCGGAATCCTCTGGAAAAACCACGCTCACCCTGCACGCCATTGCCGAAGCACAAAAAAAAGGTGGCATTGCCGCTTTCATTGATGCCGAGCATGCTTTTGATCGTTTTTATGCCGAAAAATTAGGCGTAGATATTGACAACCTCATCATTTCCCAACCCGATAACGGGGAGCAGGCTTTAGAAATAACCGACAATCTAATCAGGTCAGGAGCCATTGATATTGTAGTAATCGACTCGGTAGCCGCCTTAACTCCGAAGAGTGAAATTGAAGGTGAAATGGGTGATTCAAAAATGGGTCTCCATGCCAGATTAATGTCCCAGGCCCTTCGAAAATTAACAGGGTCGATTAGCAAGACCAATTGTACCGTGATCTTTATCAACCAATTGCGGGAAAAAATCGGGGTCATGTTCGGGAACCCAGAAACTACCACGGGCGGTAATGCCCTTAAATTTTATGCTTCGGTTCGTTTGGATATCCGACGATCCACACAAATCAAGAACACCGACGGTGGAGTCGAAGGAAACAAAACCAGGGTTAAAGTCGTAAAAAATAAGGTAGCCCCACCCTTTAAAACCGCAGAATTCGATATCATGTATGGTGAAGGTATCTCAAAGGTCGGAGAGATAATAGATTTAGGCGTGGAGTATGAAATAATTAAAAAAAGTGGTTCATGGTTTGCTTATGGAGATACCAAACTTGGTCAAGGCCGAGATGCCGTCAAAGCCCTTTTAAATGATAATCCTGAACTTTTTGACGAACTTGACGGGAAAATTAGGGAGGCCATCAAAACCCTAAAATAAGTTAGAACGCTGCGAATCCCATTTTTATCGCAATTGACGCAACCTTAGCGAATTGTTTACATCTTATGAACAAAACGTATCTGTATGAAGCGGTTGTATCAAATTTCATTCATTATCGCCTTATCGTTTTCAATAGGCGCATGTAATTTGGATGATACCAGTGAAAATTTTCATTATGAGGCACTACAAATCGTCAGTGCCGAACTCCCGGAATCTTTTACCTTGCATCAGGTTTACACCATTCCTGTAACTGTCATGAGGCCAGATGATTGTACCTTGGTCGAAGGGTTTGATATTAGTAAGGCCGCGACCACCACACGAAATGTAGTGGCTGTAGGTGCCATTTTGGAACGGGATGATTGTAAAACCTTAAATCAAGAAGTACAAGAAACATTTCAATTTGAAGTAGTCTACACCGAACCCTATTTATTTAGATTTTACACCGGTGACGACGCCAACGGGGATGCACAGTATTTAGAGATTGAAGTACCAGTGAACTGAAGCTACATGTCATACTAACCAAGATTTTGAGTCTGGAAGCACTCATCGAAGATTGCAAAAAGGGAGATAGAAAGGCACAGGAACAATTATATAGGAAATACGCCAATATACTGTTCGGTATCTGTCTTAAATATTCACGTTCAAAAGTTGAAGCCGAAGACAATCTGCATGATAGCTTTATGACCATTTATGAAAAAATTGGTCAGTATGAATCAAAAGGATCCTTCGAAGGGTGGATGAAGCGAATTACCATCAACACTACATTGCAAAAATTTCGGGTAAATGATCATTTAAATGTCGTAACCGAATCTATTGAGGCCCCTGAAGAAATCGAAACCGACCAGGAAAGCATTGATTTGCATACCCTTTTAAATTACATTCAGGAACTTCCGAATAAATATCGATTGACGTTCAATTTATATGTTCTCGACGGATATTCCCATAAGGAAATCGCAGCATTATTGGGCACTTCTGCAGGGACTTCAAAATCAAATTTGGCAAGGGCACGAATTATTTTAAAGGAAAAAATCGAATCCACTATGACCCGATCACTTATCGGAATAGTGATACTGCTATTTGCAAACCTATTTTTCACCTAGGGTTAATAGCGAAACACAAAGTTTTTTAAAATGGACAAAAAGAACATCGACCAACTATTTCAGGAGAAATTTGATAATTTCTCGGAAGTTCCAGATGAAAGAGTATGGGAAAATATAAAATCTTCCCTTGATAAAAAGAAACGTACCCCTAATCGTATCCCCTTGTGGTGGAAACTTGGCGGTATTGCGGCCTTATTCATGGCCGGTATGCTCATATTCAACTCCTTGGAAGATCCCTCCGATAATAATCAAAAAACGACAGGTATACCAAAAGAAGGAGCTGTCAAGCGCGCGAATACCTTAGAAAATACGAATAGTCCTATAATCGAAAGCGATTCCCAGGAAGCGGTTACCAGCACTGCCTCGGAGAGCAATACTAGTGAGCATGGTAAGGCCGCCAATTCACTTGTTACAAAAGAAGCCTCTGCCAATTTAGGTTCCAGGACCTCCTCAAGTGCGGATTCGTTTCAAAAAAAGAATGATGAAGTGAAGGTTGTGGCGAATCAAGCTACAATTCGTCCTAAGAACGAAAATCAAGATGATTCGGCCGAATCTAAAGAGCCCGAAATCGCCAATAATTTAAACACATCGGTCATAGCAGGTAATGAAGGACCACAAAATGGAAATGAATCGTTTAAAAACAAACGCGAAGAAATCCCTAATCCCGAAGAACGGCAACCCGTTAATGACGAAGGGAATGGTATCGTCCTGACCGAAGAAAAAACATTCACTAAAACAAAGGAAGCGCCCAAAAAAATATCCATTTTTGATGTCATTGAACCAAATGAAGAAGATGCGATTGTTTCTGATGAAGCGGATCACAAATGGTCGGTCGGCGGCACTATTGCCCCAGTCTATTTTAATGCCATCGGGGAAGGATCTCCTATTCATTCCAGTTTCGCCCCAAATGCAAAATCTGGTGAGATAAACCTGAGCTATGGACTTTCGGTAGGCTATGAAATCAGCAAAAAGCTGAAGATCCGTTCCGGAATCAATAAAGTAGATTTTGGCTACGACACGAATGATGTGGAGTTCTCATCGTCTTTTACGGCTTCGGCAAATGAACAGATTCCGAACATAGATTATAAAGTGGCCTCAGAAAATGTATTTGTGGCAAGTAAGTCGAGTGCCAACGCTTTAAAAAATGATTTCGCATTCGATGCTTCTGCCATTGATGCTTCGCGTGATGGAGTAATGACCCAGCGTTTTGGCTATTTGGAAATACCGCTTGAACTTAATTATGCATTGATTGAAAGGCGTTTTGGGGTAGATGTCATAGGGGGTCTAAGTTCGCTTTTCCTTGTTGATAATTCGGTCGCATTGACTTCTGGTAATCTGACAACCGAAATCGGCACGGCCAACAATTTAAACACGGTGAATTTCAGTACGAATATTGGTTTCGGATTTAACTATAAATTTTCTCCGAAAGTTCAGTTCAATGTAGAACCGGTCTTCAAATATCAACTAAATACCTTCTCTAATACCGCCGGAAGTTTTCAACCCTTCTCTATGGGAATCTACAGTGGCCTTAATTTTAGCTTTTAACCAAAATACAGGCGAGATGAATACACCCTAATCAAGCGAGTTGATGTAGTGTGTCGAGCAAGATTTCTTGGTTGTGAATCGATTAATTCAAAACAGGAAGCAACTAAACATGAATTCACACAGGCTTCAATCTATGTTTAGGGAATTACAATATACTTATAGGTATAATTCTATAAGATTTCTTTTAGGTAGGCCCCTTTTTAGTTAGTTCGGTCAAAATAACCTCTCTTACTTCCTTCCTAAGGACCGATTTATCGGCTTCAGTCAATAGCCCAGTTTCAAAAAATGAATGCACTTTGGCGCGAAGTACTCCAGGGCCACCACTGAAAAATGAAAATGGATAGCGCTTTTTATTGTCTTGAAAGGTTATGGGCACCACCGGAATCTGATGCGCTATTGCCATTTTAAAGGCCCCGTCTTTGAATTCATCCAATATGATATGTTCATCAGGGACACCGCCTTCCGGAAAAATGCAGATACTTAACCCTTGGCTAAGTCGTCGCTGTGCCCTTCTGTAAACAGCTGTTCGACTTCTAGTATCTTCACGGTCTACCATAATGCAAACCCTTTTATAGAAAAATCCGAAAAGAGGAATCTTAACAAGTTCTTTTTTGCCAACAAAAACAAATGGAAATTTACTGACATATAACATCAACATAATATCGAGCATACTTGTATGATTGGCCACTAGCATATAACTTTTACCACTTTCCATTTTCTGATCCCAGGCAATACTAGGAGGGCATCCCATACCGTACAGTATAAAAGTTGCCCATAAATTCCTTGCCAGCCAGAAGAATTGTGGATAAAATTTTTCGGAAAGGGTAAAAAGAAGTAAGAGCGGGAAAAAGAGTATAATGGGGATAGCGACCAAAATATAGAACCAAATGCGGTAGAGTGTTTGGCCTATTTTTTTTAGCAATGCTAACATAGCATCAAAAATAAGTAATTCCCTTTGTTTTTTATGATTTGTTTTACCTTTGTAAACTTCGAATCAAAGTCAATGGCAAGAATACTAACAGGAATACAAAGTACCGGAATCCCACATTTGGGGAATATCCTAGGTGCCATCATACCAGCCATTAAAATGGCCCAGGACCCTAAAAACGAATCCTTCCTATTTATCGCCGATATGCATTCGCTGACGCAGATAAAAAATGGGCCCGAACTGCGTCACAATACCTATGCCACCGCGGCCGCCTGGCTGGCCTTTGGACTTGATATTGAAAAAACGGTCTTTTACCGGCAGAGCGATGTGCCTCAAGTAGCCGAACTTTGCTGGTATCTCAGCTGCCTGTTTCCATACCAGCGATTAACCTTGGCGCATGCCTTCAAGGACAAAGCCGATCGATTGGAGGATGTGAATGCCGGAATATTTACGTACCCCATGTTAATGGCCGCCGATATACTCTTGTACGATGCAAATATCGTCCCGGTGGGAAAAGATCAATTACAGCATCTGGAAATGACGCGTGATGTAGCATCACGATTTCATGCCCAATTCGGGGAAACGTTTGTCTTGCCGGAGGCCAAGGTGCAAGAAGAAACCATGTATATCCCTGGTACGGATGGCGAAAAAATGAGTAAGAGCAAAGGCAATCTCATCAATATTTTTCAGCCACATAAACAGCTTCGCAAACAGATTATGGGGATACAAACAGATTCTACGCCCATGGAAGCTCCTAAGAATCCAGATGCCGATACCATCTTTACACTATACAAAATCCTGGCATCGGAATCCCAAATTCAAGAAATGCGTCAGAATTACCTTCAAGGCAACTACGGTTATGGCCATGCCAAGCAGGCTTTATTTGATGTCATCCTTGAAAAATTTGGCGCATCGCAGGAACGATTCGACTATTATATGAGCCATCTTTCGGAAATAGATAACGCCCTTGATATGGGCGCTGAAAAAGCAAAAAAAGTTGCTGATCTTGTTCTTAATAGGGTTCGCAAGAAAGTTGGCTATTGATTAACTATAAACCAACCAATGAGTCGGTTTCTTCCTCCGACAATTTAAGGATAAATCGATTCCTGTTTGATTTAAGGGCCCATTCTATCGCCGAATTTCACAAAATACTTCCTGAATTTTTATAACGGTTATTTTTACAAACCCTTCGGTTGGTCATCTTTTAAATAGCCTCGAACAATTTGCCGGGTAAAGGGCGTATTACACCTTTCATTTCCATATTCAATAGGGTTGAAGAAGCCCTAAAAATCGGGATTTTGCATTCGAGGGCAATGCTGTCCAATAGTTGTTTTCCCCTTTTTTGTAGATATCCATAAATCGTCTTTTCGGTGGCATCCATTTCCGAGAACAGCTCATGTTGTATCACTTCGGTCGTCATATGTTTCACCTCCCAATTCAACATGTAGATCAAATCTGCTGCCGAGGTAAGTATATGCCCCTTTTGCTGCTTGATAAGATTATTGCACCCTATGCTATATTTATCGTCTGCACGTCCCGGAACTGCAAAGACATCGCGATTATAGCTATTCGCTATATCTGCTGTCACCAGGCTTCCGCCTTTTTCGGCCGATTCTACTACGACGGTCGCTTCACTCATCCCGGCAATAATCCGGTTTCGCTTTAGAAAATTTTCACGATCCGGTTGGCTCGAGCTCCAAAATTCAGTCAGAAAACCCCCGTTTTTCTCTATCTCCCTTCGATATTGGGAATGAATTTTCGGGTACATCTGATTCAGGCCATGGGCCAAACAACCTATGGTCTGCAAGCCGATTTTAGCAGCTGCGCGTTGTATGCAAATATCGACCCCATACGCAAATCCACTCACGATTACAGGATTCAGTGGCGCTATGTCCTCAATGAAACGTTCACAAAAGGCAACACCATAACTGGTGATGTTCCGCGTACCGACCACACTGATGATTCTTCGGCCTTCCAAGTCGATCTTACCCCTTCCGAATAACAGTAAAGGACCATCGAAACAATGCTTCAAATACCTTGGATATGCTTCGTCTAAATAATAGGTAACTTGTAGTTCGTTTTTTTGTATAAATTCATATTCACTGGCCGCAGCCTCTTCATGCTCTGCATAATTCAAACCCTTCAAAATATGGGACCCAATTCCTTCTATCTTTAGCAAATGATGGCGTTTTTCGCCAAAAACTGCCAAAGGGCTTCCACAATGTGCAATTAATTTTTTCGCTGTAACATCGCCAATATTGGGAATATGCTGTAGCCGAAGCACCGCAATCAGTTCATTTTTAGATAGTTTTAAAGTATTCATAGTTATCCACAAAATACATAAAATTTAATGTTAATAAAAACTTGCGAGCAAGGTTTTGAACCACTTTATTTTTTCCAATATTTGCTGATATGGCGTTAGAATACTATATAGCTGAATTATTATATCGTTACAATTGTGTGGTCGTCCCCGGATTTGGTGCGTTTTTGACTCAGATGCGATCTGCCGTTCTTGACAATGCTACCCATTCGTTTTTCCCACCAACGAAAATTATTTCATTTAACGGACAGTTAACTTCCAATGACGGACTCTTAGTGTCTTATATGGCGGAGGTCGAGGGAGTTTCTTATGACAAGATGTTGCAAAAACTGGAAGTCATTTCCAAAGAATGGCTGCAACTTCTGAATACAGGTGAAAGAATAAAACTTGAAAATATTGGGGAGCTTCAATTAAACGGAGACCACAAGATTATTTTTAGTCCGGCTCATAATAACAATTATCTCACTTCGTCATTCGGACTTGCTTCTTTTGTTGCAATACCGTTAGTGCGTGAAGTATTGAAAAAGGAAGTGGTTCACCTAGAACAAAGAAGCCCATTGATAATTACCCCAGAAGCTCGTGAAATAGCTTCGGTATCCCGCAGGTCCTATTTAAAATATGCCGCGATTTTACTATTGGCTTTATCTACGGGACTCTCGGTCTTCCGCTTTTACGATGAGACCATAAGTAGCCAACAGCTCGTGCGTCAGGAAGCAGCACAAAAAGTCACGAAACAGATCCAGGAGGCCACCTTTTTTGATGCATCTCCGGTGGAATTGCCCACCATCACCTTAGATGTTATTTCAAAAAGAAAAAATGCCCCTACTCACTACATCATTGCCGGGGCGTTTCGTTTCAAAAAGAATGCAGACCGGAAAATGCGGCAACTGCAAGCACAAGGCTACGATTCAGAATATTTGGGGACCAATAAATTTGGCCTTCACATGGTGACCTATAGCAGTTATACCGATACAGAGCAAGCATTAAAGGCATTACACGAAGTAAAGCGTACGCGCTCTATGGATGCCTGGCTTCTTTCCAAAAAATAAGCCGTCTTGCATTTGCAACCTGCCAATTGCGTGTATCTTTGCACAAAATTCGCGCCATGCTGCCTAAAAATCCGAGTGATTCAAGAACCATAATGACCGATATGGTACTCCCTAGCGAGACCAATCCCCTCAATAACCTTTTTGGAGGCGAGCTGCTTGCCCGCATGGACCGAGCCGCCAGTATTGCTGCTCGCAGGCACAGTCGCCGTATTACCGTTACTGCATCGGTAAATCATGTTGCATTTAATCAAGCGGTTCCCTTGGGAAGTGTGGTTACAGTTGAAGCGGCAGTTTCAAGAGCATTCAAAACTTCTATGGAAGTATATATCGATGTTTGGATGGAAGACCGCCATAATGGCAATCGAAGCAAGGCCAATGAGGCCATTTATACCTTCGTTGCTGTTGATGAGAACGGGAAACCGACCGACGTTCCTGCATTGGAACCAACCACCGATCTCGAAAAACAACGTTTCGACGGGGCATTGAGAAGAAAGCAATTGAGTTTGGTACTCGCTGGCAAAATGAAACCCAACGAGGCTACCGAACTTAAGGCCTTATTTATGGGATAAGCTCTAGTCTAATGATTACAACAAAGAACCGAACCTCCACATTGCAAGGGCCCATCAGACACTCCGATTATTTTAACTGGAAGGTAACTTAAAAGGCGAAATTATCAGGGTTTGGGCCACTGCGTTCCCCGCGATCAAAACTGTCCAAATAGTGCATTTCCTCATGGGTTAGTTCAAAATCAAAAATGGCCGAATTGGAAAGAATACGTTCTTGCTTTACAGATTTGGGTATGGTTGCCACTTCTTTTTGCAAATCCCATCGTAAGACAATCTGTGCCACCGATTTGCCATATTTCTTGGCAAGATCTTTACAAAAATCGGTATTAAGGAGCTTTCCCCGCATAAACGGAGACCATGCTTCGTATTGAATATTTTTCGATATACAAAATTCGATTAAATCTTGCTGAACGAGAAAGGGATGAAACTCCATTTGATTGACCATAGGAACAATTTCAGCAACCTCTAGAAGGTTTTCCAAATGATGCTGCATAAAATTGCTGA
This sequence comes from Flavobacteriales bacterium, assembly GCA_038316335.1. Classification (GTDB taxonomy): domain Bacteria; phylum Bacteroidota; class Bacteroidia; order Flavobacteriales; family Flavobacteriaceae; genus JALHST01. The sequence continues at coordinate 37,896 of JBBQAM010000034.1, forward strand.
CCCCGATGGCACGAATTCGTTTGTCGTGATACAATTTTTCGAGTGCTCGCCAGGTATCGCGAAACTTGGCCTTAACCGGCCAATGGACAAGGTAAAGGTCCAAATAATCAAGATCAAGCCGCTTCATACTTGCTTCAAACGCCTTTAAAGTATTCTCATAGCCCTGATCTGTGTTCCATACTTTACTAACCACAAAAATAGTATCCCGGGGAATTTTACTAGCACGGATCGCCCTGCCGATGCCAACTTCATTGCCATAAACGGAGGCTGTATCTATATGACGATATCCGATCTCAAGGGCGAAATTGACGGCATCTACTACTTCCTGATCATTATCAGATTGATAGGTCCCCAATCCGAAATAGGGCATTTCAACACCATTGTGGAGTTTAAAGGTTCCTTGTAAATCAGTTATTTTTCCCATGGTATCGAATTTATGATCGCCCCGCCAACTGACCAGTCTAGAACGGTTTTAAAGCTGGTAGACCCATTCTTCAGGATTCAATTTAGCCGTATCCTTGTGAAGATAAAATTTAAGACGCGTCTGGCCATTATCCCGATTGGTATAAATATCCCCCAGAGGGGTCTTGGCTTCCACCATATCCCCTTTTTTTACATATAGGTTAGACAGGTTGTAATAGGTGCTAATATAATTTCCATGCTTTATTTGTACGGCCTTATTACCGCCCGGTACGGCAATAATGGCGATTACCTCGCCTTTAAAAATAGCTCTTGCCTTGGCGCCTCGGTCAGTGGTGATAATTACTCCGTTGCTTTCGTGTTTTACGCCCGGATAAACAGCATCATTATAGACGCCAAAACCTTGGCTTTTGAACCCTTTTTCTACCGGCCAAATCAATTTCCCCTTGTTGGCCGAAAAATTATTCGCGACAATTGTAGCCTCGGGTGTAAGTACGAACGAATTTGGACTACTATTGGCCTTGCCTGCTTTTTTGTTGGATATCGCAATGGCATTCCGGATCAAGTTATCGATTTGTCGATCGATTTCCTTGGCCTCTTGCTTTTTCTTATCAATTGCCGAAGCGTATTTTCCTTCATTCTTTCGAATGGTCCCCAATAATTCCTTTTGATTCTTAATTTCAACCATCAGCTGGTCTTTCGCCTTTTTATTCTGTGAAATCAATACTTCCTTTACTTTTCGTTCTTCGTTAAGGTCTTTGTTAAGCCGCGCAAGATCATCGGTCTTTGCTATGATCTGTTCTCCCTGTTTCTTGCGAAATTCGGTGTATTGCTTCATGTATTGAAAGCGCTTGAAAGCTTGATAAAAGTCTACGGAGGACAACAAGAACATCAATCTGCTTTGTTTTGATTTGTTCTGATAGGATTTTTGGATCATGGCGCCATATTCATCCTTGAGAGACTTCAACTCCTCACGAAGTTTTGAAATATTGCGGATATTCGCATTAATTTGACGATTTAGAAGATTGGATTGTTGGTTGGTCACCCGGATCAATTGTTGCCGTACATTAATCTTTTGATCCAAGGCCTCCATCTGGTCTAATACGTTGCCTTTTTCTTTTTTTTCAGCGAAAAGCAACCTATTTATTTCGCGAATCTCATTTTGAAGCTTTTCTCTTTTAAGCTCTAGAGCTCGCTGTTCATTTGTCTGGGAATAACTACCCTGGGCCATCAGCATTGCGGCAAAGAGCATAAAAAGAATGCGGTATGGCACCTTATATATCATCTTTTGTCAATACTATTTCTTTAAAACCCTTCGGTATTTTATAAGGAAAACTAACAGGTTCATCAAATTCCATATTTCGATATTCAATTTCTATGGTATTTCGTTTCATACCTTCGCTAGCTACAATGATTATTTGGTTGGGCAAGATCCATTTATTGATTTTCTGGTAATTTTTATAATTAATATCAAGCAATCTATTTTTTGAAGGCTGGGAAATAATCTGGGAGGCCATTTTAAAATTTTTAGGTTCGATCTCAAATAATATCTTGAAAAATTCGATCGTATTTTTTGGTTTTAATGCGTAGTTCTCCCCTGTGATAGAAACTTCATATTTATTTAACCGCATATCGACCATTGCTTGGCCCAGCAATAAATTCTGTACCTTGTCGAAATCGAGGTCTGTGCCCAAAAGATTGCTCAGATACTCGAAATTCCCATCAAAATATTCATTTTCCAACTTATTATAAAAACTCACCCTTTGTGGCGTAATATACACCTTTACCATGCCCAAGGGTGCACTCAACCAGATTGCAGTATCTTTTTCTATTCGCACACTAACACTTAATCCTTGTGAGGTTTCACCATCGGAATAATCGATCTTCATTTTTCCACGAAGCGTTTTAAAACGAAGGGAATTCTGATAATGTGATCTTATGATCGTTTTGGCGGAAAGATTTGCGTCCAATCTACCTTCTGCAAGAATTTTATTCGACTTACAGGCTAGCGTCAGTGTCAGGAAAACAAAGAGGGTCAACCATTTTTTCGCATGTCTAAATACGTTTGCCATAGCCCTAATTCCCTGCTTTTATCATGCGAAGATACATATTTGCCTTGGATGTATCGTTGCGAGCGGTATAAGCAACTACCAATTCATTATATATTTTATTGGCTAAGGCCACATCATCTAACAGATAATCCAAGGCAGATTCAAGCATTTCAATCGCTTCTTGATTTTGGTTCTTTTTGTTCAGGACCACTCCCATCGCATAATAAAAATAGGGCTGTGAAGGGAATTTTTCAATGGCCTCGGCCGAAAGTTGCTCTAATTGGCCTGTATTGCTGGCCACGATAAGTTGCTTGATCTTTGTCATATAATTCACAAGTGTAACATCGGTATCTACTGCCTGATCTGAAATCGATGTAGGCTTGATATTGCTTTTTACGTTCGTAAGTGAATCGTTAAGTTTTGCGGAGAGGTCTTTTTTAAAGCCAGAATTCCTGAGCTCTTTTAAAATGGCCAAAGCGCCTTCATAATTTTTTTGCCTGAAATAAAGTAGGGCTACATTCTCTTTTAATGTATCGTTCTTATTAGGCACTTCATTTATTAAAGCTTCAACAGAGCCTCCTTGTACTTGCACACTATTCATAAATGTTTCAAGATACCATAGATTCTCTGGTTGGGACAATAACGCCTCTTTTGCAAATTCCTGAGCTGACACATAGTCTTTGTTCGCATAATATGCCTTGGCCAGTTCATGGTCTACTACGCTGTTCTTTGGGTCTAGGCGTTTGCATTGCAAAAGCAGATTAATGGCCTTATCACTATTCTCGATTCCCTTTTGTTTAAGGGCTTCAAAGAATAATTCCTGAAATTCATCTGAATATTCGTCTAGAAAAACCTCTGAGCTTTCCTCGATTTTCAAGTCATCATCCTGGGCATGGCATCCCATAGAAGGGAAGAACAGGGTTAGCAAGATAATAAGTAAGGAAAAGAGGTCTTTCATATTTCTAACTTCTCATTTAGACTGTACCTAGGAAATGTAGGCGTTCAACGGTACAAAGTACGCAGGTATTTAATGAATTCACCAATGCTAATCATGAGTGAGCCACATCTTATTGAACGCCAGTACTACCAAAACCGTTTACCCCGCGGGCAGTTTCAGAAAGTTCCTCTACATGAATCCATTTGGCACGTTCGTACCTAGCAATAACCAATTGTGCAATCCTAGCGCCATTTTCGATGGTAAACGAAACTTGTGATAGATTAACAAGAATCACGCCAATCTCACCCCTATAGTCGGCGTCTATCGTGCCTGGGGAGTTTAACACGCTGATTCCATGTTTGATCGCCAACCCACTCCTTGGCCGCACTTGTGCCTCATAGCCAAGTGGAAGTTCGACAAAAAGACCTGTTGCTACGATTGCACGTTCCATAGGTCCTAAGGTGATGTTCTTTTCTATATTGGCACGTAGGTCCATGCCCGCTGAAGCGTCAGTTTCATAACTCGGCAAGGCGTGTGAGGATTTATTTATAATTTTTATTTTCATTGAGCTATTGATTACTGCCAGTTGAAGATTGCACTTGCATATGACTTTTTGTTGATTCGTTGTTCTGGCTCGCGGTTACTTCTTAAAAAAGATCTCCTTTAGTCGATCGTTTTCCAACCTATACACCAGCCCTAAAAACACGCATAGTAGCACCGTACCTACTATAATATTCCTTCCAAAAACATAAAACGAAAGAAAAGAAAATAAGATTGAAATCGCCAAATAGAAAAATATCTTTCTAAAATTATAGGGTACCGGGTAGTACATTCTTCCAAAAAACAATGACATTACCATCATGCTACCATACGCTACCAAAGTAGCCAGGGCAGAAGCCATATAACCAAATCTTGGAATAAAGACGATATTGATGATAATTGTCAAAATTGCACCAATAGAGGAGATATACGCCCCAAAATAGGTCCGGTCTGTGACTTTGTACCAGACCGATAAATTGTGGTAAATTCCAAGAAAAAAACTGGCCAATATGGTAATGGGAACTACATCCATTGCCGGCCAATAGTCTGGATTTCTTATGAATATTGCCTTCAGGACGTCTGCATAGACGATTACCCCCAATAAAATAATACTTCCAAGTATCACAAAATAATTTGTGATTTGCGCATAGGCCCGCTGCGGATTTTGGGTATTGAAATGACTGAAAAAAAATGGTTCTATCCCCATTCGAAAGGCAGTGGCAAACAAGGTCATAAAAAGAGCCAGTTTTAGGCAGGCAGAATACATGCCTACCATACTCTCGGAGATATCCTCGGGGAGCAACCATTCCAAGAGAATCCGATCGAATACTTCGTTGATTGTGAAGGCCACCCCAGCAATCATGACCGGCATGGAATATTTCAACATTCGCTTCCAAAGTTCAAGGTCGAAAACCAACGGTCTGCGCCTATAGAGCTCAAATAGGAGCAGAAAAGTCGCCCCACTGGCAATCAGGTTCGCAATGAAAATATACGAAATTTCAAAATTGGGAATATAAAGATTACTAAAAATAGAATCGGTATTAGCATGCACCCTTTTGGGAACAAACCAAAGGAAGAAAACATTAAAAGCGAAGTTAAGCCCAACATTCAAAATCTTTATAATAGCGTATTTCATCGGTTTTTCCGTAGCCCTAAGCCAAGCAAAAGGTACTATTACCAAGGCATCCAACGCGAGGATAAAAACCGCGTATGTTATATACCTTGGTTCGATATTGGTTGTTCGAGCAATCGAATCCTTAAATAGAAGTGCAGCGCACACGAATACGAATGTGGTGCCTAACACCGAAAGCAAGGAAGTGGCAACGACTTTTTTACGATTATCGTTTCCATTGTAAAATCGAAAAAAAGCAGTCTCCATGCCATATGCCAAAAAAACATTGAAAATGGCAAACCAGGCAAAAATAATCGATAATTGCCCATACCCTTCCGTTTCCATTACACCTGTATATAGCGGCAAAAGAAAGAAGGACAGCATCCGTGGAAACACGGTCGCTAGACCATAGAAAAGAGTATGCTTAACGAGTTTTTTTAATGGATTCAAGACGCGCAATTAAAATCTAAATGTAGCCATTTAAAGCCGGCTGACAAAAGCGCAATGTTAATCTAAAAAAATAAAAAAACCCGTCAAACGCGGGTTAAAGTCTATACATTTAAATTCTCAATTGTCAGGTGCTTACTCTGTTGGTACCATGACTTCGCAAGGGCTCGTATAAGTGTCGGGTGCTTCGCCCTTTGTATATTGACTCCGCAAGGGCTCCGTCTAAGTGTCGGGTGCTCCGCCCTTTGTAAATTGACTCCACAAGGGCCCCGTCCAATTGTCGGGTGCTTCCGCCCTTTGTAAATTGACTCCGCAAGGGCCCCGTCCAATTGTCGGGTGCTTACGCCCTTTGTAAATTGACTCCGCAAGGGCTCCGTCTAATTGTCGGGTGCTTCCGCCCTTTGTAAATTGACTCCGCAAGGGCTCCGTCTAATTGTCGGGTGCTCCGCCCTTTGTAAATTGACTCCGCAAGGGCTCCGTCTAATTGTCGGGTGCTCCGCCCTTTGTAAATTGA
>JBBQAM010000120.1:0-2399 GCA_038316335.1 Flavobacteriales bacterium
CCTCCACAAGTATCTCAAAGCTTCCTCCCTTTTCGGTATCCAATATTTTGGCAAATACCGAAGGAGAATCAAATTCAGGCAAACAGCACCAGTCGATACTTCCCGTTTTTGAAATTAATGCCGCACTTCTACAATTTCCAATTAATCCGTAATCTAAATTATCCATTCGCTAAAATTCTTAGTTCAAATGGACAATTGATTGCTTTTGCCCATTTATTTATCGAAATTTAGAGAAATTATATCGGTAATTACCCCAAAATGGGCCAAAAACTAAAATAAATGGGCAAAACTATCATTATCTCAAACAGACTACCAGTTAGATTACAAATTGGCAATGGGAACATCAAGGCCATACCCAGTATCGGGGGTCTGGCCACTGGAATGAAATCGGTTCATAGTGGTGGTGATAGTCTTTGGATCGGGTGGAGCGGGTTGACCGATGCGGAGATTACCACTGAACTATCGGCCAAAATTGATCAGGCCCTTGCCAAACATGACTGTTCAAAAGTCAGTCTTACGGCAGAGGAGGTGGAGGGGTTCTATTATGGTTTTAGCAATCGTACCATTTGGCCTCTTTTTCATTATTTTTTGGAATATTCCGAGTTTGAACTCGATAGTTGGCGAACCTATAAAAAAGTCAATCGGAAATTCGCCGATGCTATTTTGGAAAAGGCCGGGGAAGAAGATACCATCTGGGTACATGATTATCAACTGATGTTGGTCCCTCAAATGGTTCGTGAAAGTCGCCCTAATATTTCCATAGGGTTTTTTCTGCATATCCCCTTTCCATCCTATGAAATATTCAGAACCTTGCCATGGCGCGAAGAGATTCTGAAGGGGCTTTTGGGGTCAGATCTCATAGGTTTTCATACGTATGATTATGAGCGTCATTTTTTAAGTTCCGTTCGAAGACTTTTAGGTGCTGAAGTGAGCTTTAACGATGTACATTATGATGAAAGGATCATCAAGGTCGATTCATTCCCAATGGGCATCGATTATAAAAAATTCAATCAAGCCGCTTTGGAACACGGCAGACTAAGCTCGGAAAATCAATCCGAATTGCAACAGCGATTGAACACCCATAAAAAATCCGATCCAAGCGCCAAATTTCTCCTCTCTATCGATCGTTTGGATTATTCCAAGGGCATTGCCAAAAGGCTCAACGCCTTTGAATATTTTTTAAAAAAATATCCCCAATATAAGGAGAAAGTGCGGCTGATTATCTTGGCTGTGCCCTCGCGTTCGAATGTGCCACAATATCAATTGCTGAAAAGGGAGGTAGATGAATTGGTAGGGCGTATCAATGGGGAGTTTTCTACTGTGAATTGGACCCCGATCTGGTATTTCTACCGGTCTATGCCCTTCGAAAACTTGATTGATCTTTATACATCCAGTGATATAGCTTGGCTGACGCCATTGCGCGATGGCATGAATCTGGTCGCAAAAGAATATATTGCGACCCGTACCGATCAGACCGGGGTGCTGATTTTAAGTGAAATGGCGGGATCTGCCAATGAAATGTATGAATCCTTATTGGTCAACCCTAACAATTTTGAGCAGACCGCAGATGCTATACATGAGGCTATTAATATGCCCGTTGCCGAACAAAAGGCCAGAAACAAAGTGCTTCAAGAACGATTGGAGCGCTACAATGTCGAAAAATGGGCCAATAGTTTTATGAATTCCTTGGCAGCGCAGCAGGTACGTGAAGCCGCCAATGTTTCCAAAAGTCTTACCGAGCAACGTTTACATACCATTTTAGAGTCCTACAGGGAGGCTGGGAACAGGCTGTTGTTTCTGGATTATGATGGCACCTTGGCCGGATTTCACAATGACCCGCAAAAAGCAGGCCCAGACGAGGAACTATACGCCTTGCTTGATGCATTGAGTTCGCAAGATGGTACAACGATTTATCTAATCAGTGGGCGCGATAAGGATACCTTTGTAAAATGGTTCCTACCCAAGAAATATAATATGATCGTGGAACATGGCGTCTGGATTTCTAGAAATGGCGAAAAATTTCAATTGTTGGAAAATGTCAAAAATGATTGGATGGAGAAAATCCGTCCGGTGCTCGAATCCTTCGTTGATAGAACGCCAGGAAGTTTTATCGAGGAAAAGAATTATTCCCTCGCATGGCATTACCGCAAGGCAGATCCTGATTTAGGAAACCTGAGGGCATCAGAACTGAGCAGCGTTTTGACCAGCCTGATCGGGAGCGATGATCTTGGGGTACTTGACGGCAACAAAGTCATAGAGGTTAAGAGCAGCAATGTTAACAAAGGCCGCGCCAGTATGCGTATTTTGGGGGAAGGTGATTATGATTTTGTTTTCGCGATGGGCGATGATTGGACAGACGAATTCATGTTTCAGGAACTTCCGGATAGCACGGTTACCGT
>JBBQAM010000084.1:0-10808 GCA_038316335.1 Flavobacteriales bacterium
CCCAATGGATGGTCTTGATCCTGGAGAACAAGTGGTCATGTTGGTGATGCCCGTCATGTTGAACAATTGATACCTACTACTTAAAATAAAAACCGCCCCGATAGCATCTATGGGAGCGGTTTTTTTATGATAGCTTTTTTACGAAATAAAGCGAATGGTCATAATATAGCTTGGTGATTCGCCATTCGATGCCCGAACGGCATTTACGATCGGCATAACAAAGCTGAAAATCCCTATGAAGATCAACGCCAAGATCCCTAATCCCAACAAGAGAATGGCCGGGATGCTTAGAATGCCAAATAAGATCATACTTAATTGAAAATTAACGATTGCCTTACCATGCTCATCCATACCGGCAACCCCATTTTTATTGGCCAACCATAAAATCAACGGAACAATGAGTCCGCCAAAACCGGTAACATAGTTTAGCAATTGCGATAAATGGGTCAAAACCAATAACTGGTTATCTGTGCGTAATGCTGCGTTTTGATTGATGATTTCCATTTTTTGATTGATTATGGGTTGAACTACCAATAAGACGCATTGATGTGGAAATTGTTACAATTTTCCCAAAAAATTTCCAGCGTTCAATACCTACTGTTTCCTTTGCATTTTTGCCAATTGTTCTTTATCCCTAAGAACATTCAACTTCATTTTGTCGATGTCTTGCCTCATTTCCAATTCATCGATGGGCGAGAGTTTTCCCTTTAGCTTGTTTTTGGAAAATTTAGCCTCTATTTTCGCGATTTTTTGCTCATCACGTTCAATAGACTTTATTTTTTTATTGATGGCCTTCGACTTTTGCTCTCGCTTCTTGATTTCCCTATCGGCTCTTTTTTTCGATTTTTCTGCTTTCTTTTGGGCCTTTTCAGCTTTTTTTAGTTCTTTATCCGCTTTCTTTTGTTCATTTACTTTTGCAATTACTTCATTGGTTTCCGCAACGGTTGCCTGACCGGCGGTCGCTGCCCCTTCGACTGGAACGGTTTCCTGAGCATAGGTTGCCTTGCAAAAGACAAAAAGGATAGTAAGGGTTATTAGTAATTTTTTCATAGTAAACCTTTATTTTTTTGGTGCTATCGAAGGTATGAAATATGTGGCATATGCGCTATGGAATAATCGATTTTCCGAAGCTATGACCACTTTCCTTTGATGCCCATCCTCTCCCTCTTTTTAGCTATTTTTGCATAGAAATTGTGAGATAATGATACGCAATGATACCATAATTGCCCTGGCAACGCCTGCAGGCGCCGGTGCAATAGCCATAATCAGGTTATCGGGGGTTTCGGCCATCGAATTGGCCGATCGCTTTTATGCCTCGACGGGCCATAAGGATCTTACCGAACAAAAAAGTCATACAGTGCATTTAGGGAACGTGGTCGAGGGAGAAAAGATATTCGATGAGGCGTTATTTACCATTTTCAAGGGCCCACACTCCTATACCGGAGAGGATGTCGTCGAGATTTCGTGTCATGGTTCTCACTATATTCAGCAACAGATCATTCAATTATTCCTAAGGAACGGATGCCGCATGGCCGATGCCGGGGAATTTACATTGCGAGCTTTTTTGAATGGAAAATTCGACTTGAGCCAAGCGGAAGCCGTTGCCGATTTGATCGCCGCCGAAAATGAGGCAAGCCATCAGATCGCGCTCCAGCAAATGAGGGGAGGGTTTAGCAATGAAATTAAAAAATTGCGCGATGAACTCTTGCAGTTTGCTTCTTTGATCGAGCTTGAACTTGATTTTGCAGAGGAAGATGTTGCGTTTGCAGACCGGGAACAATTTCAGGAATTTTTGATTAAAATTCAAGAAGTGCTCAAGGGGCTTATCGCCTCCTTTGCCGTTGGGAATGTCCTAAAAAACGGTATCCCGATAGCCATCATCGGGGCGCCTAATGTCGGCAAATCGACCCTTTTGAACACCTTATTGAATGAGGAACGTGCCATAGTTTCTGAAATTGCAGGAACTACCAGGGATAGCATTGAAGATGAAATCACCATTGGCGGAATCGGATTTCGATTTATCGATACGGCAGGAATACGTGATACTGAAGATATCATCGAAGGCATGGGCATTCAACGGACCTTTATGAAAATTGAAAATGCTCGGTTGGTGTTCTATATGATCGATGGCACTTCGCTGATCAGGGAGCCCAAGGAAACGGAGCGAATAAAAGACGAATTGAAAAAAATACGTACAAAATTTCCGGAGAAACCACTTATTACCTTGATCAATAAGGTAGATACCCTGACAATCGAACAGCAAAATAACATCAAAAAACACTTTAATGAAATGTATTTAATCGCTGCTAAATCAGGTTTCGGCGTTGAAAATTTGAAGTCCTCTCTTTTAGAGTTCGTCAAAATCGGCACCCTAAATGCCAGCGGGGCGATTGTTTCCAATTCACGGCATTACGATTCTTTGCTAAAAGCCTTGACTGCCATTGAACATGTCAAGGTAGGGATGATTGAAGACCTTCCGAGCGACCTTTTGGCCATCGATGTAAAGGATGCCTTGTACCATCTTGGGGAAATTACCGGCGAAGTAACCAATGAAGAGCTCTTGGGGAATATTTTTTCCAATTTCTGTATCGGGAAGTAACTAGGTATTTAATTTGGTTTCATATGGTCTTAGTTGGTTTGATTTAATTGCAAATCAGTTAGTTAATAAATATTTCTCCTTGTTTATTTTCCCTTTTTCGCCCATTATCATACGTATAGAACACCGCTGGTACACTTCGAGCAGTTTTTTGATCTCCGAGGTGAAATAATTTCACCTCAGTTATGAAAATAAGTCTTAGGAGAAAAAGATTTAAAACGGAAAACGTAGCCTCTTTAATGAATTCTATAAAGGACATTACGTTGACAAAAATGGCGTAAATAAATACGACCAGGATTTTGAATATTTAAAGCTTTATCCTTTAGAAAGTCCGAACACCTCTTATGAAAAGAGAAAGAACAAGTAAATCTATACCTTGGCCGAAAAAATCCTATCTAATCGAAAAGCGGAATTCTATCAAGGTAAGTTCTAATTAAAAAATGATAAAAAAGGCCAAATCACCTTTATGGACTACAACAAACTGCTAAAAGAAGACCGCTTTGAGGCCAAAGCGAATTATGGGAATTGGGATGCCGCTCAAAAGCACATTGAAAAATACTGTCCCCCTCACAAGCAGCTAAAAGATATCGATATCGATTTTGTCAAAGGCTTAAAGAAACATCTTGATACCAAGGCCAAAACCAAGAGTGCTGCTACCCTATCCCAAAATTCAAAGTATACTTACTTCAATAAATTCAAAGCTGCCCTGCGCGAAGCTTATACTGAAAACTATTTGGAAGAAAATGTACTGCGGTCAGTCAAAGGTTTTGAGCAAGGAGTATCTACGAGGGAATATTTGACTTACATAGAACTACAGACATTGACACAAGCAGCGTATAAGTATCCTTTTTTGGTTTACTACATCAAATAGTCCATGGCTATTCCGAAATGGGCGATAAAGCTATTTTATGGACTGTTTGACTGCATCACTTTGGTATTGGACTACTCCGTTTATAAGTTCTCTCGAATCTCCAAAATTGAGCAGGAAGCGTATAGAAAGGGAGAAGAAAAAGCGTTTGCGCATTTCAGGGCATTCTTCAAGGCCAGCCCAGAGGCAAGCGGTCTCTATCAAGAGTGGCGAGAACACCAAAGCAAAAAGTAGGGTGCGCCCTATCCGATTGTTGCTTGCCCCGCCATGGCGGGGCAAGCGCTAATCTGACGGAATCACTACAAAAACCGGACAGGTTTCAAGCGCAAAGTTTTTGGGTAAGATTTGGGGAAAAACATTACAATTTTTGAAAATAAATAACCATATATGTAATTTCTATATTATCTTTACGTTCTAATTAATCATCAGAGCTAGTGCATGTCATTTCATTTAAAAAGCTAAGGGAGTATTTTTCGAAAGAAACCAATGCTAGAGTGGCCTTGCAAGATTGGTATAAAAAAGCAAACAAGGCAGAATGGGATAATTTTGCCGATTTAAGGAACACCTTTAATACAGCAGATAGTGTCGGCAATGGTCGGTTCGTTTTTAATGTCAAGGGAAACCATTACAGAATTGTAGCCATTGTTATATTTAAAGTGAAAAGAGTTTATATACGTTGGGTTGGCAACCATAAAGATTACAATAGAATTAAAAATATTGATACATTATAATATAATGAAAACTGTAACTCACACGGCATATGTCAAAGCGAATCTTCGATTAGAAGAACTTCTTAAAGTGGTAGGCAATGACACTCCTGAAGATTCTCCTCAAATGTTAGAACTTTTGGAGGTAAGCGACATCATCGAACAGTATGAAGAAATCCATTTCCCAATCGGTTTACCGACCTTACAGGAAATGATCGAATTGCGCATGTTCGAAATGGGTCTAAAAAGAAAAGATTTAGCTGCTCTTTTAAATACAAGCGCATCAAGGATTAGCGATTATTTAAATGGCAGAAGAGAGATTACACTAAACGTTGCCAAAGCCTTGCATCAAAAATTAAATATTGATAGCGATATTATTTTGCAATAATTTTTAAACTATGGAGGAAAAGAACGTTACTGAATCCTACGAAGAAAAGCTTCAAAAGCTTAGGGAAGAAATCGAAAAAGGCTGGAACAGTGGTGAAAGTGATAGATCTGTCCAAGATATTATTGATTCAAAAAGGAGTTCTCGAAATACCAATAAATAATTTATGGAAAACAAAAGAACACCAAAAGAAAACAAAAGGTTTCACCTATTTTCCACCCCGAACGCCCCTACCCCAATGTTTACTGAGAAAAGATACTGTATCGGCAAGTAAGGTTAAAAAGCTACAACACTAAATTCCCTGCCAGCTGCTTTAAGACAATTTCAGAGAGTTTGGCTTGAAATTTTGCGTTGCTATGGCGCACTTTCGCATTGATATAATTCAATTGGGCAGTCCTGAACTCAATAGTCGGAATAATCCCTATTTTATATTTTTCAACGGTGATGTCAAGGTTTTCCTTGGCAATTGCCTCATTGGTGCCTTCAAGCTCGATAAGACTTATATTCGTCAAATAGGTCTGATAGGTAGTTCCCACCAAGGCCATTAACTCCTGCTTTTGTTGGGCAATGGCCAATTCGGCGTTTTCGATGTTTATTTTTCCGATTTTTTCATTTCGATGCTGATTAAAGCCCTCAAAAATGTTCAATGTAGCACCAAAACCGTAGTTCCATCCTCGCGAATTTGATTGGGTCGTAAACCCTAAACTCGATTCTGAACGGCCAAAATTATAGCCCGTAGTTGCAAAAACGGTTGGGTAACGTGCTGCCTTGATTTGTTTCAGCTGCAACTCATTGATGCGCTTATTGATTACTTGTTCTAGCAATTTCGGATTTTGATCCGCCACCATTGTTTCAAGTTCGGGCAATAGCAACTGTTGATCTACAAAAATTTCAGGAATCACATTGAAATCGATTTTTATATCCCGGGCCAGGTTCTCATTTAGCATCATTTTTGTATTCACAAAAAGTTCATTTTGCCGTTGCCTCAGCGTTTTGTCGGTATTTAAGTCGACCTGTGCGTTCAATACCTCAAGTTTTGAAGCCTTGCCGATCGTAAACCGATTGTGGGCAAGCTCGACCCGTTGCTCGGAGATTAGGATCGTACTGTCTAAGACCGCAAGCTGTTGCTGCTGCTGTACCAGATCGAAATACGTTATCATAACTTCGCCTACCTTGGTCAAAATGACCTGTTTCAATTCGGCCTCACCCAATTTCTGGGTTTCCTTCAACTGCTCAAAGTTGGCAAACATACGTAGCCCATCAAAAAGCGTCCAATCAAGGGCCACCCCATAATTCAGACTATTGTTCTTGGCATTATTTCGCTCAACTTGGGTGCCATCGGATCGGGTCTGAGAAAGGTATTGAAGGCTATTGTTATCGTTTATGTTCGCCCCTATCTGGGGTAGCATTCCGGCATTCCCCGGGCTTACCGATACTTCATCGATCTTGAGTTCGTTGGAAGCAATCTTGATCTGGTAATTGTTCTCCAAGGCAATCTTTACCGCTTCCTCAGCAGTGAGAATTTCCTGAGACCATCCAGAAGTAACAACACATAGTAAAGCAGCAAGTACATAACCAGCTATAGGTCTACTCATTTTTAAGAAGTTTCGAGTACATTAAATTCAGGTCGGTGGACTTTTTCCCGTGACCATAAGAAATAGAGGGCAGGTATTATAAACAAAGTAAGAATCAAAGAGAACATGGTTCCCCCGATGATAACCACTCCCATACCAATACGACTTGTAGAGGCCGCCCCTAAAGACAATGCAATGGGCAATGCCCCCAAGGCAATGGTAAGGCTGGTCATCAAAATGGGTCGTAGACGGGATTCTGATGCCTTTAAAATTGCTTGGCCCTTTGACAAGCCGTCTTCCCGGAGTTGATTTGCAAATTCAACGATCAAGATGCCGTTCTTCGTTACTAGGCCAATTAGCATGATGGTGCCGATCTGGCTGAAAATGTTCCAAGTCTGACCAAATAGCCATAATGAAAATACGGCGCCTGCAACGGCCATCGGAACCGTCAATATAATAATAAAGGGGTCGATAAAACTTTCGAACTGAGCTGCTAGGATCAGATACACCAAGAGCAACGCAAGTCCGAAGGCAAAAAGGGTATTGGAGCTACTTTCGACAAAATCGCGGGATTCTCCCCCTAAGTCGGTCGTAAACGAATCGTCAAGCACTTTTGCCTTTATTCTTTCCATGGCGTCGATACCGTCACTAATACTTTTTCCCGGGGCGAGGTTGGCGGAAACGGTCGCCGACATATAGCGATTGTTATGAAACAATTGTGGCGGACTACTATGTTCGGTCGTTGTCACAAGGTTATCCAATTGTATTAGCAATCCGTCTTTATTTTTCACAAAAATAGACGTAAGATCCAGTGGGGCATCTCGATCTTTTTTATCAAATTGCCCGATTACCTGATATTGTTTGCCATTCATTAGAAAATATCCGAACCGCTGACCACTCAATGATAATTGCAAGGTCTGTGCGACATCTAGGACCGAAACACCCAGACTCTCCGCTTTTTCACGGTCTATGGTCACATAGATCTCGGGCTTATCAAATTTAAGGTTGACATCGGAAAAGGAAAAGGTTGGATCTTGTTCCACTTCCTTCATAAATTCAGGAATCTTTTCTTGTAGTTTTTCGAAATTTTGTGCCTGAATAATATATTGTATGGGGGGACCTCCTCTTCGATTTACCGAAATAGTAGGCTTTTCCGAGACATTCGACTTTCCGCCTATATACGATTTTGCCCATCTATTCAAATCATTGGCTATTTCATTTTGGGAGCGATTTCTTTCATTCGGCTGTACCAGGGCCATAAACGCGCGTCCACTATTGACCGAGGAAGATCCGAAACCCGGGGAAGTCAACACCAAGCTCACTTTCTTTTCAGGAATGGAATCATTGATCAGGTCGGTAATATTGTTCATCAACCGATCCATATATTCATACGAAGACCCCTCCGGGGCGTTGACACTCAGACTGACGAAACTACGATCTTCATAGGGCGCGGTTTCCTTTTTTAACAGACCGTAGAAGACAAAAATAAGACCAATACATGCGAATAATATTGGGAAACTGAGCCATTTTCGCTTCATAAATTGACGAAGGGAAGCTGCATAGCTTTCATTCATTTTTACAAAGTACTTTTCGGTAATCGTATAGAACTTAGAATATTTCTGTTTTCCGGGTTTAATGAGATAGGCGTTCAACATGGGGGTCAAGGAAAGGGAAACAAAGGCCGATACCAGGACCGCCCCACCCAATACCACGCCGAATTCCCGAAACAACCTGCCTACAAAGCCTTCCAGAAAGATAACGGGAAGAAATACGGCTGCCAGGGTAATAGAAATAGAGATTACAGCGAAGAAAATCTCGTTGGAGCCCTTTATGGCGGCTTGGATCGGACTCATGCCTTCCTCCACTTTTTTGTAAATATTTTCAGTAACTACAATACCATCATCCACTACCAGCCCGGTGGCAAGTACAATGGCCAAGAGTGTCAGTACGTTTATTGAATACCCCATCAACCACATAATAAAAAATGTGGCTATCAAGGATACTGGAATATCGATCAAAGGTCGCAACGCCAGCGACCAGTTCCTGAAAAATACGAATATCACGAGGATGACTAGAATAATGGAAAGCAAAAGTGTTTCTGCGACTTCGGTCACCGCCTTTCGTACAAAGATTGTATCATCAATTACGACATTCAATTTAAATCCTTCCGGAAGATCTTTTTTAAGTTTCTCGAATTCGACATAAAAGGCATCGGCAATCTCCAAATAATTACTACCCGGTTGCGGCACCACCGCTATGGCGACCATTGGCTGGCCTGAATCGCTCATTTTGGTCTCCATATTCTCTCCTTCCAATGATGCCTTACCTATGTCACTTAATCGCACCAGTTTTTCTCCATCGGCACGAATAATAATATTATTGAAGCCTTCCTCGGTATTCAGGTTCCCAATGGTCTTTACTGTAAGTTCAGTGTTCTCCCCAGTCAATTTGCCAGAAGGCAATTCGACATTCTGAGCCAGTAAGGCACGGCGCACGTCAGCGACCGTCAGCCCATAGGAAGCCAATTTAAGCGGGTCGATCCATAAGCGCATAGCATACCGCCGTTGCCCCCATATCTGTACCCCGCTTACCCCGGGAATCGTCTCTATGCGTTGGGCGATGACATTTTCGGCATAATCGGAAAGCTCAAGGATATTTTTACTATCACTTTGAACCGTCATCGAAAGGATCCGCTGCGCGTCGGCATCTGACTTAGAGACCACAGGGGGTGCGTCTATATCATCGGGAAGACTGCGTGCGGCCTGAGATACTTTATCTCGGACATCATTGGCGGCCTCCTCAAGGTTTTTATCGAGATTGAACTCAATATTGATCGAACTTGATCCCTGTACGCTCGAGGAGGTGATGTTGCGAATACCATCAATTGAGTTGACCGCCTTTTCTAAGGGTTCTGTTATCTGCGACTCGATGATATCGGCGTTTGCACCGGCATAATTGGTGCGCACCGATACTTGGGCGGGATCGATGGAGGGAAATTCACGAACCCCCAAATAGGTATAACCTATAATCCCAAACAGAATGATCGCCAAATTCATTACAATGGTCAGAACAGGTCGCTTTATGCTTAAGGTGGATAAATTCATTGCGTTACCGTATTATTTTCAACACTATCAAAAGTAACCTGTACCGGAGTACCGTCTTTAAGCGCCATGACCCCATAGGTCAATACGGTATCCCCGACCTTCAACCCAGAAAGGATTCGCACCATGCTCCCGGTACGGGCACCAATTTCGACACTGACTTCCTTAGCCTTTCCATCCACCGAAATGAATATTTTTTTTCCATTCTGCACGGGAATCAGTGACTCTGTCGGGACCAATAGTGCATCAGCAACGGTTTCAAGCGGAAGTATCACGTTGGCAAAGGTGCCAGGATACAGATTGCCATCGGAGTTTTCGGCAATGGCCCGCATTTTCAAGGTACGGGTCTCCACTTCGACTTCGGGTTCTATGGCGTAAATTTTAGCACTGTGTACGGTATCAGAATCAGCGGTCGTGAATGTAAGGAGCGTACCCACCTTCATTTGCGAGGCATATTTTTCAGGAATTGAAAAAGTTATCTTGACTTGTGACGTATTCACCAATTTTGCTATCGGGGTCGTAGGCGTTACATACGTTCCCTTTGAAATAGATCGCAACCCGATAATCCCGGGAAAAGGCGCTCGTACCGTAGCTTTTGAAAGTTGGGCCTCTATAAGTTCGGCTTCGGCCGTGGCCGACTGAAAATCGGCACTGGCGATGTCATATTCTTCCTGGCTTATGGCTTGCTTTTCCAATAAAAGCTTTGCCCTACGTTCGTTTTCCGATGCCAGCTTTTGGGCGGTCTTTACCTTTGATAATTGCGCTTTTAACTCAATATCATTCACTTTTAAAAGCACCTGACCTTCGGAAACCTTGCTCCCTTCATTAAAATATATATTTTCAACGATTCCTGAAATTTCACTTCTAATTTCAATTTGTTCATTGGCCTCCAAAGACCCGGATAACGAAAGAACATCATTGAATTCCTGAGGTTTTAAAACCATTCCAGGCACTTTAACACTGCTTGTCATGGCACCGGGACCGCCCAAATTATTTTCCGCGGCGTTATTGAGAACACGATATACTACCAATCCGCCGATACCAACAATCAAAAGGATGTAAACTATGTATTTTATTTTCATATTTTCTGGTCGCGGTTGCGCAAGGATGCGCAAGTTTTATTGATAAAAACAAAGCTAACGCATAAAGAGTATTTAAAAAATTAGTTGCGTTTAATTTAACAAAATAAGTTCCTTTAAAAATGGTTGGCTAGTACCGACACACATCAAAAAAACAACGCAATTTGTGAAACTAATTATGGGGATTCTACAAAATCACATCGATTGAAACGGGAAGCAAAAAGGCGAAAAATGCACTGATTTTATTCCCAGTGGCATGATAGTATTCCTTGTTTTTCCTTGTTTTTCCATCTCCGAAAATCAGGATTGCTCATCGTGGTTTCGTACCGCTTTCTTTTGACGCTATTTGGTTCAAATCGGCATTTATTCAAAAGACTTAAGATCCTTATACTTCGGTTGCCACAGATGTAGTATTTTTGCAACTAAAATAGCGTGAATGTTTTCTTTTTTTAGTAGTAAGAAGTATTTGATCGATCAATTAGGGGGATTCATCGATAT
>JBBQAM010000002.1:0-200181 GCA_038316335.1 Flavobacteriales bacterium
CAGACCAAAGCGGTATTTCTAGCAAATAATACCAATGGCTATTGCAGTTGCTGTGCCGCGATACGGGATGCCGATTTTAACGGGGCCTTACAAAATATAGCTGTGGATACCCTGGTGATCACTGGTGATGAGGACGAAGTGACCAATGTAGTGCAGGCCAAAATTCTCGCTGATGGTATTCCCAATGCCCAATTAAGGATTCTGCCCGCACGGCATTTGGCAAGTACCGAACTTCCCGAGATCTATGCCGAACTTTTGATCGATTTTATAATAGGTTCCGAGACCTTCGAACGTGGTATACACGTGCGCCGTACCGTTCTGGGCGATGCCCATGTCGATCGTTCTATTAAGAATAAAACCGAATTTAATGCCGATTTTCAAGCATTCATTTCAAACTATGCGTGGGGAGAAATTTGGACCCGGCCCGGTCTTCCCAAACATTCAAGAAGCCTGATTACCTTGGCCATGCTCATCGCCTTGAATAGAAAGGCGGAATTTAAAATGCACCTACAGGCGGCGTTTAACAATGGGGTAACCATCGCCGAGATCAAGGAAGTAATCCTACAATCGGGCATCTATTGTGGGCTCCCTGCCGCCAATGAAGCCATGCTTACGGCGGAGGATGTTTTCGGGGAACTGGGATTCGAAATAGAATAATTGCGATGAAAAAAATCAAGACACAGGTAGGGATCATTGGTGCAGGCCCGGCCGGACTCACACTTGCGCATTGGTTACGACGAAACGGCATCGATTCGGTAATCATCGAGTTGCGCAGTAGGGAATATGTTGAAGGTCGCGTACGAGCGGGTCTCTTGGAACAGAACACCGTCGATATCATCAACGAAATGGGCCTGGGCACCCGCATGCAAAAAGAGGGTATCGTACACGATGGTGTCTATCTGAGTTTTGACGAAGAGCGAATTCACGTGCCTTTTGCCGAACTAACGGGCGGAAGACAAATTACGATATACGGGCAGCAGGAAATTGTAAAAGACCTAACCGATGCCTGGTTGCAAGCAGGCGAACAACTCTATTTTGAGGCCGGTGCCACGAAAATCTTGGATTTTGATACGAATCGGCCGAAAATCTATTTTGAGCATGAAGGGGAAGAAGGGATCATCGCATGTGACTTTGTAGCCGCCTGTGACGGTTTTCATGGAATAGGTAGAAAGACGATGCCCAAAAACAGTTATAGATCCTATGACATAACCTACCCGTTCAGCTGGTTGGGTATTTTAGCCAACGTAGCACCTTCAACTGATGAACTGATCTATGCCTATCACAGAAACGGCTTTGCCCTACACAGCCTTCGGTCAGAAACCGTGAGCCGCTTATATCTGCAGGTAGGCAATGACGAAAAATTGACCGAGTGGTCGGATGATCGCATTTGGAGTGAATTATCAGTTCGTCTGGGTACTGCCGATTGGCAGCTTGAGTCGGGCCCGATTTTCGATAAAAGCATGACGCCTATGCGCAGCCACATGATCGACAATCTCGCTTCGGGAAGATTGTTCTTGGCCGGTGATGCGGCCCATATCGTGCCTCCGACCGGCGGAAAAGGCTTGAATCTTGCCGTAGCCGATGTAAAGCATTTGGTCGATGGCCTGTGCGGATTTTATAAGGAGAATACCTCCGAATTTTTGGATACCTATACCGAAATGGCCTTGCGAAGAATTTGGAGGGCACAGGATTTCTCGAACTTTATGACCCGATTATTCCACAAACAGGATGATCACGGATCCTACACCTATCGACTTCAAAAAGCGAAATTCGATTATATTAAAATATCAAAAGCCTATAAGACCATGATTGCGGAAAACTATGTCGGGCTTCCATTTGAAACCTTTGATTTCTAAGAACATACTATGAAAAATGTACCGGTCATTACGGCTGTTGAAGCGGCGGCCTTGGTCAAGGATGGCGATGTGATTTTAGGCGGGGGCTTTGGAATGACCGGAAATCCCGTGCACATACTCCATGCCTTGGCAGAAACCCAAACCAAAGACCTCACTTTTATTGCAAATAATGTGGGCGAACCCAATATGGGGGGTGGGCGTCTGCTCAATAATGGGCAATTGAAAAAAATGATAGGTTCTTTTTTTACTTCCAATCCCGAGGCTGTCAAAGCGGCTCAAGAGGGGCGCGTGGCCTATGAATTACTGCCCCAGGGCAGCTTGGCCGAAGCCATTCGTGCAGGAGGTGCGGGCATAGGGGGATTTTATACGCCCACTTCGGCGGGCACCCTGATCGCCAAAGGCCGGGAAACGAAAATAATCAATGGCGTCGAACAGGTCTTTGTGGCCGGTATTCGCGGAAATGTGGCCCTCATCCGTGCTTGGAAGGCCGATACCGCCGGAAATCTGCAATACCGAATGACGGAACAAAATTTTAATCGGGCCATGGCCACAGCGGCCGACTTGGTCATCGCCGAAGTACAGGAAATTGTTCCTGTAGGCAGTTTGGACCCCAACGACATTCATACTCCGGGCTGCTTTGTAGATTTCCTGGTACAAAAAAAATTATCGGAGGATGATCTGGGTACCTCGGCCTCGGTAGGGGCTTCAAAAGTGGTGGACGAAAAAAGGATGAACATGGCCCGAAGGGCCTTTGCCGAATTGCGGAAAGGAGACGTCGTCAACCTGGGCATTGGAATCCCGACCTTGGTCGCCGACCTCATTACACCCGAAGATGGGATTATCCTCCATACCGAAAACGGCATGTTAGGGGTAGGCCCCGAACCAAAGGATGGGGGCGGGGCAATGCAGTATCCGGTAAATGCAGGCAAGGTGCCTGTGACGGCATTGCCTGGCAGTAGTTATTTTGACAGCGCCGATAGTTTTGCCATGATTCGTGGAGGCCATGTAGACGTGGCCATTATGGGCGGACTTGAAATCGACGAAGCCGGTAATCTGGCGAACTGGGCCGTACCGGGAAAGCCGCTCTTGGGGGTCGGGGGTGCGATGGATTTGGCTTCGGGAGCCAAAAAGTTGATCATTACCCTTAGCCATACCGATCGGGCCGGCACCTCAAAGGTGGTACCAACCTGTACCTTGCCGATTACGGCCTATGGTTGCGTCGATATGTGCATCACTGATTTGGCGGTATTCAAATTCTTGGACGGAAAACTTACTTTGGTAGAAATTTTACCGGGCAGTACCTTGGAGGAAGTACGGGCCAAAACAGCGGCGAAATTTGTTGAAAAACTTTAAGTAGATTGCACTATGAAACAGGCATATATCCTAGACGCAATTCGCACGCCCATCGGAAGCTTCCGGGGTGCATTGGCGCAAGTGAGGGCCGATGACCTGGCGGCCATTCCCATCAGGGCCTTACTTGAAAAATTCCCGGATTTACCGAAGGATGCGATTGATGATGTTATTTTAGGGTGTCATAATCAAGCAGGGGAAGACAATCGCAATGTAGCGCGTATGGCCCTCTTATTAGCAGGTCTCCCATATTCAGTGCCCGGGGAAACGGTCAACAGGTTGTGTGCTTCGGGCATGTCGGCAATTATTCATGCCAACAGGGCCATTAAGGCTCAGGATGGGCATGTTTTTATTGCGGGGGGAATCGAACATATGTCCCGCGGGCCCTATGTAATATCAAAAGCATCCACGTCTTTTGGGAACGATGCGAAAATGGAGGATTCCAGTTTTGGCTGGCGATTCGTGAATCAGAAAATGCATGCCCTTTATGGTACGGATGCCATGGGGCTTACCGCTGAAAATTTGGCGGAGCAATTTTCAATTAGCAGGGAAGACCAAGACGTGTTTGCCTACAATTCACAGATGAAGGCGACCATGGCCCAAAAAAACGGCCGCTTGGCAGAAGAAATCATAAAAGTCGAAATACCCCAGCGCAAGGGAACGAACTTAGTCGTGGATCAAGATGAGTTTATTCGACCCGACACTACTTTAGAAAAATTGGCCGCTTTGAAAACGGTATTCAAAAAAGAGGGAACGGTAACGGCCGGCAATGCCTCCGGGCTGAACGATGGTGCGGCGGCCATGCTGATCGCTTCCGAGGAGGCATTGAAAAGGCATGGCTTTAGGCCGAAAGCCCGTATCGTAGCCTCGGCCGTGGTCGGTGTTGAACCGAGGATCATGGGCATTGGTCCGGTTGCTGCCACGGGAAACGTTTTGAAAAAGGCTGGTCTGATGCTCGATGCCATGGACGTCATAGAAATCAATGAGGCCTTCTCGGCCCAAGTCTTGGCTTGTACACGTCAATTAGGCCTATTAGACGATGACCTGCGAATCAATCGCAATGGCGGGGCCATCGCCCTTGGGCATCCGTTGGGTATGTCGGGTACACGAATCGTGCAAGCCGCAACCAATGAATTGGTCCGTTCCGGCGGTAAATACGCATTAGCCACCATGTGCGTAGGTGTGGGTATGGGGTATGCTGTTATTATTGAGAATGTAACCTGATCATATTCCGGGTGATACGTATTTTTAATCGCCCTTGATACGTTGTACATTCTTTAAAGAACCTTTTTTTATAACCATTAAGCGGTTTAGGTACAAGAACGAGTATGTAATTATTAAAATAGGGAAAAACAGAGAATGACCTTTCGGCCTATTGATCATCACTATTGCCAAGGTAAGGGCAAACAAAAACTAAAAGCATGAACATAACCAACAAAACTTTTCTTGTTACCGGTGGTGCCTCCGGATTGGGATTTGCGACGGCCCGAATGGTCATCGAAGCCGGTGGTAACGCGATACTTGCCGATTTAAATACCGAGGTCGGCACTAAGGCAGTACAAGAACTTGGAAAACAGGCACTTTTTATGAAGACCGATGTTACCATCGAAGCAAATGTGCAACAGACCATCGCCACTGGAATTGCACATTTCGGCGGGCTCCATGGGGTGGTAAATTGTGCAGGTATCGGGCCCGCAGAGCGTGTATTGGGCAAACAAGGCATCCACCGATTATCGTTTTTTAAACACGTGATCGAAATAAATCTTGTAGGCACCTTTAATGTACTCCGCTTGACTGCCGATGCCTTGCAGCATAATGCACCCGGTGAAAGCGGGGAGCGTGGTATTATCATCAATACGGCTTCGGTCGCTGCATTTGAAGGGCAGATCGGACAGGCGGCCTATGCGGCTTCCAAAGGAGGTATCGTGGCCATGATGTTGCCGATTGCACGCGAGTTGGCACGGTTTGGGATTCGGGTTATGACCATTGCCCCGGGTATTTTTGAAACGCCCTTGCTTATGAATTTTTCAGAGGAGGTCAAACAGTCCCTTGGCCAGCAAGTACCCTTCCCTTCAAGGCTAGGGCGACCCGATGAATATGCCGCATTGGCCAAACACATTATAGAAAACCAAATGTTGAACGGCGAGGTCATACGTTTGGATGGCGCCATTCGCATGTCAGGAAAATAATAGAAAAAAAGGAAATCCCATGCAACAAACGTTTGAAAATCTCATCACGGAATTAAAGGATACCGTTTTTTTTGTCGGCTTGAACCGACCCCAAAAAAGGAATGCCATTGATGATCGAACCATCGATGAAATCGATACGGTTTTTTCAAATCTTCCCGAAGCAGCGCGGTGTATCGTGTTGTATGGGGAAGGAAAACATTTTTGCGCGGGGGCGGACCTTTCCGATCTTAAGCAACGTACGACCATGGAGGGAATGCTACATTCAAGAACCTGGCATACCATTATGGACAAGGTGCAGTTCAGCGTAATTCCCGTCATTGCGGTACTTCATGGAGCCTGTGTGGGCGGCGGACTAGAGCTCGCCGCGGCATGTCACGTCCGTGTGGCCGACGCCTCAACCTTTTATGCACTTCCCGAAGGCCAGCGCGGCATTTTTACGGGCGGGGGCGGGGCATTGCGGGTACCTCAGCTTATTGGGACTGCGCGTATGACCGATATGATGTTGACCGGGCGGGTCTATAAGGCCGATGAGGGGTATCAGGTGGGGCTTTCACAATATGTGGTAGAAGAAGGAGCGGCCATGGAAAAGGCCGTTGAATTGGCGCATAAGATTTGCGAAAACACCCCGATGACCAATTACCTCTTGACGAACATCCTTCCACGAATTGTAGATGGCGGACATGATGTTGGCCTTGTAATCGAAGCAATGGCAGGGGGTCTCGTAAAAGATACCCCGGAGGCCAAAAAAAGAATGATGGATTTCCTGGAAGGAAGGGCCAAAAAAGTCGGACAATGAATAGCACATTATGAAGCCCGTCTGGAAACTAATTTTAATAGGGGCCCTACTGCCCGCAATGCAGCTTACATGGGCCCAGGACCAAATTCCCGAACCGCAGCTGCAATTTCTGTTTGAGGAAAGGGTTTTGTTAGAACCCGCCCAGGAACTGGGCATTACGACCTATGGAAACCGGCGGATCATAAATATTGTCGGAGGTACTTTCGAAGGTCCAAAATTAAAAGGAAAGATACTTTCGGGTGGGGCCGATTGGCAAACCGTACGTGTTGACGGAACGGCCGATTTGGTAGCGCAATATACGCTCCAGACCGATGACGGCGCCTTGATCTATATCGTTAATAAAGGGATTCGGCACGCCTCCCCGGAGGTATTAACCCGGATGGCCAAGGGAGAAGATGTTGCCCCCAGCGAATACTATATGCGTACGGCCGCTACCTTCGAGGTCTCCGATGAAAAATACAAATGGCTGAATACCATTATTGCCGTCGCAAGTGGTGCACGCTTAAAGGACGAAGTGGTAATTCGCTTTTATCAGGTAAACTAACCATCTGAGCTACTTTAATGGAAAAAAATATTCCGTATTTAAATATTCCAACGCTTCAGGTAGCCATTGATAGGCGCTTAAAAAAAGGGGGCACGGTCTATCTTAATTCGGCCAACGACCTCGGGATCTATCCCCGAAGAACAACGACACGGCTTCAATATTGGGCGACCCAAACCCCCGATAAAACCTTTTTGGCACGTAGGGACAAAGCGGGCTTATGGAGCACCCTTTCGTATGCCGAAACCTATGCCAAGATTCAAAATATCGGGCAATACCTGTTACGCATTGGTGCTTCCGCTGAAAGGCCGCTCGTTATCTTGTCAGAGAACAGTCTGGAGCATGGACTCCTGGCCCTTGCGGCATTGCATGTGGGCATTCCATATGCTCCGATCAGTCCGGCGTATTCCTTAAAATCCTCCGATTTTGGGAAGCTGAAACACTGCATCTCCCTGTTGACCCCGGGATTGGTCTTTGTTCAGGATGGCAAGCAATTCGAGCGGGTTTTACAGGCCGTTGTATGGGCCATACCTACGGTAGCAGCTACCCATTTGTTAGCGGATACCATTCCGTTTGAAGAACTTTTGGGCACGGTGGCAAACACTGAAGTCGCCGAGGCCCATCAAAAAATCGAGCCTGATACGATTGCCAAGATCCTTTTTACTTCCGGCTCTACGGGAATGCCCAAAGGGGTCATAAATACACATGGAAACCTGACTTCGAACCTGCAGCAGATTACGCAGACCTTCCCCTTTATGGCCGACGGGGGGCTGACGCTGATCGATTGGCTACCTTGGAACCATACCTTTGGCGGGAACCATAATTTTGGCCTGACCCACTACAATGGGGGAACGTTATATATTGATGATGGCAATCCGACCCCGAACGGTTTTCCGATGACCATCAAAAACCTTCGTGAAATTGCCCCGACGGTCTATTTTAACGTACCGAAAGGGTTTGAGCAATTGGTGGCCTATTTGAAACACGATGACGAATTATGCCGATATTTTTTCAGTCAAATGAAAATGTTCTTCTATGCCGGCGCGAGCATGGCGCAGCATGTTTGGGACGGGCTCGAGGAATTGTCCTATAAGACCACGGGCAAACTACTTTTAATATCCTCCGGACTAGGAATGACCGAAGCGAGTCCTTCCGCGATGTTCAACACCAGGCAGGGCCATGAGTCGGGCAGATTGGGGGTCCCGGTTCCGGGACTCGAGGTAAAACTAGTACCCAGTGGGGATACTTTGGAGGCCCGATTCCGAGGACCAAATCTGACGCCAGGCTATTGGCGAAATCCCGGTCTGACCGCCGAGGCTTTTGATGAGGAAGGCTTTTATAAAACGGGGGACGCCCTTAAATTTGTCGATGCCGATAATCCCAATGCAGGGCTTATTTTCGATGGCCGGATTGCGGAAAATTTTAAATTGAGCTCGGGAACATGGGTCAATGTTGGGGTGTTGAAAAGTAAATTGATTGCCGCCGGAAACGGTCTCATTCGGGATGCGGTGCTCACTGGGCACGACAAGGATTTTGTCGGTGCGATTGTCTTTCCCGACCTTGAATATTGTATGAGATCATTGCATGTAAATGTAAACGAAGCCAATATCCTGGATTCGGAAGCTGCATTGCAGGCACTTCAACAAATTTTAAATACCTTGGGAAGCCAAGGAACGGGGAGTTCAACGATAATTAAAAGGGCCATGTTCGCCGATTTTGAACCTTCCGTACAGCTCGGGGAAATGACCGACAAGGGATCATTGAACCAGCGGTTGGTTTTAACGAACCGAAGTGCAACAGTGCAAAAATTATATGCAAGTAGCCCCGAATCGGTAGTCTTGGAATTCGATTCGAGAAAAAAATAAAGTATGCAAAAAACCCTAAAGGAATTGATCGACGGCCAAGTAATGACCAAGTTGCAATATGCAACCATTTTGGTCTGTTTTCTTATGAACATCCTAGATGGCATGGATGTTCTGGTCATTTCATATTGTGCCCCGGCCATTGCCAAATCATGGTTGGTGGGTCCAGAGGCCCTGGGGGTCGTTTTTAGTTCAGGACTTGCCGGAATGACCATTGGTGCACTGTTTTTGGCACCTTTTGCCGATACGATCGGGAGGAAAAGGATGATCCTGATCAGTGCCTTGTTAATGGGGGCCAGTATGCTATTGACTGGTTGGACAGGGACCGTGGCCGAATTGATCTGCTTGCGCTTCATTAGTGGCATCGGGATCGGAAGTATGTTGGCGAGTACGGCTGCCCTGACCGCCGAATATACGCCGAATCGTACCCGGGATTTCTGGGTTAGTTTTGTGATTTCCGGGTATCCGGTAGGAGCGGTGCTCTCCGGAATGGTGGCGGCCACTGTGGTACCCGAATTCGGATGGCAGGCCATGTTTAAGCTAGCCGGGATTGCCTCCTTCTTGACCTTTCCGCTCATCTACGTTTTTATGGCCGAATCGCTATCGTATTACCTAAAAAAACATCCTAAAAACGCCTTGCAAAAAGTAAATTCCCTTTTACTAAGATTAAAGCAGCCCCCCCTGAACGTCTTGCCAGCCAGCGAAGGAAAATCTTCGGGCATACCCATCTCCAAGTTAATTGACAAAGCCTATAAAATACCGACGTTTCAATTGTGGACCGCCTTATTCATGGCCTTTGCCAGTTTGTATTTTTTAACAAGTTGGATACCCAAACTGGCCGAGGCGACCGGTCTTTCGATGACCCTGGCGATCTATGCGGGGACCGTATTCAATGTCGGGGCATTTTTCGGTATCATCACCCAAGGTTATTGTTCTTCTAAAATCGGCCTTAAAAAGACCGTTTCTATTTTTTTAGTAATAACCGCTGTTTTAATGGCGCTTTTCAAACTGTTCATCGGTTCGGATGTCTTACTCCTGGTATTTGCGGTGCTTGGCTTTACCTTGCAAGGAGGCTTTGTTGGCTTGTATGCGATAGCCGCTAGAATGTATCCGACCGAATTTCGTACCACCGGCCTGGGCTGGGCGATCGGAATGGGCCGATTGGGTGGGGTAATCGGTCCGGCCCTGGGCGGTATCCTTATCGGGTTGGGATTTACCATGGCCGCTAATTTTATGATCTTTGCCATTCCAACGGTATTGGCTGGCATCATTACCTTTTTTATTTCCTCAAAGGAAGTCTCATAAATGAAACCTTGTCAAAATGAAAAAACT
The DNA here is from genome assembly GCA_038316335.1 of Flavobacteriales bacterium. Taxonomy (GTDB): domain Bacteria; phylum Bacteroidota; class Bacteroidia; order Flavobacteriales; family Flavobacteriaceae; genus JALHST01. The sequence continues at coordinate 9,927 of JBBQAM010000002.1, forward strand.
TATACTCTACTTTTTAGTGGTCCAAGGGCTTTGGTCGCAGACCGAGGTCAAGATCGATTCGGGAAGTATCAACGGTGCCGCATATAAAATACTCATACCGGAAAAATGGGACGGATCGTTACTCATGTACGCCCATGGATATGCTTTCATGGGGGCTCCCTTGCAAAGTCAAGATCCCCAATTCATAACTAATATGAAGGTGTTCTTGGACCATGGCTTTGCGGTGGCCGCCTCGGATTATGCCTATCAAGGTTTTGCGTTGGCCCAGGGGGTTGATGATACCGAAGCCCTGAGAACCTATTTTATAAAGAAATACGGACAACCAAAAAAGACCCTTATGGCAGGGCATTCAATGGGTGGCGGGGTGACCTTGGCGACGCTTGAGAACTTTGGCGATTTTTATGACGGGGGTCTGGCCTTTTGCCCATTGTCAAGTAGGCCCTACTTGCAATGCCGCAAGGAATTTGATATGTACGCCACTTTTAACGGACTTTTCCCCGGGGTGGTTACGTCCCTTTCGGATATTTTCGATTTGCAAAAACCCTATACGGCAAAGGATTCGCGAAAAATGTTGGCGGATGCAAAACGGATACGCGAAGAAATTTTGATGAGGGATTCTATTTTGGGGATGGCGTTTGCTAAAAAATTTCATCTTAAATTCGATGATCTGCCCTTCTCCCTATTTTTTAATGAAAATATTTTAAGGGATTTGGCACAAAAAGCCGGGGGAAACCCGTTCGACAATACCAATACCATGTATGAAGGATTCCCGGATGATTGGGAAGTAAATCAAAAAGCGGAACGTATGGTAGCGACGGTCGATCCCAGCGTTATTTTTAGTAAGTACGACCGTACGGGAAATATAAATACCCCGGTTTTGCTCGTACATACCATTTATGATCCATTGATTCCTCCTCCCTATGGGGTCACCAACTATGAGAATATGGTCATTGCCCAAGGAAAAACCGATTTTCTGACCGTAAAGCGCACGAAAGGACAAGGCCATTGTAGGTTTACCCCGGAGGAAACCGAAATGGCATTGGAAGATTTATTAACTTGGGTAATAACCGGAGAGAAAGCCAAGCCGGGCGCCTATTAGCGATGCATAAACCATTAGATAAAACGAATGAAAAAATTTCCATTTAGGGCCGACCATGTCGGCAGCTTGCTGCGAACTGAAAAAGTAAGGTCCAATCGGCTGCTGTGGAAGCAAGGAAAATTAGCCGCGGATGAATTGCGTTTCATTGAAAACGAAGCCATAGCCGAGACCGTAAAAAAGTTGGAGGCCACGGGCATGAAATCGATTACCGATGGCGAGTTCAGAAGAGATTATTTCCACCTCGATTTTTTGAAGGAATTAGAGGGGGTAAGCGTTACAGGTGGCATAGAGGCCAATCCGAATGCCAAGGTGGCCGAAGACGGATTTAAACCGCCGGTATTAAGTGTGACCGGTAAATTAAAACATAGCAAGGACATCCAGGTCGCCGATTTCGAATATCTTAAATCAGTGGTTACGGCAACCCCAAAAGTATCGATCCCCTCACCGACCATGGTGCATTTTAGGGGGGGCAGACAATCAATCGACATTGAATCCTATCCTGATATGGAATTGTTCTTTCATGACCTTTCGGCCGCTTATAAGCAAGAAGTCGACCACCTATATGCCGCTGGTTTGCGCTATTTGCAATTAGACGATACCAACCTGGCCTATCTCTGTGATCCCAAAATGAGGGCAGCCGCAGCAGCTAGGGGTGAAGATCCGAACGAATTACCCAAGACCTATGCCGCCTTGATCAATTCGGTCATCGATAACCGACCTGATGATCTTACCGTGGCCATACATCTTTGCCGGGGAAATTATAGAAGCACCTGGTTCGCTGAAGGTGGTTATGAGCCAGTGGCCGAAATACTGTTCAATGCTATCAACGTTGATGGTTATTTCCTTGAATACGATGACGAGCGTTCAGGCGATTTTGCACCCTTGCGGTTCGTTCCCGGAAATAAAAAGGTGGTATTGGGTATCGTTTCATCGAAAACCCCACAACTCGAATCGATTGACAGCCTTTGTAACCGCATCGATGAAGCCGCACGATATATGCCCCTCGAGAATATGTGCGTAAGTCCGCAATGCGGCTTTTCATCGACACACCATGGTAACGCCATGACGCAGGATGACCAGTGGAGAAAGTTGGAACTCGTTGTGAATACGGCTCAAAAAGTATGGGGCGAATCCTAATTTTCATAAAATTTTTATAGTAAAAAACACCCAGTAGCTTTATGATCGATATTCAAAAAATCAAAGCCATTGACGTACACACCCACGCCGAAGTATCGTGTACGCAGCCCCACGATGATTTTCGATCGGAATTAGATACGGCCTTTGCCAAATATTTTAAAAGTGACAAACGGCCGACCATGCAGGAAACAGCCGACTATTATCGCGACCTGAACATCGCCTTGGTGATGTTTACCATCGATTCTGAATACGAAATAGGCAAAAGAAGAATCCCGAATACCGAAGTAGCCGAATGTGCCTTGAAGAATGACGACATCATGATCGCCTTTGCCAGTATCGATCCGCACAAGGGAAGAATGGGCGCCAGGGAGGCACGGGACCTGATCGAAAATTATGGGGTAAAGGGCTTTAAGTTTCATCCGACCGTGCAAGGATTTTACCCCAACGATAAAATGGCTTATCACCTCTATGAGGTCATCGCGGAGTACAAGCTACCCATGCTTTTTCATTCCGGGCATTCCGGTTTTGGAAGTGGTGTTCGCGGAGGCGGCGGCTTGCGGCTTGCCTACTCCAACCCCATATATTTGGAGGATGTGGCGATCGATTTCCCCGATGGTCCGATCATCATTGCGCACCCCAGCTGGCCCTGGCAAGATGAGGCATTAAGTGTTGCAATGCACAAACCCAATGTATATATAGATCTGAGTGGATGGAGTCCCAAGTATTTCCCCCCACAGTTGGTACAGTACGCCAATACCTTGCTCAAGGACCGCATGCTGTTCGGTACCGATTTTCCATTGATAACCCCGGAGCGCTGGATGAAGGACTTTGAAGTCGCCGGTTTTAAGGAGGAAGTAAAGCCCTTGATTTTAAAGGAGAATGCCTGTAATATGTTAGGGCTTCTGGATAAAAAGGTCTGACCAAAGACTAAGTAACCTATAGTAATACATTATTGGGCAGGTCGGTAGAGATACCTAGGCTATAAGACGCTCACAATTCAGGGCAGAAAATCGATTTCATATGCGAGTTTCCCCTTTCGAAAACCGAACAGTGCGGAACAGTTATACAGTAGGTTGTTTCTAATTTAAGCCCGACCGAAATATACGGTTGCCGGCTATAAAATAAATCTTATGCGTATTTCAAAACCAAGTTATCGCCACTTTTTAATGGCTTTGATGTTCTTTTTTAACGCTGTTATCTGCTTCTCACAGACAACGATAAAAAACCTTCAGGTTGACTACCAAACGGAGTTTCTGGGCAGTGATGATATCACGCCGCATTTTAGTTGGCAAATGGAAGGGACTCCAAATAATAGGGGTTTAATGCAAACAGCGTATCAAATCGTGGTAGCCGATGAGGACGAGAACATGATGTGGGACTCTAAAAAGACGTCGGGTTCCGTTTCATTGGGCATCCCCTATGAAGGCAAAAAATTGCAGCCTACGACCAAATACACGTTTCAAATAACGGTTTGGGATCAAAAGGACGCACCAATCACCAATTCCTCCTGGTTTGAAACGGGCTTGCTTGATGCTGACCCAGATCCCGACAAAAAAATGATGTGGGCCCAAGGATATTAAGATAGTATGTATGGGCGGATCGAAAGTGCCTGGAAATGGGTACAAGACGGATGGATCTATCGAACTACGGTACCAGCCAATACCTCGGCAACCCTGCATTTGAAAACGAATTCAATTCAGAATATCCTATTAGATGGCAAGAAATTGAAAAAAGGAAGCGGAATTCAAAGTTGGCAAAAAGAAGGAGACGAAATTATTTTGGAATTGGGTTCTGGGAGCTATGAATTTCAAATAACGAAATAAACGGGAACTTTTAACTATCGAAAATGGCGCTGTGCGTTTGCGTGCTTAAAAAGTACCGCCAAGATATCGATTAGAGCGCGGCTGATTTTACGCCAACCACTTTGTATACCTTCCCGTTGCTCTTGGTAAAAGCGAATAGCTCCCCTTCGTAATTGCAGCCAAAACGCAGATCAACCCGTTCGCTCTGCGTAATTTCGGCAAAGTTGGTTGCCTTTCCGTTGAATTCAAGGCCCAAGGAAAAGATCGGCGCCTGTTGCCCATCGATTAGATCGGCAACCTCGGAAAAGAAAAGAGTGCCACGTGGAATATCCCCAAAGATATACTTCCCCCTTAATTCGGGGATTTTCGTTCCTGCGTACACATAACCCCCGGAGACCGCATTGCCTTCGTCGTGGTCAAATTGAATGACGGGGTACGTGTATCCCGAATCATCGGGTGGGAGCGGGTACACCAATTCGGCGTTCGCATCTATATCGAATAAAAATGTGCCTTCGCGCTTGGGCCATCCATAATCGGCCCCTTTTTTACCCAAATTAATTTCTTCCACGCTGTGTTGCCCGATATTGGTTATCAACATCTTGCCGGATCCACTTTCATCCCACGAAATACGATGTGGGTTTCGAAATCCCCGATTCCATATTTCCCCAACTTTCCCGGCTACTTCTGCAAAAGGGTTGTCCTTCGGAATTCCATAGTTACCATTTGTGCTATTGTTCCCTGCTGGATCGATTCGTATGACACTTCCCCAAATCCTTCCAGGAGTATCGCACAAAAACGAGTAGCCCCCCAATCCAGACCCGCCATCACCAATACCTAAGTATAAAAGTCCGTATTCATTATCACCAGGCCGCGCCAAAGGGTTAAACGTTAGTTGTTGAAAACCATGGATGCCACTCACCATGTCAACCCGTAAAAGTTCCCTTTTGGTGCCTGTAAATTTAGGGGCCAGGGGATCTTTTGCTTGCCATTCGGTGAGTACCCATTGTAAAGTAGTGTGAATACTGTCATTGATCGAGAAGTCGGCAGTGGCCGTTTTGGCAGGTTCCGTATGGGTAGTATAAAATAGGCCATTTTGTTCAAATGCCGGATGAAAGGCAAAACTTCCCAAACCCGTACCAAGCCCTGGGTGATCGATAAAATTTGCTTCTTCCTCATTCATATCCAAATACACACGCACCGAACTATCGACCATTTCATATAATTTGCCCCGAAGGTCTGCGAGAAATAGCCTTTCCCCATCTTGGGTCTTTAAAGCAACAAAGGTATTGATACGTGCCTTCGGACCTGTTTCCGCGCTTGGGGGAACGGTCAACACTTCTTCAATGACCAAGTCTAGGCCAGAGGGTGCTATTTTGTCGGGGATGGGATTTAAAAGTCCATCTTTTCGGATATTTTTGCTCTTTTTTTCACCTTCCGAAAATTTATGGATAAATCCCAGAAGGTCTTCTAGGTCCTTTTCCTTGATCATTGGAAATGCCGGCATATAGAGATGATGTTTATCAAAAAGAGCCACAGCGCGCTCGTCCCCTTTTTGTATTACGGCGGTTGGGTCGTTGATGAAGGCTACCAACCATTTTTTTTCCACGGCAGAAGTAACTCCGCTCAGATTGGGGCCGATTTCAGCCTCGCTAAAGTTATGGCAGCTTGCACAATGCTGATTAAATAAGGCCATTCCGTGCTGCACCGACAGTTCGTCGCTCACATAGTCATCATTCGCCGCTATGGCATTCTGTGGGGATACTTTATTACCGAAACGATTGCATGCCACCTGAACGATGAACAATCCTAATACTGAAGCAATAAAAATAGTCCTGGTTGTTAATGACATGCTATTTAACATTGAAAGTTCCTAAAAACAATAATAGTAGCTCCCCATTTTTCAACTGTGGCTAATAGCGAATAATTTAAGCATTTATTTAATTAGTTTGCAGCTGATACTATCTTTATGTCAAGTAATCTTGAGCATCCGGCGGTAGTTCGTAATCGATACCATGGTTTTTAAGGTACAAAAAGGTATAATCGCGTAATCGCACTAACAAAATTTGGGACCGAACCAATAATTTCGTAATCTAGCTAGTATCAATTTTCATTTTCATGCACGAATATTTCAATATTGCCGGCAAGGTCACCATTATTACCGGAGCTGCTGGAACGCTCGCAGGTACTGTGGCAAAAGCACTGGCAAAAAGTGGGGTTAAACTGGCATTATTGACAAGAAAAATCGATACAATTGCTGGTTTACTTGAAGAAATTGACCGAGATGGAGGAATCGCAAAAGGCTATCAATCGGATATTTTGTCGGAAACCGATCTAAACAAGGTAAAAACAAGTATACTCCAAGATTATGGGCGCATTGACATTCTTTTGAATATTGCTGGTGGCAACCTTCCCGGTGCGACCATTGCCGATGATCGTACGGTTTTTGACATGGCCATGGACGATTTTAACAAGGTAGTGGCACTCAATTTGAACGGTACTGTAATTCCTTCACTGATTTTTGGAAAGCAAATGGCCAAACAGAAAAATGGCGTCATCATAAATTACTCTTCCATGGCGGTTGATCGCGCAATTACGCGCGTTGCAGGGTATAGTGCCTCAAAGGCCGCTATGGAAAATTTTACCCGCTGGATGTCGGTCGAAATGGCAAAAAAATTCGGGGACGGTGTTCGGGTAAATGCCATTGCCCCGGGATTTTTCATTGGGAATCAAAATAAGAAACTCTTAATCAATGATGATGGGACGTATACAAAACGAGGACAGACCATTATCGACAATACCCCCATGGGCCGCTTCGGTGAGGCCGATGAATTAAATGGGGTAATCCATTTCTTATGCAGTGACGCCGCAAAATTTATTACCGGGGTGGTGATCCCTGTCGATGGCGGTTTCAGTGCATTTAGTGGGGTCTAAATTGGCAGATGAAATGAAGGAAACATTCAGATGGTTTGGCCCTAATGACCCGGTACGTTTGTCATATATAAGACAGGCTGGGGCATTGGGGGTGGTTACGGCATTGCACCAAATTCCAAATGGTGAGATATGGCCGTTGGCGGATATCAAAAAAACAAAGAATGAAATTGAAGCTTCTGGTTTGGAATGGACTTTCATCGAAAGTATTCCGATACATGAGAATATCAAACTGCGAACGGGCGACTACCTCCAACGTATTGAAAATTACAAACAAAGTCTGAGGAATATAGCGCAAAGCGGCGTGAAAAATGTCTGCTATAACTTTATGCCCGTTTTAGACTGGACCCGTACTCAGCTGCATTGGGAATTGGATCATGGTGGGACAGCCTTACGATTCGATAAGGTAGATATGGCCATCTTTGAATGGTATCTCTTGAAAAGGGAAAGCTCACAGCAAGACTATTCTGAAGAGATAATGCGACGGGCGGCGGAACGCTTTTCAAAAATGACCGGGTTCGAGAAAAACAAACTCCAGGATGCTATATTAAAAGGCCTTCCAGGAACCGTCGATGACTTGACCATTCCGGTATTTAAGAAGATGATCACACAGTACCATGGGATGACGCATAAAGATTTAAAAGCGAACCTATCCTATTTTTTAAATGCGATCATCCCGATTGCCGAAGAACATGGTATTAAAATGGCAATCCATCCCGATGATCCTCCTTTTGATATTATGGGCCTCCCTCGTATTATTAAATCGGAAGAAGATCTTGAGGATTTGGTCGCTTTTGTTGATAGTCCTTCGAACGGCATTACGTTCTGTACGGGATCATTGGGAGCCAATTCGGCCAATGACCTACCAAAAATGATCCGAAAGTTTGCCGAGAGAATCCATTTTCTGCATTTGCGCAATGTACGACGTGAAGCAGATGGCAGCTTCTATGAGGATAACCACTTAGAAGGCTCATCGGATATGTATGCCATTGTCAAGGCGGTTTTGGAGATAGAAAATCAACGCGACGTGCAACTCCCTATGCGGCCCGACCACGGTCATCAATTGTTACATGATCTTAACGCGGAAAATTTCTATTCCGGATATACCGCGATAGGGCGATTGAAGGGCCTTGCCGAACTACGTGGATTGGCCATGGGCATATCAAAAAGCGTAAAAATGTAACACCATTAGAGACTGCGAAGTTTATAATCTAATTCAGGGATAACCAACCAAAAATTCAATCATGAAAGGACTTGATACATTAGACTGGGTCGTAATCATCGCCTATTTTTTAATCTTGCTGGGTGTCGCCTGGTGGGTAATCAGACAAAAACAAAAAAGTACAGAGGATTATTTCCTTGCCGGTCGCAATATCGGATGGTTTATGGTCGGCGCATCAATTTTTGCCTCGAACATTGGATCTGAGCATGTGGTTGGCTTAGCTGGCAATGGCGCCGGGGATAAGATGCCCTTGCTTATCTATGAACTGCATGCATGGATCGTTTTGATGTTAGGTTGGGTCTTCCTGCCATTTTATGCAAGAAGCGGCGTATTTACAATGCCTGAATTTCTGGAAAAAAGATTCGATGCACGATCCCGTTGGGTGCTGTCTGTCGTTTCCTTGATTGCCTATATTCTCACGAAAGTATCGGTTACAATTTATGCCGGTGGGGTAGTGGTCTCGGCCTTACTGGGAATACCCTTTTGGATCGGTGCCGTTGCAACGGTTGTTCTCACAGGTTTGTATACAGTGCTTGGTGGTATGCGTGCAGTAGTATACACCGAAACGATACAAGCCGTAATCTTGGTCTTGGGAGCAGGCATACTTACGTTTATGGGGTTGGAAACAGTAGGAGGCTGGGCTACGCTTAAAAGCACGATCGGCCCCGATTATTTTAACATGTGGCGGCCCAATTCAGACCCAAATTATCCGTGGCTGCCCCTCTTTATTACGAGTACTATTGTTGGTATCTGGTATTGGTGTACAGATCAAGTAATCGTTCAACGGGTACTAACGGCAAAAAACATCAAAGAAGGCAGGCGGGGTAGTATTTTTGGAGCCCTTTTAAAATTGATGCCCGTATTTCTATTTCTAATTCCGGGCGTAATCGCCTTGGCCTTGAAAATGCAGGGCAAACTAAATTGGGATAGTCCAGATCAGGCCTTTCCGGTCTTGATGAGCAACATTTTACCATCGGGCCTTCGTGGTCTGGTAGCAGCGGGTTTACTTGCGGCCTTGATGAGTTCCTTGGCTTCGGTTTTCAATTCATGTTCGACCCTGTTTACCTTGGATATCTATAAAAAATTGAAGCCCAACAAGCCTGAGGAAAAATTAGTAAGGACCGGTAGAATCGCTACTTTTTTTGTTGTTGGTCTGGGTTTGTTATGGATTCCGATTATAACGAAGCTCTCTGATGGCCTCTATGAATATTTGCAAAATGTACAGGCCTATATTTCTCCACCGATTGCTGCGGTCTTTCTTTTGGGGATATTTTATAAGCGCATAAATGCGAATGGTGCCATTGCCACCTTGGTCGGTGGATTTCTTATCGGATTTTCAAAACTCAGCCTCGAAATCATGAAGTCGAGTTTTGAGGAGGGCAGCATGTTGTACACTATTGCACATATCAATTGGTTGGTCTTTGGTGCCTATTTCTTTGCGATCTGCGTAGCAATTGCGGTACTAGTTAGTATGTTTTACCCAGCCCCATCTCAGGCACAATTGGCCGGTTTGACATTTGGTAGCGTCACTGCCGAACAAAAAGCGAAGAACAAAGCCAGCTATAATTTTTGGGATATATTCGCCTCGGCGGCTATTATCATTATTGTATTGTATATTATGATTTCGTTCAGTACGCTTTCGCTATAGTATGAAATTCAGGATCGAGCATACTTAAAGTGTTCTTGGCTAAATCGCTTACAAGGCATGCCATTCGAAAAAGCTCGGGAACCAGCATTTGATAATGATAAATTATAATTATATTCACGTTAAATAGTAAATTCTCAAAATTTTTACATATTCAATCCTTAAAAAGCCCATCATGGAAAATCTAAAGAAGCACGATCTGAAAAGTATCGGCTCTGACAAGTCCCGCAGGTCATTCGTTAAGAATACTGCGTTGCTTTCTGGAGCTTTGATCTTACCCTCAATGCAGATGAACTCAATGTTTAACGTATTCAATGACAAAAAACTGAAAATAGCATTGGTCGGATGCGGTGGTAGGGGAACCGGTGCCGCATTACAAGCCTTGAAGGCCGATGATAATATTGAATTAGTGGCCATGGCAGATGCCTTTGAGGACCGATTAAAGGATAGTTTAGCCAATATTCGTAAGGAAAGCGGAGATAGCAAAAAGGTGAATGTAAAAGAGGAAAATCAATTCGTAGGATTTGATGCCGCCCAGAAGGCCATCGATTTGGCCGATGTGGTAATTTTAGCAACACCTCCAGGCTTCAGGCCACAGCATTTTGAATATGCCGTAAACAATGGCAAGCATGTTTTTATGGAAAAACCAGTTGCCACTGATGCTCCCGGCGTTCGCAGGGTATTGGCGGCTGCAAAAATAGCCAAGGAAAAGAAATTAAACGTGGTGGTTGGCCTTCAACGACATTATCAAGATAGTTATCTAGCGGCTCTAGAGCATCTCAAGCAGGACAAGATCGGCAAGATCGTTTCTGGGCAGGTCTATTGGGATAGTGCAGGGGTCTGGGTGCGCGAGCGACAACCCGGTCAAACCGAACTTGAATACCAAATGCGTAATTGGTACTATTTCTGTTGGTTGTGTGGTGACCATATCTTGGAACAACACATACATAACATTGATGTCGCCAATTGGTTTGTAGGGGAAACCCCAATTTCAGCCCAGGGAATGGGTGGTAGGGCCGTACGTACAGGCAAGGACCATGGCGAGATATTTGATCACCATTTCGTTGAATTTACCTATCCAAGCGGAGCGGTTATCGCCAGCCAATGCCGACATCAGCCAGAAACCATGAGCAGGGTTTCAGAATTTTTCCAGGGAACCAAAGGAACCGTCTCCACCGAAGGGGACAATGCTACCTTAACCGATTGGAATGGGAATATACTTTTCGAACATCGGGGTAAGGATGATCCCAATCCGTATGAGGTCGAGCATGTTCACTTGTTCGAATCAATTCGAAATGGCGGGGTTCTCTCTAATGCAGAATATGGTGCTCATAGCACGATGACCGCGATTATGGGCAGAATGGCCACGTATTCTGGAAAAGTAATCAAATGGGACGAGGCCTTGAATTCGAACATAGTCCTAATTCCTGATGGTCTTACTTGGGATTCTCCGGCACCGGTGCAACCCAATGCCGATGGAACCTATAAAATACCGATGCCAGGCCAGACGGTGGTTATTTAAATAGCGTACCATGTTATCCAAGTTAAAATTTCTGTCCCTGCTCCTAGCAGGGACTCTTGTTTCGTCCTGTAAGGACAATCAGGCTACCGCCAGTGTCGTTCAGCCTAGGAAGCCCAATATCATTTATATTCTTGCCGATGATCTGGGCTATGGGGAAATTGGGGCCTATGGGCAGGAAAAAATCGAGACGCCGAATATCGATGCCTTGGCCAAGAATGGCATGCTATTTACACAACATTATACCAGTGCCCCGGTTTGTGCCCCGGCACGCTATATGTTTTTAACAGGAACACATTCTGGACACGCCTACATTCGTGGGAATGATGAATGGGATGCCCGTGGGGATGTTTGGAACTATAAGGCCATGGCAAAAGATTCTACCTTGGAAGGTCAAAAACCAATGCCTTCAAATACCGTTACGCTGGCACATCGGCTTCAGAAAGTGGGTTATCAAACCGCTCTCATCGGAAAATGGGGCCTGGGCGCGCCTCAAACGCAATCGATACCCAATGAAATGGGCTTTGATTTCTTTTTTGGGTACAATTGTCAGCGACAAGCCCATACCTACTATCCGCTGCATCTCTATAAAAATAAGGCCCGTGTACATCTCGACAATGATACCGTTGCCCCGAATACCAAACTGCCCAAAGGGGCCGATATTCATGATCCAGGGAGTTATGCCGCCTATACCTTAAAAGACTATTCGCCCGATTTGATGTTCAAGGAACTCTCTAATTTTGTAATGGCGAACAAAGACCATCCCTTCTTTTTATATTGGGCTACCCCGATTCCGCATGTGGCCATTCAAGCTTCTCGTAAATGGCTAGATCATTACATTGCCAAGTTTGGGGATGAAAAGCCTTATTTGGGAGAAAATGGCTATTTTCCGCATAAAAATCCACATGCAGGTTATGCGGCCATGATATCGTACTTAGATGAGAATATTGGCAAATTGGTGCAACAGCTCAAAGAGGAAGGTATTTATGAACAGACACTCATTATTTTTACGTCTGATAACGGACCCACGTATGCCGGAGGTGTCGACCCGGAATTCTTCAAGAGTGCCAGACCATTTTCAGGGTCCTATGGCAAAGGGAAAGGTTTTGTTTATGAGGGCGGAATACGGGTACCCATGATCACATCTTGGCCGGGACATATAAAGGCAGGAAGCCGCACTGACCTTGTTTCCGCACACTACGATATGTTGGCCACGTTAGGAGCTATTGCAGGGTTTGAAGTTCCTGCCGAAACCGACGGCATTAGTTTTTCGCCAACTCTTTTTTCTGAGCAGCCCCAGAAAGAACATGATTTCATGTATTGGGAATTTCCTGAATATGGAGGACAGGTGGCCATCAGGATGGGGGATTGGAAAGTAATACGACAAAATTTGAATAACGATACTCAAAATCCTACCCTTGAAGTTTATAACCTACGAAATGATCCTTTGGAATCGACGAACGTTGCGGATACACATCCGGAAATCGTAAAAAAAGCCGTCGAAATTTTCAAGGCGCAACATACGAATTCTGAAGTAGCCCGATTTCGAATCCCTTCGGTAGAAAATGGGCTGCTCGGCGACACCCAGCAATAGGTACGGCCTACAATTGACAAGGAGATGCAATTGTGTTATTGCGTTGAAAATTTATAGATCGTAGTCGATCTATACGTGTCCCCAGGGGCAAGAATCGTATTCGGAAATGCTTTTTGGTTCGGGGAATCAGGATAATGCTGTGTCTCTAAACAAATCGATCCCCGAAATACGTACGGCTTTCCTTTTTTTCCTAAGGTGGTCCCGTCTAAAAAATTTCCGGTGTAGACCTGTACCCCAGGTTCGCTGGTAAAAACTTCCATAACGCGACCACTTTTTGGTTCAATTACCTTTGCGGCAAAAACGAGTCCATCTTCATTCTTTGGCCCAGAATTAAGGATAAAATTATGATCATACCCGTTGCCTATTTTTAGTTGTGGAAAATCGGCGCCAATATCTTGACCGAGGGTTTTCGGTGTCCTAAAATCAAAAGGTGTATTCACTACGGGCATAAGCTCCCCTGTCGGAATCAAACCTGCATCAACTGCATTAAAACTATCGGCGTTAACTTGTAATAGATGATCATCGATGGTCCCGTTGCCAGCTCCTTTCAAATTGAAAAAAGAATGATTGGTCAGATTTATGGGCGTCTTCTTGTCAGTTGTAGCTAAGTAATTTATTTTCAATTCATTGGAGTCTGTCAACGTGTAATCGACTTTTACATCTAAATTCCCGGGGTAGCCTTCTTCCATATCGGGAGAAAGCCTATGAAACCTTATGTAATTTGGGGCAATCGAATCTACATCCCATACCACGGATTCAAATCCTTTTATGCCACCATGTAAATGATTTTCCCCATTGTTTTTAGCCAATTCATAGGTGGTTCCGTCTACTGTGAACCTGCCTTTGGCAATCCTATTGCCATATCGACCAATCACCGAACCAAAATATTTTCCACTGGGTTTTTTATAGCCTTCAAGGTTCGCTGCCCCTAAAACAACGTCCTCCATTTTTCCATTTTTATCGGGCACCATTAGTGACACCAAATGCTGTCCGTAATTTGTGAAAGTCGCCTCCATTCCGTTTTTATTACTTAAGACATAAAGTGAAACAGGTTTTTCATCGACTATTTGTTCAAAATTGGCTTTTGAAATTCCGGAAAGGGTGGTGTCTGACTGAGGTTGAACCATGTTTTGATCAGTTTCATTTTTTGTTGATTTTTCCTTGCAACTTAAGGTGCCCAAAAGTAGCATAGCGACAAGAAACCTTGGTAAGTCGGTAATTTTCATTTGTTTTTTCTTTGGTTTATGAAGATATAAAATAACTTTACAAATTAGACCGAAAATAATCAAAATGCGGATTTTCCTTAACAAAGTAGCTATTCTTTCGGTCCTTGTAATTTTCCTTACCGGGTGCAAGCAGCAAACCAAGGCACCAAATGATATCAATAAAATAGTTGATACACCAGGCGACAAGGATATTATAGGACTACTGACCAAGAAACCTGATACGATATCGGTGCCTAAGGGCATGGTGTGGATACCCGGTGGAGTATTCGAACAAGGGGCCGTAACCCAGGACAAATTGGCCATGGGTCACGAAAAGCCCGCCCACAAGGTAGCCGTGGATGGATTTTTTATGGACGTCACTGAAGTGACTAACGCGCAATTTGAAAAATTCATGAACCAATCCGGGTATGTTACCATAGCCGAAAGGCCAATTGATTGGGAAGAGATAAAAAAACAACTTCCAGAGGGAACTCCCAGGCCTCCTGACAGCATTATGCAACCAGGTGCATTGACCTTTAAAAAATCGAGGAACTCCCTGCCCAATCTATATGATTTTTCGCAGTGGTGGCAATGGACTGTTGGAGCGAATTGGCGACATCCTGAAGGACCCGGCACCTCGATAGTGGGTAAAGAAGACTTCCCGGTTGTTCAGATTGCCTATGAAGACGCGATTGCCTATTGCAATTGGGCAGGCAGGCGATTGCCGACCGAAGCAGAATGGGAATTGGCTGCCCGGGGAAACAAAAAAAATAGTATCTATTTTTGGGGAGACGATGATTCACGGTTGTCTCAAAATGCCAATACATGGAATGGGGAATTTCCTGTGGTAAATACCTTGGCAGATGGTTTCGAGTTACTCGCCCCCGTAAAATCGTTTCCTTCAAATGACTTTGGTCTCTATGATATGGCGGGAAATGTCTGGGAATGGACCAGTGATTGGTACAATTCAAACTACTATCGCGAACTGGCGCAGCGACATGAGGTCACTAAAAATCCCGTAGGTGCCCCGAGTCCTTATAACGAACGCGATCCATTGGCAAAGGAGAAAATCATGAAGGGTGGCTCATTTTTATGCAGTGCCTCGTATTGTGCCAGTTATCGTATCTCTGCAAGAATGGCCACCAGTTTAGATTCTTCCCTCGAACATTTAGGGTTCCGGACCGTCGCTACCATCGCAATGGTGGAAGCAAAAAACAATCAGCGATAGAAGCTATGCAATTCTTAAAAAAATTTAACCCAGAACTGATCATCGAATCACCAGGGAGAATAAATTTAATCGGGGAACATACCGATTATAATCTTGGTTATGTATTTCCGACGGCAATAGAAAAGCACATTACGCTTTCATTCCAGAAAAATGGCTCAAAAAACGAGTGCAACTTTTTCAGTAAAGGCGCTGACGTTGGTTTTCAGGCAGATTTAAAAGAAATTTCAAGAAGTTCGGTACCATGGGAAAACTATCTTTTAGGAGTATTGTTCGAAATCACAAAGCGTTCGAACCAAATCAGAGGTTTTGATTGTGTTTTAGAAAGTAATCTGCCACAAGGATCGGGATTGAGCTCTTCGGCCGCTTTGGAATGTGGACTTGCATTCGGTCTCAATGAACTTTTTTCGTTGGGCCTGGCCAAAATGGATCTTGTGAAGCTCTCCCAGATCGCAGAACATAATTATGTTGGGACTCAATGTGGTATTATGGATCAATTTGCCTCTGTAATGAGTGAAACAGGCCATGGTATTCTATTGGATTGTAATAGTTTAAGGTACGATTTGATACCCATTCAGTTTGAGCCCTATAAAATCATTTTATTGAATACAGGGGTGTCACATGATTTGGCGACCAGTGAATACAATGTTCGAAAACTTGAATGTGAAGAAGGCGTGTCGGTTATAAGGCAAACCCATGCGAATATAAATTCGCTTCGTGATGTCACGTCAACAGTATTAATGGCCAATAAAACTAAGATGCGGGAAGTCGTTTATAAGAGATGTTCGTTCATCCTACAGGAAAATGCACGTGTATTGAAAATGGCGGATGCCTTAAAGTTGGGGGATCTCAAAACCGCAGGTGAGTTGTTGTATGAGGCCCATAGCGGCATTAGTGAATTATATGAGGTAAGTTGCAAGGAATCTGATTTTCTGGTAGCATTTTCAAAAAACTATTCGGGAGTTTTAGGTGCACGTCAAACCGGTGGAGGTTTTGGTGGTTGTACTTTGAATATTGTGCATAGGGATTTGGTTGCTAAGTTTATACACGAGGCTAGTGACGCATATCAAAGACAATTCGGAATTGACTTAACCGCATTTGAAGTTACTCCAAGTACGGGAACCTCAATATCCTTTGCAAGGTAGGGGGTCAAACGCTTGTTAAAGACACCTAACGGGGAGTTAAGGACGATTAACCTTGCATGAGGGCCTCTTCCAGGGCCGTTTTCTTATGTTTACTTAAGGGCAGCTCCTGACCTCTGATTTCGACGAAAGACGAACTAAATTTCTTGACTTTGTCTAGATTAATAATATACGACTTATGAGTTCGTAAAAACTTGTCTTGTGGAAGAAGCTTCATAAATGATTTCATAGTCGAAAGCACAAGGATATTGCCATCTTCAGTAATCAATTTTATATAATCACCAAATCCCTGGACCCAATTAATATGCTTCAGGAATACTTTTACTTTTTTGAGATTGCTATTCACATAGATAAACTCTGTATCCAAATCAACTTGCTCGGCCCCAACATAGTTTACCAATGCCCGTTTTATCGATTCATTGAATCGCTCCTTCATAATCGGCTTCAATAAATAGTCGGTTACGTTATGATCAAAGGCACGTAGAGCGTAGTTTGGATTGCTGGTAATCAAAATAATCTGTGGCCGTGTTTCAAGTGATTCAATCAATTCAAAGCCATTGACTACAGGCATCTCAACATCCAAAAAGATAAGATCTACTTCGTCACGCTTGATACTTGCCCTTGCATTGATGCCATTCTGAAAAACATCGACCAAGACCAAGCTGGAATGTTTTTCTATGAGCGCTGTCAGAGCGGCGCGCTGAACGGCTGAATCATCGATTACCATACATTTTAATGTGGGCTTCATAGCTGAACTTAACCTAGTTTCATTGAAATTATAATAGACTCCTATGTCGAGGCTATCTCAATCCTTGAATTTCTGTGGGGTATCTACTTGAATTCATTGACAAAGATAGTGGGTATTTGCGAATCGTATTTGTAAATCGCTCATATATTGTTAGATAAGTGTTCAATTAACCGATTATCCTTCCAAGATTTGTCAGTTTGAGTACAGCCTTAACCAGCGATGGTCATCGTTTGTTTCAACGTACGGTTGCAATCTTCAAATTACGGTGTAGGGTAGTACTTCATTCAGGGAGCGATCTGACTAAATGGCATATGGAGACAGAAAGCTTTCGAATAGGTCTATTTCGGAAACCCATAACTTTTGATAACTTTTAATGTAAGTTTTTTTACAAAAATCCTACTTTTGTTTAGAAGAATACTTTGAAGTATATACGTATGGAAGATAAATTGGAACGCATAAAAACATTGATAATAGGATCAGGTCCGGCAGGGTATACCGCAGCAATATATGCGGCTCGTGCCGATTTAAAGCCCGTTGTTTATACCGGATTGGAACCTGGTGGCCAATTGACCACCACCACGGAAGTAGATAACTTTCCAGGATACCCAGATGGCATTGATGGTCCCGCTATGATGGTGCAGCTTCAAAAACAGGCAGAACGTTTTGGAACCGAAGTCCGATTTGGCATGGCGACCGCTGTTGAATTGAGTAATGAAGTGGGCGGAATTCATAGAGTCACGATTGATGATACGAATGTAATCGAGGCTGAGACCATCATTATATCAACGGGTGCAACCGCCAAATACCTGAATATACCTAGTGAGCAACGATTACGCGGTGGAGGTGTATCGGCTTGTGCCGTGTGTGATGGCTTTTTCTACAAAGGGCAGGAAGTGGCCATTGTTGGTGCCGGTGATACCGCTGCTGAAGAAGCATCCTATTTGGCCAATATTTGTAAAAAGGTAACCATGCTGGTGCGCAAAGATCAAATGCGGGCTTCCAAAGCCATGCAACATCGGGTCAACAGCTTATCAAATATAGACATTCGGTACAATTCGGAGGTTGATGAAGTTTTGGGAGATCAAGTAGTCGAAGGCCTGCGAATTATCAACAACAAGACCGGTGAAAAAGAGGATATTTCGATTACCGGACTTTTTATAGCCATTGGACACACGCCGAATACTACAATTTTTAAAGGACAGTTGGATATGGATGATGTTGGTTATATTATTACGAAAGGAAAAAGCTCGAAGACCAATAAACCCGGCGTTTTCGCTTCAGGGGATGCACAAGACAAGGAATATCGCCAAGCCATCACTGCTGCAGGTACCGGCTGTATGGCCGCCTTGGATGCTGAACGTTATTTGGCAACTATAGAAACCCCTGAAGAGGTAGTATAAAACGTATTGAATACAATAAAAAAGCGCCACGGAAGTGGCGTTTTTTATTGATTGTAACTCAGTCGAGTCGTTTGTAGTTCTCCGAGAATGTCCGTTGTCCTTCGGCATCTACTGAAATTTGGCTGTACCAGCCATCTCCTACCTTTAATTCAAAATTGTAAACACTCAAGGTATCGGAAGCTCTTCGCATCGAAGCCGACATATATTCCAAGGTTTCTGTCAACGTACTATCGGTATTCTTATAGGATCCATAACCAAACCATTCAATGGAGTCGGTCGGGACGTATCGGGTCCACATGACCTTCCCGTTATAGTACATTTTTATCTGTCGGTAGCCATTGGCAGTCGCGGTTGTATCTGATATATTTACACCGTCCCTATAATTATAGAAGCTTACGAGTTCCCACGTACCTTCAATTGATTTCTGAAAGGCTCCTGATTTTGGCTCGGGATAGTCGGTGGCTGAAACCAGCATGAGCATCAAGAAAACAAGCGCAAGTAACTTTTTCATGGTCTGAATACTTTAGAGTTAATGATTATTTATCAATCAAAAGTTACAAAAAAATTATGAAGTATTGTTAATTTTAAGGGCAATAAATTATCGATATCACAAAAGGAGGATGGATCAAATTTGACCGGACTTTATATGATATTGATCAATGCATTCTGCCAAATTCAAAAGATCTTTTTTCATATGATTTGCAGAGATTACGATGCGTTTCATGATACTATTGCCGTCAGAAGGATAATTGAAATTGGTAATGATGATGTTATGACTTTCCAAATAGGCTGCAAGTTGGTTGTCTGCAAATGAAAAAGTCGGATGATCCTTCATCATTACAAATGTTTTCTTGTTGCTTAGCGCATTTAGAAATATGGATAAATTGTTTTGCAACCTAGTTCTTCTTTTCTTACAAAGATGGGCAGCTTGAATTAGTGTGGCCAAGGAAGCAGGACTCGCCGGGCTTGCCCCTCCATAGAATTCGCTATTCAAAAGTGCCTCGATTCTAGCCTTCTCCCCAAAGATAGCGCCGGCCTGAATACCAAGTCCTTTGCCCAGGGAACAACATACTATTAGTTCTTTGGGTTCCATTTTTTTCAATAGGCTGAAAACACCTCCACCATTTGCCCCAAGAATTCCGATGCCATGTGAATCGTCAACGATTAGAATGATTTTATCTAAAGGCAATGAACGAAGTCTATTAAAATCAGGATAATTACCACCTGAAAAATCAATCGAATCCAATAAAACAACAGGTACGGGCGATTTTTTGATCTCAAGATGCCTTCTAATGGCTTTATTGAGCGTCCCAAAAGAAGTATATGATGTATGTTTAGTTGAAAATAATGCCGAATGGGCATGAGGTGCATAAAATAGCTTATAGACGGGATCACTAAATTTTTGGACTAATAATTGTGCTGCCAAATATCCCGATGACATGGTCATACAGGTGCTGCTTCCGACCATTTCCGCCAAGTAACTTTCAGCTTGCCCAAAAATCGAAAGTCGAACGTTCGAATTCCTTGATGCACCATAGTTGGTGCCATACTTCTTAATATTATTGATTAAAAGCGCCTGAAATTCGGGAGCTGTCTGTAACCCCAAATAGGCAGTTCCGCCGAAATAGAGGTATTTTTTATCCTCTACGAGGATTTCACGATCGGGAAAACGGTCAATATAATAGTTCATACTCGTAGGGTAATACCGCTTCCACCCAATTTTGGGAATACCAAAGTACCATCTTTCAGGATTTGTACCCCATCGGCAATATCCTGCTTTATGAGAAGGGGGCCATCCATGTCTACATAATCGAGTTGTGGCAAAAGTTGGGCAATGGCTGATATTCCGACCGTACTTTCGGTCATGCAGCCCACCATTACCTTCAGACCGAGATCACGCGCTTTCCTGATCATTCGCAAGGCCGGGGTCAGTCCACCGCACTTAGTGAGTTTAATGTTTATGCCACTAAAGTGAAGGCCACAGCTTTCTACATCCTTTTCAACGATGCAACTCTCATCAGCAATTACAGGGAGCACACTTTTATGCATTACGCGCTCCATGCCCTCCCAATCATCTGCCTTCAAAGGCTGTTCTAAAAACTCAACGCCTAAATTCTTTAGTAGGGGCGCATTCAAGACTGTCTCCTTAGCAGTCCACGCACAATTGGCATCTATTCTAAATACAGAATCGGTATGATTGCGTAATTCCCGTACGATGGCTATATCATCTTTAGTACCCAATTTAATCTTGTAAATGGGCCAAGGTACTTCCGCCATTTTTCCGATCATTTTGTCAATCGTATCGATACCGATGGTATAATTCGTTGTAGGATAGTTTTCAATCGAGGTTCCCCAGATTTCATAGAGGGGCTTGCCCAAAAGCTTACCATATAGATCGTGGGCCGCTAGGTCAATTGCACAGATGGCGAAATTGCTTAAATTCAGATGTGTCAGAAAATGATGTAGTACTTCAGGGGTCGTAAAATTAAACGCTTCAATTTTATCGCGTACATGCTCGATTTCCAATATCATACTGTTAAGGGTAATTTTATAATAGGGGTTTGATGTGGCTTCCCCATATCCTGTGTGATCATTCATTGACAGGGCTACGATTAGCGTATCCTGCGTATCGTGTGATTCACGGGAAATGCTAAATGTATGTTTTAAAGGAAGGGTATATCTTTTAAGTCGTAATTGCATTGTGCCAGTTCTTTTTACTAAGATAGGGAAAGACCGGGTTGGTTTCCAAAATCGAGGAAGTCAAAAATAAAGCCCCGGCATTGAAGCCAGGGCTTTTCGAGTTAGGTGGTTTTGAGCCTCGTTTTTATTAGTGAATTCGCATTAATTTCTATGTACACTTCCTGAAACCGACTTCTTTTTTTGGACAGTGGCATCCCCTGAATAGGAAATATTACCCCCGCTACTAGCATCGGCAGTTAACGATTCGGAAACATTTATACCGATATTGGCTCCACTGCTAGCCTCGGCATTGCAATCTGTAGTAAATAGTTTTTTGGCATTGATATTGGCTCCACTGCTTCCATCGATATAGGCTTTTTGAGCGCTCCCTGACAGATCAAGATTGGCGCCACTGCTGGCATCGATATCAACATCTTCTGCAGTAACATCAATTCGGACTAAAGCACCGCTACTTGCGTCGATTTCTAGATGATCTGCATTGATTTCGTTCTCAGTACTAAGATTGGCTCCACTGGAACTCCGCAATGCCGTAATTTTTGGGAGGGAAACATGTACTTTTTTAGTGGCCCTACCAATATTTTCGATGGCATGTATTCTAAGTTTTCCATTTTTGATTTCGGTACCGATGAGGTCGATGATGTTTTCATCGCCTTCTACCGTAATTTCAAAATTGTTCGCTTGGGTGACGGTTACCTCTAAGCCTTCCGAAGCGGATATTTCAGTAAAGTCATCGGTAATTTCCCGATTTTCCTCTACCACTACACCATTTCCTTTGATTCCAGGGCCAAAGTCCCCAAAATTAATATCAAACCCACAGGATGATAAAATGAGTGCGAGTATAAATGCGATAGTAATTCGTGCTAGTGTTGTCATGATGGTTGTTTTTAGATCGAACCCGATGTTTTTACTATCAAAGATCGACGATTGATTAATGATTCTTAAGATGCTATAGTATGCTTACTTGTAAAATTGAACTTAAATACTTTTGTTTAATAAAATATGCTACCCAATTGTTGAATCGATGCGATGGATCGTCTTCCTACTCGGACGCCACTAATGGCTGACACGAAGACCGTCTTCATCGACATTAATATCAACATTGTCGTCGCTATTGCTGTCCTTGGCTTTTATCTTAACGCCTTTCTCATCGATCTTTAATTTAAAAGTATCACCCTTGTCTTTAATATCGATATCGACGCCATCTTTGTTAATAATTATGCGGTTATTTCCAGAAGTATCCTCCTCATCCGTCATGGTACTCGGGCAATTTTGGCATTCAAATTCGCCCGCATCGCCCATTTTCCATAAATAATCACCAAATTCACAGCCGTCCATATCCCGATCATTATTTGACCGAAGGGTCCAACAGCGGCCATTCGACTTGTCATAATCGAGGACCATTCCGACAGGAATGTATAAACTTACCCGAACTTCTTGGTCTTTGATCTTATTTTCCCTAGGCGTGGTCAAAAAATCATTCAATAAAAGGGTATTCCCTTCAACTTCATATGAATAGTTGATTTTTTCGGCGGTCTGCCGGGCATTCTGAAATGAACTGCCATCGGCATTCCTTCGAACTTCGATGCGAATGATCGAGTCTTTCGATTTTTTAAGATTAATTCGCACATCTTGTGAAACAAGAAATTCGCCCCCATCTTTATCATAATCCAGAATGATACCGTTCATTCCCATATTATGCCCATCTTCTTCGGTATCCGAAGACTTCATGACAAGATTCAGTGTATCGATCGGCTGTTCGAAGACCAATTCATTTTCAACCGTAGTGCTGCCAGAGTAGGCATGAGCGGCAGCCTCCCTGAATCCCAGCACGATTAGGCATATCAAGCATATCAACCAAAGACCTAGGAGGGTGAATTTGGCAACATTTCCGATTGATTTAAGGTTGTTCACCAAGATTTTCAACCCTAGATAGAGCAGGAAGAAAAACGGAATCCCAATCGCAAAGAAACTCAACAAAGAAATCAACCAGACAGGGGTATTCGTCGAATTAATGATGTTATAAAAATCAATGCCGGGGATATGGATCATATCAAGAATACCAACTGTGAAAAGTCCGATAAACAAACCAATTACCGTAGATGCACCGATGATGATCAATAGGATGCCTATGAATTTACCGATAATCTTGAAAAAGAAAAGGATGATGTCGCCCAAGGTATCGAAAAAAGTCTTGCCACTGCTTTTGACTTTTCGGCCAACGCCTTCATAATCGACATTTTTTACGCGATCGGCCACATCTTCAAAACCTTCTTTTACTTTTCGCTCTATGTTGCTAATATTAACCGCTTCACCACGCATATCCAATTTTTGGGAGGTGGTCCTGGCTTCCGGAATAAGAATCCATAAAAGGCCATACAAGAGAATAAAGCCTCCCCCGGAGCCTATGGTTAGAAATACCCATAATAAACGTACCCAAATTGGATCGATTCCAAAATAATATCCTAGACCCGAGGAGACCCCGGCTACATATTTTGTTTCGGTATCCCGGTATAACTTTTTAGACCTCGTTTGTTCTTTTGAAGCATATGGTACTTTAGGTTCATCTTCAAAAATATCTTCATCGACCATGTAGTCTTCGGGTTGTCCCATAATGGTGATAACCTCATCAACTTCCTTTTCGGTGATGACCTGTCGTTCGTTTTCTAGTTTTTCATAAAAAAGCTCGGCAATGCGTGCCTCGATATCTGCCTGGATCTCATCGCTCCCTGGTGTATTGGCAAAGGATCTTTTGACTGATTCCAGATAGCGGCGCATTTTATTGTACGCCTGTTCATCGATATGAAAAAGTGTATTTGCGAGATTTATATTTACTGTCTTGTTCATTGTTGACTTTTTTTTACCCCAAATTTAAATTGTGGTCTGTTTGTTTCTAGGCTATTTGTTTTTAGTTACCAAATTCGCGGCATTCCTTAATTCGTCCCAGGTACTATCCAATTCCTTAAGGAAAAGCTTGCCTGTTTCGGTCAAAGTGTAATATTTTCTTGGTGGCCCTGAGGTCGACTCTTCCCAACGATAGTTAAGCAGACCGGCATTTTTTAAGCGGGTCAATAGGGGGTAAATGGTACCCTCTACGACGAGCATCTTGGCGTCTTTTAGGGTTTCTAGAATCTCCGATGCATATTTGTCCTTACCATTCAAGATGGAAAGTATGCAATATTCCAACACCCCTTTGCGCATTTGTGCTTTTGTGTTTTCTACATTCATAATTTCTTTTTTCTGTTTATGCTAAGCCAGCCTACCAGGAGGAGGGCGTTTGCAAAAAATCTAATTTTGGCCTGCATGGGTTAACGGTTCGTTTTTTGATTGATGAATAAACATCCTGATTGATTTGTGATTGATGATAAAACTCCTTGATTGGGTGTGATTAGTACCCGTTTTTAAATTCTTTTATTATAGGTTCAATGTAAACTTATGACCCGTGTCATTTGCCATTCTGAGCCTACTTGCTGCCACATCACAATAAACTTGGAGGCGTGCGACGGGGTGCCTTCCGGTTCCTGATTGTTGTGGAATCTGTGCTGTCCGATTTCGACAGCGCCATAGTCCTTTATGGGATAGACCTCAACTGTCCCTGAAACCAATTCCCGGGTAACCTTTCCACAGATATTCTTTTTGGTCATTTCTAAAATTTCCTTTTTTGAAGTAGATAGCCCACCTTGATCATGGTAGAATTCTACATTATCAGCGATCATCTTCGCCTGTGTTTCAAGATCACATTGATTATAGGCGTTAAAGAAGAGGCTATCTTGTTTCACGATCTCGTCGAAAAGCATCGTATCCGAAAGGCTCCGTTTACCAGACTTTTCTTGCGAGGGTTTAAAGGCTGTGACACCTAAAATCATTAAACCGAAAAGGGCTGCGGCCGAGCGATATTTTATGCGACTCGTATTTTTCATTATTTTATAAATTTAATTGTAAACGGATATACATATTTTTCGCCCCTACTACTTTTTAAGGTGGCCAAAATAGTACAGACAACATCCAGTACGAGCAGTCCCAAACCTAAAACTATAGCCATTAGCATAAACATAATATGAAAGCCCCAACCTGAATGATCATGGTTGAATTGGGAAAGATTATGCCGGTTCAATTCAAAAATATCAATGAATCCTACAAAGTCGAAGGCAAATACAAAGAACAATATGGCGGTGATAGCGGCAAGTACCAGACCGTATAGCAAAATGCTTATTTGAAAATTCAAGGCTTGTTTCCCATTGTAGTCCACAAAGTCATTTTCATTTTTGTTTGCAGTCCACAATACCAAAGGCAAGAGAAAATTCCCAAAGGGTATGAAAAACTTTGAAAAAGTAGAAGCATGTATGATGGCCGATAAATTTTTGTCGTGTTTTGTCAGAGTATCTGTCATGGCTTAGTAATTTCTTATACAAATATATATCTAAAAGAAGGTACTATGCAACACATAGTACTTATATTTAACAAAATATTAACAATTTAAGCTATTACTATTTTAGTTATTTTTGATGTAAACACGAGTTATAATGGGCATTTCGGCGCGTAAGATCAACACCTATTCTTTTTTCAGATTGCCTGCCGCATGGTGGTGTGGTGTCCGATTGAAATATATTGATGACCAAAAAGCCATCGTGCAGGTTCGCTTCAAATGGATCAATCAAAATCCATTCAAGTCAATGTATTGGGCGGTGCAGGGAATGGCCGCAGAATTAAGTACCGGGGCCCTACTAATCAATCAAATACGTAAAAGTGACCAGAAAATTTCAATGCTTGTCGCAAAGAACAGGGCCGAATTCACAAAGAAAGCGGTGGGCAGAATAACGTTTACCTGTATCGACGGTCTGCCCATAGCTGATGCGATTCGAAGTGCCGTTGCCACAGGGGAGGGGCAGACCTTTTGGATGCAGTCGATTGGGGTCAATAAGGAAGGCGTCGTGGTTTCGACCTTTGAGTTTGAATGGACTATAAAACCTAAGGGTCGACCGTTCAAGGAGTGAACTTCTTGATGGTGGGTCTAACCTTCTAAGCAAATGGAGCTGTTAAATACAATTGCATGACCACCTAAAAAAGTGCCACTTAGGTGTAACATATTATATAAGACGCACAACTAATACTTTTAAATAGTGAAACAATGAATGCACACGAAATAGACTTTGAGGTTCATGGGGAAGAAATGCAATATGTGGAAATTGGTTTAGATCCACAAGAAGCCGTCATTGCCGAATCAGGGAGTTTTATGATGATGGAATCAGGAATCGTCATGGATACCATTTTTGGCGACGGTTCGAATCAGGACAATAGCGTCCTCGGAAGAATATTTTCTGCCGGAAAACGTGTTTTAACAGGGGAAAGCCTTTTTATGACCGCCTTTCTTAATCAAGGGGAAGGAAGAAAACACGTAAGTTTTGCGGCACCATATCCAGGCAAAATAGTACCAATCGACCTTTCAGAAATCGGTGGTAAGTTTATATGCCAAAAGGATGCCTTTCTTTGTGCTGCTAAAGGAGTCTCCATCGGAATTGAATTTTCAAAGAAGCTAGGGCGCGGTTTATTTGGAGGCGAGGGCTTTATTATGGAAAAACTCGAAGGGGACGGCATGGCGTTTGTTCACGCAGGAGGTACCATGGCCAAAAAAACAGTGGCGGTCGGGGAAGTTTTAAAAGTCGATACGGGCTGTATCGTTGGTTTTACAAAGGACATCGACTATGATGTAGCGTTTGTTGGAGGTATTAAAAATACGGTATTCGGTGGGGAAGGATTGTTCTTTGCTACCTTGCGCGGACCAGGAACCGTGTATATTCAATCCCTGCCATTCAGCCGCTTGGCCGGTCGCGTATGGGCCGCGGCGCCTAGGGAAGGCGGAAAAGATGTGGGCGAAGGAAGCATTTTAGGGGGCCTTGGTCGTATTTTGGATGGGGATAACCGCTTTTAAGGCTGTACATGAAGTAACGCGGTGTCTGTTTTTCTTAAAACCATCAATTTAGCCTTGACCATGTTGGGTTATCTGAGCTGTTTGGAATTTCATTCAGGCGTAAAGTGCATATCAAGTTCGTAAAGGAAAACGATTCTTTTTGAACACAAGGGGTCGCTGTGTTGCCAAAAAGAGAATTTAAGCTTCCTCGGAATCAGAAGGTTCTGATTCCTCGACCTCTACGGTCTTATTCAGGTTATTCTCTAGAATATTGAGCTTTTTCAGTTTGGCTTTCCAAGTAGCAAGTTCAGCCTTATGATCGTCAACTTTTTTTATGACTTCCTGAACAAGTGGATTGTCCTCCGAAGCATTCGAGAAAAATTGCAGGTTGTTCTCCAATTGACGGATCTCGCTTTTGCTTTCATCAATTTTGCGACGAATAAAAGTACGCTCCTGATAAATTGCCTGTTCGTCTTCTTTTTGGGTAAGCTCCTGGATTTTATTTCCGTACTTTAATAATTCGGCTTCCTGGCGGCTAACATCTAGTTTTCTAAAAAGCGCATCGACGATTTTATTGAACTTTTGGTTGATATTCTTTTTATTAAAGGGCACTCTGCCATAGGCTCTCCATTCTTCGATGAATGATTTTAACTCGGCCAGGTCTTTGCTCCGTTTGCCTGACAGTTCAAATGCTTTTATCCGTTCAAGACAGGCATTCTTTTTTTCAAGATTGTCGAATTCCCCTTTGGAAGCCTCATTTTTTAAAGCGTGCAACCGATCAAAATAGTGGTTGCATGCCGTTTTAAATTCTTTCCAGATTTTATCGGAATATTTACGGGGTACATGGCCGATTTTTTTCCATTCACCTTGGATACGTTTCATCTCTTGGGTCGTGGTCTCCCATTCTTCACTATCTTTTAACGAAATGGCCTGTTCGAGCAGCGCGCGTTTTTTGTCCAGATTTTCCTGCTGCTCATTTTTTAGATTTTTATAATATGAATTTTTATTCCGGTTAAATTTACGGACCGACTCCTTAAAGGCCGCCCACGTTGTTTCATTGACTTTTTGGGGAACCTTTCCAGCTTTAAAGAATGCGTTGCGCAATTCTTCTATTTTCAACATTTGTTGTTGTAACGCTTTATGATCCTCGGCGACATTTTTAGAAATTTCGTCTATAACCAAAATGATTTCCTGTTTTTTAACCAGGTTTTGCTCATAGACTTTTTCAAGCTCCTTAAAATGATCCTGACGTCTTTGGTGCAATACTTTGGTGGCATTGCTGAAACGCTCCCATATGGCATCACGGTGCTCCTTGTCTACTGGGCCGATGTCTTCTTTCCAAATTTTATGAAGGGTTTGCAATTCCCGAAAGGCCTTATCTAGGTTTTCCTCCTGTACTAAGGTCTCCGCCTGTTCGACGATTTTGGTCTTTTCTTCGAGGTTGTGCTTGAAATCAAGGTCTCTTAGTTCTCGGTTTATATGCAGAAAATCGTAAAATATTTCAATGTGATGTTGATACGTTCGCCATACATCATTATAATGGGTTCTCGGTACGGGACCTGCATTTCGCCAACGTTCCTGAATGTCCTTGAAGTTTTTATAGGTAGTATTTATGTCTTCCTCAATGTTGACCAGCCCTTTCAATTCTTCAATGATTTCCAAGCGATTGGCCAAATTATCCTTATGGCTTCTTTCAAGACTTTTGTAGTGCTGGTTACGTTTATCCTTGTAATCGGAGTAAACTTCATTGAATTGACGTTTCGCTACCGACGTATATTTAAAATCGATTTCGTTGCCGCCATTACTTATAAAATCTTCTTTCTTGTGTTCTAGGAACTCTTGGAACTTTAGGTCAAATTCGTGTTTAATGGCATCGACATGTCGCTTAATCGCCTGTATTTTTTCATTACGTACCAGTCGCTGTAGCTCTCCCACCAGGTTTTCCATACTCAAGGCATGGTAGTCGAGTTCTGGAATTTGATGGCGCTGATGCGTATCGCTATCCTCGGCGTCCTCTGCATTCGATTCATCGATTTCCTCAAGGACATCATCAGATTCAGAAGAGGAATCGATTTGCGATGGTTCCTGCTCGACGACTTCCTTTTTTGGCTTCGATGTTTTTTCAGGGCTTTTCTCCGGATCCTTTTGCAATCCGGTAGTTTCTGAATTTTCTTCACCACCTACATTTTCATGTAGTTCCCGATCTTTCTCTTCCAGCATTACTCTTAATATTTCAATAAGTGCAATGTAAGATACTAACTACCGCATGAATAGCAAAAAATATGGGAATTCTTTTTGTATTTGTCCAGCGTCGTTTGGAAAGCAAGATGATTTTGATAAAAAAGCCGATAGCCCGAATTTTAATATGTATGATTGCCTACTGCATAGGAGTTGTTTATTCAGCAGACCACCCTTTTTATACCAAGATTACTTAGTCCTCTATTGATCTTTGCCATAGTACCCATGCTTTTTCGGCCTGGTATTCAAGCATTTTCAAACCATTGCAGATATGAGCGCCGCGTGCTTCCCCTTTTTTCAGGAAGGTAGTTTTTAAAGGATTGTAGATCAAATCGTAAAGGAGGTGCTTTGGTCCAAGATACGCATAGGGTATCTGCGGCATATCGTCACTGTTCGGAAAAGTTCCTACGGGCGAACAGTTTACGATTATCGTGTATTCCTGTATTAATTTTTCGGTGAGGGCATCATAGGTCAATTGGCCTTTCTTGGCCTGGCGCGAAACAAAGGTATAGGCGATTCCAAGTTCGTCGAAGACGTAGGCCACCGCTTTTGACGCTCCTCCCGTACCTAAAATCAGCGCTTTTGTATGTTGTTTTTGCAGAAAGGGGCTTATCGATTTTTTGAATCCATAAACATCGGTATTGTACCCTTTTAAACCATTGCTATTAAATTGGATCGTGTTGACTGCCCCTATTTTCTCTGCTTTACGGCTGATTTGGTCTAAATACGGGATAACCGATTGCTTATAAGGAATCGTCACATTAAGTCCTATAAGTGATTTGTTGTTCTCAATGAGGGCAGGAAATCCTTCGATGTTGGGCAGGTCAAAATTTTCATACGTATAATTCGAAAGTCCCATTTCGAGGAATTTTTTGGTAAAATATCCTTTTGAGAACGAATAGGAGATATTGCGACCCACCAACCCCAAAAACACTTTATTATTTTCGCCTGTTTCCATACCATTCAAGTCCTAATAAAACGCCGATTCCCAAAATAATATAGAAAATGGCCCACCAAGTTTCTGAGCTACCAAAATTAGGCAAATAGCGTTCATAGTATACGATTATAGCCTTACCGTCAGAATCTTGAAATACATTCCCCAGAGTATCGGTCTTGAATATTGTTTTTTTCCACGGCCAAACAACCCCAAGTGAACCGCTTATAAAGCCAATAATGACTGCCGTGGTGACATGCTTATAGTGCTTAAGCACATAAGATAGTAGATGCGAAAGTGATACCAATCCTGTGGCCGAACCCAAAGTAAAAATTACAAGGATTTTTAGGGTATGTAAACGCATTGAATTGTTGACAAAACTGAAATCGCCCCTAAAAATTTCACTCATCGTATCGTAGAGTGAATTGACCGAATCAACAAGGAGCAATACGTAATTGCCCAATAGAATGAGGATAAAAGATCCCGATAATCCGGGCAATGTCATGCCTGAGACACTGATAATTCCACAAAGAAAAATAAAAAGGAGGTTATCGTTTTCCTTCGCCGGACTTAGAAAACTGATTGATATACCCACAATGAATCCAATCATACCGGCCGTTATGGTCTTCTTGTTCCAATGTTCAAAATCTTTGGAAATAAAATAAATCGAACCTAGTATCATGCCGAAGAAAGTGGCCCAAACAAACAGTTCCTTTCTTTCCAGAAAATAATCAAGCAAACGCGAAACGCTAAAATAGCTTATAAGCATTCCAGCGATCAGTAACCCCAAAAACGTGCCGTTTACATATCGGTAAAAACTTTTAAACCGCCCGTTAATAAGAAGTTTAAAGGCTTTCCCATTTATTTTTTGTAAGGAGTAAATAAATTCCTCATAAAATCCGCCTACGAATGCCACAATGCCCCCCGAAACGCCAGGTACTTTGTTGGCGGCACCCATTGAAAGTCCTTTGACGACCAAAAAGAATTTGTCAAGAAATGTTCTTGTTTCGTGCATTTTAAGGTTCGGGAGTTTCTCTTTTAGCAACTTTTTCGAGGATAAAAATAAGTGAAAAACCTATGAGCGCGGCCACAATCGCCAAGATTATTTGGGCATCGCCTTCAAACTTGAAGGGAGAAACGTTCTCATCAATTACTATGGTTTTAGTGCCTATCATTCGGCTCTCCAAAATCTTTTTCCATGGCCAAATCTTGTTTAAGGAGCCCATAATGAATCCTGTCAAAATCGCCAAGGTGAAATTTTTGTAATGGTTGAACATCCATTTCAACAATCTCGCAAAACTTAGGATTCCAAATAGGATGCCCAATCCTACGGTAATCAATATTTTAAGGTTTTTATCATCTACTGCATCCAACACGGTTTTGTAAGATCCGAGTAATACTAAGATGAAGGACCCCGATATGCCCGGCAGTATCATAGCGCAAACTGCTATCGCTCCCGAGAAAAATAAGAATGGCAGGCTTTCGGTATTTTGGGAAGGGGGCAAGCCTGTGATAAAATACGCTGCAGTAGCCCCAAGAATAAATGCCAAAATAGTTGCGAGCTGCCATTTTTGAACTTCCTTGGCAACAAAAATGATACTGGCGACTACCAGACCAAAAAAGAACGACCATAGTGGGATAGGCTCATTTTCAAGTAGCCAACGAATCAGTTTGGAAAAGGAAAAGATACTAATGGCCATTCCCAAAAGAAGGGTAATTAAAAAATTGCCATTCAACGCCTCCCAAAATCGTTTAAAACCTGAAGTGCGCCAAATTTTAAATGTTTTGAGACTGACATTGTTGATCGAAGTAATCAGTTCTTCATAAATGCCTGCCACAAAAGCAATCGTGCCACCGGAAACACCGGGTACCAATTCAGCAATTCCCATGGCCATGCCCTTGAATACGATAAATAGGTACTGCAATAAATTCCGGTTTTCCATCCTTGCTAGTATACGCCGACTTCACCTACCATTCAACAGCTTCTATCATTGAATCTTGATGGTAAGATGGTTGGGCAAAAGCGTAAAAATAGCTATTTTATCTGGAAGCCTTTTTGATGTGGGAGATAATATTGTCCAACCATTCAGATTCACTGAACTGCGGAAATTCTTCCTTGAAGAGATGTAATTTTTTAATATCTTTTTTAAGGGCTTTGCTCAATGCAACGCGCGCACTTACTTGATCCTCGGAAAGTAAGTGAAACCCCGTCATCTTAAATAAGATTTCGGCGCTATCTGGATAAAAATCATGCCCCTGTTCCAAAATATGTAGGCCAGAAGGAATATCTTTGTTCAGGCGGGCTACTTCGGCCCATTGAAGCCAGGTATCCAAATCATAATTACCCAGATCAATGGTTTGCTTATACGCATAATCGGCCTGGTCATAATTTTTTAAGGCTGTATTTATTAAGGCACATTTTCGCCAATAATCCGGATTTTCACCATCAATATTCAGGGCTTTGTTGATATAGTAAAGCGCTTTTTTGAAATTATTTTTCTGAAAATAAAAATTCGTAATCGCCAACCAACCCTTATCCAACAGTGGATCTTCATGCACTGTTTGATAGTAATAGTACTTGGCCATATCATCATTATTCAGCTTTTCGTAACATTTTCCGATACGAAGATACGCATGTGATGTCGGGTCTTCTATTTTTATCGTGGTCTCATAATTTTCGATAGCCTCCTTATATTTACCCAACTTTTCTAGCACCTTTCCTTTTTCGAAGTAGGCGCCCATAAATAGGTCATCGGAAATAATCGCAAAATCAAAAGCAGCCAACGCTTCTGGGTACATCTTCTTAAAATAGTATTGTTTACCCAATTGATGCCAGGCAACCTCGCAATACGGATTTCTGTCTAGATAATCATTGAGATAAAGAATGGCGCCATCGTAATCCTCTAAAAACTCAAAGCAATAGATCACATTATAAAGAGACGAATAGTCTTGTTCATCAAAACTTACACATTTCATGAAATTTTCCTTGGCCAGTTTAAAATCATCCATAAAAAGGTATTCCATACCTAAAAGCGAATGAATATCAAAACTATCCTCCGCCATGGTCAAAGCTTTGTTCAAAAGATTGACAGCCGCTTCGTGATTATCTTTTTTTGAAAAGATATTTGCGCGTTGAATATAGATTTCCTCGTTGTTACTATCCAAAATCTGCAATTCATCAAGCAACCGTTCAGCCAAATCAAGATTGTTCTCAAAGACGAGTACTTCGACCTGCAGTAATTTTAATTCGATGGAATGTGGGTGCTGTTGAAGGCCAATTTTAATCGCCTTCTTGCCAAGCGAAATTTTCCCGTTGTTCAGGTAGTGGTGTATGATATCCTCAAAATCCTCGGCATCAAAGAAATAGATGTCGTCAGTCTTGAGCATTGATTCAAACTTTACGATGGGTTCGTTTGGTCTTTCTTCTGAATCTAACGCCATAGGAACGTATTGGTTAATACTATGGATTTAAAAGTAGGCCTTTGAGACTACCTAAATGGGCTCTTTTGGCCTATATTATTAACAAATTAGTTAACAAATTATTGCTCCAAGGCCGTTAATTCTGCTAATAATAGCTCACAACCTTGCCTGATTTCATCAATAGAAATGGTCAATGGTGGAGAAATTCGTACTGCTTTGGGCTCGAACAATAGCCAGAACAAAATGAGGCCTCTTTTCGCACAATTTAAGATCAAATGATCTGCCTGCTCCTTGTTTTCCATTATTAGGGCCAACATAAGACCTGTCCCCCTAATTTCTTTTATGGCCCGATGTTGTAATAATTTTCGAAATAATCTTTCTTTTTCCAGGGCCTCGGCCATTAGGTTACCTTCGGTGATTTCCTTCAATGTGGCCAAACAGGCGGCCGCGATAACAGGATTGCCTCCAAAAGTGGTAATGTGTCCTAATTTCGGGCTATGTTTAAGGGTCTGCATCATCTCGCTTGAAGCGGTAAAGGCGCCTACCGGGAGACCCGATGCCATTCCTTTGCCCATCACCAAAATATCGGGCACGCAATCATAGTGTTCAAAAGCAAAGAGTTTACCAGTGCGCCCAAAACCGGGTTGAATCTCATCTAAGATCAACAAGGCGCCTACTTCAGTGCATCTTTGGCGTACTTTGTGCAAATAGTCGTGGCGGGGTACCAAAAAGCCTGCACCACCTTGTATGGTTTCCAATACGACCGCCGCCGTTTGATCTGTAATTTTTAGAATATCTTGCGCATCATTGAATTCAATAAAGCCCACATCGGGAAGTAACGGCCTAAAAGCACTTTTTCGTTCCTCATACCCCATGATACTTAAACTTCCGAGGGTATTTCCGTGATACGCGTGATTGGCGGCCAATATTTGTGTCCTGCCCGTATACCTTCTTGCAAGTTTTAGGGCACCTTCAATAGCTTCCGTCCCTGAATTTACCAGGTAGGTGGTTTCCAATGGGGCAGGAAGAAACGATGCGAGTAATTTACTATAGGCCACGGCCGGACCCAGTGCATATTCCCCATAGACCATTACATGCATATATTTAGCAGCCTGTATTTGTACTGCTTCTACTACCTTCGGATGACAATGGCCCAAACTACAGGCAGATACCCCGGCAACAAAATCTAAATAGGCCTTTCCATGAATATCATGTATATAGCTGCCTTTGGCATGGGAAACTTCCATGCCGAGCGGATGTTCGCTAGTTTGTGCTTGATATTTTAAGAATTCATCGATCATTGCGCCTTGCTCGCTACTACTTTTTTGACTTTGGGCCGTTCTTTCGGTTTTTGCGTCTTTTTACTATTCGGATCGATATTATTTACTGGATCTCCTTCATTGTTATTGCGGTCTTCCTCGCTGGCGTCAAGGTCGATGGGGCTATCGATACCGCGAATCACCGGTAAGATCAAATTAGTATCGTCACTATCAAAAATATCATCTTTCGTTCGTATACGCTCTTCCCCACGCCAAACAAACCCTTTTAATTTTCTAGTGTCATCGGGGAAATCTTTCTCAGGAAAAATGTTGCCGTCCGGATCGGTGATAAAAGTCAGGTCTTCGACTTCGTTATTGGCCATAGTTATGCGAATGGCACTACAGATCGTCTTATCGATACCGATTAATTCATCATCATCATTGTAAACATAATAGATTACCTCGGTATTTTTAACCAGGTCGATTATCTTTAGTACATTGTCCTCGAATTGCCCAAAGAGGTCCTTACCCTTTGCCTGGTTGTACCCTGTCATACTGATACTGTCCAACGAAATAATAAAGGCGTTGTTCAATACTTTTAATGAGTCTAACTTTTCGGTCTTTACATTCGATATCAGATAGATGCTATCACCAGTCATCTGATTCTCACCGTTCCAGAGCACAGGATTCTTGATGAGCTGTGTAATCCCCGTCTTTTCTTCTGAATGGATTGAATCACACTTCCCGCTTAAGTCAGTCTTATAGAATTTGGCATTTCGAAAGGCCTTTAGGATTCGATTTTCCGGTTTCCCGGTCACCATCAAAGTGTCCCCATGGATATACAGGGAATCTTGTTCGACAAGCGCAATTGAAACAGCCCTTTTAGTGGCAAAAACAGAATCCTTTGCCTTATATACTTCGGCATAATGCGCCCGAATAATGCCTTTATTGATCGTATCGGTCACCACGATATTGTTGGTGGCCGAAGCAAATTCCGAGGCCTTATCAAAATACACGCTGTCTCCTTCTATGATGCGATTGTTATAGTTTATTCGTGTATTCTTTATTCCGTATCCACTCTCGATTTTTGTGTCATAAAACCCTCTTTCGCAATAGATTTTATAGGTATCACCAGTAATGGTGGAAGGCCCGTACATATAGGCATTTTTCGAGGTTGTATAATAGTCGAGTTGTTTGGAATCTAGAATATATTCCGGATTTTTTATATGCACGCTATCCAGGAATTGATACTTCTTAAGTTCCATAAAATACCTTCCAATTTCGCTGGTCAGGGTATTTGCAGAATCTATTACAGTACCAAAGTCCTTATAATATGATTCCTGTTTTTCCCGATCAAAATAGAGGGTATCGGTCGTTAAGGTCATTGATGAACTCTTGGTCGTATTCCTCAGGAGTACGCTTTCATACGCTTTGGCGAGTCGGGTATCGCCATCGTAATTTATTCTTCCACTGGTCATTTGAACACTATCGCCCTGTTGTAGCCTTACATTGCCAATGGCCTGCAACCTATTTTCTTTCTGATAGAATATCGCGATATCACACCAAAGATCAGCTCCTTGATGCTCAAACTGAACCTGACGCGTGTCCTTACTAAAAATACTCGCACCAGGAAAGTTGGCCTCATCCTTTGTGAAGTTGGCCCCATAAACGATGTTGATCTGTTTTCCAAGGTTCTGGGTTTCCTGGGCATGGCCCTTCATCAAAATTATAAGGAACACTAAGAAGAAACGAATGCGGTTCAAATCCTGTATTTTGGCCAAAAATAAGGCTTTTTGTAGTAGCTCCGTAAAGATTAGCATAGATTTGGCATAGGTCTTTATACCCTAAATTAGGATCTAATACCCGCTTACATTGTCCACCCTAGGGGCGATTTATCCTTTGAATTTAGAACGAGCGATAGGCAGCTTCTAAAAATTTATTGGCCTCCTCTTCCGAAAATTTGGCTGTAGCGTTATCCCAGTGCAATGTCTTATACGGGAAACGACCGGCAATTACGCCTAAAAGTATGGTCTCGGTTAATCGTGACGCATAGGAAAAGGGTGCACTGGTCTCTCCTTTTCCAAGACAAGCATCTACGAATTGGTGATAATGTTTTTTTCCTTCCGAATCATAGTCCCGTACAGGGGCCCCCAAATTGAACTTTTCGACGTCTATTTCCTGGTATTTACCATCGACGATCAATTGCGGAAGTTTCTGGAAATGGGGTAAGTACAGCCTTCCTTTTTCGCCCATAAACATGGCACCTTGATCATGCAAAGCCTCGCCATCGGGTAGCACTAGATCTTCGTGACTATCCGGGGCACCAGGACCATCGTACCAAACCCATGTTAAGGTATCAGTGGTGTATTTAGTACCAGGGAATTCATAAGTAACTATGTTTCTTTCCGGATATCCATATCCTGTAGGCATTCTACATAAGTTTTTAATGGTTCTCGGAACATCCAATTGCAGTGCATTGTATGGGGTATCAAAGATATGCACGCCCATGTCACCAAGTGTCCCACAGCCATAATCTACCAATTTCCGCCAGTTAGCAGGGTGATAATACCCTTCTTTATAGGGCCGTTCCTTGCCAGTACCTAACCAGAGGTCCCAGTTCAATTTAGAAGGAACCGGGTCACTGCCTTCCGGAACTGGGCCGTCGTATCCCCAATTTTTGGGCGACCATGCCCGCACAGTATTGACTTTCCCTATAATACCCGATTGGATTAACAAGGTGGCCAATTTATAGTCGTAGAACGAATGCACCTGGATGCCCATTTGGGTAACCAGATTTTTTTCTTTTGCCATTTTGCGCATGGCCCTGGCCTCGGAAACATAATGGCTTAACGGTTTTTGGCAATAAACCGGTTTGTTCATGCCCATTGCCATCATCGAAGCAGGGGCGTGGGTGTGGTCGGGGGTAGAAACGATTACCGCATCGATTGCGCTGCCCATTTCCTTTAACATAATTCGATAATCTGAAAAGATTTTCGCTTTGGGGTGTAATTTTAGTGCTGCGGCCAAGTTGAGTTCATCTACATCACAGAGTGCCACAACATCTACCATCTCATGGGATGATATTGCCTTAAGATCTTCTCCGCCCATATTTCCTACCCCAATATGGGCCGTTCGTAAACGTTTCTGAACAGAGAACTGCCCGCTAAACGTGGGTGCCAAGGCGACCCCTAAAATTCCTAAGCTACTCTTTTTGACGAAATCCCTTCGATCCTTGTTCGGTACACCCATGTGTGTTGTTTTTATAGTTATTTATTGGTTAAATCCTTGATTCGAATCGCACGAAAACGAACGACATCGCCATGACCTAGAAAACCGATATGGCCAAAGGAGCGCTTTAGGCCCGGATGGTCCTTATGGTCCATTGTTCCATTTTTACTTGCCTCTAGAAAATCTCCGTCTAAGATAGGTGTTCCATTGAGGATGACCTTAATTTTTGATCCCTGCACGATTACCTCCTCAGAATTCCATTCCCCAACCGGTTTTAGAAAGCCTTTTTTTGCCGGAATAATCCCATAGACCGAACCATGAAATTGATAGGGTTGTAGATCGGCGTATTTTTCGGCCGTATTGTCAAGTATTTGAATTTCCTTGCCAACGTAGGCGGCATCTCCTTCGAGTGGGGCATGAATACCAAGTCCGTTGTTTCCTCCTGGGGTTAGTTGGAATTCAAAGCGCAGGATAAAATCGCCGAATTCTCCCACCGTGTATAGATTTCCACCACTGCCTCCACCTTCCGGATTGACTACGATCATCCCATTCTCTGCCCGATAGGCTTCCTTATTTCCTACCCAACCTTCCAGATTTTGGCCATTAAATAGTGGCACAAAGTCGATTTCCTCATTTTTTTGTTGGGCAGCACATGAAAATAAGATGCCGGCCATAACCGGTAGAACGAAACTTCTAAGTGGGAAACGATTTTTCATGCTCTAATTTAGTAAAATAAAAAGAAAAACCAGCTGCTTGTTTTCACTTTCAATGCACGCGTAATTTTAAAGGGAGACCCTTAAGCTTCCCTGTGGATCGTTTGTGTACGATCAGGTCCTACCGATACTATTGTGATAGGTACTTCAAGCTCTTTTTCCAAAAAGAAAATATAATCCTTTAAGGCATCTGGCAGCTCGTTTTCATGGCTCATCTTAGTTAGATCCTGGCCCCATCCCTTTAAATCGGTATATATAGGGGTTACGTTTTCGGCTTCGATATTAAATGGAAAATGCGTAATTCGTTCGCCTTTATAGTCATACGCCGTACAGACTTTTACATTTTTGAATCCGCTTAAAACATCGGCCTTCATCATCATAAGTTCGGTAACCCCATTGATTTGAACGGCATATTTAAGTGCAACTAAATCTAACCAACCACAGCGTCTTGGCCTTCCGGTAGTCGCACCGAATTCATTGCCAACGCGTCCCATAGTAGCGCCATCCTCATCAAAAAGTTCGGTAGGGAAGGGCCCACTGCCCACTCGGGTACAATACGCCTTAAAAATACCTTTTACCTCGCCGATCTGGGTAGGGGCGACCCCAAGTCCGGTGCAGGCCCCGGCAGCCGTAGTATTGCTTGAGGTTACAAACGGATAGGTTCCAAAATCGATATCCAGTAAGGAACCTTGGGCACCCTCCGCCAATATTTTTTTACCGGCTTTTTGCGCTTGGAAAAGGTACTCTTCACTATCGATAAATGTTAATTTTTTTAAATTTTCGACGGCATCGCAGAAATCGGCTTCGAGTTCCTTGAGGTCGTACTGTATTTCCACGTCATAAAAAGCGATCATCGCCTCATGCTTATCTGCCAACATGCGATATTTTGCTCTCCAATTATCGAGTTCCAAATCGCCAACGCGCATGCCGTTCCTTCCCGTTTTATCCATATAGGTAGGTCCGATGCCTTTTAGGGTGGATCCAATTTTGGCCTTGCCCTTGGCTGCTTCCGAGGCAGCATCCAATAACCTATGGGTAGGTAAGATGAGATGGGCCTTTCTAGAAATCAATAACCTTGATTTGATATCGATGTTGAACTGCTCAAGTGCATGGAGTTCCTTTTTAAATATCACAGGGTCGATTACTACCCCGTTGCCAACGATATTCAGCGCGTTTTTGTGAAAGATGCCAGATGGTATCGTGTGCAATACGTGTTTAATTCCATCAAATTCAAGCGTATGCCCTGCATTCGGACCGCCTTGAAAGCGTGCAATGATATCATAGTGTTTGGTCAATACATCTACGATTTTTCCTTTTCCTTCGTCACCCCATTGCAGGCCCAATAATAAATCTACTGCCATGTAATCCTTGGTTAGCTTTTTGTTTTCTCTTTTAGGTTTTTTGTGCCATAGAAGTACAATGAATGTGCATTGATCTTGATATCAAATACTTCTTCGATGGTCTTTTTTATAGATTGTATCCTGGGGTCGCAGAATTCCATCACCTCGCCGGTATCGGTGAGGATGACATGATCATGTTGCCGATCAAAATACGATTTTTCATACTGCGCTTGGTTTTTTCCAAATTGGTGTTTGCGTACCAATTTACATTCCAATAGAAGTTCGATGGTATTGTACAAGGTTGCGCGGCTGACCCTATACTTTTTGTTCTTCATATTGATGTATAATGATTCAATATCGAAATGTTCGTCACTATCGTATATTTCTTGTAGAATGGCATAGCGCTCGGGTGTTTTCCGATGCCCGTTTTCTTCCAAAAAGGTCGTAAAAACGCTTTTTACTATTTCCTGATTTTTGTTGGGAGCCATATCAAATTTTAGCGCAATGACAATGTGCAAATGTACGGTTAAAATTTAAATCCGACTGACTTTGTCGATGCCGTTGATCTGCTTCAAGTTGTTTATTAACTTTTTAAGTATTCCGATATTTTTCACCACCACGGTTATCCTACCCGTAAAGGTTCCGCCATCGGTACTGAAATTGAGATTACGCATATTAACGTGCATGTTATTTGATATAACTTCGGTGATTTCACTGACCAATCCTAAATTATCGATTCCCGTAAGTTGAATCTCAGATTTAAATTCTTCCTGGGAAGAATCGATCCACTTGGCGCTTATAATTCGATAGGCATAGTTCGATTGAAGGGCAATGGCATTCGGACAGTTCTTTTTATGCACTTTTATTCCTTCACTGACGCTTACAAAACCGAACACTTCATCGCCCGGGATGGGGTTGCAGCATTGGGAAAGCTTATAGTCTAATTTTTCCTCTTCCTTTCCAAAGACGAGCATGTCATATTTTGAAGTAATCTCATCTTTATTGATGTCCTCGGGAATTGGTGTTCTTCGAATCTTATTCTTAAAGAAACTGATAAAGGCATTGCTGTAGGAAGATGCAAAATCCTTGATCATTTGATTGTCCAAGGCCCCGATACCGACCCGATAAAAAAGATCAAGGCTCGTCTTTAATTTAAAGAAGACGACCATCTTATTGATTACATCTTCATTGAGGGTTACTTTTTGCGATTTTAATTTTCTACGCAGAATTTCTTTTCCTTCCTCGGCCATCGACTTTTTCTCTTCCCTCAAAGACGATTTTATCTTTGCCCGTGCCCTTGCCGTGGTGGCATAATCGAGCCAGTTTTGATTGGGCTTTGCCTGTTCTGATGTGATAACTTCAACTTGGTCCCCACTGCTCAAGGTCGTGTTCAAAGGGACTAATTTTCCATTCACTTTGGCGCCCCTGGTTCGCATGCCGACCTCGGTGTGGATATTAAAGGCAAAATCCAAAGGTGTGGCGCCCTTGGGCAGCGATTTGAGCTCCCCTTTGGGTGTGAAAACAAAAATTTCCTTTGAGTATAGGTTCAGTTTAAATTCTTCGACAAAATCAACGGCGTTTGCGGTGGCATTTTCAAGGGCTTCCTGTAAACGGTTCAACCAAACATCAATACCTTGTTCTTTTTGATCACCATGTTTATACTTAAAATGTGCGGCATATCCTTTTTCGGCAATTTCGTGCATCCGTTCGCTACGGATCTGAACTTCGACCCACCGGCCCTTTGGTCCCATTACCGTAATATGTAAGGCTTCATATCCGGTCGATTTCGGTGAGGAAATCCAATCCCTTAAGCGAACGGGATTGGGTGTAAAGTGGTCTGTAACGATCGAATATATCTTCCAAGCTAAAAACTTTTCGTTCTGCTTGTCGGATTTATAGATGATACGAATGGCGAATTTGTCATAAATCTCATCAAAGGTCACATTTTGCGCCTTCATTTTCCTCCGCATGGAGAAAATTGATTTCATTCTTCCTTTAATAATATAATTCAGACCTTCGGTGTCCAACGATTTTTGAATGACCTTGGTAAACGCACTGATATAGGCCTGTTGTTCCTCTTTTGAGTCTTCAATTTTTCCTTTTATATCATTATAGACATCAGGTTCTGTATATTTTAGACTTAGGTCCTCTAGCTCTGTCTTGATATTGTATAGCCCTATCCTATGGGCCAAAGGGGCATAGATATACAATGTTTCCGAGGCAATTTGTACTTGTTTCTGCTCTGACATCGAATCGAGCGTGAGCATATTGTGATATCTATCGGCAATCTTTATAAGGATTACACGAACATCATCATTCAAGGTAAGGAGCATCTTACGAAAATTCTCAGCTTGTTGAGAAATGTTCATGTCCTTTTTTAAATGGGCAATTTTGGTGAGTCCGTCAACAATCCTGGCTACGGTCTCCCCGAACATGCGCTCAATATCGTCTAAAGTGTATCCCGAGTCCTCGACCACATCATGAAGGAGGGCGGCCGTTATAGAAATCGCATCAAGACCTATTTCGGAGGCAACGATCTTGGCTACCGCGATGGGATGAAAAATGTAAGCCTCTCCCGATTTGCGACGTTGGTCCTTATGGGCGTCCATCGCAATTTCGAAGGCTGAGCGAATCATCTTCTT
The DNA here is from genome assembly GCA_038316335.1 of Flavobacteriales bacterium. Lineage (GTDB taxonomy): Bacteria > Bacteroidota > Bacteroidia > Flavobacteriales > Flavobacteriaceae > JALHST01. The sequence goes on from JBBQAM010000002.1 coordinate 52,972, forward strand.
GTCATCATCTGACAGAATTTGATAGCTAATACGCAGTAATTCCTTGTATTGGCGGGTAATTTCCTTGTTTTCCTTTTCTAGCGTTGCTGGGCTCATCATTATCTAAAATACGGCAATCTTCATCAATAAACAACAAAAATCATGCCCTTAGATTTCTTATACGGGCAATTAATGGAGGATGGGAATAATGTACAAATACATAGGCGGGATGTGGTGTAAGGTTGCTTAGACTATTTTTTGAAAGCTTTTTAAGGGAGGTTATCAAAGGTTGGGCCGCAAAAGTGTTTTTTGCAAAGTCATCGGCCTGGTATTCAAATTTTCGGGATAAGTAATTCATTAACAAGCCTGTAATCTCTGAGATAGGACTATATAAAATACCGAAACCAATTAATGCGGTATGAAAACTGGGGGTTGCAACGCCAATGGCCAATGAAACTTCGGGATTATTGATGAATAATGATAAGATATAAAGGGTAAGTCCGGTCATCAACAAGGTGGCTATTAAATTAAATACGATGTGTTTTCGCTTGTAATGACCCACTTCATGTGCCAGCACTGCTACGATTTCGTCGTCTTCCAGATCATGAAGCAAGGTGTCGTACAAAGTAACCCGTTTTTGTTTCCCAAAGCCTGAAAAATAAGCATTGGCCTTCGTGGAACGTTTTGAACCATCTAAAACAAAGATATTTTTCAATTCAAAGCCCACATTGTACGCATACGCCTCTATCTTTGATTTAAGACTTCCTGTTTCCAAAGGGGTTTGCTTATTGAATAAAGGCACGATAAGTTTGCTATAGAAGAGATTCATAAAGATGGTGAATATAACTACCAACCCCCATGCATACAACCAGAATTGGGGTCCTGCCCATTCATAGAACCAAATTATTGCAGCCAATAGGGCACCCCCCAAGATGGCCGACATAATCCAACCCTTCAGTTTATCGATAAAGAATAATTTTGGCGTGGTCTTGTTAAAACCGAACTTCTCTTCGATCACAAAGGTTGAATAATAGGCCAAGGGTGTGGTAATTATATCGGATCCGATCATGATGATCCCAAAGAACAATAAGGCCATCACTATGGTATTGTCGGTAATGCCACGAACTAGGGCATCAATCATTTGAAAACCGCCGAATATCAAAAAACCCAAGGTAAGTACTACCGAAAAAGTATTGCTGATCAAGCCAAATACATACCGGGTTTTTTTATACGCTCGTGAATTAGTATACTCCTCGGAATTAAAAATATCACTAAGTTCTTTCGGTAAGGGATCATCATATCGCTTGGCATTTACGAAGTCAAGCAGGACTTCAATAAAATATTGAACAAGCAAGATGCTAATTATGATATAATACAAGGTACGGCTATCCCACATAAAATATGATACTATTCGGATTTTAAAAACAACATTAAGGGCGTAAACGTTGTCGTTTTGCTTCAAAGATAAGTATTGCAGCTGACACAGAAACATTCATAGAATCAATTTCGCCCTCCATGGGAATAACGATATTTTGATCGGAAGCGGTGAGCCATTCTTCAGACAATCCATCTGCTTCGGTTCCTACGACGATAGCACAGGCTTTGCGATAATCAACTTCAAGGTAGGATTTTGATGCCTTCAGTGAGGCACAGAAAATCGAAACTTTCAGTTCTTTTAAGAACGCAATAACTTCAGAAGTGCTTCCAACGGCAATTTGGTTGGTGAAGATACATCCGATACTAGATCGAATACTATTTGGGTTATACAGATCTCCTTTTGCATTTGCTATGATAACCGCATCCAAATTGGCAGCATCGGCCGTGCGCATCAATGCACCAATATTCCCAGGTTTTTCAGGAGCTTCGGCAATCAGGATCAGCGGATTTTTACTATTGAATTCAAGCGCGTTCAAACTGTGCGCCTTACTTCGTGCGATAGCCAATATACCTTCGGTAGTTTCACGATGTGCAAGCTTTTGATATACTTCTTTTGATAGTGCTATAAAAGTTGTCCCCGCGACAACTAATTTAGTTTGGTTTATAATATGTTGGTAGCTAATTAGATCTGGATAAAAAAGAATTGTTTCTAGGCCCAGGTTTCCGCGGACGGCCATTCCGATTTCACGCAATCCTTCGATTACGAACAACCCTGTTTTTTTGCGTTCCCGCGATTTTTCCTTGAGTAAAAGTACTCTTTTTACCAATGGATTTTGCAGGCTGGTAATTTGTGTAAATAAATCCATGAGCACAAAAGTAACGCATTTGATACGATAGTTATTTAACATAAAAAATGTTAAAAATTTTATATGGATATTTATTCTGTTTTTTATAATTAATTTAGAAGCTTTCCCGCCATGGGAAGGGTATCAATTTGTTGGAGACTCCTAGAACCTTTTATTTTGATCATTCGTGCATTTAATAACCTAAATATTCTAAACAATGCCAGCATACACTTTAAAAATCAATGGACAGTCACATACTGTTGAAGCGAGTGCCGAAACACCTTTGCTCTGGGCATTGCGTGATCACCTTGACCTAGTTGGTACTAAATATGGCTGTGGCATTGGTCAATGTGGGGCTTGTACCGTTCATATCGACGGATACGCCGCACGCAGTTGCCAAACGCAGGTTTCCCAATTGGATGGCAAATCAATCACAACGATCGAAGGGCTCTCTAGTGATGGCACCCATCCTGTACAACAAGCATGGAAAACCGTTGATGTCCCGCAATGCGGGTACTGCCAGGCAGGACAGATAATGACCGCTTCGGCCTTTTTGGCCAATAATCAGAATCCGAGCGAGGAAGATATAAAGAATGCGATGCAAGGTAATATTTGCAGATGTGCGGCGTATAATCGTATTCAAAAGGCAGTGGCCATGGCCGCTGAAAAAATGGTATAACTACAAAAGAAAAAAAACATGTCGACCTTAGTATCCTCAAAATTTAGTAGAAGGGCTTTTTTAAGAACTTCCTCCCTGGCCGGTGGCGGCATGCTTATTGGCTTTAATTTATTTACGGCCTGTAAGCCCAAGGCTGAAATGCCCAGAGCTATTTCGCAACTTAATTTTAATGATTTTAATGCCTTTATAAAAATTGCCGATAACGGGATGGTTACCATTTTTTCGCCCAATCCAGAAATTGGCCAGGGAGTAAAAACCTCCATGCCAATGATTATTGCGGAAGAATTGGATGTGCCCTGGGAGCATGTTTATGTTCAACAGGGTATCTTGGATACTAAGAATTATACCCGACAAATTGCAGGAGGTAGCCAGTCGATTCGTTTTGGATGGGACCCATTGCGCCAAACCGGGGCAACGGCCCGCCAAATGCTGGTCAATGCGGCCGCGGCGCGTTGGGGTGTTGATCCTGGCGAATGCCAAGCCAAACAAGGCATCATCACCAATGCAAAAGGCGAAACACTGGGTTATGGGGATGTTGTGAATGAAGCTGCGGTACTGGAAGTGCCCGAGAATGTTGCCTTAAAAGACCCGAAGGATTATACGCTTATTGGCCAGGACATCACAAATGTGGATATTGATAAGATCATAACCGGTAAACCATTGTATGGGCTGGATTACAAAGAAGAAGGTATGGTATATGCCTCGGTTTTAAGGCCACCCTCATTTGGAAAAATGTTGGAAACTTTTGACGCTTCGGAAACCCTTAAGATGCCCGGTGTAATCGATGTAATCCGTATCGGCGAAAAGGCGCGGGAACTATTGCGGAAAGAAGAAAAAAACTGGACAGTGCAATTGTCGGAAAGTGATAAAGTTGTAGTTATTGCCAACAGTACTTGGGAGGCGATTCAGGGGAAAAAAGCGATCAAGGCCACATGGAGCGATGGCACCCTATTAGAGAGTACCGATTATCAGGATAAGAAACTCGTTGGTCTTTTAGATGGCAAGGAATTTACCACCTTGCGGAAGGATGGCAATGTAGAGAAGGCCTTTGCTCAGGCTGATAAGGTTTTGGAGCGAACGTATGAATCTCCTTTTTTACCCCATAATTGTATGGAGCCCATGAATTTTTTTGCCAATGTAACTCAGGATCGCATTCATTTGGTAGGACCAGTACAAACACCTGAAGATGCCGCGGCAACGGTCGCTGATATGCTGGGACGGGACCTTGGGGATGTACATTTGGAAATGACCCGAATGGGAGGAGGTTTTGGACGGAGGCTCTATGGTGATTTTGTATATGAAGCGGCAGAGATAGCCAATGCCATCAAAAAACCTGTGAAGATGGTCTCAACAAGGGAAGATGATATGACCACTGGCATCTATCGACCAGCTATAAAATATCGCATAAAAGCCAGTATCAAAAACGGGGAAATTACGGGATATCATTTAAAGGAAGCTGCCATAAATGATAATATGTATGGCTTGATTCCCAATTTTTTTCCCGCGGGATCTCTTGAAAATTATCAGGTGGATGTTGCAAAATATAATAGCAATGTTACCACAGGAGCTTGGCGGGCGCCCTACACCAATTTCCTTTCCTTCGCCGAGCAAAGCTTTCTTGACGAACTCGCCGAATTGATGGATAAAGACCCCGTTCAAATGCGGTTGGACCTGTTGCAAAAAGTAAAAGGAACAACCGACGAACGAATTGAATATTCCCCACAACGTCTCGAAGATGTGATACATCTGGTCGTTGAAAAATCGGGCTATAGAAATCCAAAACCAGGAGTTTTTCAAGGTTTCTGTGCGTATTATTGCCATAATACCCACGTAGCTGAAGTCGCTGATGTGGTGCTTGAAAATAACACTCCTGTTGTGAAAAAAATAACGGTTGCCGTCGATTGTGGCGTGGTTGTCAACCCTTTAGGAGCACGCAATCAAATCGAAGGTGGGATTGTCGATGGAGTCGGACACGCGATGTATGCCAACTTTGTGTTTAAAGACGGTACGCCAGAGAGCAATAATTATGATCGGTATCGACTCATACGCATGAATGAAGCGCCAAAGGTCGAAACTTATTTTGTTGAGAACACGCTGAGTCCGACCGGTTTGGGCGAACCCGCATTACCACCTGCAGGTGCCGCTGTATCGATTGCCTTAAAAAAAGCTACGGGCAATCGCATCTATAAACAACCTTTTATAAACACGATGGTGGCGAAAGAAGTCATCGGATAAAATACTATGGAGATTTTACTTTTTGGAATTGCCAAGGATATCGTGGGAGAATCTAGATTGTTGCTTGAAGGGGAACATTCAGAAGTCGTTTCGGTCGGGCAACTGAAGCAATTTTTAAAGCGAAAATTTCCGGGATTTACGAATTTGACCTCTTTTGCAGTTGCCGTAAATAGTGAGTATGCGGCAGATGATGTACCTTTAGGTCGGAATGATGAAATTGCCATTATTCCCCCTGTAAGTGGAGGCTGATGAAAAAAATACTCATAGAAATCGTAGATACCATTGATACTTCCCAAGTGTATTCAGAACTATCCCATGCACAGAGTGGAGGTATTTGTGTCTTTATTGGTTCGGTAAGGGAATTTACTGACCAAGAAGAGGTAGTGGCGTTGGAGTTCGAGACCTATAAGGCCATGGCCTTGAAGGAAATGGAAAAAATTGCCAATGAGGCCCTATCGAAATGGGATTTGAACAAATTGATTCTACGACATGCCACAGGGCTTAAAAAAGTCGAAGAACCTGTAGTCATCGTGGGGGCTTCCTCATCACATCGAACTGAATGCTTTGAGGCCTGTCGTTTCTTGATCGATACCCTAAAGGAACGTGTTCCCATTTGGAAAAAAGAGATTTTTCGAAATAAAACGGTTTGGGTCTCGGCCCATCCCTAGCAAATGCTAAAACCCAGATTCAAATAAAATGTCAAAGAATCTCACACATTTGGATGAAACCGGGAAGGCCGTTATGGTCGATGTATCCGAAAAGGTAAAGACATTTCGCACAGCGATGGCTACTGGAAGGGTTATTTTTCCGCAAGCCGTATTCGATACCTTGAATGCACAAGAATTTTTAGGTAAAAAAGGGAGCATCCCCCAGACTGCTATTATAGCGGGAATACAGGCAGCAAAGCAAACATCGACACTTATTCCCCTATGCCATCAGATCAATCTATCTAAAATTCATATTGATATTTTTCCAAACGAGCGTTCTTTGGAAATTGTCTGTATCGTAAAGTGCCAAGATCGTACAGGGGTGGAAATGGAAGCGTTGACCGGGGTGTCGATCGCCGCATTGACAATTTATGATATGTGCAAGGCGCTCACCCATGATATTCAAATTTCAGATATTCAATTGAAAGAAAAAACAGGAGGTAAAAATGACTTTGTCCGATAAAATTTATGGGTTGGTGCTGTCTGGGGGTAAAAGTACGCGAATGGGCCAGGATAAGGGATTGATACCTTATCACGGCATGCCACAAAGAGAGTATCTTTATGGCCTTCTTGCGACCGTCTGTGAAAAAACATGCATGAGCATACGAAGGGATCAGCAATCAGATCTGCCGACGGATATGGAACTTATTTTCGATGATGATGAATTCAAAGGCCCTTTTAACGGACTTTTATCGGCACACAAACAATATCCCGATGCGGCATGGCTGGTTTTAGCATGTGATATGCCTTTGATCGATTTGCCTGCGTTGAAAGAATTAATTGCCGCTAGAAATCCAGCAAAAAAAGCAACGGCCTTTGCCTCCAAAGAAAATCCCTTACCGGAACCCTTGTGTGCTATTTGGGAACCAATTGCCTTATCTGAATCAATCGATTATTTGCGAAATGGCAATGGGACCTGCCCTCGTAAATATTTGATCAACAGTACGGTTGAATTGGTAGTTCCTCGAAATGAACACGTGCTTCTCAATGCGAATTCGGAAACCGAATATAAAGAGGCCATGATAAAATTATTAGCGGTATGAATTTGGCACGCTATGCCCGACAAACTATCCTGAAAGACTTTGGCCAGGTCGGTCAAGAAAAATTGGCACAAGCTAAGGTCCTTGTAGTGGGCGCTGGGGGGTTAGGCGTACCTGTAATGACCTATTTGAATGCCATGGGTATCGGGATATTGGGTTTGATCGATAACGATAGTGTATCGGAATCCAATCTGCATCGCCAGGTCCTTTATACGGAATCAGACATTGGAAAATCGAAAGTCACTGCGGCACTCGAAAAATTAAAGGCCCAAAATTCAGAAACCATCCTGAAGGGATATCAGACCTTCCTATCTACTGAAAATGCACTTGAAATTATTGGTGAATATGATATCGTTGTTGACGCAACCGATAATTTCCCGACACGGTATTTGATCAACGATGCTTGTGTAATCCTTAAAAAACCTTTTGTTTATGGTGCCTTGCATGGTTTTGAAGGTCAAGTCAGTGTTTTTAATTATTTAAAGGGGCCTACCTATCGTTGCCTGTTCAAGAATATGCCTAGACCTGCTGAGATTCCTAATTGCGAAGAAAATGGGGTTTTGGGCATTATACCTGGTATCGTAGGGAATTTACAGGCATTGGAAATCATAAAGATGCTAACCGACATTGGTGAAGTTCTCACTGGCAGACTCCTTCTTTATAATGGCTTGGATCAAAGCATAACGAAAATCAAATTTGATAGTGTAGCTAGCAATCTTGAAATTGTTGCTTTACAGCCTTCGTATGATTTTGAATGCAATGTACTTGTACCTGTACCGGCAATAGGGGCCCATGAATTTGAATTATTATTTGCCCGCGAGGATGTCGTCTGCATCGATGTAAGGACAAGACCTGAATATGAAGCCTTTCACCTGCCGAAATCGGTAAATATCCCCCTGGACGAAATGAATATTCGAGTAACTGAAATCCAGGCCAAGGGACCCGTCTATGTCATTTGTCAGTCAGGGATACGCAGTTATCAGGCAGTGGCACACCTCCGCGAGCTACAGCCAAGGACACCTTTTATCAATGTTAAGGGGGGTATCAACAATTTAATCGGGTATGCCACAAAACATTGAGAACTTAACATTGTTATGTATCGGGTTTTTTATAATCGCCACCATCTATTCCTCGGTAGGCTTTGGGGGTGGTTCTAGTTACTTAGCCATACTAACCCTTGTTTTTACAAGTTTTTTCGCGATACGCAGCACAGCCTTGTTATGCAACTTCGTCGTAGTTTCGGGAAGTAGTTATCTCTACTTTAAAAGTGGTCATCTCGATTTGAGGAAATTCTTGCCTTTTATCATTAGCAGCATTCCGATGGCATTCCTAGGGGCATCATTTCGACTCAAGGAGTATGTGTTCTTCATCATTTTAGGGGCCGCTTTGATCATCTCGTCATTGGCGCTCATTTATCAAACCTTCTATCGAAAAACATCCAACGAACCGATTAGGGTGTATCCCCCGTATATGAATTATTTGCTCGGGGGCAGTATTGGCTTATTGTCAGGTTTGGTCGGTATTGGAGGTGGAATATTCTTGGCACCCGTCCTAAATCATATGAAATGGGACAAATCGATAAAAATTGCTGCCTTGGCCAGTTTTTTTATTTTGGTGAATTCGGTATCGGGCATTGGTGGGTTATTGATCAACGGAACCTTTGAAATACCTTTTTTGGAGGCCTCCGTGCTGATTGTAGCCGTTTTGCTCGGTGGCCAGTTGGGTATTCGAATCAGTTTGAGCAAGTTGACGGGGAATAGCATTAAACTGATTACGGGCATCTTGGTACTTATAGTGGGTATGCGCGTCTTGCTCATAAATGGCCTTCATTTGACTATTTAAAGCGTATATCGATATGATATAAAAGGATATATCTCCCCTTTTCGAAATGTATTCTCGTTTTGTGGCAAAATTAAAAAGCCATCGGTCTGCACTAAATTGACGAAATCTCCCGAGCCATGGCCTTGTTTTGGCAGGGCTGTGAAAGTACCATCGTTCCCATTTTCTAGTTTTGCTTCCAAAAAATAGGTGAGATCAGGGGTGAAATGAACATCTTCCCCCAATGTTACATAAAATGGCGTTTCATTTAATCCTAAAGACGCTTGAAGCCAATACCGAAAATATATATAGACACAAACAAACGAGGATACGGGGTTTCCTGGTAGCGCGAATATTTTGTGGTGGTCTGTGCTGGTACCAAACCAAAAGGGCTTACCGGGCCGTTGATGAATTTTGTGAATATTTTTTTTAATCTTTAATGCCTCGAGTACATCTGGCAAATAATCAAATTTACCTTTGGAAACTCCTCCTGTAAAAACCAATACCTCATACTTTTTCAAGAATCCTGAAATTTTAGCATGCATGATTTTAGGGTCATCTGGTACGTGGGCCAAGTCGGCACGTATTCCCCATTCCTGCAAACTGTGCTGTATTCCATAAACATTGGATCTTCGAATTTGATGCGGTTTTGGCGCTTCTGTAATGGAGACCAATTCATCTCCCGTTGAAATGATTATCGTCCTAGGCATTTTTCGAACCTTTAGGGAGGCCTTTCCAATAGCTGCAGCAATATTTATTTCGGCACTTGAAAGCCGCTTTCCCTTCTTTACTACCTGGGCGTTCTCTCGAATGTCAATCCCTTTAAAATGAATATTTTGATTGAAACGCAGGGTATCGATTTGCAGTGTAGCCACTTGGTCCTTGATGACCACGTCCTCATATCTGATGACCGTATCGGTCTTTTGAGGCAAAATGGCACCAGTCATTACCTCGATGGCATGACATGGATCTTGCAATTCTTTTTGTGCAGTGCCTGCCGGGGCGATTGCTTCTATTTGAAAAGACCGTTGGCCGTTTTCAAAGGCCTTGTAGGCAATGGCTAAACCGTCCATGGTTACTCGATCATAGGGCGGAAAATCACGGTCGGCGAATAAGTCTTCGGCCAAATAGGCGCCCATACAAGATTTGAGGGGTCTTGTTTCGATTGTAAAACTACTGCTGTGTTCGGCCAAAATTTGCAAGGCCTGTTCATATGTAATCAAGGGTTCATCCATACTATCCGCCAATAGTACTCATACTTTCCAACACTTTGGCGTTGTCATTGCGAAGCGCTTCGGCCACAAATCCGTTCTTGGGCTTTAGTTTGATCAAATGTTGGAACTTTTCAGCTAATTCAATGTCGGTAGCCCCAGAACGCATGTAATCCTTGATATTGAAAACACCGCCATCATAAAGACATGTTTTAATATCGCCTTTTGATGAAATCCGAAGGCGGTTGCATGTATCACAGAAAGACCGAGTAAACGCAGCGATTACACCGATATTTCCGCGATAGCCAGGAATTTTATACAAACTTGCCGTATCTCCATGATTAGATTCCATCTTTTGCAAGGTCGGAAAATGATCGTTAAGGTCCTTTAATATTTGCCGGGCATTGTACATTTCCGAGTTTTGTTTGTACCCTCCGTTAAATGGCATTTCTTCAATAAAGCGCACCTCGACCGGGTGGTCTTTGGCAAGCATAGCCATAGGAACAATATCTTGGCTATTGATGTCCGACATGATTACGGCGTTGACCTTAACCTTAAACCCTTGTTCCATTAGCATATAGAGGGTTTGGATTACCTTTTTATAATCATCACGTCGGGTAATTTTTTTAAAACGATCTGGATCTAATGTATCTAAGCTTAAATTGATATTGGTAATTCCCAATTCAAGAAGTTGCGGGATATGCTTTTGAAGCAATGTTCCGTTCGAGGTGATATGGATCGATTTGAAGGTTGAAAGCGCCGCAGTACTTTCGAGCAACTGCATGAAGTCTTTTCTTAAAAACGGTTCGCCACCTGTAAATCGTATCTTACGAAAGCCCAGATTTCCAAGCACCTCGAGCAATCTCGTAATTTCCTCATAACTTAGGAGCTGGGCTTTTGGTTCGTATGGAATCCCTTCCTTTGGCATACAGTAAAAACAACGTAAATTGCACCGATCCGTAATGGCGATCCGTACATAATCAATTGCTCTATCGAATGAATCGGTCATTTTATTCCTGTATTTGCTATCTTGTCTGCAAAGATGAAGTATTCAAGATAGTGATTTTTGAAATTAAAGCTGCAAATTATTGAAAAGAACCCAATCATCGTGAAATATTGTCAAAACTTGTCAAAGCATGACGCATGAACTAAAAAAAATTATTGAAACCTATTTGAAAAGCCGTAAACGACCGCAAAATGCCGTATTGGCTACGGTCGTTGCCTTAGAAGGTTCTTCGTATCGCAAACCGGGCGTGCGAATGCTGGTTTTCGAAAATGGTCAAATGATCGGTGCTGTAAGTGGAGGTTGTGTAGAAAAGGAGGTTTTCAGACAAGCCTTGACCGTCTTCAGGGATGGCATACCTAAGATAATGACCTATGATGGAAGGTACCGCTTGGGCTGTGAAGGCATCCTTTATATAGTGATCGAGCCATTTCAACCAAGCGATGTATTTTTAGGCGTTTTTTTTAAAGCGATTAAGGACCGCTCCGAGTTTCAGATTGCTGCATATTACCAAAAGAAGGAAGGACCGAAATCGGGGGCCGGAACCATCTTCGAATTTAAGGATTCCCGTTTTGCCTTGCACCCGACAAATCAAATCGATCCTGATTTGGAGGTCTATACAGATCGGTTAAAACCTTGTTTTAAGTTGGTGATCATTGGTGCTGAACATGATGCAGTTCAACTGTGTTTATTGGCGGGGCTTTTAGGCTGGGAAGTTACCATTGTGGCACATCCGTCGGAAGATAAGCAAATTTCAGATTTTCCAGGGGCATATGAAATTATAACCCCATTTCCTGAGGATTTAGATTGTGCCGGTATCGATATGCAGACTGCGGTAATTTTGATGACACATAGTTATGTCAAAGACCTACAATATTTAATCGCCTTACAAAAAAGTCGACACGCCTATATGGGAATCCTTGGACCCCAAAAGAGACGTGAAAAACTACTAAATGAGTTTTTGGAATTTTGTCCTGAAGTTACAGACGCTTTCTTTGCCTCTATGTATGGTCCGGCCGGATTGAACATAGGCGCTGAAACACCCCAGGAAATTGCATTGTCGATCCTTTCCGAGATATTGGCCGTCATTAATCAAAAATCCCCTATTTTTTTAAGGGATAAGGAGGGCGGCATTCACAGCTAGATATAAACGAATACTGGCAAGACTATTCGCCTTCGTATTTTTTGGAATATCTTTTCCAAAGTTCGGTCTGATGGGTTTCCAAGGAAATGGCCCTGCCATCGATAAAGGCATTGGTCAACAGATTGGTACGCATATCCAGCGCATCCCCTTCAGAAATAAAAAGCGTTGCACTTTTTCCCACTTCCAAAGAGCCATAGTCGGCATCAATGCCCAAAATTTTGGCCGGGTTTAAAGTTATCAATTGCAAGGCCTTTTCCTTATTCATGCCTTGCCCGACTAGGTGCCCGGCATAAAAAGGCAGGTTTCGCGTTTGAAAAACGGCCTCATCGCTATTTTGTATGCCAACCAAAAGACCTGCATCTGCCAGTAGTTTTGGAAGTTTGTATGGTAAGTCGTAATCATCATCTTCAAATTGTGGTAGATTGTGAGGTGCGCGCACCAATACGGCAACATTATTTTCCTTTAAAAAATCAGTTATTTTATAGGCATGGTAACCACCAACCAATACCACATGCTTTATACCGTTGTTTTTTGCCATGGTCACGGCATCTATAATTTCCTTTTCGCCATTGGCTGAAATATATAACTTTTGGGAGCCGTTAAAAAGCCCTTGCATGGCTGCAAATGGGGCATTTACGGCTTTTGCGGTATCTTTACCGTAAGCCTCTGAATTTTGAATGAAAGTCGTCACCTCCAAGACCTGTTTTTGATACTCCTTATTGGGCTGATAACCTCGGTCTTCACCCATCCACCATCTTCCCCTACGGAATGAATCGGGCCAGTTAAGGTGTATACCATCATCTACTTTTACCGTGGCATCCTCCCAGTTCCATGCATCGAACTGCATAATGGTCGATGTACCAGAAATACGTCCACCAACTGGAGTAATCTGGCCTAAAAGCACCCCATTGGGTCGCATGCTTTCGACCACTTTACTTTCGGCATTATAGGCAATCTGACTTCGCACATGTGGTAAAAGGTCTCCCAGTTCACTTTGATCATCGCTTGCCCTTACCGCATCTATCTCCACCAGTCCTAATTTAGTGGCCGTGGCGATAAAGCCTGGATAGACATGCTTTCCTTTCGCCTCTATAATGATTCCTTTCGTTGGGGTACTAGTGTCGCCAATGGCCAAAATCTTTCCATTTTCCAAAACGATTGTACCGTGTTCCAAAACGTTGCCATTGCCTACATGAATTGTTGCATCCTGAATGGTAATAGGTTCACTTTGTTTTGCAGCCGGGGTCTGCTGATTGAACCCTTGAAATGTGAAGCTAAGGGCAAGTGTTGAGAGATATAGTGCTTTTTTCATTTTTTTGTCTTTATTATCCGAATTATAGGCTATCACAGTTGAATCGTTCTTTCTTCTTGGGACTTGGTCCCTTAGCGTCTCCGCCACCTGCTTTTGCCTTCATCATCATATTGATTAATTCGCTCCTTTCTTTTTTAATGGCTTCCCTTTGCGCCTTGTCTTTGTCTAGGTCAAAATAGGTAGCACCTTCAATAATCGTTTTCTCGGCTTTTGCGGCCACTGAAAGCGGATTATCGGTCCATAAAACCAAATCGGCATCCTTCCCTTCCTTAATACTTCCAACACGTGAATCAAGATGTAACAGTTTCGCAGGATTGATGGTGACCATTTTCCAAGCCTCCAACTCTGTCATACCACCATATTTGATGGTCTTTGCCGCCTCTTGGTTTAGTCGGCGCGACATTTCGGCATCATCGCTATTAATAGCTACGGTAACACCTTCGTCGTGCATAATGGCTGCATTATAAGGGATTGCATCGTTTACTTCAAATTTGTACGCCCACCAGTCGCTAAATGTAGATCCGCCGACTCCGTGGGCTGCCATTTTATCCGCAACTTTATAACCTTCAAGAATGTGGGTGAAGGTATTGATCCTAAAATTGAATTTTTCTGCCACTTTCATCATCATGTTGATTTCACTTTGCACGTATGAATGGCATGTTATAAACCGTTGACCGTTCAAGACTTCCGCCAAAGTTTCCATTTCTTCATCATAACGGTATGGCTGACCACTTTTCTTTTTAGCATCATATTCCTTGGCACGTTGAAAATAATCGATAAATACCTGTTCCACACCCATGCGCGATTGTGGAAAACGATTATGACTGTCCCAATTACTTTGTTTTACATTCTCCCCAAGGGCAAATTTTATAAATTTAGGGGCGTTGGAATAAATCATATTCTTCGCGCTTTCTCCCCACTTTAATTTTAATAGTGCCGACCTACCACCAATGGGGTTTGCCGAACCATGTAATAATTGAATGGAGGTCACACCACCGGCCAAATCCCGATAAATATCCATGTCTGTAGGATCAACAACGTCTTCCATATTTACTTCTGCCGACGAATTTTGACCAGCCTCGTTGATAGCTAACGCCGCAATATGGCTGTGTTCATCAATAATGCCGGCAGTCAAGTATTTTCCTTTGGCATCGATTACCTTGGCACTTCCATCGCTTAGATTTTGACCTATTTTGGCAATTTTGCCATTTTTTACCAATACATCCGTATTTTCAAGGTTCCCAGCCTCTTCACTGGTCCAGACCGTTGCATTTTTGATCAACAGATTTTCCATTTTGGGTAGTGTCGAATATCCGTATCCGACATTCGGGAAGGTCACGGCAAGAGCGCTATTTCCTTCCTCGGATTCGTCCTCTTTTTTGTCCTTCTCTTCAAATGGGGCATTTTTAATGGCACGATACGAAGCTTCCGTTCCGTCGGGCAGCACCATCAATCCTGTAAGTGGCCCTGCAGCTGTTTCTACCAAACCGGTCATACGATAATTTTTCGCACCCTTATCGGACGAAAACGTAATATCCAACCAGTTTTCGGCATAACTGAGATTTGATTTTAATGCCATCGTATCCTGCTTGATTTCGAGCTTTGGTTTGCCAGGCTCGCCGGTAATTGAAACCTTGAATTGATTTCCTCCGGCTGAAAGATCATAATCACCGCGAATGTCTATAAGTCGCATGTCGTTGACAATATTCTGAGTTCCCTGAACCCAATTTTCGAAAAGGGTGGTCTTATCATCAAACAGCTCACCTGAAGTTATCAAAAAGTTTGCTAGGGAGCCTATATTAAGAGAGCCGATTTGGTCTGATTTCCCCAAAATTTGGGCAGGAACGGTGGTCAATGCCTCTAATGCCTTGGTTTTGGAAAGACCATAGGCTACTGATTTCAATACATTCTTTTTAAAATCGGAAGTAGACTTTAATCCGTTCATAGTGAACGCAAATAGCACGCCGTTTTCAGCTACCACCCTCGGATTGGATGGGGCTTGTTTCCACTGGCGCAAATCTTTGATTGAAAAATAATTGGCTTGATACGGATTCGATACGTCCGATGGTTCTGGAAAAGTCAATGGTAGGATCAATTTGGCATTGGTCGCTTTCACATCGGCAATCCTTTCATACTCATCGCCACCGCCTAAAATAGTATATTGAATTCCAAATTTATCGCCAATTGCATCTGCACGCATGACATTTCCCTTATCTCCTGCGGCAAAAATCTGAATCAGGCCCTTGTGGTTGTTCAAGGCTTCCAAAGACCTGTCGATAGTACTGACATTCCCTTTTCCGTACCAATCGGCATCATAATACATTTGTCGTAGTAAGGCCATAGCGCCCATCAATGATGTCGGGTACGATTGGTTTTTTGCAACACTCTTTTCAAAGGAAAAATATTGTGCCGATTCGTCTGATACGATGCGATCAGCATCTGTTCCTGCACCGTTTAGTGCAATTAAGACCCCAGTCCCACGGGCAATACCATCCTCGATATGTGAATTGACGACGCCAAAACCTAGATCACGTAGCGTATTTGCACTTTTGTCATCATATTTAAAAACGGAGGTTGCATCATTCTCGGGCATAATGTGGTCGTTCCAATAATAGCCCTCGCGAACAGGATCAAAATCTGCTGAGCGTCGACCTTGTGAATCCTTTTTCGGCTTTTCTACCCCAAAATCAGAAAAGACATCGATAAACGAAGGATACACATACTTACCCTTTAAATCGATAATCACTGTATTTTTTGGTAGCCCAACCGATTTTCCTACCTGAACGACCTTTCCGTTTTGAATGAGTAGGGTGCCATTATCGACAATCTGTGACGGAGTCACATAGATCTTGCCATTGATAAAGGCCGTATAATTTGTATTCTTTGCTTTTACGCCATCGTTTTTAGGAAAATAGTCTTGGGAAAATAAGGTAAAAGTGCATAAAAGGAAGGACAGGGCGAACAATCGCATTTTCATATAGTTCTGTATTATTTGAATTAGTCGCTCTAAAAATAAGTTAAGTAGTGGGAATTTTACTAGAGAAATCGATATTTTAACGTTTTTAAATAGTATGTAGGGGTTGCGATCATAAAGGGCGCTCCTTGTAGTAATTGACATAAAGTGAAACCACCGAATTATAGCTCATAATTCCTTTAGTCTGATTATTAGACTTTAAAAAAATATCAAAAGCCGATTTAAATAGGGGTTCCATAGGATTTTCATAGGCCATCCAGAAGGTATACATTTCCTCAAAATTTTTCTTGACTCCTTGGTTCAAAAGGGCGTACTGTTGATTGAATTGGGTTTCATCATTGGCACGTAAATCAGACAGGCAATACGAAAGAGCATAGGCGTAGGCCGCATATTTGAAATAAATATCATCGTTGCCTACAGTCGCTAAATACCCTATGAAATTGGTTACATCCTCGGCCGAATAACCCAATTGATGTCCGATCTCATGGCCACATACTACTGGATATCGGAAGAGGGGAAGCTTCCCATTGACTTGGGCTTCGTTGGTAAAAGGGTTCAGGTACCCCGCATACCCCATATACGTCAAGGGGAGACTATAAATCGATTTCTTTAGACTGGGTGCATCATATTTTAAAAACGGGAAGCGTTTGCCCAATACATCGAATCCTTTAAGCGTTTTATCAAAAATCTGTTTTTTCGAATACGGTATTTGCACGGCCTTCGTTGAATCAGAGGTTATGGCAACATGTATCTGATTGGTCCTGATCGTCAATTTCTGCACAAACGCTAGCAAATCTTCTTGTGTATATGAGTTCGGCAAATCGAATTTTTGGGATATCGGGACGCGGTAATAATTTAGGCCCCACATAAAATGAAATGTAAAATAGGCCACCGAAAGTGCCATTATGATAGTTCGTACAAATGACAAGGGTTTCATTCTTATTTGTTTCCTATTTCGAACCACATATCCGATAGCCAGGAGCGCAAGGAGCGTATAGAGCACATCGCCTACCGAGAAAGGGACCCAACCGAACAAATAGCGAAAAAATTTGGAAACCAGGGGATAGAGGCCCTTACTATAGTATTTTTCAATTGAATCAGGATAAGAGCCCCACCATTTGACCAGTATGATTTGGGGGAGGAGCGATAGTGCAATTGCGTTTTTAAATCGTGAGCCCATGCAATCAAAAATAAGTAATAATGCCCCATTTTAGTTTTTCAAACTGTATTTTTGGTCGAAAATAGGGCAATTCTATGAGTGAAGAAGTTAGGAAGTTGAAACCCAGCAGTATATGGAATAATTTTGCAAATCTGAACGCGGTCCCCAGAGCCTCAAAAAAGGAAGAACGCGTAAAAAAGTTCATAAAAGATTTCGGAAATCGCCTGGTCCTGGAGACTTTTGAGGACCGAGTGGGCAATGTAATAATAAGAAAACCGGCAACCACTGGCATGGAAAACCGCAAAATGGTTACCCTACAGTCACATTTGGACATGGTACACCAAAAAAATGCCGAGACTCCTTTTGATTTCAAAACGCAGGGCATTCAAATGTATGTTGACAACGACTGGGTTAAAGCACGAGGTACCACCTTGGGTGCCGATAACGGCATCGGGGTAGCAACGATAATGGGATTATTGGAAAGTACCGAAATATCCCACCCTGCCTTGGAAGCTTTGTTCACTATTGATGAGGAAACAGGTATGACGGGGGCGTTGGGCCTTGAAGGCGGTATATTAGAAGGTCAGATACTATTGAATCTCGATACCGAGGAGGATGATGAAATCGATATTGGATGCGCTGGAGGCATTGACGTAACTGCCGAAGGCAGCTACACAAGGATCGACCTGTCAAATTCGGTTGAAGCCTATACAATTTCAGTGAGTAAACTTCAGGGAGGGCATAGTGGTATCGAGATCCATAAAGGATTGGGCAATGCGAACAAGATCATGAATCGCTTATTATATCAATTACAAGAGTCTTTCAATTTGGGAATTTCGGCTATCGATGGGGGCGGACTTAGAAATGCAATACCCCGGGAAAGCAATGCGGTTATAGTTGTTGATACGAATCAATCGGAAGCGTTCAAAAATGAATTTGAAATATGGGCCCAAACCATTCGGGCCGAATTTTTGCTCAATGAACCTAAACTTGAAATAAGACTGCGCACCGCTCAAAAGCCTGATCATATCATGGACCATACAACACAGGATACCTTGATCAAAGCAATCTATACTGCCCATAATGGGGTATATGCCATGAGTACGGCCATTCCCGATATGGTCGAAACCTCTAATAATATAGCGAGGGTACAGGTAAAAAACGGTCATATAAAAATCGGATGTTTAGTGCGGTCCTCAGGCGATTCTTTAAAAAGGGATATGTCAAATGAGTTGAAATCCGTATTTGAGTTGGCCGGATTGCAGGTTTCTTTCTCTGGGGATTACCCAGGATGGAGTCCAAATCCGGACTCTAAGATCCTTAAGATTTTACAAAACAACTACAAGATCATTTTTGGGGATGAACCAAAAGTAGTTGCCTGCCATGCGGGTCTTGAATGTGGTATTATCGGGAGAAATTACCCCGAACTTGATATGGTAAGTTTTGGCCCGACAATTCGAGGGGCGCATTCCCCTGATGAACGTGTTAGTGTAACTTCCGTGCAGAAATTCTGGAAGTTTATTTTGGAAGTTTTAAAGGATATTCCGAAAAAGGATTAGGGAGTCCAAAATGCCAACTTTAGAATTCGTTAAGGTTCGATTCGTAGATTTGGAAGATGAAAATTTTAATTGCTGAAGACGAGATTGCCTTACAACAATCAATAGTCACCTATTTGGAAGGTGATGGGAACGTATGCGAAGTCGCAGCGAACTTTGGTGAAGCCCATTACAAGGTCGATCTTTACGAATATGATATCATCATACTTGATGTCAACCTAGTTACCGGCAGTGGTCTTGAGATTTTGAAGATATTAAAGGAAACCAGAAGCAGCGCTGGTGTAATAATTATTTCGGCCAATAATTCGTTGCAGGATAAACTCGAAGGGCTTGACCTTGGAGCGGACGACTACTTGACAAAACCCTTTCACTTGGCCGAGTTGAATTCGCGTATCAAAGCTGTGTTGAGGCGGGGTACATTCGGTGGCAATGAAACGATCAAGTTTAATGAAATCACAATTGATACAAAATCTAAAACGGCCTATATCAATGATCTTCATAAACCACTTACACGAAAGGAATACGATTTGTTGCTTTTTTTTATTACCAACAAGGGAAGGGTGCTTTCAAAAGAGATTATAGCCGAACATCTGTGGGGGGATCATAGTGATTTGATAGATAATTATGATTTTATTTATGTTCATATCAATAACTTACGAAAAAAATTGACTGAGGCCGGGGCTAAATATATTAAGACCGCTTATGGCAGTGGTTATAAATTCATAGCCGACTGATAGATGGCCATTTCCAAGAAAAAAATACCACTTATTCAAAAGACTTCCAGCACATTTCTCTGGATAAGTATTACGCTCATGCTTCTCAGTACCATAGCCCTATATTTCTATGTACGCAATCTTTTAGAGTCTGAAATTGAGGAAGAATTGTATTCTACCAAAGCACGGATCGAGAACTCCTTGAAAAATGATACAATACTCTATGCCTTGCCTCCCGTCATTGAAATCAAGAGAACGGCGAATATCGGTATTGAAAAATTGAAGGATACTATCATATACGACCCATCTCAGAACGAAATGGAAGAATTCAGGGAACTGGCCACCTATTCTGAAATCAATGGAACTTATTACAGCATAAAGGTGCGGGCCCTGGTTGTAGAAACCCGTAATATTCTAATGGCCATAATCCTATCCTATTTCATTATTATCTTTTTTGTATTTGTCTTTTTATTCTATTTCAATAAGGCGGGCAATCAAAAACTTTGGCTACCCTTTTTTACGAATCTTGGGGAGATAAAACAATTCTCGCTTGAATCTGAAAAGCCCATTCACTTGGTAGATAGTTCAATACTAGAATTTTCAGAACTAAATACTGTAATATTGACCTTGACCCAGAAGGTCAATGCCGATTATAGGAATTTGAAACAGTTCACTGAAGATGTGTCGCATGAACTGCAGACGCCTCTGGCTATCATTCAGGCCAAAATAGAGAATATCATCAATAGTAATAACCTGAATGCAACACAGTATGAGCATCTCACATCGATACAAAAAGACATTCAGCGTCTGACCCAATTGAACAAACGTCTAAGCCTGTTAACAAAGTTGGAAAATAGGCAGTTTACAAATCCGGAGGAACTTTATTTAAATTCGGTTATCAAGGAGCGTATCGATAATTTTAAGGAACTTTTTTCTACCAAAATTGAATTGGTAGAACAAGGACAGGTTCGCCTGAAGATGGATCCCTATCTTCTTGACATCCTTTGCGACAATTTAATATCAAATGCACTAAGACATTCAGTTGCTAGTTGCTCTGTCAAAGTTACAATCGACCCCAATGGTATAACGGTTATGAACCCCGGTGATGAAGCTTTGCGGCATCCTGAAAAGCTTTTTACACGGTTTTATGGTGAAGCCATATCCAAAAAATCTATGGGTCTGGGTCTCGCCATCGTTCAAAAAATATGTGATTTATACAGATTTTTACCGACCTATACTTTCGAAGATAAACAACATATATTTAAAATAAGGTTCCAAATTGGGCAAACAGAATGATGCCCTTTAATTGTTTTGGCTTCCTTGAATCTCAATTATACTATAAAATTTAAAATTCTTTATGAATATGAGAAAAGCTTGGCTAATACTACTTCAATTCTTTAGTGTGGCATTTTTGTCGGCACAAGAAGACATAACGATCGTAGGTCAACTATTCGATAACGAGACCGACGAAACATTGCCCTATGCCAATGTTTCCATCTACCGAATTGATGGTGGAAGTTTAGTGACTGGGGCCATTACTGATGAGCAGGGTCGTTTTAAGATACAGGGATTGCCAATTGGAAGCTATGAGCTCAATTTTTCATTTATTGGGTATACCTCCATAAATCAAAAATTTACGGCAAGTGGGTTGAATACAGATTTTGACTTAGGTAAAATAGTTATGATACCAAATGCCGAACAGTTGGAAGAAATCGAATTGATCGGCCAAGAAGCTACGGTAAATGCCGATCTGAATAAAATAGCATTCAATTTAGAAGACAATATTGCACAGTCAGGTGGTTCGGTTCTTGACGCCATGAAGACGATGCCAGGCGTTTCCTTTGACCAAGATGGTAAAGTCATTCTAAGAGGGAGTGATAAAGTAGTTGTCCTTATCGATGGCAAGCAAAGTAGTTTAACGGGCTTTGGGAATCAGAAGGGCTTGGGAAATATCCCGGCATCCAATATTGATCGTATAGAAATAATCAATAATCCCTCTGCGAAATATGATGCAAATGGTTTTGCGGGAATCGTCAATATTATTTATAAAAAAGAGAAGCAAACTGGTTTTAATGGCGATGTGGGCCTCTCATTCGGACTGGGCGCACTTGGCAAACGAAAGGAAGATACCCCGACGTCCTTGGGTAGCTTTTCAGTAAATCCGAAATTGATTCCTAGTATCAACTTGAATTATAAGACCGATAAACTCAATTATTTTTTACAATCGGAGTATATCCTGCAGGAGGCCTTGCCGAATAATGAATTTACGACGCGTGATTATAGCGATGGACGTAAAATTATTTCGCAGGTCCCCGAAAATCGTAGACAGTTCAGATCAATCATCAACGGAGGAATCGATTGGGAACTTGATGCCGATAACAGTTTTACATTCTCTGGGTTATACGACCGGGAAAAACATATTGATACAGCCCAAGTTGCCTTCATAAATTTGAATACAAAATCGCGCAATCGCCTTTATACTTGGCGCGAAGAAGAAATAACAAGGTATATTAATGTGTCGGTGAATTTTCGCCATAAATACGATCAACCCGGACATACTTTGAGTGCCAATTTTCAATACACCCAAGGTTTGGAAGACGAAACGTATTCATTAAACGATAGTTCGACCGTTCGCATCGGAAAAGATAAGACCAATATAATTGCTATAGAACATACAACGAGCCTCTCAAGTGATTATGTGAGACCATTGCGCAGTGGCCGTGTAGAAATGGGCGCAAAATTGCGTATCCGCAGGCTCCCAGTCGATTATACCATAACCCCAGGCGCTAATTCGATTATTTATCCTGGCCTCGGAACGAATTCGGATTGGGCGGAAGATTTATATGCCGGCTATTTCAACTATGTTCTAGAACAGGAAAAATTTGATATAGAAGGTGGTCTGCGCGCCGAACAGACGAAAGTTTCCTATGCCTTGGACCCTGCCAATATCTATTATCCTAGGAATGATAAATATGATTATTTTAGGCTCTTTCCGAGTATTCGACTAACCTACATCGTGAACGATGAAAACAAAATCTCACTATTTTACAACAAGCGGGTCGATCGACCTGGAGAGCCAGAATTAAGGGTCTTCCCAAAGTATGATGACCCAGAACTATTAAAGGTAGGCAACCCTTATTTACGTCCGCAATTTACCGATGGTTTCGAATTAGCACATAAATATTCTTGGCGTGGAGGATCTTTATTTTCTGCCGTTTATCATCGGATAATACAGGATGCCTATATGCGCATATACAGTATTGACGCCTCGAATCCGCAATATGATATCATCAATAAGATATATCACAATACAGGAAGGGCCACCAATACAGGTCTTGAGGTTTTGTTTAGCCAGGATATAAGCTCGAATTACAGCGTATCGGCAACTATGAACTGGTATTCCAATGTGATCGATGCCTATCAAGGCACCTTGTTATTCCCATATGAACGACCATTCTTTATAGAATCTTCAACCAACAATGCTTGGGATGCCAAATTTAATAATTCATTTAAATTGCCTTGGGATTCGGAACTTCAATTGACCGGTATCTTCTATTCCAAAAAGAATACTCCTCAAGGGACGGAGCTGGCCAGATCATCTATCGATTTTGGGGTTAAAAAAAATCTCTGGGAAAAGAAAGGCGAGCTTACCTTTTCAGCAAGCGATATATTCAATAAATTTGGTATTCGACAACGATTAATTGGCGAAGGATTCACGACCGTATACGAGAATTTCTATGAGACCCAGATTTTTAGATTGGGTTTCAAATATAGATTCTAAACATATAATTGGCAGCAATAGTACTTGCAAACATCATGTAGGGATCTAAGGTCGTCTTTCAACTTAAGGTGGTATGCATTTACTTCTGCAATAGGTGTCTTCCGATTTTAGAGACAAGGGCTTTAGAGATTCTTTAGATTTCCCGCTTACTTTTGGCCCTTATGCTTAACTAATTTTTAAAAGGATGAAGTATTGGTTTTTTTTCCTTTTGTTTCTTTCATGGCAATTTGTTCAGTCGCAAGCACCTACACTCGACTATTTTATAGAAACCGCCAAACAGAATGCGCCTGCCTTATCCGAGAATTTGAACCTGCAAAGTATCGGTAGCCTTCAAAACGATTTAATTGTTGCCCAGAATAAGGCCTTGCAGGTAAACATGACTTCCGAAATATTGATAGCCCCCTATTTCGATAACAGGGGCAGGTTTATTGATATTACTACCACGCCATCCCCGCAAGCCTATGGTTATGATATAGGCATCACCAATGGAGGATTGTATTCGGTTCAATTGAACATCACTAAAAATTTATTCAATCAGGCCGCTGTTGATAATCTCTTGTTCCAGAATAAGATTCAGAACAATTCGTTGGCGTTGACCCATGAGGAAATAGAACACAACCTGATAAAGAATATTACGGATACCTATATTATGGCTTATCAATTACAACTTCAGGCCAATTTTACTTCAGAAATCATAGTAGATCTTGACAATCGTCTAAAAGTAGTTGAGCTATTGGTAAAGCGCGCCGTCCTGATGGAGAGCGATTATCTGCTGTTGCAATTGGATGTCGAGTCAAAAAAACTGGAATTGGAACAGATAAAAAATACGCTGAGAACGGCCATTAGTCAATTGTATAGCCTTAGCGGAATTCCAATGTCGGGAACAACGACCATCGCCATACCCAATTTGGTCCTACGAAACACGCCTAATACGAATTTTTATAGTAGGAAATTTGAAAATGATAGCATTCAAATAGAAGCGGATCGATCGGTTTTTGAAAATAAATACAAGCCACAGTTAAGTCTATATGGCAACTCCGGCTTAAATGCGGTTGAAATTAAGAATATCGACAAAAGGATAGGTCTTAGTGCTGGCCTTCGTCTGACCGTCCCCATTTATGATGGGAAGCAACGGAGTATTAATGCGGAACAATCGAAATTTAAGCAGGAAAATATCGAATTTTACAAAAAGAACAACAGCATTTTGCTGGCCAATGGCCTGGGTAATATCGAAAGTCAGATGCGCACCCTACGAGATAATTTGCAGTTGATAGAAGCTCAATTGGGGAAACAGCAAAAAGTACTTGAAATTTATAAGGGAAAGCTCGTTCAGGGTCAAGTGTCTATTGTTGACTATTTAAACGTCGTTCTAACGTATAAGCAAAGTGTGTACACAAAATTACAGATGCAAACCAATGTCTGGCTATTACAAAGTCAGTACAATTATTTAAACTGGTAACCGATGACCCATAATTTTAAATTTAAATTTATACTGATATTTGGTTTCTTTCCGCTCATTTCCTGCAAGGATACCAGTACGGCACAGCCAGAAAAAAAAGCCGCAATCGCCGTTGAGACGGTAGTGGTAGGAGAGGCTGATATCAAAGAGTATCTAACGTTCAACGGGGTAACGCAATATCAAAAAAAGGAGAATATTAGGTCGAATGTTACTGGGTACATTTCGAAGATGAAGTATACGGTCGGTGACGCCATTCGAAAGGGCGATACTTTTGCGACTGTACGAACCAAAGAACAGGATGCCCTCAAAGAGGCTGTTCAACTCGATAGTTCACTTTCTAAATTTATTCGTCCGTTGCAAATTCAGGGCAATGCGACCGGAGTAATTTCTGTTTTGAATATTAATCAAGACGATTACGTGGCCGAAGGGGATATTTTGGCCACCGTGATACAACCAAAATCGCTCGTCATTCAAGTGAATGTTCCCTATGAGTATGAAGATTTTGTTCATATAGGAAGTACTTGCGAAATTGTCCTTCAGAATGAAGTGTCGATCATTGGTAAGATTTCAGCTGCACTGCCAACCATTGATCCCATCGCCCAGGCACAATCGTTTTTGATTTCACTTCCCGATGCACAACTTCCTGAGAATTTGAACGTTCAAGTGCGAACTATCTACAAAGAAGATAAAAAGGCCATGAGCATTCCACTTGCGGCTTTACAGACCAACGAATTGCTCACCGAATACTGGGTTATGAAAGTGGTTGATGATACCCTGGCCCTGAAACAGCCTGTAAAACCTTTGCTGCGTAATGATTCCCTGGTAAAGATAGAACCCACGGCAACCGGTTTACAGCTATACGATAAGGTCATAGTCAAAGGTGCTTATCAGATGAACGATTCGACCCTTGTTAGCATTCCCATACAATGAAGAACCTACACTTCAAATACAAGTATCCCTTATTGGCCATCGCCCTCCTTCTTTTGGCCGGTGGAATATTTTCATATCGCAACCTGAAGACCGGCCTGTTTCCAGACATCACTTTTCCGAAAATCAAGGTAATTGCAGACGCGGGTCAACAGCCAGTAGACAAGATGATGACCACGGTAACTATTCCGCTAGAAAACATCATCCGAAGAACCGAAGGCCTGCAATATATACGCAGTACTACATCGCGTGGAAGCTGTGAGATATCGGTTTTTTTAGATTGGAGTACCGATATCAATACGGCGAAATCCCAAATAGAATCATTTATCAATCAATCACAAGGCAGTATTTTGCCCAATACCGTTTTCTCGGTAGAAAAAATGAACCCTTCGATTTTACCTGTGATGGGATACTCATTAGAAGGTGACAATCTTTCACAGGTCGATTTGAAGAAGATTGCAAAATATCAAATCAAGCCGTATTTGGCTGCAACCCCTGGGGTTTCAGATATCGTGGTCATCGGAGGAAAAGACAAGGAATATCAGGTCATATTACGGCCTGATGTTGTCAAATCCTTGGGGATTTCGATTGGCACGATTCAAAATGCCGTCGTGAATTCAAACCTCTTGCAATCAAATGGGTATATAACCGATTTCAATCGCATGTACTTGACACTTACCGATAATGCGGTCGATGATATAAAGGATCTTGAGAATTTGGTTATTATAAATAGCCCCAATCGGTTGATCCGCTTAAAAGACGTCGCCGATATTGAAGTCAAGGAAGCAAAGGAGTACATAAAGATCTTGGCGAATGGAAAGAATGTCCCCATTATCGCCGTTGTTAAACAGCCCACCGCCAATCTTATCGATGTTAACAATACCATTGAACAGAAAGTCGCAGAATTGGCAAAAATACTACCAAAGGATGTTCGGTTGATTCCCTATTATAAACAAGCCGATTTCGTAATTAAGAGTATTGCGAGTATCAAGGATGTGCTCTGGATCGGACTCATTTTGGCCTTGATGGTGGTCATATTTTTTCTTCGTTCATTTTCGGCAAGTATGGTCGTCCTGTGCACTATTCCGATTTCCTTGTCCCTTACGTTGATCGTACTCGATGCCCTAGGTTACACTTTCAATATTATGACCTTGGGAGCAGTTGCCGCGGCTATAGGTTTGATGATCGACGATGTGGTCATCATTATAGAACAGATCCATAAGATTCGAGAAGAACATCCCAAGGAGGCCATCAGTTGGTGCGCACATGAGGCCATCGACCATCTGTTGCCAGCTATGATAGGCTCCTCGTTAAGTACACTGGTCATTTTTATCCCCTTTGTCTTAATGACCGGGGTTGCCGGCGCCTATTTTCAGGTAATGGCCTATACGATGATAATTGCATTGGCCTCTTCTTTTTTAGTGACTTGGTTGGTCGTTCCTGTGTTGTCGATCATATTTTCTAAGAGTAAACCCATCGAACGCAAACACCGGCCTAAGACAAAATGGATCCATGCCATTTTGGAAAGACCGATCATTGGGATTGCTTTTTTGATAATATGTATAGTCATTATTATCGTTTTACCTTCGCGATTGCCCTCGGGCTTTTTGCCCGAAATGGATGAGGGTAGTATTGTCCTGGATTACAATAGTCCGGCGGGCACGACCCTGGAGGAAACCGATCGCATGTTACAAATCGTAAATGGGATCCTTGACACGCAGCCGGAGGTAGAGGCCTATTCCGCTAGGTTGGGGACCCAAATGGGGTTTTTTATTACCGAACCCAATCGGGGTGATTATTTAATAAAATTAAAAGACAAGCGTACCAAGACCACTGAGGAAGTTTCAGATGAAATACGCCAGCGCATCGAAGCCACCGTGCCCCAACTGACGGTTGATTTCGGACAGGTAATCGGCGATATGCTGGGTGACCTGATGAGTTCTGTGCAGCCCATCGAAATAAAGGTTTTCGGGGATGATGTAAACGTCTTGGAAGGCCTTTCCCAGCAAGTAGCAGCAGAAATTGAAACCATTCCTGGGACCGCCGACGTTTTTGACGGCATAGTGGTAGCGGGTCCGGCTTTATCGATTATACCGAATGTTCCGGTTTTGGCGCAATTGGGACTTACCCCTGCCGATTTTCAATTACAGCTGCAAACCCAGATCGAAGGCACGGTAGTAAGTACCATCATCGATAAGGAGCAGATTATCAATATACGACTGATCTATCCGAATGCCTATCGGACTTCGGTAGCTGATTTAAAAAATACGTCGATTATTTTGCCCAAGGGTTCGAGTGTACCTTTAAGTACGGTGGCAAAAATTGAAATAGGCAAAGGAGTCGCCGAGATCAATCGGGAGAACCAGAAATCGATGGGCGTAATAACCGCACGATTGAATAATAGGGACTTGGGCTCCACATTGACGGAGATTCGTAGCCATTTAAATCAACAACTTAGTCTTCCGTCAGGCTATACCATTGAATACGGAGGTGCCTATCAAGAACAACAAAAGGCCTTTAAAGAACTGATGATGATTTTGATATCAGCCATCTTATTGGTTTTTATCGTCATCCTTTTTCTGTTCCGTAAAATCAAAATAGCCTTTGCCATCATTGTCATTGCCATATTAGGAGTTGCCGGGTGTCTACTTAGTCTCTATCTTACAGGTACACCCTTAAATGTGGGAAGTTATACCGGCATCATTATGATAGTAGGTATCATAGGTGAAAACTCGATTTTTACGTATCGCCAATATCAGGAAGGAGCTGCCTCGCTAACGCATATTGAAAAAATAGAATATTCAATTGCTGCACGCTTACGGCCAAAACTAATGACCGCCTTCGCGGCCATAATGGCACTTACGCCCTTGGCCTTGGGTATCGGAGCCGGGGCACAATTGCACCAACCCTTGGCAATTGCGGTTATCGGGGGGTTGGTTTTTGCACTGCCACTTTTGTTGGTCGTATTGCCTACCATTTTAAAAGTGATAAAAGAATGAATTTTTACGAATCGATTTTCATTGATTACAACTTAATACTATCATCCTGAAATACATTTCAAAAATCGTTTGGGTCCTATCATTGGTTAGCCTGTTCACCGATACAGCCAGTGAGATGTTATATCCCATTATGCCAATTTACTTGAAGACTATCGGGTTTTCGGTCGCAATGATCGGATTATTGGAGGGAATTGCGGAGGCCACTGCCGGCCTGAGCAAAGGGTATTTCGGAAAACTTTCTGACAACTCTGCTAAACGCGTGCCCTTTGTTCGAATCGGGTATTCCCTGAGCGCCATTTCTAAACCCATGATGGCCGTTTTTATTTTTCCGATTTGGATTTTTATGTCAAGAACCCTTGACCGCATTGGCAAAGGTATTCGTACCGGTGCCAGGGATGCCATGCTTTCGGAGGAGGCAACACCAAATACCAAAGGAAGGGTATTTGGTTTTCATCGGGCTATGGATACCTTAGGGGCCGTTTTGGGCCCCTCCTTGGCCTTAATGTATCTCTACTTCAATAAAGAAGATTATAAGACGCTTTTTTACCTCGCCTTTATTCCAGGTGTCCTCGCCATCGTTGCCACCTTTTTTCTCAAGGAGAAAACTTCTGCTAGACAGCCGTCAATAGCTAAAACAACCTTCTTTTCATTTATGCGTTATTGGAAAGACGCTCCGGTAAATTATAGGAAAGTCGTCATCGGACTCCTGCTATTTGCGCTTTTCAATAGTTCTGACATATTTTTACTACTGAAAGCCAAAGAAGCTGGCCTGGACGATAGTATGGTCATCGGCATCTACATCTTTTATAATCTTGTATATGCCATATTCGCATTTCCAGTGGGGATCCTTGCCGATAAAATAGGTTTGCGCACTATGTTTTTGATTGGCTTGTGCCTTTTTTCAATAGTGTATTTTGGCATGGCCGTGAGTTCAAACACCTATTTAATTGCGGGTTTCTTTGCGCTCTATGGTATATATGCCGCTGCTACCGAAGGTATTTCAAAGGCCTGGATAAGTAATATAACCAACAAAAAAAACCTGGCTACCGCAATTGGGACGTATACGGCGTTTCAGAGCATTTGTGCCCTTCTGGCGAGTTCGGCCGCAGGTCTCATTTGGTATGGCCTGGGTTCGTCAGCAACCTTTGCAATTACCGGATTCGTTACCCTATTGGTGATCGTCTATTTTATGTTTGCAGTCAAATCTACCGAGCTTGCCGCATAATGTAGATAGATCGGCAGCTTTACACGAATCACTTTTTTACGATTCAAATGTATTTCTTTTCACTTTAAGATGTCTTTAGAATTGCCCCTTACTTTTATTCATTTTATAATGAAATGTAAAGAATAACTTAGTCTTTATCTTGTGGCCAATATCCTTTGATCCTTTTTAAGTTTCCTGATGGTTGCTTTATGTACCCACCCGATTGTTATAACCGAATCACTTTTCAAGCCCGTCAATTAAAATTTTTGGGCAAACTTTAATAACGAAATAATAAAAACATGAAAAAAACTATTGTTGCCTGTATGCTTATATTAAACGGAGTTATGCTTGTTCGTTGCCAAAAAGCCATTTCGGATACCTATCAAGTCATCCACAAATTTTCAGTACCAGGGGATGGCTTTTGGGACTATCTGACGATTGACGAAAAAACCGACAGGTTATTTGTATCCCATGGTACGGTGACCCAAGTTTTGGATAGTAAAACTGGCAAATTGATCGGTACCATTGAAAATACGCCGGGGGTGCATGGCATTACACTAAGCCCAGAACTTGACAAGGCCTATATAAGTTGTGGTAGGGATTCATCGGTCGTTGTCTTCAAACTCTCAACACTTGCAATCATTACTCGAATTCCTACTAAGGGCGTAAATCCCGATGCCATTTTATATGATTCCTATTCAGGCAATGTATTTGTCTATAATGGGGGTTCATCAAATGCCACTGTCATCGATTCAAAAACCGATCAAGTGAAGGCGACCATCGCCCTACCGGGGAAACCCGAGTTTTCGGTGAGTGATGGTAAGGGCCGGGTGTATGTCAACATCGAGGACAAAAGCCTGGTGGTCGCAATCGATTCAAAAAAAGGTGCAATCGAAAACACCTGGTCTTTGGCTCCCGGGGAAGAACCTAGTGGCCTGGCTTTGGACAATACGAATCACCGCCTTTTTTCGGTTTGTAGTAATAAGAAAATGGTCGTCATGGATGCATTGAACGGAAAAATCATTTCGGTACTCGATATTGGCGAAGGATCCGATGGTTGTGCCTTTGATCCCGAATTAAAGCGGGCGAATAGTTCGAATGGCGAGGGCACATTGACGGTAGTTCAAGAAGGTGCCAATGACAGCTACACCGTTCTGACGACCCTTGAAACACAGATTGGGGCACGTACTATTGGCGTGAATAAAAAAACGCATCATTTGTATCTACCCACCGCAAAATACGGTGACCGGCCCGAGCCTACTGCTGAAAATCCGAGACCAAGGCCTACCATCGAAAAAGGAACATTTACCCTCTTGGATATTGCACCTGAATAATAGGGTTTCTTTAAGGCTGTTTGGCCGAGTTAAAATTGGGACGCACCTTCACTTTTATCTCTGTTATACCCAGCTCATTCACAAAATGCTGTTAATGCTACAGCAAGGGCCTCTTACTTAAGACCTTCTTTAGATTTGGACCGTAATTTTATACAGGTATCTAAAGTAGGATATTAATAATCTTAAAATACACTATCATGAAAAAAGTAAAAATTATAACTACTGCCTTATTACTAGCAGCTGTATCTGGCGGTTTATTAGCCTTCAGCCTAAAAAGCGAAGTACCCCAAAAAGTAAAGGATGCGTTCACTCAAAAATTTCCAGCGGCGAAGTCAATTAAATGGGACAAGGAGTCTGACACCGAATGGGAAGCGGAATTTAAAATGAACGGTGTTGCGTATTCGGCCAACTTTTTAGAGGATGGTACGTGGAAAGAAACCGAACATGAGCTTGCAAAAAAGGAAATTCCAGCTGCTATTTATGCCTCGCTGATGAAAGCGTTTCCCACTTACAAAGTCGAGGAAGCTGAAATTTCTGAAACCGTGGAAGGTTCAGTTTACGAATTTGCCATTGAAAAGGGAAAAACCGAAATGGAAGTAGTTGTCGATATGAACGGTAAAATCGTTAAGAAAGAAATGAAAAAAGGTGAGGATAAAGAGGATAAGGACTAAGGGCCTAAATTCTTAATTATCGAATCAACTGCATATTTCCCTAGGTTGAAAAATAGGTGTGCCAGCTAATCCCCAAGTTACGTACGCCAAAAGGTATACATGGGCAAGAAATGTTGACTTATATGCGATAAACCTAGTATAGGGCCCACAAATCAATGATTAAATTAACATACTACAGGCAACTCGATGGTATTCGCGCAATTGCGGCATTGATGGTTTTATTCTTTCATTTTTTTAGGGATATTACGACAGGAAGTTTGCCCTTGAATATCCTTAAGGAGCTTTCGAATTTCGGACAAACCGGGGTCACTATGTTTTTTGTGCTCTCGGGTTTTTTGATAACAAGAATACTTTTGAATACGAAAGCAACAAGTGGGTATTTCAAGAATTTTTATGTGAGAAGGATTTTGCGCATCATGCCTTTATACTTTTTATTTCTAGTGATATGGTATCTAGTGGTTCCCCTTGTTACGGGAACAGCATTGGCCAATTTTAATCAAGAAATCTACTATTTCACGTACCTGCAAAATTTTGCGCGTACATTTGACTGGGATACGACGGGCCCACATCATTTTTGGTCGCTGGCCGTTGAAGAACATTTTTACCTCTTTTGGCCGATGGTCATCTATTTCTTCTCAAAAAGAAGTCTTACTAAAATAATCATCGGGGTCATTCTGTTCGCCTTGCTCCTGCGGGCATATATGCTTTGGGAAGGTTATTCTGTCTTTATATTTACATTTACAAGATTTGATGCCTTGGCCATTGGCGCCCTATTGGCCATTTTAGAATTGAAGCGTATTTTTCGACCTGAAAGCTCCCATATTTTTCTAAAACTAGGTATTAGTATCCTAAGTCTATCTATATTTTTATATGCCTTCTTTGGTGAAGGTAATGATCTGCTTCAAAATTTAAGATACCTGCTGCTATCCTTTGCGTACTTTGCGATGGTAGGTTTTGTATTATCACTTAGGGAGGGTCATTTCATAAATAGGGTATTACAGACCGGGTTTCTTTCCTATACGGGTAAAATTAGTTATGGACTCTATGTCTATCACCCCCTAGTACTTTTGATTTTCTCGACCTATTTCAGTACGGGTATTATTTTATTCGATTTACTGATTATCTGTGGATTGTCATATATACTTGCCGGTCTAAGTTACCGATATTTCGAATCTCGATTCTTGGGCTTAAAAAAATATTTTGATTATGACACCAATAACCTACGGGTAGGTAAGAGTACCTAAAAAAGTAGGCTTTACGGTTGTCTTAGTACCTTGTATGAGAACCAGGTTAAGACGGACCCCCTTTCTAAATGAGGTTGTAGGGCCCCAGATGAAGGAATTGCATTCGAGACTGCCTCAGGTTCTCGAAATTGGATCAGATTTTTATGTCTGGAAAACGCAGAATAATTCTTGATGGATGAAATTAATAGCTTAGGTTAGCCTATCATAATGGACGTTTATACTTGACGGCGATGTATTCACATCATAATTACTTAAACGAGATTGAACGTAGTAGAAGTAACTTAATCTCAAGGATGATAATTCTTAAGATCTTAATTTGGTAAGTTAAGGGTACATTTAAAGTGAGTTATTAAAAAGGTTCCCAATGTGAAATGTATCATTGATTTATCGATAATTCCTTGGGTGGCAAAACTGCAGGCCTTGGCCTAGATTCCCCATATTTAAAACATTTAAAACCAATTTAAATGAAATATTACCTATCCTTGATTTTTCTATTATGTTATGGCGCTATGGTGGCGCAAGATGTAGATTCACCCAGCGTAATCAGATTGGAGACCGGTGTCGAGAAAATTGGCGATTACGCTCAATTTGTCCCGACAGCTGTTTCATTTATTGTGGTTTTGGCCAAAAATGATAAAAAAGGATTTTGGCAGTTGGGTAAATCGCTAGGTACCGACATTGCATCCACCTGGATTTTAAAAAATGCAATTAATAAACATCGTCCTTATGGAGCGACCGATGGTCATGCCTTTCCTTCGGGACATACCTCATTTGCCTTTCAAGGGGCTTCTTTTTTACAGCGCCGTTATGGATGGAAATATGGCGTACCGGCCTATGCAATTGCTGGTTTTGTGGCATATAGCAGATTGGAAGGTGTTCATCATAGACATGATGGCTGGGACGTTCTAGCGGGTGCCTTGGTCGGGATTGGCAGTACGTATTTATTTACAACGCCCTATGAAAGGGAACATTTTGAGCTTTCTTTTTCCGGTCAGGACAAAAGCTTTCAAATTGGTATTAATTATCGATTTTAAGATCTTTGTTAGACAACCCCTAATAAATCCTGCGAAGTTCGTTACTTTGCCAAAAATAGTCCATGTCGATAATCCATAAAATTTTCCCATCCCGATTTGCAGTGCTAAAGGCCTTCGTACTACTTTTCCTTTTGGTGTCATTTGGTGTTCGTCTCAGTTTATTTATTTGGGACTTTAAGGAAGTCGACAAAGGAGTGTTGAACATGGGCCATATATTTTTGACGGGCTTTCTTTTTGATCTCGGGACGGTATCGTTTTTTGTCTTGTTTTATGCGGTCTATTTGGTCATTTTCCCTAGAAAATGGTTTGGGAGTATTGCGGATAGGGTAGTAACATGGGTAGGTTTCTTCTTAGCGATACTGATTATTTATTTTTCTTTTTTTGGTGAATTTACTTTTTGGGATGAATTTCATAGGCGCTATAACTTTATAGCGGTCGATTACCTGATCTATACCTATGAGGTCGTGAAGAATATTAATGAGTCGTATCCCTTGCCCATTTTATTTTCGGTCTTATTGACATTGGTTGGTTTGAGCATGTTTCTCGTGCATCGATTGGGTATTTTTAAAATAAAGTTTAACAGTGAAACCCGATTCAAACAGCGGGTGATCGCCACGACTCCTTGGCTTGTCATTGCTGGTATATTTGCTTTTTTTATAACCAATAACCAAGCCGACTGGTCTGAGAACCGCTATGACAATGAGTTATCGAAGGCTGGTATCTATTCGTTTTTTGCGGCCTTCAGAAACAATGAACTTTCATATACCGAATTTTACAGGACGATTCCTGAAAATGAGGCTTTTGAAAACCTTAAAAAAGACTTTGTTGCTCAAGGTGATTCACTTCATCATCCCGATAAAAACGAAATATGGCGTACAATAAAAAATTCCGATAGCACCCATTTAGAACAAAAGCCAAACGTAATCTTCATTTGCATCGAAAGTTTAAGTGCGAGTTTTCTCAATTCATTCGGCAATGATCAAAATATTACCCCCACCCTGGATTCCTTGGCTAAAAAAAGCGTTTTCTTTACAAACCTTTACGCTACTGGAACGCGTACAGTGCGAGGTATGGAGGCCATTACACTCTCAATTCCTCCTACCCCGGGTAGGAGCATCGTAAAACGAAAAAACAATCAAGGCCTTTTTACCATTGGGGAAGTTTTCAGGTCGAAAGGCTATGAGAATAATTTTTTCTATGGCGGGGATGGTTATTTTGATAATATGAACACCTATTTTGGAGGAAATGGGTTCAATATTATTGATAGGGGGCGCGGATTTTTATTGGACAAATCGATTAAGACCAAGCGAACCAATATAGAGGACGATGAGGTTACCTTCGAGAATGCCTGGGGAGTCTGTGACGAGGATATATATAACAAGGTGCTTAAGGAAGCCGATATAGCATATACTAACGGACAAGCCTTCTTTGATTTTGTGATGACAACTTCCAATCACAAGCCGTATACGTATCCGGAAGATAAGATTGACATCCCTTCTGGAAGCAGTCGTGAAGGGGCCATAAAATACACTGACTTTGCAATCAGGGAATTCCTTCAAAAAGCACGCACCCGGCCTTGGTATCAAAATACGGTTTTCGTGATTATGAGCGACCATTGTGCCAGTAGTGCTGGTAAATGGGAACTTGACGTTCAGAATTACCACATTCCTGCCCTTGTTTTCAATGCACCCGGACAAGAACCAATCGCAGTGGCCAAATTGAGTTCGCAAATAGATCTGTTCCCAACCCTTTTTTCAATGTTGCATTGGGACTATTCGAGCAATCTCTTCGGGAGCGATATTTTAAGGATGCGTCCAAGCGATGAAAGGGCGCTTATTGGCAATTACAGGAAACTCGGGTATTTAAAAGACGATAGGGTAATGGTCTTGGGAGACCAGAAAGTGGCCAATTTTTATCAATGGAATTCTACAGATAACGGTTTAACTCCGTTGCCATTAGATGAAAATTATTTGCACAGCTCCATTTCGCTTTACGAAGTGGCCGACTATCTATATTCACACGACGGACTCAAAATTCAGCAATGAAGCTGTATGAAAGCTAGCTTTGTTTATTATATTTAGGCGGCATATTGGATCGTCTTGACGATCATAGCCAAATCCATACAATTAAGTCAGTTTCAATTTATCCGGGAAAGCACCTTACATCAATAAGCAATGGTACGCATCAAAAATATTCAGATCTGCATAGGTATTTTGATGGTAACTGCGATATATTCCCAGGAACAAAAGTTGCTGCTACAAGACTATTCAATAAATGATTCGTTGATCTACAGCTATAAAAAGCCAAAGATATTCGATATGGTCAAATATCTACCTAAGGATATTGCCGATTTCGGAAAGTATACGGTACAAAAAGAGAATTTAAAGTGGATCGGATTGACCCTGGGTACGACCGCCCTTCTAATTCCGTTCGACCAGTCGATTACCGATGCCGCTACCGACTTTGGGAGTGGATTTGGATGGGATAAGGGGCATTCCTACAGCAGTGTTGGGCCTATAAAATTCATCCCAAACGACATCCATTCGGCGGTGTATTATATTGGGAATGGGGGAACCACCTTACTTCTAAGTGGAGCTTTTTTGGCGATGGGCAGTTTACGTACCGATTATAGGGCACTAAACACTTCAAGTGAATTGATGGAAGTTCTACTCTCCATGGGGCTCATTACCCAAGTTTTAAAGCGCATTACCGGAAGACAAAGTCCGTTCAAGGCTGCCGAAACTGGAGATTCCGGAGGCCTATGGCGGCCTTTCCCTGGTTTTAAAGAGTATCAAACGAACACCTCAAATTATGATGCTATGCCATCCGGACATTTAGCCACCTTCATGGCTACGATTACCGTTATTGCCACCAATTATCCGGAACTGAAATGGATAAAACCTGTGGGATATACCTTGATGGGCGTCTTGGCCTTTGAGATGATGAGTACTCAGGTGCATTGGGTATCCGATTATCCTCTGGCCATACTCATTGGATATGTGGTCGGTAAGGTGGCGGCAAATCGTAGAATCATTAAAACCAGTACTACGGATAATGCAGGTGCTTCAAGGTATAAAAGGGTCAAGACCGATTTCTGCTTTGGTCGATTGGGCGCTGCAAAGACCTTGGGAGTCACTTTCACCTTTTAGGCCTGGAAAAAACGGAAAATGGCTGCAATTTTAAATAGGAATGGAGCTAGCTATTTTCCGTTTTGTATAAAATCCAGAACTTTTAATTAAATCAATTATAGTAGGCCTTATTCAGAGATTCCGGTAATCTCGACGTCGAATATGGTATCTGAATTAGGAGGAATTGGCCCCGAACCCTGTGGTCCCCAACCTAAGTGAGGTGGTATGAACAATCGATATTTATCGCCGACCTTCATGGTCAACAATCCTTCTCGAAAGCCTGCAACCAGGCTCGATTCGGGTGAATAATCCATAGGAGTGGCTTCATAGCCTCCCATTTCCTTTCTACGAGCATCGAATTTTCCAAAATTTTTGGCTACTTCTTCATAGTTGCTATCGAATAGGGTACCATTCGAGAGATAACCTGCATAAAATACGTTCACTTTTTGACCCAATTTTGGTTGTTCGCCAGTTCCTTCGGTTATTTTAAGGATACGGAGCCCTGATGGCAATTCTTGGGCCTTGGCTTTTTGATTGTTCAACTCGTTCACAAAGTCAGACTGAATCTGTGCCATTTTGGCCTCATTGGCCTGTTCCTCGGCAAAATAATCGGTCATGATCTTTACCGCATCAAATTTTTTGGCTGCTGTGCCATTGCGAATGATTTTTACGGTGTTCATGACAACGTCGACCACTGGGCGGTTTTTTGTCATGGGATCCGCTGATACTTTTACATTTGCGATGGTATCAACAACGTTCATCCCATCGACTACCTCTCCAAAAACGGTATGAACACCATTTAACCAAGGAGTCTCCTTATGGGTAATAAAAAACTGGCTCCCGTTTGATTTTGGCCCGGAGTTGGCCATGGCAAGTATTCCCGGTCTATTAAGGTTTAATGAATCATGAAACTCGTCCTTGAACTTATAACCTGGATATCCCCTTCCGGTACCAAGTGGATCACCACCTTGTATCATGAAATCTTTCATGACCCGATGAAAGATCAGCCCATCATAATATTTTTTTCCTTTCAGACTGTCTGTTACAAACGGATTGTTCCCTTCTGCCAACGACACGAAATTCGCTACGGTTACTGGGGTTTTTTCGGATTCAAGTTTAACGATTATGTCACCTTTTGTAGTATTGATGTCGGCAAAAAGACCATCCCCTAGGTCGGCATGTTGGCTAGACTTGCAACTGGTCAAGACTAAACCCACTATCAATATTGATACATATATTCTTTTCATTCGTTACTATTTAAATTTAATTATAGGTTTATAAAGGGTCAAAAACAATATGCAAAAAGTTCAACTATAACTATTTTTCTTCTACGTAATTTTAAGGAATACTATCTTGGTTCTTTTCTACTTTTAAGAGGGTTATGGTTGATTTAATGGGAACATTAACTCCGATGCGGTCATTATCCCCTTGATAGCCAAACGCCAAGGAAGAAGGATATAGAAAGGTAGCGATCTCATTTTCCTTTAATAATTTGATGCTATTACGAAGACCCTGAAACAGTTCCTGCTTATCGACCTTATAGGTGACAATGCCAATATCTTTGTGTGAGTAAATGGTGTCATTGTTCAAGCCCATGATATTGTAGGTCAGGGTAACAAGATCGTCGGTGTGCGGTTTATAGGTAGTTGCATCGTTTTTCTGTTGGTAATAATACCAAGAACCACTTCCGCTATTTTCATACAGGTGGAGGGAGTCCCTTTTGATGATTTCCTGTATCATTTGCTCCTCCATCGCCAACAATTTTCTATTCCTTTCGATCTCACCACCAAAGAAAGAACCTGATTTAACCTTAATGGGGCGACGTGGCTCTGGGTTTGCACAGGATACCACACCTATCAAAAAGAAAATGTACCAATAATATCTCATAGCGCTAAAACTTCCTTATAAGTCTTTAATACTGATTCGAAATACGCCGTCGTTTCGGCCATTGAGCGCTCACTCCTGCCACCAGAGGCATTGTCATGGCCTCCACCTTCAAAATGCTTTCGTGCGAATTGATTTACCGAAAAATCCCCGACCGAGCGAAATGAAATTTTAATAATTCCCTCTTCTTTATTTTCTATAAAGATTGCAGCAAAGATA
This sequence comes from Flavobacteriales bacterium, assembly GCA_038316335.1. Classification (GTDB taxonomy): domain Bacteria; phylum Bacteroidota; class Bacteroidia; order Flavobacteriales; family Flavobacteriaceae; genus JALHST01. The sequence goes on from JBBQAM010000002.1 coordinate 92,608, forward strand.
ATACCTTCCAAGGTAAGGCCATAATTCACGAAACCTTCGGTATCGCCTTTTTGAAATCCATAGGTGTCTAGTTCATCCTGACTTAAGGTGATATAGGCCGTTTTAAAATCCTCTAAAATGACCATGTTTTTCAATGCGCATCCTAAAAGATGTAATCGATTCGATGTGTTGGTATCATAAATTTTATGATGAATCGCAGTGTTTTCGGCTCCTTGGTCAATAAGATGGGCAATAATACGATGTGTTCGGCTGGTCGTAGAAGCAAATTTAAACGAACCCGTATCGGTCATGATGCCTACATAAAGACAATTTGCGATTTCAGGGGTAATACGATCCACATCGCCAAGATATTCAAGAAGATTGTATACCATTTCACTGGTAGAGCTCATTGTGGCATCCGAATAGGTATATTCTGCGTAATTTGAAGGATCCTGATGATGATCAACCATAATATATACTGCATCGGAAACTTCTAAAATCGCTTGCATTTGTCCTACTCGGCCCAAATGATTGAAATCTAATGTGAAGATAATAGTAGCATCGGTGATTCGCTGCTTGGCCTGCGCATTTTCGCGCTCATAATTTAAAATGTACTTAGTACCCGGCATCCATTTAAGGAATTTAGGATAATCATTTGGTACAATAATAGCGGCATCATGCCCTTGGTTGTTAAGATAATGCCATAGGGCCAAAGTAGATCCAATAGCATCCCCATCCGGATTTTTATGGGGTACGATCACAATTTTCTGCGGCGTTGAAAGAAGTCCCTTTACAGCCTGAATATCCTCAAAATTCATGCGTGCAAAGATACAATATTAAAGTCGAATATGAACTTGAACCAACATTGAAGATATACATTAGGTCAAAGTTCTGGGGTAAAATCATTCGTTCATAGCAATTCAAGCTGCAATAAGAGGGTCAACTAACCTAAAATTTCTTGCGCGTTGTTCAATAAAGCGTATTTTTGCGCAAAATTTTACAAATGAGAAAGAACAGAACTTTTACCATGATCAAGCCCGATGCAGTAGAGAATGGACACATTGGCGCCATTTTGGAAAAAATAACCTCGGCTGGTTTTAAAATCATTGCCTTGAAATATACGCAATTGAGTAGGAGGGATGCCAAGGAGTTTTATGCCATCCATAAGGAACGGCCATTTTTTGGCGAATTGGTAGATTTTATGACCCGTGGGCCTATTGTTTCGGCCATTTTGGAAAAGGAGAATGCCGTAGAAGATTTTCGTGCCCTTATTGGGGCGACCAATCCTGCGGAAGCCGCAGCAGGAACGATTCGTAAATTATACGCCAAGGATATTGGGGAGAATGCCGTACATGGTTCGGATAGTGACGAAAATGCGGCAATTGAAGGCGCCTTTCATTTTTCAGGAAGGGAAATATATTAAGAATTTTAATTTCCTGAATTCCCCGACTATCTTGTATCCCAAAATTGGATGGTACATTGGTATATCGATTTTCCAGTCACCGAAGTACGAGCGACTTAATCAGTTCTTTGCCCAGTTCCTCGTTCAGCATCGCGATGATTTTTGACTTTCCATGACTTAGTTCCTCACGTAACACCGAGGAGGATAGTGAAACGAATAGCGTCTCATTTCTTAATTCAAGGGCCGTGGTATAATTATTTACGCCGTTCCCCATAAGATTTTCCCAAGCGTCTCGGGCACTGACCTTGTCAATTCCCTTCTCGAGTTTATTTGCCTTGATAAATTCGTTTAGGGCATCACTCAGAGGAATCGAGGAATTTTTTCTTTTCGCCATTATTTTTGAATATTGAACACTTCAAATCGTTTATAGGTATAGGTAATGCCTGCCTCGTTTATTACTGAAAATCCCTCAGTTGAAAGGGAAATAAGCTCTTCCTTCCAAGTACTAAGTTCTGTCGAATAGGTTACTTGATACTGGTTATTGTGTTTTTCTATTACAAACGTTTCAGCATCATCGGACGTTTCAAAGGTTCCATCGAATTTTGGTTGCACTTTTTTTCGATATCCTTTTCTACCATCAAGATAGATATAATCAATCGAAGTATTGACATTGTACTCTTTTAATTGGCCATCCGGGAAATTGACCTTTGAGATTTCCCAATATCCATTTAACAAGTGCAGGTCGTCTTCAATTACCTTGGTGTGGCATCCTACCAGCAGCAGCATACATGCGATAATAAAGGTACCCCGCATCCTATAATAATTTAAAAAGTTTGTATGATTGATGTATTTCCCTTACCACCTTTTCAGTGCGATCGGCATGGGTATCACTTATAAAAATCTGACCAAAGTTTTCATCGTTCACCAAGGCGATAAGATGCGCCACACGGTCTTCATCCAATTTATCAAAAATATCATCCAATAATAAAATGGGTATGGTTCTGGCCAATTCTTTAATAAAATGAAATTGCGCCAATTTCAAGGCTATCAAAAACGATTTTTGTTGACCCTGACTCCCGAATTTTTTTATAGGGTGTCCCTCGATTTCAAACACAAGGTCATCTTTGTGAATCCCAACGCTGGTATACTGAACGGCCCTGTCCTTGTCTATGGAATTTTCCAAAAGTGTGATTAGGTTTCCATTCGAAAGCGTTGTTTCGTAGGAAAGGGTAACAACTTCATTCCCCCCCGAAATAATGGCATATTGTTCCTTAAAAATTTGGATGAATGGTTGAATGAATGCCTTTCGCTTTTCATAAATGGCGGTACCATATAGATGTAACTGTTCATTGTAGATCGATAGGGTCGCAGCATCGAAGGTATGGTTAACGGCAAAATATTTCAAAAGTGAATTACGTTGCATCAGCACCTTATTATATCTGATAAGTGTTTGGAGATAGTCCTTATCCGATTGGGAGATTACCCCATCAATAAATTTTCTTCGTGTATCGCTGCCTTCGATAATAAGGTCCCTATCAGCAGGTGAAATGATAACCAACGGCAAAAGTCCGATATGGTCTGACAATCGCTCATAGGCCTTTCCATTTCTTTTTATTACTTTTTGAAGCCCTTTTTTCAGGCTACAAACAATTTTTTCTTCCCGCTCATCTTTTGTGAACTCCCCATCGATCACAAAAAAATCCTCATTGTGTTTTATGTTCTGCGTGGCCACGGGATTGAAATAACTTTTGCCGAATGCAAGATGATATATGGCATCTAAAATGTTCGTTTTTCCAATGCCATTGGCCCCCACGAAACAATTTATCTTTGAATCGAACTCAAGGGTCAGGGCACTAAAATTTTTATAATTGATTAGGGATAATTTATTCAAAAACATTCCAGATCTGGTAGTATTTTGTTTGAGGCTTTTCGGTAAGCTGCAAAATATCGAAAAATAACGAATAAATACCTCTTCCGATTTCAATAAAAACTTTATTTTTGCGCGATCAATAAAATTGGCAATGGCTACATATAAAAAGCGGGGATCTAAACCAAAAAACAAGGAAGAAGAAAAAAAATTGGATGTGCATGAAAGTACTACCGCAGAGGTATTCAGCACCTTGGATCAAAGTGCTTCCCGAACTGAAGAATGGGTTGCGAAAAACCAAAACTATATTTTGGGAATTATAGGGGTGATAGCCGTCGGAGTGCTTGGTTATTTGGCCTATAACCAATTTGTGCAAAAGCCAAAGGAAGCAGAAGCGACCAATGAGCTACTTTACCCACAACGTTATTTTGAGCAGGCTTTGAATAGCACTACCGCGAAGGATTCGCTTTTTATGATTGCCCTGGATGGCGCCGATGGGAAGTATGGTTTTTTGGATATTATCAATGAATATCCTGGGACAAAGGCTTCCAATTTAGCCAATTATTCCGCTGGCATGTCATACTTGAACATGCAAAAATACCAAGAAGCTATTGACCATCTTGAAGATTTTTCTTCTGATGATGCCATACTTGGACCCTTGGCCAAAGGAGGTATCGCCGATGCTTTTATGCAATTGGGCCAGCCAGAAGATGCCCTGGGCTATTATGAACAAGCTCTCAGTTTGAGTCAGAATCAATATACTACCCCTAAATTCTTATACAAGGCCGGTTTGACGGCGCTTGAATTAAAACAGAAGGAAAAAGCCCTTCAATATTTTCAACGTATTAAAGACGACTATTCTACTTCCGATGAAGCGAAATCAATCGATGCATTTATCGGAATGGCCCAAAGTCGGTAGTAATGGCCACGAGTACTAAAAACTTATCGGCGTATAACAAAGACACAATCCCGAATGCGGACACGCTTCGATTTGGTGTAGTGGTTTCTGAATGGAACTCCACCATTACCGAAGCGCTTTTCCAAGGTGCCTTTGAAGCCCTAGTCGATTGCGGTGCTCAAAAAAGAAATATTTTTCGCTGGAATGTCCCTGGGAGTTTTGAACTTCCGTTTGCCTGCAAAAAAATGATAATGACCCAAAAGGTCGATGCCGTAATAGCCATAGGAAGTGTTATACAAGGAGAAACGAAGCATTTTGATTTTGTATGTAATGCGACGGCACAAGGTATAATGGATCTTAACCTGCAGATGAAAGTACCTGTAATTTTTTGCGTGCTTACCGATAATACGCTTCAGCAGGCAACCGACCGAAGTGGCGGTAAACATGGCAATAAAGGTACCGAAGCGGCCATTGCCGCGATAAAAATGGCTGTACTAGGTAATTGATAGAACTATAGCTCATTTAGCATTGGGTCGCTGGCCAAGGTTCCAACGAATCCCTAAGTCCTTTTTCCTATTTTGATTTTCTAAGTGTGCGGTCGAATCCTGACGTCCGCTTACAAGCTGCACTTAGAAGGATGTTAACAAATTTTCACAAAGCTTATACGGCATATTTTTTGAATTTAAGTAACTTTGGCTTAATGGGTATTTTACAAAAATTTACGCGTTTTAATAAGAACAAAAAATTCGATTATGCTCCACGGTACTATGAAAATAAGGGAGAAGGAAGTCCTTATAAGTTTGAGCATAAATTCGATAAGTATCGAAGTACCGTAGATGCCCCTAGAGGTCTCAAAGGCAAGTTTCAAAATGCCATGGGCGACCTAAAAAAAAGGGGGGATCGTAATTTGAAAATACGCATGTTGATAATTCTGACCCTTCTAATCCTCGTTTTTTTATATATCATAGATTTCGATCTTTCTATCTTCTACCAAAAATAATGGCAGACATCATTAAACTTTTGCCTGATCATGTTGCAAATCAGATTGCAGCGGGCGAGGTGGTTCAACGACCTGCCTCCGTGGTCAAGGAATTGCTTGAAAATGCCATAGATGCTCAGAGTACTGCGATAAAACTACTCATAAAGGATGGTGGTAAAAGTTTGATACAGGTAATTGACGATGGCATAGGTATGAGTGAAACCGACGCAAGATTAAGTTTTGAGCGCCATGCCACTTCAAAGATACAAAGGGCCGAAGACCTATTTAAACTCAATACCAAAGGTTTTCGTGGTGAGGCCCTTGCCTCAATTGCTGCAATCGCCCATGTTGAGATGCAAACCAAACCGGGTGATCGGGATATCGGGACCCATATCAAAATAGAGGGCAGTAAGCTCATCTTCCAAGAGGTGATCGTTACAGCTAAAGGGACTTCGATTGCCGTAAAAAATCTATTTTTCAATATACCTGCACGAAGAAATTTTCTAAAATCGAACCATGTAGAATTAAGACATATTATCGATGAATTTCATAGGGTGGTATTAGCACACCCATCCATTGCCTTTCATTTTTATAACAACGGGAGTGAATTGTTCCATTTAACGGGCGCAAATTATAGACAACGGGTCGTTCATGTTTTTGGGGCAAAGACCAATCAAAAGCTGGTTCCCGTGAATGAACAGACACCCCTGGTAAAAATATCGGGATTTATCACCAAACCAGAATTTGCCAAAAAGAGTAGGGGGGAACAATTTTTCTTTGTTAATGATCGATTTATCAAAAGTCCGTATTTACATCACGCGGTCGTTTCGGCCTTTGAGGGATTACTTCGCTCCGATGTTTATCCTGGCTATTTTCTTTATTTGGAGGTAGACCCGGCATCAATCGATATTAACATACACCCGACGAAAACCGAAGTGAAATTTGACGATGAACATTCCTTATATGCCATAATACGCTCGACCATTAAGCACAGCCTGGGTCAATTTAGTGTAACTCCGGTACTTGACTTTGAACATGATCAAAACTTGGAAACGCCCTATGACTATAAAGATAAGTACGCGATAATGCCCAATGTATCGGTCGATAGGGGCTTTAATCCTTTCAAACAGGAGAAGGTGTCTACAGGGCATGGTGCCTATTCCCGAAAAGAGGTTCCCGCAAATTGGGAGGCATTATATACCGGAGTCGGATCTCATTTCAATGCAGAAGACGGTGTAGGTGGTGAACGCTATGAGTCTGACGTTATCACAGGTTCTATTTTCGAAGGGCAAACGAATGATATCGAATCGGGTATAACTACCTTTCAGTTGCGTAGGAAATATATCGTTACCACTATAAAATCGGGCATGGTGGTCATTGATCAGAGCAGGGCGCACCAGCGGGTCTTATATGAAAAATTGTTAAGAAATGGCACTGTTAAGGATACTGTAAGCCAACAATTATTATTTCCTTTGTCACTTACGTTCTCGAAATCTGATATAGAGCTTTTACAAGAGATTATGGACAGTCTTGAAAGTATGGGATTTGCATTTGGGCCGATACTTGATGAAACTATCCAAGTGATGGGCGTGCCTGTTTTAATGGCTGAGAGTGAAGTCGGGATGGTGTTGGATCAATTGCTTTCAGACTATCAAATGGAGATTGAAGGGAATAGTTTTTCACAAACAGATAGGATATCAAAAACCCTTTCTAAAATGTTAGCCGTGAAGACCGGCGAAGTTTTAGACGGATTATCACAAGTAGCCCTCGTAAATGATTTGTTTGCTTGCAAGGAATCAAGGGTGAGTCCGTTCAACAAACCAATATACATTACCATCAATGAAAACGACATTGATAAAAAATTTATTTAGATGATGAGGATTACCGAAGCAGTCAAGCATTTATTGATAATAAATGGTTTGTTTTTTATAGCCACCTTGATGTACGAACCACAAATGATGGCATGGTTTGCCCTTTATTTTCCTAAAAATGGGAATTTCAGGATTTGGCAAATCGTTACCCATATGTTTATGCATGGTGGCTTTATGCATATTGCGTTCAACATGTTCGCTTTATGGATGTTTGGATCACCTGTTGAAGAAAGTCTGGGAAAGAATCGATTCCTATTCTTATACTTTTCGGCTGGTTTGGGAGCCGTACTTTTTCAACTTGGTTTTTATTACTTTAATTATTTACCAGGATTTACTGATTTGATTGATTCAGGATTGAGCCCTGCCCAGATTACCCAGATGCTGACATCGAACCAGGCGATCGGTGGTTTGGACGGTTCACAACTTGCGCATTTGAAAGAGATATTTCCGATTTACAATGCTTCAATGGTCGGAGCATCAGGATGTATCATGGGCGTCTTGGCTGCCTTTGGGATGATGAACCCAGAGGCTCGTCTTATGCTGATATTTTTACCGATACCCATCAAGGCTAAATACTTTATACCCGGGATTATTTTACTCGATGTAATTTCGGCTATTTCGGGGCAATCATTCTTCAGTCCTGGGAATACCGCTTATATGGCCCACGTTGGCGGAGCTTTTATAGGATTTATCATTATGTGGTATTGGAAAAGAAATAGTTATAATAATAGACGTTGGAATTAATGTCGAATAGCAGTCTAAAATATCAATTTGCACGCTTGAGCATCTCCGAGAAGCTCATTGCTGTCAATGTTGGTATATTTATCTTGAATGCCTTGGTGCCTTTTCTTTTTGGGTGGCCAAAATTTATTTTTGATCAATGGTTTCAGCTGCCGAAGAACTTTGCAGAATTCATAGGACAGCCTTGGTCTTTGGTTACCTATTCTTTTTTTCATGGGAGCCTAGGGCATATTTTTTGGAATATGGTGTTGCTGTATTTTGCGGGTCGTATATTTTTGAATCTCTTTGGAAATAGACGATTTATCAATGTATATTTTCTTGGGGTACTATTAGGAGGCCTCGTTTTTTTGTTGAGCTATAATATATTTCCGGCACTTTTGGCATCAAATACGGCGTTGATCGGAGCCTCTGCCGGCGTGACTGCAATCCTTATTTTTGTCTGTACTTATATGCCCGCTCAAGAAGTGAGGGTGATCTTCTTCAATGTTAAACTATGGCAAGTGGGTGTCTTTGTCGTTCTTGTCGACCTAATTCAAATTCCGTATGGGTCAAATGCCGGCGGCCATTTAGCCCACCTAGGCGGCGCATTTTTGGGATATTTTTATGCAAGGCAGCTAGTCAAGGGGAGGGATATTGGCGCGGGCTTTTCAAAATTCTTGGATAGTATCGGTAATTTATTTAAACGCAAGGAGAAAAAATCGCCGATGAAAACAGTGTATCGAAAGACCAAGGTGGCCACCAAACCGAAAGTTAATTATGAAAAGGAAGCCCACCAACGTAAGATCGATACCATATTGGATAAAATCAGCAAATCAGGTTATGAAAGCCTGACCAAGGCCGAAAAAGACTTTTTATTTAAGGCCGGCAAAGAAGATTGAGAAAATGAGGGGATTGCCTTTGATTGATAAGATAGTTTTTTCAGGTAATATCCTTTCTGCTATTCTGTTGTTTTTGGCCACTTTGGTGACCTATGTCTCGGTAGCCTACCTTCCCTATTTATTTCTTCTAAGTTTGGCCGCTCCTTTTTTGGTAGCCGTGAACGTAATATTTTGTCTGTATTGGTTGTTGCGAAGCACAAAATATTTTTGGCTTTCCTTTCTTGTGCTGTTTATCGGCTATTTTGTTCAAGATTCATTTATACGGATTTTTGATTCGAATTCTGAAATTTCATCGAAGGATTTTCGTATTATGACTTTTAATACATTGTCTTTCAGTGGTTTTGATGACTACAATCCTGAAATCGGACAAGAGATCATTGCGTTTATCGCCGCGCAAGATCCTGATATCATTTGCTTTCAAGAATTTGATTATACCCATACCTACGATGAAAGCTTTAAGCAATATCCTTATAATTTTGTGAACTATGGGAGGGATCCCGAGCTAGGTTCAGCGCAGGCCATTTATTCGAAATACCCTATAATTAATAAAGGCGCCTTCGATTTTGTAGACAGTTCGAACAATGCCATTTTTGCAGACTTGGTCATAGGGAAAGATACCGTGCGATTGTATAATGCGCATTTAGAATCATTAAAGGTTCGTGCCGGTAATTTTAAAAGGGAACAACCCCAAAGATTATTAAAAAGATTGGGCGATTCATTTGTAAAACAACAAGAACAGGCCGACTTGATACGGAGACATGCAGATCAATCCAAGCTTAAAAAAATCATATGTGCTGATTTGAACAATACCCAATTTTCAAATGTCTATAGGGTGTTAAAAGGTGATTTACAAGATTCGTTCGAGAAAAAAGGTTTTGGTTATGGAAGAACCTATGATTTTAAATTTTTACCGTTGCGTATCGATTATATCTTTGTCGACCCCTCTATTGAAATTAGGGCCCACAAGAACTTTGATGTGCGCCTTTCGGATCATTTTCCCGTGATGGCTTCGATACGATTGTAGGTTTAAAAACGTTAATAGCATAATGATTAAAGACCAAATCAAATTAGGGGTTGTTTTAGCCCAAATTTGATTGAAAACGCTCATTAATTCGAAAAAGGGCCTGCGAATCAAAATGGAGGATGGTGCCGTTTTTCTAGATTCATTCGTAGTCCAGGCCTTTTTATATAGTAAAACAATGAAAGGATTATCAAGGTTCAATAAGTTTGTATTTATTAGCAATTTAGCAGTCGCTCTATTACTTTTCATCGCTTCCGTAACTTCTGTTGTAGCTATAGAAAAAGTACCCTTCGTGTTTTTTTTGAATCTGACGGTCCCTTTTTTAGTGATTCTGAACCTTATTTTTTGTGCCTATTGGGCAATTCAACGGAAATGGCAATTTTCAGTTTCGTTTACTATTCTTATGCTCGGCTATTTTCTGCTTGGAACCTTTTATGAATTCAGGGCGCCGAATACCAAAATGAGTGCCGATGAACTCAAGGTCATGACCTTTAATGTGCGTGGTTTCAATAGAACCGGGCAGCTTAAAAAGCCGCATGTTTTTGAGGATATCTTACAATTAATCAACCATGAAGATCCAGATATCATCTGTTTTCAGGAATTCGGATATTTTGCAAGAAAAAAGTTAGACCACTATCCCTATAGAAATTTAAAATACCACGAGGATAAGTCTTTAATGGGTATCTTTTCAAAATACCCGATTATCGACTCGGGGTATCTAGACTTTAAAAAGAGCGCCAATGACGCCGAATTCGCTGATATTTTATATAAAGGAGACACCCTACGTATTTATAATATTCATTTAGAGTCGCTACGATTACCGCACCATGCCATGCAAATTTCCGATGAGTTATCAGAGGGTCTATATGCTCGGTTGTCCCGTTCATTTGAATTGCAGCGAGGACAGGCCAATCAGTTTAGGGAACACAAGAGCAAATCTTCACTTCGGACCCTTGTTTGTGGGGATTTTAATAACACGCAATTTTCGAACGTATACCAAGTAATCAAAGGCGATATGCAGGACAGTTTTATGGAAAAGGGGAGTGGTTTTGGGAGAACGTACCAATTTTTGCGTTTCCCTTTGCGTATTGACTTCATTTTGGCCGACAGTTCGTTTGAGATAATGTCACATAAAAATTTCAATGAACGGCTTTCGGATCATTATCCCGTAATGGCTTCCTTCAAATTAAAGGCCGATTAAGTAACAGTCAACACAATCTGCAAAAATGTGGATCAGAAGCGCGATTCCGAAAAGCCTTGTTTTTGGAAAGTAGCAAAGTATAAAATAACCGGCTATGGCCCAATAAGAATGTAAAGGATGATAATTTATACTGCATCTCTGGGAGTCGAAAATGGGGTCTGCAAACAGGTGATCTACATCAATTAGAATTCCTGATAGTAAAATTAGGGCCGCCTTTATACGATGTTCCTTATAAAATAGCAATCCGATGGCCACTGGAATCAAAAAATGAATGCCGTAATGGAGTAGGGGCCTAAGCATTAAATAATTCCAAATTTCGATTTTGCAGGTAGAACAACGCATTGGTGCCTTCGTTAAAAAGAAGGTCGAGCGCACTCACATTGGGAATAAACCCATGACGATCCCCAAAAACCTGCACATAGGTTTCTTGATCAAATTCAACCGTTTGCTTGGCCATTACAAGGAATCTGTAATCCTTATCAAATTGGGTCTCCAATTGGTAATTTTTCGTTTTCTGTGTTGGCATTTCCCACGGAAGGCAATTACATAAGAATTCAATCGATGCAAGATTGAAATCCAATAAAAAATCAAAATGCTTTTCGAACAAGTATGACAAATCGTCTTCAAAGTATTCAAAATAAGGAGATGAGCGATACGCTGTCTGTAAGGTTCTCCAGTGTTGTCGCTGCCAATGATACGCATTGTCTACACGAACATCGCAATATTTTTGACGGCCTTGTTTGCCTCCTACGTGTTGCACGGGTATGGTCAATTTATGACGGCCCGTATCAGTACAAATATGGCAGCGATTGCGAAAAGTCTGTTTTTGGTAATTGTCCTGTACTTCCCAACAGACTTCGTTTTGAACGACACAGGCCAGGGTCGCAATATTGGGAAAGTAGGTAGGGTGTAGGAGTACGGTCACCGTTTTTCTCTACGATTTTTGGTATTGATATACGTTAAAACTAAAACCCAAACCTTCGTCATTCGTATTTAAGGGTTACTTTTTTTTCTTCTTTTCCAAAAGTAATCGCCTACAAAATAAGCAGCCAATGCTATTAGGAAGTATTTAAAATAAGAAACCGGTTGGCCACTTCCATTCACCGTGGTAAATATTCGGTCCCAGCGTGGTTTCCATTTCCAAGGTTTATTTACGTTCCCCTTGGCATCCTTGAAATTGTCAAAACTCATCCAAATGAAAATCGGGGTGCCTACAATGTGGTTTTCAGGGACATATCCCCAGGCACGACTATCTTCCGAATGATCCCTATTATCACCCATCATCCAGTAATAATCCTGTTTGAACGTATAGGAATCGACTACCTTACCATTGATACTAATTTGGGTACCCGAAACGCTGATGGTGTTATTTTCATAATCGCGGATTATTTTTTTATACATCGGAAGGGTTTTCAATGTGAGCGATACGGTTTTTCCTTCTTGTGGGATGTAAATGGGACCCATATAATCATAGTTCCACTGATATGACGGATTCTGAGGGAATAAATTCACACCCCTTTGCCCTTTGGGTTCTACAATTCGTACCACAGAATCAATTGAGGCATCTGCGCGCAATGCCTTTACCATATCGTCAGTCAAAGGTACCTTTCGCTCACGGCCCGTTTCTTCGGTAAGGGAAAGCCCGCTCTTTCGAATCGTCTCGATCGGAATGCCATTTTCATTCGAGTAGATCTCTAATTGACCATCTTCCCTTCTATTAAATCCGTAAATAAATGGATTGATTAAATTGGCCTGTTGCTGGTTTATCGGGGGTGAAATGTATTTTCTAGTAAAGTCGGTAGCGCCGACTTGGTTCAATAGTTTTGACGATACCCCTTTGTTCGCATATACTATATAATCGTATTGGGGCTTCGCACGGTCCGAAAGTTGCAATTGTTTGCCATTGATGAAAACATATCCGGCCCGAACTTCCAAAGAATCCCCGGGAAGTCCTACACAACGCTTCACGTAATTCGATTTTTTGTCGATGGGTTTGTCGACCCCTTTTTCTTTTTTGAAAAATATTCGCACGGTATCTGCCGGCCAACTAAAAACAACGATTTCATTGCGTTGTATCTTTTTAAAACCAGGTAGCCGAAAATAAGGTATCTGCGGTTTATTTAGGTAGGACTTCGTGCCTAAAATGGGCAAGGTGTCGTGTACCATAGGAGCGGCTATAGCCGTCATAGGCGTTCTTGCACCATAATGAAACTTACTTACAAACAATAGATCGCCAATACGAAGGGTACGCTCTAAAGACCCAGTAGGAATTACATAAGGTTGTATGAAATAGGTATGCACCAAGGTAGCCGCTACAATGGCAAAAACGATTGAGCTTACCCATTCGCCCATGGCGGTGCTTGGATGTAGGTCCCTATTTTCAATATAGTGTACATCCAAAGCATAATTCACATAATAGATATAGAAGCCCAAGGTGAGGATGACCAACCACGTTTCAAGAAGACTGTTTCTACCAAAACTCCGAATGGTCTCGACCCAAACCACTGGAAACATAAGTAGGTTGATAATGGGTATAAAGAGTAAGAATACCCACCATTTAGGACGGTTGATGATTTTCATTAAAATTATGGCATTATAGACCGGAATAGCGGCTTCCCAAGCTTTTCTTCCTGCTTTTACATATAATTTCCAAGTGCCCAAAAAATGGATCACTTGTACAATTAGAATAAAAATAATCCAACCTGTCGCGTTCATGCCTATGCCTTTTGATGTTGATAAGTTACGATTTCCAAAATTGAAGGTTTAATGAAATACCCTATTCAAATCGCGTATTGTTGTCTCAATTAGTGTCCTTATTTTTACGTATTAACAAAAAATTTACAAAGTACTCGTTTAATATAGCTCGGTTCGTTGCCCGAAATTAGTCTAGCTGTAGCACATCTTTCATCGTGTACACGCCTTTTTTTCCAACAAGCCATTCTGCCGCGATTACCGCTCCCAATGCAAACCCTTCCCGATTATGCGCCGTATGTTTTATTTCAATATCGTCTACCGTACTATGATAGACCACAGTATGTGTACCCGGAACGGCATCGATTCTTTTAGAAGCAATGGGAATTTCGTCCTGTTGTGCCTGCGCTGATTTCCAAGCGGTATACCGAGAATTTTCAATTATCCCTTCAGCCAATGTAATCGCCGTACCACTCGGGGCGTCAAGTTTCTGGGTATGATGAATTTCTTCCATTGACACGGTATACTGCTCAAATTTATTTAGTATTTGGGCCAAGTGGCGGTTTAATTCAAAAAATAGGTTCACTCCTAAACTATAATTCGAAGCATAGATAAAAGCGCCATTCTTTTGATCGCAAATGTCGACCACTTTTTCGTATTCGTCCAACCAGCCAGTCGTACCAGAAATAACCGGGACCCCATGATCAAAGCAGTTACTAATATTTCGAAAAGCGGCATTCGGCATACTAAAATCTATGGCCACATCCATTTTAGAATACGCTATCTCTTTCGTGTCAACATCGATTCTGGCGACAATTTCATGCTTTCTTTGTAGCGCTACATGCTCTATCATTTTCCCCATTTTCCCATAGCCAAACAATGCAATCCTCATTTTTTAGAAATTTATTACAAATGCCATTCCGTAATTCGGTTTATTGGTAATCGGATCTACTTCCAAGAAGGGTTGTACATCCAGGCCAAGATCCTCATCGACATTGAATTGTTTTAAATGGGCATCTACATTCGCATCCACGACGTTCAAGGCATAGATGATAATGGTTACCAATAGTGATAAATCACGATCGCGTTGGTAGCGTTCTTGGCCATCCTGCAAAGCGGTCGTTGGTAAATCTGGCGTAGCCGGTGTAGGCCCGCCGGGATTCCGGAAATTCCAAAATTCGTCATCATTGAATCCGGCCAATCTACTTTTAAATGCAGATCTGAATCGCACGTATTTATCATCATTGAACAGGTATATCGAAATTCCGGTACCTAGTGCGGCATAGACGATTGGCACTTTCCAATAGCGTTTATTATAGATTTGTCCTAATCCAGGTAAGATGGCCGAATAAAATGCAGCCTTACTGGGAGCTAACGGATTGATGGGTTTTCTCTTTTCTATCAAACTATCCTGCAGTATGATACCCTCTTCGTTCAATGCCGTTTTGACCGAATCGATCTCACTCGTATCCTTACTTTTTTTTCCTGAAATATTGGTCGAATCCTTTACCCGTTGCCCCAAGGCAAACGTGGTAAAAAGTAAACATAAAATTAAAGGAAATAGGTTGTTATTCACCTATGATACGTTTTATTATTTGCTTGAATTCGGCGTCGGAACTAAAGGGTATCGTAATTTTGCCTTTGCCTTTCCCAGCTGTTTTAATAGCTATTTTTACCGATAGATGTTCTGTGAGTTCCTGAAGGCCATTTTTTACAAAATCGGGGACATGCGAAGGTTTTTTTTCACTTTTCTGTCGAAAAACTCCTGTCTGATATTGCTTGACAGCCTGCTCTGTTTCACGAACCGAAAGATTTTCGCCGACAATTTTTTCATAGAGCTCGATTTGGTCTTCCTTCGCATCCATATTCACCAATGCCCTACCATGGCCCATACTGATAAAACCGTCACGAATCCCAGTTTGTATAATGGGGTCTAATTTTAGCAACCGCATATAATTGGCAATCGTAGAACGTTTTTTCCCGACCCTATCGCTTAATTTTTCTTGGGTAAGCTCAATTTCATCGATCAAGCGTTGATAGGACAAGGCGATTTCAATGGGGTCAAGGTCTTGTCGTTGAATATTTTCAACAAGGGCCATTTCCAATGATTCCTGATCATTGGCAATGCGTATATACGAGGGTATGGTTTCCAAGCCAATGAGCTTAGACGCCCGATACCTTCTTTCCCCCGATACCAATTGATATTTATTGAATTCGATTTTCCGAACCGTAATGGGCTGAATGACACCCAATTCCTTAATGGAGGAAGCAAGTTCGTTGAGTGCTTCATCATTAAAATTAGTTCGGGGTTGAAACGGATTTACGGCTATGGCGTCAATATCAAGTTCTACGATATTACCGACCACTTTATCGGCATTCTTATCGGTTGCCGATTGAATATCGTTGTCCGGATCTTTCAATAGTGCTGATAAACCTCGGCCTAGGGCCTGTTTTCGAGTCGCTTTCGCCATTTAAACCGTTTGCTTATTTTTCTGCACCACTTCGTTTGCCATATTCAAATAATTGGAGGCTCCTTTGCTACTAGCATCGTATTTAATGATACTTTCCCCATAGCTAGGTGCTTCACTAAGGCGAACGTTTCGTTGGATAATGGTATCGAAGACCATATCTCCAAAATGTTTGCGAACCTCCTCAACTACTTGGTTTGAGAGACGAAGTCTAGAATCGTACATGGTCAATAACATGCCTTCGATGTCTAAATCAGGATTATGTATTTTTTGGATGCTTTTTATTGTATTCAATAATTTCCCAAGGCCTTCTAGCGCAAAATATTCACATTGAATGGGAATTATGACCGAATCTGCCGCAGTGAGGGCATTCAGAGTCAAAAGACCCAACGAAGGAGCGCAATCTATTAGGATATAGTCATAGACATTTCTGAGATCGGAAATGGCTTTTTTCATCATATATTCCCGTTCCTCCTTATCGACCAACTCAATTTCGATGGCCACCAAGTCTATGTGTGAAGGGATAAGATCTACATTGGGAGAAGAGGTATGAATGATGGTTTCAGTCGCTGATCTGGAATGTTCTATCAACTGATACGTACCTAGCTCGATACTATCAACATCGATACCTAAGCCCGAGGTGGCATTGGCTTGGGGATCTGCGTCGATCAGCAGAACCTTCTTTTCCAAAACACCCAATGAGGCTGCCAGATTAACGGTGGTAGTGGTTTTACCAACACCGCCCTTTTGATTTGCAATCGCAATAATCTTGCCCATTATCCTAGTAAGTTAAGGGGTAAAAATACGATTATTTACAATGCTAGGGAAACGATTTTGTTAACACAACGTGAATATCTAAGCATCCTGCTGTTAAAGTGCGTTAAAATTTAAATAGGCAATGCGCATCCCTAGATGATACTGTTTGATTATTCGACGTGCAGCATATTTTCATTCTCCATACTATGAAACGACTAAAGTTCGTTAAATCCTGAAAGAATAGTTTTATTGTATGATAATTGCCTCAAAACGCCTTCAATTTTTGGGTTCGGTCTTAATACTATCCTCATATTCGATAAGATATATTTCCTCATCTTTCTTCTTTAGATAATAATGTTCCCGTGCAAATTTCTCAAGCTCCTTTGGATCTGAAAGTTTTTCGATGATTAACTTGTCCTTGGCGATTTCATCCTTTAAGAACTCCTGTTGTTTTTCCAGTGTATTAATCTCCTTTTTCAACTCTAAATGAATGAGCAATGAATTCGTGTCAAAGAAAATCATCCATATTACAAAAACCGTTAGTACGAGTACATACATGTTGGTAAGTATCCCAAACCATTTTTTCTTTTTGATATCCTTGAAGGCCATGGCTTTTAAACTAATTTTTCGTTGATGATGGTGCGCACTATATCAACCGCTACCGTATTGTACTTGTTGTTTGGAATAATAATATCGGCAAATTCCTTGGTAGGTTCGATGAACTGATCATGCATCGGTTTTAAAATGTCTTGGTAGCAATGTAAAGTCTCATCGAGACTCCAACCGCGTTCGTTGATGTCCCTTTTTAATCTTCTTATTAAACGTTCATCTGTATCGGCATGTACAAAGATCTTGATATCACATAGTTCACGAATCATCGGATGTGTAAGAATTAGGATGCCTTCGACCAGCAATACTTTGGTAGGGTTCACCCGCACGGTTTGGGAAGTTCTATTGCATTCCAAAAATGAATATACAGGCTGATCGATAGAGCGTCCCAGCTTTAATTGACCCAAATGGTGAACCAACAAATCAAAATCAATTGATTTTGGGTGGTCAAAATTGGTTTTCTTTCGCTCCCCCAAGGTCATCTTTGAGAGGTCATTATAATAAGAATCCTGGGAGATGACACCTACCTCGCCCATGGGAAGTTCGTCAATGATCTGTTTGACCACCGTAGTTTTTCCACAGCCTGTACCCCCAGCGATACCGATTATAAGCATATTCTCTAATTTTAGTCAAAAATACAGTTTTAGGAACAAACTTCTATTTAAACAAAATTGAACTTAAACTAACATGCTTTCATTCGGTATTGGTTATTTTTGCCGGATGAAGCGACCCAATTCCGTGCTTAATTTTGAATTCGTTGCCCTGATGGCCTCTTTGATGTCTATTGTTGCTTTGGCTATAGACGCCTTGTTGCCGGCCATTTCCGAAATCGGTATTTCGATCAACAGCCTCGACCCAACTGAAAATCAGATGCTTATCATTATGATTTTTTTAGGCTTGGGAGTAGGACAACTTTTTTTAGGCCCGTTGTCTGATAATTTTGGAAGAAAACCGATAGTGTATGTCGGATTTGGGATTTTTGCGATAGCCAGTTTGATTTGCATTTTAGCACCCAATCTTGAAATAATGCTCATTGGGCGAATATTACAAGGAGTCGGGCTCTCGGCACCAAGAACAGTCACGATATCGATCATACGTGATATGTACAAAGGCGATTATATGGCGAGGATCATGTCATTTGTAACTGCTTTCTTCATCCTGGTTCCTGTGGTCGCCCCTGCCATTGGAAAGTTGATTCTAGAGACTATTGGGTGGAGGGCAATATTTTACATGCAACTTTTTTTTGGGCTTTTAATCGCAATTTGGTTCTGGAAACGACAGCCCGAAACCCTAAAAATGGCGAATAGAATTCGATTTTCGTCTCATGTGTTCACCGATGGCCTTAAAGAATTTATTCGCTATCGGGAGACCATGGCATTCACGATGATCTCGGGTCTTATTACCGGGGCATTTTTGGTATATTTAAGCGCTTCCCAGCATGTATTCGAGGACCAATACGGCCTCAAGGATACATTTCCTTATATCTTCGCGGGTTTGGCAGTATCAATCGGACTCTCCACTTTTTTAAACGGCACTTTGGTAATGCGTTTTGGGATGCGTAAACTATCTTTTATGGCTTTGGCAGCTTTTTGTGCCATTGCTGTACTGTATGTTCTTTTGTTCTGGAACTCGAAGAATCCGAGTGTTTTGGTATTGGTAGGATTCTTGTCCGCCCAGTTTTTTTGCCTCGGATTTATGTGGGGCAATTTTCGATCGATCGCTATGGAGCCAATCGGCCATATCGCTGGTATCGGTGCCGCTATCAACGGCTTTGTCTCCACGATTTTATCCATTCCGATCGCTACCTATATAGGTGGTTTCGTTCAGGATTCGGTTTGGCCCTTATTCGCTGGCCTCTCGGTCTGTGGTCTGCTTTCGTTGGCCATCTTCTTGATGTTCGGAAATCGCATGGCCTTAATCGGCAATGTGCGTTTCGAAAAGCCGGCAAGGTAATCAGGGAACAAGGCCGAATCATTACAAAACGAAGCAATCATTAGCGTTATACAACCCTTTAAGCTATTTTCATGGTTCAAGGTTTGAAAATGACTTTCCAAACGAGCATTAGAGCGAATTATCAAGGATTTCCTTGACAACCTCCGGATTAAGAAGTGTGCTAATGTCGCCTAGATCATTTGTGTCTTTCGAAGCAATCTTGCGCAAGATCCTTCGCATAATTTTACCACTTCGTGTTTTTGGCAGTCCGCTAACGAACTGTATTTTGTCTAGCTTGGCGATGGGCCCGATATGCTCGGTTATTTGTTGGTTGATTTCTTTGCGGAGGTTGTCCCGATCCCGGGTTTCCCCGAATTCCTTCAATATTACAAATCCGTAAAGTGCATTTCCCTTAATATCGTGTGGAAATCCAACAATGGCAGATTCGGCTACGGCCGGATGTTCGTTAATAGAATCTTCAATGGGAGCCGTTCCCAAATTGTGACCGGAAACAATGATCACATCATCGACACGGCCTGTTATTCGATAATAACCGACTGCATCTCGTAATGCCCCGTCTCCCGTGAAGTAATTATTTTTGTAGGCAGAGAAATAGGTATCCCTATACCGATCGTGGTCTCCCCAAATAGTCCTCGCGATCGAGGGCCATGGAAATTTTATACAAAGTCTTCCCGAGACTTGATTCCCCTTTAATTCTTCACCTTCTTCATTCATTAATGCGGGTTGCACCCCAATAAAGGGCAAAGTAGCATAGGTCGGTGTAGTTGGCGTTACGTATGGGATGGGCGAAATCATGATCCCACCGGTCTCGGTCTGCCACCAAGTATCTACAATAGGGCTTTTTCGCTTGCCGATATTGTTGTTATACCAATGCCAGGCTTCCTCGTTGATAGGTTCCCCGACCGAACCCAGTACTTTTAAGGAAGAAAGATCGTGTTTCTCTACATATTCCAGACTCTCCTTGGCCAAGGCCCTTATGGCAGTAGGTGCCGTATAAAATTGATTCACCTTGTGTTTTTTGATAATCTCCCAGAAACGGCCATAATCTGGATAGGAGGGAACACCTTCGAACATGAGGGTGGTTGCTCCATTGGCCAACGGACCATAAACGATATAGGAATGGCCTGTAATCCACCCAATATCGGCTGTACACCAGTAAACATCCTCTTCCCGATATTGGAATATGTTCTTAAAGGTATAGGCCGTGTAGACCATGTAACCGGCCGTCGTATGCACCATTCCCTTTGGTTTTCCAGTGGAGCCGGAAGTATATAATATAAATAACGGATCTTCTGCATCCATTACTTCGGCAACACAGTCGGCATATGCTTCATCCAACAAAGGCTGCAACCATAAGTCTCGCCCTTTTTTCATTTTGATTTTGCTTCCAGTGCGTTTTGTTACCAAAACAGTTCGCACGCCCGGGCAATCTTCCAGGGCTTTGTCTACAATACCTTTTAGATCGATACTTTTGTTACCACGATATGAACCATCTGAGGTCATGACCACTTTGCAATCAGAATCATTGATGCGTGTTGAGAGGGCATTGGCGGAAAATCCCGCAAATACGACCGAGTGAACGGCGCCTATACGCGCGCAAGCCAAAACTGCAATGGCCAATTCAGGAATCATGGGGAGATAGATACAGACCCTATCCCCTTTTTTGACACCTTGGTCGAGGAGCACATTGGCCATTCGGCAAACACGTTCATGTAACTGCCGGTATGTTATGCTTTGGGTTGCCTCATGGGGATCATTGGGCTCAAAGATGATCGCCGTCTTATCACCGCGTGTAGGGATATGGCGGTCTATACAGTTTTCAGTGATGTTAAGTTTCGCACCTTCGAACCATTTAATTTCGGGCTTTGTAAAATCCCAGCTCAGCACATTGTTCCATTTTTTTCGCCAAACAAAATGTTCTTCGGCGATTTCCTCCCAAAACGCCTCGGGATTGCGAACCGATTTTCGATATACTTGAAAGTATTCCTCTAAGTGTTTGATGTGGTAATTGCTCATGGGTACGTACTATCTTCTATAAAATTAAAAAAAATTAATGACCAGTGGCTTCTCGAGCACCACTGGGAATTCGAATATCCTCTACAATTTCCTGCACCTCCTGTGGGGGTTCAGGTGTAAACTTCATTACTAGTATCGAAACAACAAAATTGGCGATCATGGCCAGTGAACCAAAACCTTCAGGAGAAATACCGAACCACCATTCCTTCGAAGTTCCCCCTCCGAACATACCAAATTTGAATTTCATCATATAAAATAGCATCAAGAGCATACCCATGATCATACCGGCTACCGCGCCTTCCCGATTCATTTTTTTATAAAAAATTCCAAGTACGATGGCCGGAAAGAAAGAAGCAGCCGCCAGACCAAAAGCCAAAGCGACTACTGCTGCGACAAAACCAGGCGGATTTATGCCAAAATATCCGGCGACGACCACTGCAACGGTGGCCGAAATACGTGCGGCCCATAGTTCGCCCTTGTCTGAAATACCAGGACTGAAAACTTTTTTTATTAAGTCATGAGATACCGACGATGAAATAACCAATAGCAAGCCTGCGGCCGTAGATAAAGCGGCCGCTAGTCCGCCGGCAGCCACCAAGGCTATTACCCAAGCAGGCAAATTGGCGATTTCTGGGTTGGCGAGGACCATGATGTCATTATCTATTTTTAACTCATTACGTTCTTTATCGGCCACATATTGAATTTTTCCATCCTTGTTTTTATCGTCAAAGGTCAATAACCCGGTTTTCTCCCAATTTTTAAACCAGCCTGGCATTTCGGAATACCTTTGATCGCTCACGGTCTTAATTAGGTTTGTCTTTGCGAATGCGGCCACGGCAGGTGCCGTTGTGTATAAAATGGCAATGAGTAAGAGCGCCAAACCTGCTGATTTTCTGGCATCCCGCACGCGTTTTACGGTAAAGAAGCGAACGATTACATGCGGAAGCCCCGCAGTACCTACCATAAGGGCAAGGGTAATTGCAAAAATATCGATCATTGACTTGGAGCCATTCGTATATGTATTAAAACCGAGCTCGGCCGAAAGTCCGTCTAATTTATCTAAAAGATACATTCCAGTGCCATCGTTCAAGGTAGATCCCATTCCCAATTGGGGAATCGGATTTCCTGTCATCTGGATGGAAATAAAGATAGCCGGCACCATGAACGCAAAAATTAATACACAATATTGTGCAACTTGGGTATAGGTTATTCCTTTCATTCCCCCTAATACGGCATAGAAAAGCACGATGACCATACCAATGACCACCCCGGTTTCAATATCGACCTCAAGAAATCTCGAAAACACGACCCCAACACCGCGCATTTGACCGGCCACATAGGTAAATGAAATTATCAAGGCACAAAGTACTGCAACGATGCGAGCGGTTTTTGAATAATAGCGATCCCCTATAAAATCGGGTACCGTAAATTTTCCGAATTTCCGCAAATAGGGTGCAAGTAAAAGGGCAAGGAGCACGTATCCCCCGGTCCATCCCATCAGGTACACAGAACCATCATACCCTGCAAATGCAATGATACCGGCCATGGAAATAAACGAAGCTGCTGACATCCAGTCGGCCGCTGTTGCCATCCCATTGGCCCAAGGGGAAACCCCTCCGCCTGCCACATAAAATTCCTTGGTGGAGCCGGCTCGTGACCATATGGCAATGCCTATATAAAGGGTGAAAGTGACTCCAACTAAAATATACGTCCAGGTCTGAACACTCATTATTGTTTCAGTTAATCGGTTATTGCAAATTGAGCCTACAATGCAATTGCTATTTCGGCCCTTTTAGATTCAGCATTAAATTTATAATGGTGCGACACTTGTTGGCGTCTGCGCTTGATATTGCATATTGTACAGTGGTCCCTGTAAATTATTCTTATTTTATGGCTACTGGCTGCATCATGATTGCTATATCCGTTCAATCATCATAGCCATATTTTTTATCCAATTTGTTCATTAGGCGAACATACACGAAAATCAAAATCACGAATAGATAAATGGCGCCTTGCTGTGCAAACCAAAATCCGACTTTGAAGCCGCCCACTTGAAAGGTGTCAAGGGCATCTTTAAATAGAATACCAGCACCATAGGAACCAAGGAACCAGATCGTTAATAGAATGGTAAGGTATCGAACGTTCACTTTCCAATATGCTGTTGCTTTTTTTTGTTTTTCAGACATGCTTTAGTACGATTCGTTTTTGTATTGTACCTACTAATATAAGTAATTGCGAGCTACTTCCTAATTTGGAAGGTAAATCACCCCACTTGATGAATCCCGGAGGGCCCCGGTAACCGAACAAAGCACGTTCGTTTGACCTTCTACCCTAAGCACTGCCATTAGGGCAAAGATCAGGGCTTCCTTAAAATCGATCAGCTGTTTGACTGGAATGACGCACTGAATGCCGGGTCCCAATTTCTCTTGTAAAACTTCGATCAAAAAATCGTTAAGCGCTCCCCCTCCCGTAATCAATACCGTGCTTGGCGAAGTCAATGCATGGGGCTTAATTTGTGCTGAAATTTGTTCACAAATATGGTGGATCGCGGTACACAAAAGATTTTCAAGCGAATCGGGGGTCCTGTCTACCAAAGGCATTACTTCAGCCACGAACCATTCATATCCGATTGATTTCGGGAAAGGTAATGTATAAAACGCAAGCTGATTCAATTGCTGCAACAGCCCAGAATTGATTTTTCCTGTTTTTGCGAATTTACCCCCATTATCATATTCTAGACCATTTTTTCGACTCATGTAGTTCAGGATCATATTTGCAAGTCCGATATCATAGGCGATTCTTTTTTCGTTTTTTTCGAACGATACGTTGCTGATGCCACCGAGATTTAAACAGAAATTATAACTTCCAAATAACATTTTGTCGCCAATGGGTACCAAAGGTGCACCTTGTCCACCGAGCGATACATCATTGGTTCGAAAATCGCAGACGACGGTTTTTTGGCTTACATTGGCAATGTGCTGGCCTGATCCTATTTGAAAAGTAAACCCTTTTTCAGGTCTATGGTGAGTTGTGTGCCCGTGACTGGATATAAAATCTACATCCAAGCCATCATTGTCTATAAAAGATTTTACTTGTTCGCCCAACCAAGTGCCATAGGCTGCATGAAATTGTAATAATGCATCGGCAGGAAGAAATACCGCGTCCTTTAATTTTGCACGCATTTCGGGAGTATACGAAAGGCTATTGGAATTCATAATTTTGAATTGCCAGGTACCTTCGGCTTTCCAAAAATGGCAATAGGCCAGATCCAGACCGTCAAGTGAAGTTCCCGACATGAGGCCGATAATTTTATACACCTTCATAACGTGCTAATTTTATTGGTAGTTCTCCTACAGCTTCGATTTTGCCTAAAAAATGATCGGCAGCCACTTCCTGAAAGACCTTAAAATCCTGATAGATTACCACGATCGCATGTGCTTTTTCAGTGTGGATGTGATTCAGGGTATACGGATTTCCAAAAAGGTATACTACTACCTTTTTTGTGTGTAGCAGCTCATTGACAAAGGGTAACACCTCCTTCGAAAATCCGAAGTTATTGGTAGGTTTTACGTTTGGTGGAAAAAGTGCCAAAAGTATGTATTCTTCTTGGGGAAGTGTTGGCCCAAACTTCCCGAGACCACTTTCGACGATCGAAAAATCCACTAATGCAGTATCCTTATTTATCAATTTAAAAAATAGGGTATCAACATCTTTTGAAATTTGTATCCCACGAAAAGGATGGTCTCTAAAAGTGCGGATGTCTGCTTCGCTACCTTTGAATCTTGTGATGCTCTTAAGAGCGATCCGTTTGTTCAAACTAGATGGATCACTAAGTTTTAATCCCAATTTCCCGATACCACCTAATGCTTTTTCCTTCAATCTCCAAAATCGTTTGAAACTTTCTTCAATCTGGCTTTCGCTGGCATTTTTTAGAATGGTGGCCACACCTTCGATAACGTGTTCGGAAAAACAAAGCACATCGTTACCCGCATCAAAGGCGACCCATTCAAGTTCCCCTTTTTGGGGATACAGTTTTGAAACCGCATGCATATTCAGGGCATCGGAAACCACGACACCCTCAAAACCCATTTCGTTGCGTAAAACGCCTTTGATACAATCTTTTGAAATGCTCGTTGGAATATTTTTCCTTAAGGTCAATGAGGGAACCGATAAATGACCCACCATAACAGAATCAACCCCAGCCTCTATCAATTTTTGAAATGGAAACAACTCGTTTGCCAACAAGGCCGATTTCGACTTTTCGATTATGGGAAGTCCTAAATGGGAATCGGTAGCGGTATCCCCATGGCCTGGAAAATGTTTTGCGCTGGTTAGGAGGCCCATACTCTGTATTCCCTTCATCATTGCGATGCCCTTTTCGGTAACCGAATCCCGGTTTTCGCCAAAAGAGCGATAACCGATTACTGGGTTGTTCGGATTATTGTTGATATCAACAACCGGTGAAAAATTCCAATGTATGCCGGCAATTTTACAGTCTAGGGCGATGTCTTTACCGACTTGATATAGTAGGTCATTGTCATTGTGAATAGCACCCAAGGTAATTGCATAGGGGTATTGGGGCGTATTTTCGAGGCGCATGGCCAAGCCCCATTCTGCATCTATAGCGAACACTAGAGGATATTTGGCACGTTCTTGATAGCGTTGTATTAACTCCTTGAGACATTCCAGACTCTTGGTGTTTTTTACTATTTTTTTCTTGCCCTCAAAATTGGTGGCCGCGCTGGCACGACTATGAAAGAAACAAAGCCCGCCGATAGCATACGACTCGATCAACTTCTCCAATTGCTGTATTTCTACTTCAGAATCATTGACAAATGCCGCTGGCATAAAAAGTTGGCCAATTTTTTCAAGAGGGGTAAGTACCTTAGTAGCTTCTTCGTATGCCAGTATCTTATCCATTCGTATCTGAGGTTTTCTTTCCGAAATCAATAGGATATTCTAGGTATTTTAGTAGGAGTAAGGCGGGAAGTGAGGCCAATACGACCCATACAAAGAACCCATCATACCCCAACCATTGTTGCATATAGCCACTGATCATTCCAGGTAGCATCATACCCAATGCCATAAAGCCAGTAGCTATGGCATAATGTGAGGTCTTCGATTTACCGTCAGCGATGTAGATGAGAAACATCAGAAATGCGGCAAAGCCGAAACCATAGCCGAATTTTTCGAAAACGACGGTCGCGGTAACGGCGTAGATATTCGTGGTTTTAGTCATCGCGAGAAGGGCATACAGGATATTCGGGACATTTAGGGAAAGCACCATGGGCAGCATCCATTTTTTGAGTCCGTCACGCGAAATCAGAACGCCTCCTACGATGCCCCCGATCGACAAAAAAATGACACCGGCAGTACCAAAAATGGTTCCCAGTTGTTCAGTAGAATATCCTAAGCCGCCTTTTTCCGGGGAATCCAACAGAAAAGGAGCTGCCATCTTGACCAATTGTGATTCGCCCAGACGATACGTCAAGATAAACGCCAAAGCAATTCCGATTTGTTTCTTTTTAAAGAAGGCAGCAAAAACTTCCAAAAATCCCTGTGGTTTTGAGGTGGCTATGGCAGTGGAGGATTCGTATTTTGGGGTAACTATAAAATTCGCGATGGTCAAAGACAACATTAAAAAGGCTGCGGCGGTCATTGTTATACTCCATGCCTTTGTATTGTCGCCATATTTATGTTCAAGATACCCCGCAAATATTACAATCAGGCCTTCTCCGGTAACCATGGCCAAGCGATAAAAGACACTACGCATTCCTACGAAAAACGCTTGTTTTTTTTCGGTCAAACCCAGCATATAATACCCATCAGATGCAATATCATTAGTAGCCGAGGCAAAAGCGGCCATCCAGAAACAAGCGAGGGTCGTTGTAAAAAACAAGTTGGTTGGCAAGGTCAATCCGACACCTAGGAGTGCTACCGAAATCAACAGCTGCATTCCTAAAAACCAATTGCGCTTGGTGCTCCTTAGGTCGACAAACGGACTCCACAAAGGTTTAAGCACCCAAGGCAAATAAAGAACACTTGTATAAAGGCCAATGTCCTCGTTGCTCACCCCTAATTTTTTATACATAATGACCGAAACGGTCACGACAAGCACGTAAGGCAAACCCTGTGTAAAATATAATATCGGGATCCATCCCCAAGCCCCTTTGTCTTTTTGGACCATAAACTTCTCTTTGGTCTAAATTTAAAAAAAATGGTGCGGTTCTATTGAACTAGAAAGAAGCAAATAGTGGCTGCACTTTTTTTAGTTATTCGTTTCTAACTACTTTCTCCTCAAGCCTCATCAATCCTCATTTTTTCGAAGTTGGATCGTTTTATTTTTAATGATAGGTTTTGCCCATATGCCGATACCCAAAATGTACCCCAGCATTACAAAAACCAACAACATGCCCACTTTCAAGGATGTAAAATCACTTATGAAACCAATAAGAAGTTGTACAACAGCTCCGCCCATGATGCCTGTCATGAGGATTCCTGCAAAAGACCCATGATGTTCTGCAACCGAGTTGAGTCCGAGCGACAAAATTATCGGATACATGACCGAGAGAAAAAAACCACTTATTTCAAAACCATATAACGAATAGTGGGTATTCCCGAAAAGCGCTATAGCCAAAGATAGGATGGCAAGAATCGAGAAAAGTTTAAGTACCACTTTGCTATCGAGCACTTTTAATAAAATCAACCCTAAAATACCGCCCAAGGTCATTAACCCCCAAAAATTACCTACGGCAGTAGCTCCGATTGTTTCGTAATCGAGGCCATGATAGGTTTGGAGAAATTTCGACATCCAATATGATATGCCCTGTTCGGCCCCTACATAGGCGAAGATTCCAAAGAAATAAAGCAGGACCAACTTATTTTTGAATAATTCGAGGTAGGTTTTGCGAGACCCGGTTTTCTCGGAGCTGGTCAATTCGACTTTGGGAAAAGTAACCGTCAATAGAATACCTATCATGATAAGACTGGCCACGGCAAAGATCCAATACATTGATATCCATGCCATATCTGATGGCACTATCTTGGTAAGGACGTTAATAAGCCAACTAGCTTCTTGCCCTGGCTTGTTTAATCCGGTAACCAAATAGGAGTATACCTGCGGACTTACGAAGGAAGCTGCGCCAAAAATCAATTGGGCCAGGACCGAGGTAAAGGCGTAATGCTCCTCGCCACCGGTAACCCGCAATAACGGGTTGATGACGACCTGCAAGATTGCCATGCCGGTACCTATGGTGAATAATGTAATGAGAAATACCTCGAATGTTGGTAATAGCACAAAAAGTATCGCCCCTAAAAGGGATAATAGGAATGCCAAGAGCATCAGCCGCTTTTCCCCGAATCGTTCGACCATAAATCCAGAAGGAATCGACATAACGCCATACGCGATAAAAAAAGTAAATGGTAAAAATCCGGCCATTGTTTCGCTCAGGCTAAAGCTTGCCGAAACACTGGGATTTAGCGCTCCAAGAATATTGGTCAAAAAGGAGATTACGAAAAATGTGACTAGAATCAAGACGACAATTCGGTAATTCTTCTTCATCGGTTTCGTGTAGTTGGTGGTTGTCCTTGGTTTGTTGCTTAAATGTAGGAAAACCAATTTAGTATTGCCATATATTCATCTTTAAAATGGTCTCAAAGTGTGCTTGATAATAGCATTTCGAGTAAATCGGACCCTGAAACAAATCCCTGTCAAGCAACTTTCGAGTGCCTAACAGGGTACTAGGGAAACATTTCTGCACGCCATGTGCTAGTTACTCAAAATGATATCGAACAAATCCTTCCATCGCCTCATATTCAGCCATTCCTAGGGCATTGTATTTTTTTGCGGTTTGCGTATTTCTTTGTTCGGCCCGTTGCCAGAATTCCCGATCATCATTGCCAGGAAACATGGCGGCGTCTTTTTGCGACTGGTGCTTAAAGATTGCATTCTTTTTGCGTTGCATATCTTTTGGACCGATGGGGATGGTCATTTCCATATCGGCAATATCCCATTCCTGCCACGCACCACGATAGAGCCACAAATAGCAGTCATTTATCCATTCGGCCTTTTCCTGAACAAATCGCTCCATAGCCTCATAGATGACCTGTAGACAGACACGATGCGTGCCATGTGGATCTGAAAGGTCACCAGCTGCGAATATTTGGTGGGGGCGAATCGTGTCTAATAGATTATAGGTCAATTGAACGTCCGCTGCCGAATGGGGCTTTTTCTTCACCGTTCCAGTTTCATAAAAAGGTAGGTTTTGGAAATGCGCATTTTCCTCTTTTACACCACAATATCGGCAAGCCGCCAAGGCTTCCCCTTTTCTGATAAGGCCTTTAAATTTTTGAATTACAGGGCTATCGACTTGACCAGGCAATTTATGACCTAAAAATTTCCGAACTTCTTTAAATTGTTTTTCAATGTCCGAATTATCTTGCTGAATTTCCTTGGCAAAATCCATAAAACGTATTACTTCATCATCGAATACCGCAATATTTCCGGAGGTCTGATAGGCCACGTGTACATTGTGCCCTTGATCCACCAATCGCAACAAGGTGCCGCCCATTGATATTACATCATCATCGGGATGTGGACTAAAGATCAGGGATGTTTTAGGATAGGGGTTATTTCGTTCAGGTCGGTTGCTGTCATCGGCATTCGGTTTGCCACCTGGCCAACCTGTGATGGTTCGTTGTAATTGGTTGAAGACGATTAGGTTAATGTGTTCTGCAGAACCTACTTCGGCTACGAGACTTCCCATTCCATGCTCGTTATAATCCTCATTAGTCAATTTTAAAATGGCTTTGTTCAATTTCTCGGAGAGCCAGATAGTGGCTTTTTTGATAAGATGGTCTGTCCAGGTGCATTCGGCCACCAACCATGGTGTATTTAAACGGGTAAGGCTAGAGGCCGCTGCGGTATCAACGATAAAGTCACAGTTCTCATGATGTTGAAGGAAGGTAGCGGGTACCGACTCCCGTATTTTTCCTTCGACCGCCTGATGAATTATTCCGGCCTTCCCTTCCCCCCAAGCCATCAAAATTATCCGTTTCGCGGCCATAATCGTACCTACACCCATGGTAAGCGCCTTTCCAGGTACATTTTCAAGTCCGAAGAAGTCGCTGGCGGCATCCAATCGCGTTACCCGATCCAGTCGAACCATCCTCGTTTTACTTTTTAGGGATGAACCAGGCTCATTGAACCCAATATGACCAGTACGTCCGATGCCCAAAACTTGAATATCGATACCCCCGGCCTTTTCTATCTTTCGCTCATACGTATCGCAGAAATCCCGCGCATCTTCTTTGTCCATCGTACCATCAGGAATATTTACATTCGTTTTCTTGATATCGATGTGATCGAAAAGATGTTCGTTCATAAAACGAACATAACTGTGAATAGAATCTGGCTCCATGGGGAAATATTCGTCCAGATTGAAGGTGATAACATTTTTAAAACTTAGACCTTCCTCTTGATGAAATTTTACAAGGAATTCGTATACTTTGGTGGGAGTAGATCCCGTTGCCAAACCCAAAACCGCATTTTTTCCATCCTTTTGACGCTCCCGAATTAACTGGGCTATTTCATTAGCAACGTAAAAGGACGCCTCTTGGGAACTTTCATGAATTACCGTATTGATTTTTTCGAATTTTCTTGACTCCTCGTCGGCCGGGAATACAGTGATGCTTGGATTTGTGGATGGTATCGCCATGGTGCTATTTAAATATATTTTTTTACAGGGCAAAGATAGGTATTATTTTTAAATATTGCTGTTTTGTGCAATATATTTTGCTGTTTTATGCACTATATATCTTATAATGGTGTTTGAATAAGATATAAACGGTAAAAAATGGCAATTTCGAAATATTGCGTATCTTTGTTTTTCGAACCTCGCAGCTACCATTAGGTGCTCCTTGAAATGAACAAAACATGCTGAAAGAAGAAAGACAACAAAGGCTCATCGGGGAAGTGGAACTACACAATCGTATATTGTTAACCGATATGGCCGAAATTCTCGATGTTTCCATCGATACGGTACGGCGCGATGTAAAAGAGTTGGATGCTGCGAGCAAATTGCAAAAAGTTCATGGAGGTGCTATTTCAATGGGATTTACTACCAATAGTGCCAGGAACAATAATATTTATGCCTTGGAGCAGAAGACTAAAATCGCCGAAAAGGCAATTACGCTTTTAAAACCGGGCGGTGTTATTTTTATCGATGGGGGAACCACATGCATGGAGCTAGCACGACTCATTCCCGATGACCTTGAATTGACCTGTTTTACGCTTAGTCTTCCGGTTGCCATGCAATTATTGACAAAACCGAATGTTACCGTAATTTTTGTGGGAGGTCAAATCTCGCGGGAAGCCCAGATCTCAATTGGCGCCAACGCCATCCACCACCTTTCGGAAATTAGAGTCGATTATGGCTTTATCGGTACCGGGTATGTCGATGCGTTATTTGGTTTGACCGAATTTGATTGGGATATCGTTCAAGTGAAAAAAGCGGTGATTAAGGCATCAAAAAAAACGGTACTTTTATCGATATCCGAGAAATTGAATTCACAACATCGCTATAAGACCTGTGATATTAGCGCCATTAATACAATGATTACCGAACTGGATCCCGAAAATAATTTGCTCAATCTTTTTAGAAACTACGATATTCGGTTGTTGTAATTGTGTTCCTTTTATGTCGCAAAACAAGTGTGAATGGTGTTGGAAATAATTGCGCGTGTCTTTAAAAAAAAGTAGCCTTCCCTTTAGGCAATCGAGATGAAATCGTTCTTAGTTTTGCTACTAAATTTAATACATCCCACTTTGGGTAAACAGCAACCCGTATTAAACCAATGATCAGAAAGTTAAACACATGGAATATAAGAAAATAACCGAAACGCCCTCTAATTTTGATGGTCTAGAGACCATGGATACCCAGACAATTTTGACAAGTATGAATCTTGAGGACAAGAAAGTGGCCGATGCAGTCGCTTTGGTCATCCCGCAGATCACCAAATTAGTAGATGCTTTGGCAGCCCGATTTGCAATGGATGGGCGCCTATTCTATATCGGTGCGGGCACCAGCGGAAGATTAGGCATTTTAGACGCCTCCGAGATTCCGCCAACCTACGGAATGCCACATACACGTGTAATAGGATTGATTGCCGGCGGTGATAGCGCGATTCGAAAATCTGTAGAAAATGCCGAAGATGATGGTCAACAGGCATGGACGGACTTAATGCAATTCAATCTAAACACCCATGATGTGGTAGTTGGTATTGCAGCTTCCGGGACAACTCCCTATGTCCTGGGAGGTATACGGGATGCCAAAAAGAATGGCCTTTTGACCGCGGGGATTACCAACAACCCTGGCTCGCCATTGGCCATGGCTGCCGACATACCCATCGAGGTCAATGTAGGGCCTGAATTTGTTACAGGCAGTACGCGAATGAAAAGTGGGACATCTCAAAAATTGGTCTTGAACATGATTTCCACCGCTTTAATGATTAAAATTGGAAGGGTTCAGGGAAACAAGATGATCAATATGCAATTGAGCAATATCAAATTGGTCGATCGTGGTGTACGCTATGTGATGGAAGGTCTGAAGGTTGATTATGCCACTGCTGAAGAGCTGCTCAAAAAGCATGGATCGGTAAAAGCGGCGTTGGAAGCAGGGAAATAGGTGGTTCGGATTTTCTCAAGAATCGAAGAGCGTGCTCCCAGCGGTCAGTTAAGCCGTGTTGTAACTGAAAATAGGGGGTTACGGAACGAAAGGAGTAATCAAAGGCCTTAGCGACAAAAAATATGGGACTATTTCTGAACAGCGGCGACTTCTTCGACGGTAACAATGGTCTTGGACGTATTTCCCCAAGAATTCAGGATGAAATTCATTACATCGGCCACTTCTTGGTCTTCCAGGCCTAATGCGGTCATTACGTTATTATATTTTACGCCGTTTACCTCCATAATTCCTTGTCTACCGTATTTTACACCACGAATACTTTCTTCCCTATTTTGCAAAAGATAGTCCGAATTTGCCAATGGTGGAAAGGTATTGATGATGCCTTCACCTTTTTCAAGATGGCAACTAACACAAAAATCACCATAAATCTCCCGACCACGTTCAATGCTTGCGCTACGTTCAGGCTCTTGAAAAAAGAATGCAAACAAGCCTATTACGGCCCCAAAATATATCAATAAGAACGTTTTCATACAGTTGATTCGTCTCCCTGCGCCATTCGCTAAACTTTCGGCACCAATTTATAAATACCCTTGCCTTCGACCGCTACGTAGATCAGACCATCAGGACCTTGTTTTACATTGCGCACACGCCCGATATCCGGCAATAATTTTTCGCGAACGATAATCGTATCGCCTTCCAACTGTAGGCGCTCTAAATATTGAAACGCTAGCGAGCCGACGAGCAGGCTGCCCTTATAGCCCTTATATGCGTCCGAGGTAATGAATGCCATTCCACTTGGGGCAATACTCGGTACCCAGTAGTGAATGGGTTGTTCCATTCCCTCCATCGCGGTTTTATCGGTTATCGGGGTCCCACTGTAATTAATTCCGTACGTTATAACCGGCCACCCATAATTAGCCCCCTTCTTAATGATATTTATTTCATCCCCACCACGAGGACCGTGCTCATTATCCCATAGTTCACCTGTCAACGGATTTTTAGCCAAACCTTGCGGATTTCGGTGACCATAACTATAAATCGCCGTTTTGGCGCCAGTGGCATCAACAAACGGATTATCCACGGGAACTCGTCCATCATCATGCAATCGATAGATCTTTCCGCCATCCCGCGTAATATCCTGTGGATTTATATCGCGCTCTCCTCTTTCCCCAATAGAAAAATAGAGGTAGCCGTCATTGTCGAATTGAATGCGGGAACCAAAATGTTGTCCTTTTGTAGTATTAGGTGAAGCTTTGTACAGTAATTGATTGTTTACCAGTGAATTATCTTTTAATTTTGCCCGCATGATTGCGGTGTTCCCACCTTTTTCATCCCCATCGGAGGATGCATAGGAGATATAAAGCCAACCATTGTTGCTGTAGTCAGGATGTAATTCAATGTCTAATAGGCCACCTTGGCCACGATCGTAGACTGCTGGCACATTTGATATTTTTGTTTTCTTCCCATCCTTAACAAGCAGTAAATCCCCTGACTTTTCAGTCACCAGCATACTGCCATCGGGAAGGAATGCCATACCCCAAGGAATCGCTATCCCATCGATAAAAAGCACTTCAGTAAATGGCACCCCAGAAGGTGTATCAACTTGATTTTCAGATTGCTGTGCACACGAAAAATTTAGTGCCAAAACGATTAAATAAAGTGATACAATACTATTTTTCATAATTTAACGTTAATTGTAATGTAATAAGATATGCTGTAGTGCATAAAGATAAATAGAAAATATAAGTTTAAACAATTACCCCGAAGAATATCCAGCATCCCCAAATCTGATTATTCTTAAAAAAATTCGACTTAACCTATGCTCCCAAAAAAACCAAGGCATATTCTGTATGCCCTCCTATTGACCGCTCTTTCCGCTATATGCACGTCGGCAATAGCGAATACAAAAGTTTACGAGCTCATTGCCGAAGTCGCCTCAGTTTTGGATACGGGTTCTGAAAAAAGTTCCTTCATTCCCACTGCGGACATTCCTGCAATTCACGAATCAGTGGTCTCTTCCGTTGAAAAGGACGCCAATGTCAGTTCTTCCGCCAATGCTTTCATGTTTGCTACGATCATCCAAGGAGCAGACCAGGAAGTTGGCTGTAGCACAAATGGTCTGACGGTTGCGCGCTTTAATCTTTGCGGGGATTCAGACAATCGAATACTATCGCTTTCTGGATCACATTCGAGTATAACCTGGCAAGTGCTGGGTGGTGGTTGTACCCCGAATATCAACGATGACTGTCCGAATACCACAGCAGGATGTTATTCTACCGTTGGCTCTGGGGCCACCTTCAATTTAAATGCTGGCACCATACCTGCAACAACGGGTGCAGAATATAGGGTGGTAGTCGATGGTGTAAACTATTATTTTAAAGTAAAGAAAAGTACAATCACCCAAACCTTTGTCAAAAATGATTATATCTGTGGTGTTCCAGGTAGGATCCAGATTACCAATCTTTCGAGTGCCTATGAGTTCAGTGTTAATAGTGGCAGTGGTTTCGGACCGTGGCAGGGCCCCATTTTCAATAATCTTCTTCCAGGCACCTATGTTGTAAAAGCGCGTTTAAAAAATACGCCCAATACATGTGAATACCCATATGCACCGATTACGATCGTACAACAGGATCTTGCTATTGATGTCACTTTCGTCGATGTGCAATGTTCAGGGGATACGGGGAGTATTACCGTTACGGCCAACAATGTACCCGGCCCCTTTAAATACACTTTGTTAAATAGCTCTGGCGTACCCCAAGAGTTCACGGCTTTTGTAGCAACGAATCCCTATACGTTTTCGGCAGTTGGATTCGGTACGTATATTGTTCAAGTTGAAACACAACAATGTACGGGTGACCCTTTGAACGGAATCGATCCCCCAAGACAGGATCTTGACACGGGAGGCAATCCCATCGTTATTGGGAACGGCCTATCACCATTAGATGCATCCACCGAAGTTAATAGTAGTTTTGGTTGTTCGACTATCACCGATGTCGATATTACGGTAAATACCACAGGAGGTGCTGCGCCATATCGCTTCAGTGTCAATGGTGGGCCACTTCAGCCATCCTACACAGGAACGACCACGTATACCGTTACTGCCCCAGGCACGTATGATTTTTTAATCACAGATAGCAATGGGTGTACAATTAGCGCTTCCTCGAATGTAGAAACCTTGTTGCCACCAGACGTTACCGCCAATGGAATTAATGGTACCTGTTCAAATGGTGGCGCAAAAATCAACTTTACTATTAATGATGCAAAAGGGTATAATTTATCATATCGGGTAAATTCCGGGGATCCCTGGGATACCAATCCCCAAATCTCAGTACCTGCCGGAACCTATAACAATATCGAGGTGCTTTACCAACAAGGCGGATTTCAATGTACAATATCCTTGCCCGCTGTAACCGTAACAAATGTCGGCGCAATCACTGGATCAGCGGTCAAAATAACAGATAGGACGTGCAGTGGAGGTGGTGTCAATGGTGGTCAGATTGATTTTGTCGGCCCGTTTACCGGTGGATCTGGTGGGGGATATGTGTTTAGTATTGACGGACTTAACTTTTCAGGGACCACGTCGTATCCCAATTTGGTGCCGGGTACCTATACGCCGATAATTCAAGACGGTGGAGGATGCCGATTGACCTTGACGCCAATTACGATTTTAGACGTTGACCCTCCTTCAGACATTACGTTTGCACAATTGAATATCAGCTGTGCAACGAGCACTTCTGATGTGCAGTTGACCCCGACGAGCAATGCGGCTATCACGAATTATTCAATAATTAGTCCGGTGGTAATTAACAACGGTGCCAGCAATACATTTATCGGTCTAAGCACAACGACTTCCTATATTTTTCAGATAACCGATGCCAATAATTGTACCTACACCGAAGGATTCACCCCTGCACTTATAAGTTCTATACGGGCAAGGGTAAAGTCAGGTGGCGATCTTAAAGTGTGTACGGGTGCCAGTGATGGATCCGGTACATTTTTGATAGATGGGTTTGCAAATAATTATACCTATAATATCAATGGCGGCGTAGAGAGCGGTGCCCAAAACAATGCCCAAGTAACTATTGGTGGTTTAGGGGCAGGTACTTACACGATCACTGTTACCGATGTCGATTCGGGATGTACCGATAGTGCCTCTTTTGATGTCTTAGAGGCGCCCTCGCCCTTGACCTTGCTGGGTACAGTGACGCCCATGAGTTGTTCGAACAACAATTTGGGTAGGGTAGTGGCGAATGCTTCCGGCGGATGGGGTACCAACCGATATACGTTAGTTTATCCCGGGGGAGCACCGACGGTCGGACCAAAGTCAGGTACATCTTTTGGCAATCTTTCTGTTGCAGGAACCTATACTTTGTCAGTAACCGATGCAGAAGGATGTACTGCTACTTTTAATTTTGATCTGACACCGATTGATGCGCCTAGTATCAGCATAGATACGGCCTCTTCCGATTTTTGTTATATACCCGGTCCAGGAGCAACCATAGCCGTAACTTCCACCGCCGGCACGGCACCATTGGCAAGTCATCAATATCGCATAAATGGTGGCCCATTGCAAGCGAGTCCGCTATTTTCGGGGATTGCACCTGGCAATTATACCCTTGAGGTCGTTGATGGCAATAGTTGTAAAGACAATATCAGTGTTACCATTAATCCGCAATTACGGGCAAATATTAGTATTGAGAACGAAATACCCTGTGGCGGTGCCCCAGGACAAATTCGGGTTGTGGTTACTGGCGGTTATACCTCAGGGGCCGGACCAAAACAGTATGAGGTGAGTGCTGATAATGGCGTCACTTTTGCGGCCGCTGTGCCTTTGACCTCGAACAATTTTCTATATGATACTGATATACCAGGTACCTATGTATTTAGGATAACCGATAATAATACCAGCAATTCCGGATGTACGGCGACTTCCAATCCGATTATTTTGGATCCCCCGGTCAATATAAATCCGGCGGCGGATCAGGTATTTCCTCCTGCTTGTGGGGAAACCAATAGCGGTAGGGTCATCATTACTCCGGATGCTACCAGTGGCTTGGCTCCTTATGAGATCAATTTTGATGGGGCAGGATGGTCCTCCAATACCCTCTATTCCAATCTAATCGAAGGACAAACATATACCTATACGGTTCGGGATGCCAGAGGTTGTGAAACAATACCGCAAGATGTAACAATACCGAGTCCAGGGACGGCACCAGATGCTACCGTAACTGCAACCCCGGCTACTTGTTTTACAGGATCCGTAGCAGGTGACATATCGGTCACCGCGGTAAGTGGGGGAACGCCCGACTTTACATACATCCTACAAGATCAATATGGCGTAGAAATACAAAGAACCGGCCCAACATCAAGTACCTCTGCAACTTTTTCTGGGGTACCTGTAGGTAACTATATGGTCATAACCCTTGATAGCAATGGTTGTCTTGATCAGGATTATATTCGGGTCGATGATGGCGATCTCGATGTTGTTCCCGATCCCGTAGTCACACCAATATGTACCCCAGGTGGTTTTACCAACACGGTTACCATAGTGGGTGGGGTAGGCCCCTTTGAGATTCGCTTGGTGACTGACCCACCAAGTCTCTTCGTTCCCGTAAACCTGCCTCCTGACAGGCATACCTTTGCAGGGCTGCAATATGGTGTAGCTTACACGGTCGAGGTCAACGATCTAGGTACTGGATGTACCCATATTGAGACCATTGATCCGATTGACGGGCCTAATTTGGATGTTACGGCCAGCTCCACTCCCGGCTATTGTAACGCCCTACGAAATGGACAGATAACGTATAGTATTTCCAATTTTAACAGCGGGGATGACTTATTTATCGAGATCTATAATGTCGATACAGGTACCTTGATGCATTCGGAAACCCAAAATGGTGTAACCTCCATACCCTACAATGGCTTTTATGATACATTACCTGGCAACTATCAGGTAATCGTAACCAATTTAACCGATTTTTGTACTGATGGAGCCTTGATTACCATAAATCAAAATCTACCAAACGTTTATATACTGACTGCAGAGCCTGCAAATTGTAATGCTGATGGCCAATTTACGGTCGTCGGGGGAGGTGGGGCAGGTGGACCCTATGAGTTCGCATTTGGCCTTGCCGGATTCACTCCGGATTACGACGGCACTGCAACACCAGCCGATCCGACCGACGATTTTGGAACGACCACCACCTTTGGAGGGCCTGCGGGCACCTACCAAGTGTACGTGCGGGACATTTCAGGATGTACCTCATTTGATATTGGGACGATTATTCAACAACAGAATCCGCCCACCCTGAATACACCGATAGTACAAAATCAATGTGACCCTACCTCCACCGCATTCGACATAACTGTAAGTGTGCCCAATACGGTAGACACACCGCGATTTACACTCGGTGGGGATACCCAATTCGGGGTATTGAACGGGGGTGTGTACGAATATACCTTTACCGTTGCTTCCCCTGGGGATTATCCCGTGATGGTAGAAGATGCCGATGGGTGTTCAAGTGTGGGCACCGCGACGGTCTATGAGTTTTTATCGGCTTCCGGCGGATTCACGACAGAATCGACCTGTAATGATGCCGATGGGGTCATTACCATCCTACCAATTGGAGGAAGTGGTGATTTCGATTTCGACCTGACCGGATTGGATTACCTATCGAATCCTGTTAGTATTTCACAGACGAATAATCCAATATTTACAGGGATATTTCCAGGAAGTTATCAGGTAATCGTTACCGATAGGATTGTGAATGATGGTCTCGGTTTTTGTTCGTTTACCGTTAACAACATCAATCTTGATGCGGCGGTGCCTCCGATAATATTAACGGCTACCGCTCAAGACATAAGTTGTAATGGCGCCGATGATGGGAGTATCGATATTGTTTTGCAACCTGGAAGCGATGTAGACGGCCCATTCGATTATCGATTGGTAGACTTTGCCACCAGGGCCCTGATAGCGAATAATGCTTCTGGTTCTTTTCCGAATCTAGTCCCTGGGACCTATGAAGTAGAGGTAATTTCTACACGAAATTGTTCGGTGCTATCCGGGCCATTGGATATAGTAGACCCATTGCCTTTTTCAATAACTGCCAGTGCCCCAGACTTTGCATGTGAACCCGGTGCCAACCGATTTAGTTCAACGATAATCACCATAAATATCGTCGATCCGGGCACAGCTACTGGAGGTTATCAATATAGTATTTCCGGGTTTTCAAATTATCAATCGGCCAATACATTTGAAATTGTCGATACGGGTTCGCCACAGAATATTACGGTGTATGCAATCGATGGAAATGGATGTCAGACGACTTTTGATCTACCTACCATCAACCCGCCTACCGATGTAGTGCCCACCGTCATTGAACTAGACCCTTTGAATTGTAGGGATGACGAACGGGTTCGAATACAAGTGATTGGAACGACCGATTTTACGGTATCTACAATTTCAGCTGTAGCCGTTGGGCCGGTCACCAATACGCCTGGGAACAACTATGTGGATGTATATCTTCCAGCGGCCGGGGATTATTTGTTCGAAGTACAGGATAATGTCGGGGGTTGTGCATATCCGATGCCGAAACATACGGTCATTGACCCTATAGAGCCGATAGCTACGATTAGTGAAGCGAAACCGATATCTTGTTTTGGTGGTAGTGATGGGGAATTGGCTATTACGGTAACCAATTACACAGGACCCTACACCTATAATGTTTATAGTGGAAATGATCCCGGTAAGACAACGGTTTTGGCCACGGGAAGTTTGGACACATCCAATAACCCTGAAAACATTGCTGGATTACCCGGAGGTAATTTCTTTGTTGAAATCATCGCATCTGCCGATCCCTATTGTACTTCTGACAGTAACATTGCTACCATACGAACCCCGAATGGCCCTTTAACGGTCTCGGCAATCGAAATTGGGAATGTTAGTTGTAGTGACGGTGCCGGTAGGATCGAGGCCAACGCCGTCGGAGGATGGGATTCTTCTGCCTATACCTATCAGCTTTGGAAAGATGATGGTACCGGAACCTATCTTGTTGAAGTACCATTTTCTGCCGTTTACGATTTTATGAATTTATCAAGTGGGGATTATCGCGTAGAAGTGCGGGATGTAGAAGGTTGTTCGGCGATATTCGACATTAACTTACCTATTGTTCCCCAAATCGATGCAGGCATTCGTGAACCCCAGGGTCTTGTGTGTCCAAATGGCAATAATGCCGTACTTGAGGCTTTCGACCCAACCACAGGGGATGCGATTACCGCAATTGCAGGTGCTACGGGAGGATATCCTGGAGCTGGGTATAACTATCGGTTGCTGTATTTGAATAGTAATGATAATACCGATATCGCCTCGGCAAGTGGGTTACAGAACTCACCTACATTTATTGGTTCCAGTGGCGGATTCATTAGTGGTGGCTGGTATGCCATTGAGGTTTCCTCGAGTTTTGATTGTCTTTTTGTTACTACCCCTTATTTTGTGAATCCACCGCCACCTGTACAGCCTAAATTGGTACAGACCCGGGTTCCTGGTTGTGGGGGTATGGGTGAAATGCGACTTGAAATTCAAAATCCAGATCCATTATTCGTTTATGAATATCAATTGATTGAAAATGGTGTACCTGTAGGGGTTTATACCGATATGATTGGTACATCGGCCTTATTTCCAGGAATTTCAGGAATAACCTATCAATTCGATGTACGTAAGAAAAACGCCTCGAATACCTGTTTACCGGTGCGTTCGAATGGCATTACCATGACCGATGCCACGGGTATAACCCTGTTGCCCAATCTACCCGATGATATTTCCTGTGCCTCCGAATTGGACGGACGTATAGAATCATTTATCAATGGAGGTGTTGGCGATAATCTGTTCTATCTTTATATCGGTGACCCTGGGGACGCCTTTGCTCCCAATCCGTCTGCGACCCTCTTTAGAGGACCTCAGGATAATGGTACTTTTGAAGGATTGCCCGAAGGTTCGGTAGCTGGCGGAAATGCCTACTACATTGCCGTAACAAGTGGGGTGACCTGCAGTGATATCGCGGGCCCTTTTGAGATAATTCGACCAGAACCGATCGTTTTCGATGCGGTTGCATCACCGGTAAGCTGTTCTGGGCAGGCCGACGGATCGATTACCGTAGAAGTATTAAGTGGTGGGGTGGGACTTATTCAGTTTGCCATTGAGCCGAACTTCAATGAATTCTTTAGCGACCCACTGACGCCGGGTGTCTATGTATTTGACGATTTGGCGGCAGGCAGTTATGAAATATTGATTCAGGACGAGAATGGCTGTTTTGAGAAGGATTTGATCACGGTAACCGAACCTGCAGAAGTCACAGTGACCAATGTAAGTACTACGCCTGAAACCTGTATTGGGTTTGAAGATGGTACTGCACAACTGACCGTTACCGGAGGGACTCCTTTCGTAGATGCCCTAACGCTCAACCCATATTATGAAACAAAACTGATCGGTCCTGATTCTGATGGAAGCGAAGTGTTTGTAAGGAATGATAACTTGACTTTCACGAATTTAAGGGGTGGTGCCACCTATGTGGTCTTCATACAGGATGCCAGTTTGTGCGGAACCGATACGATACTGACGATTCAAATCGGTGTAGATCTTACGGCCGCACCGGTTATTCAATATGGTTGCGAAGGTATCTTCCCGACCAATACGGTGTTGGTAACGATGCAAGATGCCAGTTTGTTGCCAAAGCTGTTGTTCTCCCTCGATGTCGATGATATCAACCTGGCCGATACGCAAACCACGTGGGGCGATTTACCGGCGGGGAACCATACGGTTTATATCTACCACGAAAACGGATGTACCAATACGACTGACTTTACCATAGATGCCTATGATCCTTTGACCTTGACAGCCATTAAGACAGGAGCGAACGAAGTGACCGCATCTGCCGAAGGGGGTTATGGTGGTTATGAATTTTTCTTCCAAGGCCAGTCATTTGGAACGGATACTGTCTTTACGACCAATGAAACCGGAACGGTAACCGTGAAGGTGGTGGATCAAATGGGATGTGAGGCTGAGGTTGCAATTCCCTTTGTCTTCGAAGGTATGCTGGATATACCGAATTTCTTTTCACCCAATGGGGATAATGAAAATGACGTATGGGCACCTTTGAATAGGGAGTTTTTCCCAAATATTACGGTGAAAATTTATGACCGATATGGTCGGGTAGTAGCCGTTTTAGATCAAGTGTCGTTTTGGGACGGAAGGTATGACGGGAATGAGCTTCCTACTGGTGATTACTGGTATGTCGTAAATGCAAACGATAAGAGTAAGGTGCGCTATGTTGGGCATTTTACACTCTATCGCTAGTAAAATAGCATCTTTTGTTTCAAAAAAAGGCATCTATCGGATGCCTTTTTTTATTCCTATTTGCTTCATAGTGCCCTTTTTTAAACCTATCGGGCTATAGAATTTTTTAGTCAACCACTTTTCCCTATATTCATCACAATGAATTTTTAATAGTGAAAAGTACGCGCCTAGTGACTA
This sequence comes from Flavobacteriales bacterium, assembly GCA_038316335.1. GTDB lineage: Bacteria > Bacteroidota > Bacteroidia > Flavobacteriales > Flavobacteriaceae > JALHST01. The sequence goes on from JBBQAM010000002.1 coordinate 136,150, forward strand.
AAATTTACGAAAAACACTTTTTCAATGCGATGATAACCATCAAAAATTTAAGTTGGTTACTTTTAATTCTATTGGTTTTTCAGGGTTGCAGCGCCCAATCAAATTTGATAGATGGCGAGCAGGAGACCATCATCAAAGAGAAATTGAACTATTATCTGTATTATCCGGCGGAGTACGAGGCTGATAGTGACATAAAATTCCCCCTATTGTTGTTTCTTCATGGCGGTGGGGAATCGGGCGACAGTCTGGGTACCATAAAACGCATTGGTCCCCCTAAATTGATTGCCAATGGAAAGAATTTTCCTTTTTTAGTGTTGGCGCCACAAAACCCATATAAAAATAAATGGTGGAATACAAGGGCTATCGTGCAATTACTTGATACGATCGTTGCTCATAACAATGTAGATAAAAATCGAATTTATTTAACAGGATTGAGCAGGGGAGGCGGAGCGGCTTGGGAACTTGCAGTGCAATACCCGGATAAATTTGCTGCCATGGCCGTTGTCTGCGGGATGACCCCGGTACCCTATGCATCTTGGATAAACAAGAAAATGGCGATATGGGTGTTTCATGGCGAAGAGGATCAATCGATTCCCATATCTGAGTCAGAAAACATGGTTGCCCGCTTAAAGGAGATGGGCTACAATGTTCAGTTCACCCGATACCCGCACGTTGGCCATGATGCATGGGTAAAAGCCTATAGTACTAATGCGCTCTATGAATGGTTTATGAAACAGGAACTCAAATAATATACTTTTAAAATAGTGGATTGAATGCCAAATTCGATTTGGCCAATGATCCAGCCATATTTAATAAACAATGAATATATGAAAAAAATCATTTTTCCGATCATGTACCTCATTTTTCTAGGGAGTAGTTATGCAGGTACCTTAAGCGAACCAAAACAAAAGAAAAAACCTCGGAATGTAATTTTTATTCTTACCGATGACCACAGGTATGACTATATGGGATTTACCGGAAAAGTACCTTGGTTGGAAACTCCCAATATGGATGCCCTCGCCCAAGAAGGTGCCTATTTACCGAACGCCTTCGTTACGACCTCACTATGTTCACCAAGTAGGGCCTCGATTTTAACCGGTCAATTTTCACATTCGCATACGATTGTCGATAATCAGGCGCCGGATCCTGGAAATCTTACCTATTTCCCGCAGTATTTGCAAAAGGCAGGATACCAAACGAGTTTTTTTGGGAAATGGCATATGGGTGACCACGGGGATGAGCCCCAACCAGGCTTTAGTCATTGGGAAAGTTTTCCGGGACAAGGGGTTTATTATAACCCCACCCTGAATATTAATGGGAAACGAATTGCTTATACCGACTCGACCTATATTACGGATCTTTTAACCGAACATGCCGTTAAATGGCTTGATGAGCGGGATAAAAAGAAACCCTTTTTCCTATATCTATCGCATAAGGCCGTGCATGCGGGCTTTCAACCAGCAAAACGGCATAAGGGAAAATATAAGGGTAAAAAAATTAAATTACCAGCCACCTATGGGCAAACCCTTACTGGGGAGTACCGGAATTTAAAATGGCCACAATGGGTCGCCGACCAACGGGTCAGTTGGCACGGAGTTGATTATATGTATCATGATTTTTTAGATATTCATAGCATGGTTGTCGATTATTGCGAAACCCTTTTGGGGGTCGATGAAAGTGTCGGTACGATTATGGAATATTTAAAAAAGAATGGATTGGACGAATCAACACTTGTTATCTATATGGGTGATAATGGCTTCAGTTGGGGGGAACATGGGTTAATCGATAAACGCCATTTTTACGAAGAATCGGTGAAGGTGCCATTATTGGTGCGATGTCCGGAATTGTTTGAGGGAGGGAAGACACCCAAGGCAATGGTGCAAAACATTGATATCGCGCCTACAATCCTGGCTGAGGCGGGCATCGATAAGCCTGATACTATGCCTGGCACCTCCTTTATTCCTATCTTGACCGGGGAAGCCGGAGCCGCCACGAGGAAGGAAATATTCTACGAATATTTTTGGGAATACGATTTTCCGATGACGCCTACCGTTTTTGGGATGCGTACCGATAAATATAAATATATACGCTATCAGGGCATCTGGGATCGCAACGAATTATATGACCTGGAAAATGACCCCGAAGAAATGTATAATTTGATTTCCGATCCTGACAAACAGGAAATCGCTAAATCAATGGCATCGTCAATTTACGATTGGCTTGAAAATTCGAAGGGAATGAATATTCCTCTAAAACGAACGGTCAAATATCGCTTTGGGGATTATAAACATGCCAATGAGTACTAAATTTTTGAGAACCAATATTTTAGAACTTGAGGGTACGGGTCTCTTTTCCAAAGCCGTCCAGAAACCTTAGCTTTTTCATAGCACTTGTAATCATGATGGTACGACTTGATTGGGATTGAAAGGTACTTCCCCAATAAAATTCGCAAGTTCGTTGTACGTTGCCACTATAGCTGATTTCGACCTTAACCTCATTCGCGTGTAATCGAATCAATTGATTGGCTGCCATGGAAGGTTGGTCAAAGACTTTGATCGAATCATTGTTTTGGGTGGCTATGACCAGTAATTTTTTATTGGCATCGTTCAAGGTAGCCAAACTCTTGCCATCCCCAGGGACAAAGAAATGACTGTCTTCGAGGGAAAGGGCCTCAAAGTTGCCCTGCCCGATATTCCTGAGCGCCAAACCTACCAGGGCATCCGCCCTTCCTTGTTGCACTTCCATCCCAAAGTCGTTCCCCACCAATAATAGATCAATTAGGTTATCATTGTCCAAATCTTTTGGAAGTATGCCAAAAATAGGCGCCAATTGTGCTTCAAAGGGAAGGGGATGTATCTTGAATTTTCCGTTGCCCAAATTCTCTACCCAAGAAGATTTTGAGTCATTAAGGGTGAACTTAAGGGCGTCATCCAAGAGCCCATCGGAAAACATCTCAGGTAGGGTCGATTCTCCGAATGCGCCAAAGGAATTGAATTTCTTACGAATCCCGACGTATTGTTTCGTCACATCCTGCCATGGGTGATACAGATATTCTTTTTTGACACCAATACTGTCGCGCAGGTAATACGAAATCAAGGGGTCCATAGTCCCGTTTTGGTCCAAATCCTTGGCATAGAGCCGAACAGGTTCCTTAATACTACCTTTAAAATAGGTATTTTCCCCTAAATTTCCTGCGATATAATCCATATCGCCATCGTTGTCGATATCGGCTGCGGCCAAACTGTTCCACCACCCAAGATGGTCTTCCAAGCCCGAATTTTCGGTGATATCGATAAAGCTCCCATGGGCATTCTCGAAGATTCTCAAGGGCATCCATTCCCCTGCCAAGATGAGATCTGGCCAGTTATCCCCGTTAAAATCGGTCCAGATCGCATCGCTGATCATTCCAGGATAGAGCAACGCCGATGACATCTCGGAAGTGACATCCGTAAACTTAATTTTGGTAGCCGTACTCTCATTCCGAAGCAGGTAGGAGCGATCCGGTTTGGGATAGGCGAAGGGTAGGACACGACTTCCTACGAAAAGATCTAGATCCCCGTCCTGGTCAAAATCAGCCGCCTTTACGGCGGATGAATTCGTCATCATTTCTGGAAGCCCCTCTTTACTTTCGGTGAAGACTCCATTTCCATTGTTGATCATTAAGACATCCTTATAGTATTCATGACCGGAAGGGTACTGTGCACATCCGCGGGCAATGTATAAATCCAAATCCCCATCATTATCGGCATCAAAGAGCAGCGTCCCGGCATCTTCTTCTTCGAGTTTGGGATTGTGTTTATAGGCTACTTCCGAACTTTTAAAATTTCCATCCTTTTGTTGTATAAACCATTTTTCCTTAAAATTTCGACTTCCGGCTACGAACATATCGTCCAGATCATCATTATTGACATCGCCAATGGCAATGGAAGGGCCATATTGTGAAAATTTATGGGGAATCGTACTTTGAAAATTAAAATCAATGAAATCCCGGTCTTCTATTAGTTTGTCTAGGTTATAATTTTGGGAAACCTCATGAAATAGTGAACGGTCGGTCGTACCTCTTGGAATCGTTGGTAGGATCTTGTTTGGGTTATAGGTAATCTGATAAAGGGTGTCAATCGGAATTCCCGTTACTTTTTCAAAAGCACCTCCTGGCCATGTTATCAACACACTATCGATCTTACTAATTTGGCCTAAGCCAAAATGTATGATTTCCTCTGGTTGGGAAAGATACCCCCTACCGGAGAGCAACGATTTTTTTTGCTCCAAACCAGCTGCAAATAGGGTCGCCGTGGCCCCAATAGCGTCCGGATTTTCTTGCGCCCCTTTTAACTTCAATCGTATGAAGTGCTCATTCGGAAGTAATTGATCACTGTTGTTTTCAAGCAGGAGAACGGGATCGTTGATATTATTAATGACCAGATCAAGATCGCCATCCTTGTCAAGATCTCCATAGGCCGCACCATTCGAAAACGTACCAAAGTTCAGGCCCCAGGCATCGGTAACATCCTCAAAATGATCGCCCTGCATGTTTTTGAACATAAAATTGGGGATTTTGATTTCGGGAATGGCTGCGATCAACCGTTCTTTACTGACCAAACGGCTGGCGGTATTTCTAAAGTCCCCAAAATCGCGGTCGGTTACATCCTTGGGAAAGCCGTTGGTGACAAAAAGATCTTGCCAACCATCATTGTCATAATCGGCAAAAAGAGGCGCCCAACTCCAATCGGTTTCCTGGATATTCGCATACATCCCCATTTCACCGAAAATCGGCAATTGGGATGCCGGTTTCGTACCGAGGTTGCGTTGCAGCATGTTGCGGGCATACTGATATTCGTACTCGAATTTTCGGGTAAAGATTTCCTTTTGGTAACTACTGGCTCCCTGGAATAATTTTTTGCGTTTGTTGTAATAGGGTTGCATCTCGGTGGTAAATAGGTCCATGTTCCCATTATTATCCACATCCGCGATGTCACTCCCCATCGAGGAGAGACTAAAATGCTTGAATATTTCGCCTGCCCGGTTTGTGAAGGTGCCATCTTGGTTGTTTATATAAATAAGATCATTGCTTAAAAAATCATTCGCCACGTATATATCCATCCAGCCATCGTTATTGAAGTCGTTGATCAAGGTACTATGGCTATACCCATGATAGCGAATTCCTGCTTGGTCAGAAACATCGATGAACCGTTGATGATTCAAACTATCGCTCCAGGTATTTTCATATAATTTATCCCGGCTTAAGGAAGTACCGTCGTCTTCCAACGGACTGAACTGACTGGGATTTATGCCCTCGATACGATTCACCCCGATAAATAGGTCCAAGTCGCCATCATTGTCATAATCGAAGAATTGGGCGTGGGAGGAATAGGTTGTATCATCAACACCGTATACCTTCGCCATTTCCTTAAAAGTAGGGATGCCGTCTGCCGTATTTCCTTGGTTGATGTACAATAAATTGGCCCGTTGTTCCTGATTTTTACGAAAGGTGTTGCACACATAGATGTCCAAACGGCCATCAAGATTGATATCAATCAGTGTGACACCGGAGGACCAATTTAAGGTGTCGCGTTTGCCAATATGGGCCATTTGCGAGACATCTTTAAACTTTAATTTCCCTTTGTTGAGAAAGAGTTTATTGTCGACCTGATTTCCGGCTAAAAATACGTCGTCGAAGCCATCCCCATTTACATCGCCTAAGGCTACCCCGGCACCATTATATACAAATTCATTGTCAAGAATATTGATGGAATCGTTTTCCGTAAGTTGGTTGCTGAAATTCAACCCGGAGGAAGCGGCATCGATCTTGGTAAAAAGTTTCGTGGGGAGCTCGTTCTTTTCGCAGGAGCAAAGGATTAAAACCATGCAGGTCATTGCGAATTCAAGAACTTTTTTTCTAAATACCATTTCTTAGTGTGTCGAATTGATTGAGAATACAAAGATGGGGAAGTGTGCGAAAGAAACAAAAAAAAACCCTGACGTTTCTGCCAGGGTTTTTTTGATTTATTTCTATTACTTGTTAATATCCAGGGTTCTGGGTAAGGATATCAGCACCTTCAATATCGATTTGTGCTTGGGGAATTGGATAATACTCGGTTTTACCAGCTTTAAAGCTAGCACCACCGAACATGGTCACTAAAAATTGTGAATCATTTGCTAAATAAGCATTCAACTCCTCAGCAGCAATGCCCCAACGTACCAAATCAAAGAACCTATGACCTTCTCCCGATAGTTCCAATTTGCGTTCAAAACGAACTGCCGTTCTGGCTGCTGCCTGGTCGGCAAACTGGGAAGGAGGATACTCGGAAATTACATAATTGGCAGCAGGAGTTGCGCCTCCGTCGTTGGAAACCCAATACTGCGAATTTCCGGCCCTTGCCCGTACCATGTTCACATACGTACGCGCTTGTTCCAAGGAACCCGCTTCGATTTCTGCCTCGGCAGCCATCAACAGTACATCGGCATAGCGAATGATCGTATAGTTCATCAAGGCATACCCCCGTGTCCAAGAACTACCATCGGTTAGGCTGTTCTCTTGAGATTTATAATAAATATATTTCTTAGGTGAATAAGGCCCTCCGTATTCTGGCTTACGAATCCAATCTGCACCGGGGAATATTTTCCAATCCAGATACTGAATACCCCTTCGCCCTATTGAAAAGTCGATTCTAGGATCTAATGGTCCTGCATCTGGCGTAAACGGATCAGCTGAAGCGATATTAAAATCGTTTTTAACCGCATTGGCCGGGGCATTATACGATTTGTCCAACAACGGTAACCCTGCAGGTGTAGTCCTGAACGAATTTGCCAATTCAAAACTAGGCTGAAAGAACCCGCAGCAAGCACCTGGACCATCCGGACCTGTGTTGTATGGGTAATTCAAATCATCGAACCAGTTGGCATTGTTCACGCTACCTGTATTGTTTGCCGATTCAACATCCATAACAACTTCTGCATTGTTATCGAATTCTGCATTATAGATCCCCGCGTAATTGTCTAGCAAGGCATATTTAAGGCCATTGGAAGTCACCCCATTGGCAATAACATCGTCAAACCAGGTCTTTGCCTCGCCAAACTTTCCTTGAAATAATTTCGCTTTGCCCATATACGCAGCGGCGGCCCATTTGTTCACACGACCTGCACTCGTTGTTGCGGGTAGATTATCATATGCATATTGAAAATCGGCCTCAACTTGAGGGTACACATCGGTCGTGTTCGGAATCAAGACGATCTCTGTAGCCAATAAGGTCTCATCAAAAACAGGTACGCTGTTAAAATGCTTTTTCAAATCGAAATAGAAATGACCGCGTAGCATTCTCGCTTCACCAGATATACGTGCCCTATCGGCATCCGAAATATCAGGATTGCCATCAAGTGCCCTTAAAACAGCATTGGCCCTACTGATACCTTCATAATCGCCTCGCCAAAGTGCGTTAATATCACCATCTGTCGGACTGGTCTCATAACGCTGAATAGGGTTCAACGAGGTATAATCCCCGGGATCCGTTCCCTTATTGGCCTCACCGCCCATGATAGATCCTGTCACCCAGCGGTTAGGACCTTCGAAGCGACTGCCAAATGAACCATTCAAAGCAGCATAGGTACCTATTAATAAACCTTCTATACCAGGGCCCGTTGTTACTTGGGCATCCGCTAAGGAATCGGACGGCAAAAGCTCTAAAAATTTATCACTACACGAGACGCCCACCATCAGGAGCGACATCGTCAGGACTGTCATTTTTTTAATATTACTCATTGTTTTCATAGTTAATTTTGTTTTAAAGATATAAAAAGTCCAAACATTTTAGTTCGTTTTGTTCGTTAAATTCCTATTTCTAAGCTAATTAAATAACTTGGCGTAACAGGATAGTTACCAACATCGATTCCAAAATTCGTATCCGGACCCGCAACTTGTGGATCTAGACCGGAATAGTTGGTCAAGGTCCAGATATTGTTGGCTGATAATCCCAATTTAAGCTTAGCAATGCCAATCTTGTCCATAAGTCGGGTATCAAAATTGTATCCTAATCTCAATTGAGCGAGTCGTAGGTAGCTTCCATCTTCAACATACCAAGAGTTGGCAGCGCCACTTGTACTTATGTTAGAGGCACTCTCCCAAATAGGGGCGGCCGCATTGTTCCCCAAGGCAGGTGTCCAGGAATTGAAGGCTGCAACGCCTTTGGCGGATCCTTCAAACGTACCGAAGAAATCCCTAAACCATTTTGATTGGTTAAAAATCTCATTACCGTACGAACCACTAAAGAATGCTTGAAATTCTAAATTCTTAAAGCGTAATAAGATATCCATACCACCGGTATAATCAGGCACGGCGTGACCTATAACGGTACGGTCATCTGGAGTAATGGCGCCATCACCGTTTACATCGGCATATCTAAAACGACCCAATCCCTTACCATCCTGTGCCGGTGAACTGTCGACCTCGGCTTGGCTGTTGAAATATCCGATTACTTCATATCCGAAGAAGGTCGATATTGATTCCCCTACGGAGTTTCGAATCGGATTTATTCCACGATAGCTGATTCCATCCCCAAAAAAGTCGATTCCAGGGGCCAAAGCGGTTATTTCGTTCTTTAAAAAGCTATTGGTGCTGGTTATCTCAAAGGAAAGATCCTCCGTAATATGACCATTCACCCCGATTTTAAAATCAACGCCCGTATTGTTCATCCCACCTATATTTACTGAAGGTGATGCCGCATAATTACCGGTAACACCCGCCAAAGGTATTTGGTATAAGAGATCTTCGGTATCCTTTTTCCACCAATCCAGTTCAATATCCAGATGGTCATTCAAGAAACTCGCATCAAAACCAATGTTGGTAGTGGTACTGGTTTCCCATTTGGCATCGGGGTTCCCGATACGGCTTTGTGCAAACCCCGTATCAGCACCACTATTTTGTCCTTGAATCGGATAAAAAGTATTGCCAAGATCTGAACGATACAAGGAATACTGATTGTTTGGGTCTACGTTGGTATCGTTACCCATTTGACCCCAACCACCGCGAATCTTTAAATCGGTCAAAAAAGTCTGGTTTTGCATAAAGGGTTCTGCAATGACCCTCCAAGAGCCAGAAATCGCAGGGAACGTACCATAACGGTTGTTTCCACCAAATCGTGAAGAACCGTCCCTTCGAATAACACCGGTTAGGTAATAACGTTCTGCAAAGTTGTAATCCAGTTTTCCAAACTCAGAAAAATAGTTGGCGCCCTTGAATTGATTACTGCGTACCACTGGGCTATTGACCACACTCAAACTTTGATAATCGAGATCGGTAGAAAAAGGATTGATCCCATTACCAGAGATGTTTCTGCCTTTCCCTGTATTCAAAGCTTCGATACCTGCCAACACGGTAATTTTGTGTTTGCCGAAAAGCTTCTCGTATGAAATGGTATTCGTAAAGGTCCATGAGAAGAAGTATCCGCTACCTTCGCCAAAGGAATCACTAGCCTCTGTTTCAGAGTCCCCAAGATACTTATAGTTGTAATCAACATAATAGTAATTGCTATAGGCACCTCCAAGACTTGAACGTAATGTCAACCCATCTGCTGGTTTTAAATTAAGAAAAAGGTTTCCAAAACCACCAATGCCATACGATTTATCGTCGCCATTATTTCTGACCAAACGTCTTACCGGGTTTCGTGGGTTGTTAAATCCACCGGCCTTTGTACTTGCATAACTGCCGAATTCATCATACACCGGCAAAATGGTAGGCATACGATAGGCCGATAAAACTTCCGATTCATCATCGGCCACTTCAACACCCCCTGCTCCACCAGCAATACCTCTTGTAGCCCGATACGTGGTCTGGAAATTTTCACCAATACTTAACCAAGGTGCAATGTCCCATTCAGAGTTGAATCGCGCGACATATCTGGCAAAATTTTGTTCAAGTACAACTCCCTGCTGATTTTGGGCCGAAATGCCCATAAAATAACGGCCATTTTCATTACCTCCTTCAAAATTCAAGGAAATTCTACTCAATGGGGCTATATGCGTAATTTCCTTATACCAGTTGGTTCCCGCCAAATTCGGCTTAATCAAAAACGTTTCTAGGGGATTTGCCTCATATGCTGCGCGAATGGCAGCTAAATTTACGTCACTTGCACTGACGCCACTTTGATTTCCGGCAAGCAAATAGTCAGGAAAAGTAGGATTCGGGCCAGGACCGTATTGTGGGTGCGTATACTGCACTGGAACACCATTGGCAGCTGCATTGTTTCGATAGGCCTGGAACGTCCAGTCGGCCATATCCTGTGGGTTCAACATTTTAGGCGAACCTGCTACGTTGGGATCAGTAACCCCACTGTTGATGCTCAAGGTCATTTGAGTCTTCCTTTTGCTTCTTGAACCTTGTTTTGTCACATAGACAATTACGCCGTTTGCAGCTCTTGCCCCATAAATGGAAGCTGCCGCCGCATCTTTAAGAACTACGGCTGTTTCAACATCCTCGGGGTTGATGAAATCTACATTGGTCGTTGGTACACCATCTACAACATATAATGGGGCGTTGTTCCCAAACGAGTTAAAACCACGTACCCTTACTTGACTCGTGGTACCAGGTTGACCATTGGTAAGTACGGTAACCCCTGCAACCCTACCTTGTAATTGCTGTTCGATGTTTCCCGAAGGTACAGCGGCCAAATCCTCAGCCTTTACAATTGAAACCGCCGCAGTGGTTTCTCGCTTGGTCTGGGTTTGATACCCTGTTACTACCACCTCGTCCAAAGCGGCTGCATCGGGTTCCATTGTCACATTTACGGTACTTTGATTGCCAACGGCTATTTCTACACGTTGAAAACCTAGATAACTGAATACCAACACGGCACCACTATTTACCTCTATAGAATAATTTCCGTCAAAATCGGTTTGGGTACCATTGGTTGTCCCCTTGACCACAACGTTGGCTCCTGGAAGCGGTTGTCCCGCATCATCCAGAACTGTTCCGGTCACCGTTGATTGGAGTGTTGTGCTCCAGTCAACATTTGAAAAATTTGCTTCATGATTTGCCAGCGCAAACTGCGCTCCAAGACAAACCATCATCGACAAAAACCCTAATCGGAAAATAGAAGTCCTCCCCTTGGGTCTTAACGAATTGTAATCACGTTTTTGATTCATAATCCTTGTTGTTTGTTAGTTTAAATTAATGTTGAGTTAGCTGGGTTCTTTGAATGTCAAAATTTGATCATATGTTAAAAAAAACCCAAATCGGGAATAATATTAGCAAAAATATGTGAAATAAGCTCATTTAACCCCTTATATTTTGTCAAATATTGATACTAAAATTTTATTGGCACCTAAGGTACTATCGCTTAAAAAGCCCTAATCTATTGGGGTATTAGACTATTTTTACAACGATTGTCGAATTTGTTAAATCTTTTATGCCTGTCACAAAATACACGCGATTTCAAATAAATCCGCCGTTTTATCGAAATCCCTATATCGTTGTAGATTGCCTAAAATTTAGAAGTTATTTTAGCGAAAATTGTACTTTTTTAGCACTGGCTACACCTAATTATCACAGGTGCCCCTTTTAGGGTCGAACAAAAGAATAAGTAGGTATCCCCACCCTCTAAGATCTTGAATTTTTTACGGAGGTTGGCAACACTGTCCTTAAAATTGCGCGTAGTAATGTTCGCCTTCCGTATATCTAACTTCCTAAATTCATCCCCCTTGTATGAAAAGACCCCCGTAATTCTGAAACGGCGCCCTGGAAATTCGATCGGCTCATCTGAGGTATACAAATGCGTATGCTCTTGTAATTTTGCGAGTTTATAGAAATTTCCAACCGTTTTAAATGCACCCGATTTCATAATGGCCGCATTTGGCTCATATAAATAGGTACCGGGCACCGCGTATCTGGAAATTGCACTATTTTCGTCTGAATAGTTGAATATAAATTGTTGAGTAGTGGTCTTTTTAAAATTGATGGTCTTAATCGTAATGGTCTCGGCATATTCTTTTTCCAAGATCCACAAGAGCTCCTTGACTTCATTGTCAACAGCCACCACGTGAATTTCTTTTACATGGCAGAAGGCGTCAATTCCAGCTGTAATATCCAGTAAAGGCGAAGTCTTAATCAGGATGTTGTTGGTCTTTTGAAGGAGTAGATCTAAATGTTCGGGAACATTCGGGGTACAATCTTCCAATCTGAATACTTTCCCTTTCCGGTCATCGCGTCTAGAAGGGTCGATATAAATCCAATCGAACTGTTTCTCGGACGATTTCAGAAAGGCGATGCCGTCTTTCGTTTCGCAACGAACATTGTCGCATCGCAAAACATCAAAATTATAGCGGGCTATTTCTGAAAGCCGTTTGTTGATTTCGCAATGAACGACCGCATCGAATTTTGTGGAAAGGAAAAAAGAATCGACACCGAATCCACCGGTTAGATCAGCCAATGAATTCCCGTGTGCAATTTCGGCTTTATAGCGCGCAGTAATTTCAGAGGATGTTTGTTCCAATGATACCTTGTTCGGATAATAAATTTTTGGGGTTTTGTACCAAGTGGGAAGTTTTGTCCTGCATTTATTTCTGGCAATCAGCTGTTCAACCAGTTCTTGGTTCGTAACCTCTTCAAAAAGTGGTTTTTTAAGCAATACTGACATGATGTCAGTATTGTTATTATTTACTATATAATCCTGTATACCAGTATTTAATATGTTTTTATTCAATGTAATACTATAATTTTTCGGTAATCGATTTCACCAATTTGTTTTCGGCGAAAAATTCCTTTAAAATCACTTTTAGTACCGTGTAACCTGGGACGGCAACGATCATTCCGACAACACCAAAGAGCAGCCCTGCGATGATGATGACCAAGAAGATTTCAAGAGGATGTGACTTCACGCTATTTGAAAAAATAACGGGTTGCGAAAAGAAATTATCGACCAATTGACCTATGGCCAGCCCAATCAAAACTTGTCCCGTTTTGGGTAGGATTACGTCGCTAAAATCGGCTCCCAAATTACTGGTCATAGTAAGGATTATCATTATAACGGCACCAATAATAGGCCCTATATATGGAATAATATTGAACAAGGCGCACAAAAAGGCAATCACGACGGCGTTTTCGATGCCGACGAGGAACAGTACCAGGCTATAAATCACGAATAAGATGAAAATCTGCAAGAGGAGCCCTACGAAATAGCGTGAAAGCAGGTTGTTGATCTTGAGTATGGAGGCAATCGTGTGCTCTTCCTTATCTGCCGGGACGATTAACAAAACCGAATTCTGGAGCAACTTGCGATCTTTTAAAAAGAAAAACGAAATGAAGAGTACTGAGAAGAGCCCGAGGCTAATATTACTCAAGATGCCTAAAAACGAATTAAGAAAATTGGGGATGAATCCGACATCGAGGCCTTCCAGCATGTTTTTTTTGAGATCGCCTTCTTGGATAATCTCACTGACCATCTCAGGGGGTGCCTTGAAGTAATGCGAAATCTCCCAGTAGAGGGTATTAAGGCTTTTTTGAAGCTCGTCAATGTTCAATAATTTTAGATTATGTCCCTGCTCCGAGATCAAGGGAACAAAAAGGGCGAATATTCCAATAAATAGGGTTACCATAAGCAGCATGGTCAAGACCACGGCCAAGGTATTGGGAAATTTTAGTTTCAATCGCAGAAAGAATACCACCGGGCTCCCTATAAGCGCGATTACGGAAGCGATTACCAAGTAGGCGATCACCGACTGAATTTTGTACAGTAAATACATGACAAGCGCGCAGGCGACTATCGTCCAGAACGCCCGCAAAATACCTTTTGAAATGACCCTTGAATTCATTGGTTAATTTTTAAAAACGTAAGAAATGATATTGGCCCCCATTTTCAGCGCTTTTTCGCGGACGTCCTGAGGATCGTTGTGAACTTCCGGGTCTTCCCAGCCATCACCTAGGTCGCATTCGTACGTAAATAATAAAACAAGTCGATTTTCATAAAATATGCCAAATGCCTGGGGCCTTTTTCGATCATGTTCATGAATTTTAGGCAACCCATCAGGGAAGGTATATTCTTGTGAAAATATGGGATGATCGGGTCCCAATTCTACCAATTCGGTTTCTGGAAAAACCTTGATGAGTTCCTTGCGCAAATAGGGTTCCATGCCATAATTGTCATCGATATGTAAAAAACCGCCTGCGATTAAATAGGTTCGTAGATTTTCAGCTTCCTCTGCAGAAAAGACCACATTGCCATGCCCGGTCATATGCAAAAACGGATATTGAAAGATATTCACATTGCCCACTTCCACCGTTTCCGACTTCACATTCAATCTAGTACCGATGTTGTCGTTACAGAATTTGATCAGATTAGGGAGTGAGGTAGGGTTGGCGTACCAGTCGCCTCCTCCTTTATATTTCAAGAGGGCAATTTCCTGTGCAGGGCAACCGATCCAGAAGAGGAAGCTAAAAGAAACCAATAGTAATCTACGACAATTCATGTTTTAAAGATACGATATAAGGTTATTCGTTGTTGACAACCGCTACAATGGTACATGCAACTAAGGCCGCTGTTTCGGTACGCAGGCGATTCTCCCCCAATGAAATTGGTAAAAAGCCTTTTTCTTTCGCCAAATTGATTTCCTCGTGTGAAAAATCGCCTTCAGGACCGATCAAAATCGTAATGTCCCTATCGGGCAGAACCCGTCGCATTAAATCCATCTTTTCGCTCTCTTCACAATGGGCGATGAATAAGAACCCTTTCTTTTCTGTATTCATAAAATCAGTAAAGGAAATAGCATCGTTTACTTTTGGAAGATACAATTGCAACGATTGTTTCATGGCGGCCTGAACAACTTTTTGAATGCGTTCAAGCTTAATGATTTTCCGTTCAGATCGCGCACAAAGAATTGGTGTTATTTCACTCACACCGATTTCTGTGGCTTTTTCCAAAAACCACTCAAATCGATCATTGTTTTTGGTAGGTGCTACAGCCATATGCAACGCATATCTTTTCTGATGTCTTTTGGTTTTACCTATAATTTCGACTTCACACCTTTTAAGGTCTGCCGTACGAAGACGTGCCTCATAAAGAGCTCCTTTCCCATTGGTGATATGTAGCAAGTCACCTTCTTTTTTCCGAAGCACTTTGATTATGTGTCGGCTTTCCTCGGCATCAAATGTGAATCGGGAATGTGCATCATCTAGGGAAGCATTGTAAAAAAGTTGCATATTTTCAGATCGTTTCGTTGGGAAGCGTTACGTATTAATTGATTTTCGTCGTATGCATGGCATGCTCGATGCCCAAGGAAATCCAAAAATGCAGCTGTTCCCCGTTACCGTATCCGCCTGGGGAAACAAACACGAATTCCTTCATGGGTCGTTTTGTAAAGTCCATTGGGCGCACATGTTTCAAGGCCAACAGCTCGTCCATTTTGTCTGCTATTACCCGCACCATAAGATCATCTTTAATGGCGCCTACCGTCATTTTCCCCTTGTATAAAAAAGCGATTCCCCCGAACATTTTTTTTTCGCTTACATATCCGCGTATTTCCTCTGGAAAAATAGTGATAAGATCACGAATCCTATTTGCTAACTCCAACTGATAGGCCATACGATAAAGATAATGATTTAAAGGGTATATCTCGCCTTGGCACTTACGGTAGCATCGGTAAATTGCCGCTCACGAAATTTTAAGTATCCAACGATCCCAATCATGGCGGCGTTATCGGTACAATACTCAAATTTAGGAATATAGGTCGTCCATCCATAGTTGGTTTGGGCGTCGTTGAGGGCCCGGCGTATCCCAGAATTGGCAGATACTCCGCCACCAATGGCAACCTGTGGGATTCCAGTTTTTTTTACGGCCTTTTTCAATTTATCCATTAAAATTTCAATAATTGTAAATTGAATCGATGCACAAATATCGTTCAGATTTTTGTTTATAAAATTGACATCGCGTTCGGTTTCCCGCTGAATAAAATACAGGATGCTCGTTTTGAGGCCACTAAAGCTAAAATCAAGACCCTCGACTTTTGGTTTTGGAAAATGAAAGGCCTTCGGGTTCCCGAGCTGTGCATACCGATCCACCAAGGGTCCACCAGGATATGGCAATCCGAGTAGCTTTGCACTTTTGTCAAAAGCTTCACCAACGGCATCATCAAGGGTTTGGCCGAGCACCTCCATATCAAAAAAGTCATTTACACGCACGATTTGTGTATGTCCGCCACTTATCGTCATCGCCAAAAATGGAAACTGCGGCATCAGGTTCTTTTCATCCTCGATAAAATGGGCCAAAATATGGGCCTGCATATGGTTAACTTCAATCAGTGGAAGACCGAGGCCCAATGCCAAAGACTTGGCAAATGAGATACCTACCAATAAAGAACCCATAAGTCCTGGCCCCCGCGTAAAAGCTATGGCGGATAACTGTTTTTTGTCGATATTTGCGAGTGTCAAAGCCTGGTGTACTGTTGGTACGATATTTCGTTGGTGCGCCCTTGAGGCCAGTTCGGGTACAACGCCCCCATATTCCTCATGGATTTTTTGGGTGGCAACGACATTGCTAAGGGTTTTATTATTGCACAATACGGCCGCCGAAGTATCATCACATGAAGATTCAATGGCGAGGATGTAAATAGTTTTGAGATCCATTGGCTTTGGAACAAAAATTGTGTAATTGTTATGAAATATGATTTGGATTTTTATAGCTTGCCTTTGAATCAAATACGGCATGATTTTGCAAAAACACCGGCAAATGATCAAATATCATAACAAGGTTATGTGCTAAGGGATTTATAAAAAAATAATTGGCATATTTCATAAAAGTCTCTGAAGTACAAAGGTAAAACATAAAGCCCTATCAAAAAACTTAGAAAAATACTGGTAAGAACGCTGATGGTGCTGGTCTTGCTTTGTGTTTTGGGTACTTTGGTGCTTTCCTTGCCTATTGTTCAGACGCGTTTTGCGCAATATGCCACGAATAGGATCAATATTGAGTTTGGCACGAATATCAACATCGATCGACTGCGGGTCTCCCTGATTTCCTGGGACACCCAACTCGACAAAGTCTATGTTCAGGATTATAAGAACGATACTCTGTTTTATATTGACAGAATTACCACATCGATACTTAGTTTGCGCAACTTGGCCAAAGGGAGATTAGAGTTCGGTGCTATTTCCATAGACCATCTTGACTTTAATCTAAAGACCTACAAGGGAGAATCGAATACGAATTTGGAGGTTTTTATTGATAAGCTGGATGACAAGCAACCACGTGCCCCGGGAACCCCACCTTTCTTTTTTTCCTCTTCCGATGTTGAAATCGATAAAAGTACTTTCAAATATAGCGATGAAAACCTGGTAAAGTCCGAATTTCTCAATTTCAAGGATTTATTTATTTCGGCAAAGGATTTCCAGATTATTGGCCCTGAGGTCACTACCGCGATTTCCGATATGTCCTTTATGAGCAGCAAAGGCATCAATGTGAATCGGCTGGCGACCGATTTCAAATATAGCAAACAACAAATGCGGTTCGACTCTTTAAATATTCGGACCACAGAATCAGATATCAAAGGAAACCTTGTATTTAATTATGATCGTCAGGATTTTGTTGATTTTTTGAACAAGGTCAAAATAACCGCAAATTTTGAGGAATCGACCGTGGCCTTTGATGAGATCAATTTGCTATATGATGAATTCGGAAAAGGTAAAAAGGCCTCTTTTTCTGCGAATATTAGCGGTGTCCTGAACGATCTGAACACCGATGAACTCTTTTTGCAGTCAGATAATTCGGGCATACGGGGCGATTTCAATTTTAAAAATCTTTTCTCCAAAGAGGAACCTTTTTTAATGGTTGCCCAAATGAAAAACGTAACATCGAGTTATTACGAGCTACGTTCACTTTTACCGAATATCCTAGGTAAAGCGATACCATCGACCTTCCAGAAGCTAGGACAGTTCACGATTCGGGGAGATGCCGAGGTTTCAGAGTCCTCAATTACCGCCAAGGCAAACCTGAATACCGCCTTGGGAAGTAGTTATGTAGATTTAGACCTTGTTAATATCAATCATATTGACAATGCCTACTACAAAGGTTTCGTAGCGCTAATCGATTTTGATTTGGGCGCATTATTGGAAAACCAACAAATTGGCAAGACCTCATTGGATTTTAATGTGGAAGGCCGAGGTTTTACGCAGGAGAACTTGAATACCGAGGTCATAGGACAAATCTATTCGATGATTTTCAACCGCTATGAATATAAGGACATTAAGGTTTCTGGGGTTTTGAAAGAACAGCTGTTCGATGGTACCTTGGTAAGTAATGATGAGAACCTGCAGTTTAATTTCAAGGGATTGGCAGATTTTGGCAAAGATCGCAACGATTTCAATTTTATCGCCAACGTAGCGTATGCAGATCTTAAAAAGTTGAATTTTATCAAGGATAGTGTATCCATCTTCAAGGGGAATGTTACTATGGATGTAACCGGGAACACGTTGGATAATTTAACCGGCGATATAAAATTTACCAAGACCATTTTTCAGAATAAGAACGATACCTATTATTTTGAGGATTTCAAGATTTCATCCACATTTGAGAACGATACCACGCGCATAATCGATATCAATTCCCCGGATATTATAACGGGTTTTATGAAAGGCAATTTTAAGGTGAATGAATTGGGCAAACTGGTACAGAATTCCTTGGGAAGCATCTATACCAACTACAAACCATTTGAAATTTCGAATGGGCAGACGATTGCTTTCAATTTCAAGATATATAATAAAATCGTGGATGTTTTCTTTCCCGATGTGAAATTTGATCCAAATACGTTCATTAAAGGGAATATCATTGCCGACGATGGTGATTTTAAACTAAATTTCAAATCTCCTAGTATCATCGCTTATGGTAATGAAGCCGATAGTATAGAGGTTAAGATCGACAATAAGAATCCCCTTTTCAATACGTTTGTTTCGGTCGGAAATTTAAAAACGAAATACTATGATGTCAAGGATTTTAATCTGATCAACACCACTTTAAAGGACACCCTTTTCTTTAGGGCCGAATTTAAGGGGGGCAGTGCCTTTAATGATAGCTATAATCTGAACTTTTATCACACCTTCAACAAGGAAAACAAATCGGTAATCGGCCTAAAAACCTCGGATGTAAGTTTTAAGGGCAATAAATGGATCCTGAACAAGGATGGGGATAATAAGAACAAGGTAATCTTCAACCGTTCGCTCGACAGTATTTCTATTCAGGAAATAGTCATGAATAATAGCCAACAAGAGCAAATTCGCCTTAAGGGCCAATTGGCAGACTCTACCTACAAAGATTTGGAACTACAGTTTAAAATCGTCTCCTTGAACAAAATAACGCCTGCCATCACGGGTTTAAAGCTACAAGGCGAGGTGAATGGCACCTTGAACGTATTTCAAAAAGATGGCGTATATCTGCCTTCTTCAAACCTTCGTATCGGTCAATTTTCAATCAACGACATGCGTATGGGCGATCTGACAATTGGTATTGCAGGAAACCGCGATCTTACCGAATTCGTAGTCAATGCTGACATTAATGATAAGGGCAAGGAAAAATTGAGCGTTGCCGGAAAAATATTGAACAAGGGCGATTTTCCAGAGGCTGATCTTTTGGCCAACTTCACCGATTTTGATTTAGAACCCTTTAGTCCGCTAGGAGAGGATATTATCTCGAATATTCGAGGTGATCTTAGTGGGAATGCCCGCATAAAAGGCAATATCGATAACCCTGACTTCAGTGGCATACTCACCTTGGATAATGCTGGCTTGGGAATTCCGTATTTAAATGTCGATTATAACTTTGCTCCAAATTCACGGGTAAACCTGGTCAATAAATCATTTGATTTTGATCAGATACGATTAACGGATCTTGCCTATGGAACCACGGCTACCTTGGATGGCACGATTACCCATTCGTTTTTTAAGGATTGGGTCCTTGATCTAAATGTTGACACCAACGGGAATCGCCTTTTGATCCTCGATACCCCATTTGAAGAGGAAACACTGTATTATGGAACCGGATTTTTAAATGGGAGCGGTAGGATCTATGGATCGACCAAGGCGCTTACAATTAAGGTAGATGGGGAAACCGCTCGAGGTACTTCCTTGAAGATTCCTTTAAGCGATGTGGTGACCGTGGGCGATTATTCCTTTATTAACTTCGTAGAGAAAAACGATGTAAGGACCTTAGAAGCCCAACGAATTCTTGATGATATAGAAGGTCTTGAGCTTGAATTCGATTTAAATGTCACCCCTGATGCCGAAGTTGAGATCGTTACGGATCAAAGGACGGGAAGTTCCTTAAAAGGAACGGGCGAGGGGCTATTGTTGATCAGGATTAATACCACGGGCAAATTTGAAATGTTCGGTGACTTTGTTGTCGTGACCGGGGAATTCAATTACAAATTTGGGGGGGTGATCAACAAAACCTTTAAAGTTGAGCCCGGCGGAAATATTGTTTGGGATGGAAAGCCGTTGGAAGCGCAATTAGATATGAAGGCGGTCTATTCCCTGAATGCAAATCCTGGCCCCTTGTTGGCCAATCAAGGGTATAATCGCAGAATTCCCACGAATGTGGTGATTAATCTAAGAAACGAGCTCCAAAGTCCGGATATTGAATTTAACATAGAATTCCCAGGAACTAATTCAATTGTTCAGTCTGAATTGGAATATCGCTTGCAAGACCCTGCCATAGAGGAGAAGAATGCAATTTTTCTACTTGCTCAGGGCACCTTTGTGAACGAACAAAGCGGAATCAATCAACAGGCCGTCACTGGCAACTTGATTCAATCGGCATCTGGCCTGTTAAACCAGGTCTTAGGCGGGGGCAACGATAAATTCAATTTGGGCCTTTCCTATGAACAAGGTAGCAATATTGCCCAAATTAGGACCAATGATCGTCTGGGGGTAACGGTGTCGACACAAATTAGTGATCGCATCTTGTTGAATGGTAGGGTAGGAGTGCCGGTAGGAGGCGCGACCGAAACTATTATAGCGGGCGATTTCGAAATTCAGGTGCTCTTGAACGAGGAGGGCACTTTGAGCGCCAAATTCTTTAGCCGTGAAAGTGAAATACAAGAATATTTAGCGAATCAACAAGGCTCTACCCAAGGTGCCGGACTTTCCTATGAAGTTGATTTTAACAGTTTTAAGGAGCTTTTTAGAAAGATTTTTGCGAAAAACGCAAAAAATAAAGAGGTCCCCGTAAGGAAAAATGGGCCACCCTCGGTCATGGGAAATGATAGTTTGATCCGATTCTATTCCAAAACCAAAGGATTTTAAAATTTACCACGACTGCAGGTTGAAATGTTACATTTTTGCAGATGTTGGCATTATTTGCCTATGAAAACGATTGAAAGTTCGAAGAACACTGAAATTAAGGATTCAACAATTCCCTTAATTGAAATTAGTTTGTTAATTTTGCTAGCTTAAAATTTTTGATGGCCATTCCAATAAAAAAAATTGGCGTTTTTACTTCAGGAGGGGATTCCCCTGGCATGAACGCTGCCATACGATCCGTAGTTCGAACGTGTGCATATCATCATATTGATTGCGTAGGTATCTTTAGAGGGTATCAAGGAATGATCGAAGGGGATTTCAAACCCATGGATGCGCGAAGTGTCAATAACATAATCAATAAGGGAGGAACGATCCTAAAATCGGCACGGTGTGACGATTTCCGTACCAAGGAAGGTCGTAAACTGGCTTATGAGCAATTAAAGGCCGAGGGAATCGATGCATTTGTAGTTATTGGTGGTGATGGTAGCTTTACCGGAGCCATGATATTCGATCAAGAATACGATTTTCCGTTTATGGGGATTCCGGGTACCATCGACAATGACATCTTCGGGACCACGTTTACGCTAGGATTCGATACGGCCTTGAATACCGTGGTGGATGCCGTAGATAAAATACGGGATACTGCCAGTTCGCATAATAGGTTATTCTTCGTGGAGGTTATGGGGAGGGATGTAGGCCATATCGCCCTGAATGCAGGAGTTGGTGCCGGAGCTGAGGAAATTTTGATCCCAGAGGAAAACAGGGGGCTTGATCGCCTTCTAGAATCCTTGAAACGCAGTAAGCTATCGGGCAAATCGTCTAGTATCGTAATCGTTGCGGAGGGTGATAAATCAGGGAAAAATGTTTTTGAACTGAAGGAATATGTAGAGGAGCATTTGCCGATCTATGATGTGCGGGTATCGGTTTTGGGCCATATGCAACGTGGCGGTCCGCCATCTTGCTATGATAGGGTGCTGGCCAGTCGTATGGGCGTGAAGGCGGTCGAGACCCTTTTAGAGGGGAAGAAAGGACTCATGGTCGGGGTACAGGACAATAAACTCATCCTGACACCAATAAGCAAGGCCATAAAAGGACATACAAAAATGGACAAGGAACTTATACGGGTTTCTGAAATAATGACAACATAATTTTAATTTTAAAAAAGTAAACAATGTCAAACTTGAAAATAGGAATTAACGGATTTGGTAGAATTGGTAGATTGGTATTCAGAACCACCGTCAAAAGGGGGGATGTCGATGTGGTAGCCATCAACGACTTATTAGATGTTGAACACCTCGCCTATTTATTGAAATACGACTCTGTTCATGGTAAGTTTGAGGGAACCGTCGACGTTAAGGACGGTCATTTGATCGTCAACGGGAAAACAGTTCGCATTACTGCCGAGCGAGATCCTAAAAACATCAAATGGGATGCCGTAGGAGCTGAGATCGTAGCCGAATGTACCGGAATTTTCACCACCTTGGAAACTGCCCAATACCATATCGATGGTGGAGCTAAAAAAGTAGTGATTTCAGCACCTTCAAAAGATGCCCCAATGTTTGTAATGGGTGTAAACCATACCAGTGCAAAGGCTTCCGACACAATTGTTTCGAATGCTTCCTGCACCACGAATTGTCTAGCCCCGATGGCCAAGGTTTTGAACGATAGCTTTGGTATCGAGGAGGCCCTGATGACCACCGTTCATGCAACCACCGCAACACAAATGACGGTAGATGGTCCTTCCAAAAAGGATTGGCGTGGTGGTAGAAGCGCCATGTTGAATATTATTCCGGCCTCCACGGGCGCTGCAGTCGCTGTGACAAAGGTAATTCCAGAACTAAAAGGAAAACTCACAGGGATGGCCTTTAGGGTGCCAACCGCGGACGTTTCGGTGGTTGATTTGACAGTGAGGCTAAAAAAAGAGACTACGTATGACGCTATCAAAAAAGCGTTCAAAACTGCCTCTGAAGGATCTTTAAAAGGAATTTTAGGATATACCGAGGAAGCCGTGGTGTCCCAGGATTTTGTAGGGGATTCTAGGACTAGCATCTTTGATGCGGAAGCTGGCATTGAATTGAATTCAAAATTCTTTAAATTGATATGCTGGTATGATAATGAGGCTGGCTTTTCGAATAAAATGGTCGATTTGACCCAGCACGTGGCAAGTCTTAAATAAGAACATCTTGACTTGAGGATTTCCTGAAAGCGTGTTGCAAAGCCTTCGTTTTCAGGAAAATTTTTAAATAGGAATCTATGATATTGATAGTAGATAGTGGCGCCACTAAGGCCGATTGGATTGCCCTTGATAAAAACGGGGTTCAATTATTCCTTACTCAAACCTTGGGACTTAGTCCGGAAGTACTTACCAAAGAAGTAATTGAGGATCGGTTGGCCAATAATTTTGAGCTTTCTAAAAATAGGGATAAGGTAACCCAATTATTTTTTTATGGAGCGGGATGCGGTACTGATCGTATGCGGAAATTTTTGAGGAAGATTTTCAATGACTTTTTTCCGAAGGCCAAAGTGGAAGTAAAGGAAGATACCTACGCCGCTATATACGCTACTACAAAGGTAGGACATCAAGGTATTGTGTGCATTCTTGGCACGGGTTCGAATTGTAGCTACTATGATGGTCATCAATTGATCCAAAAGGTGGTTTCCTTGGGTTATATCCCTATGGATGATGGAAGTGGGAATTTCTTCGGCCGCAAATTGATCCGTGATTATTATTACCATAAAATGCCACAAGATCTGGCCCGAAAATTTGAAAAAGGGTACAATTTGGATCCAGATGTAATAAAGGAGAATTTATACAAACAACCCAACCCGAATACTTATTTGGCGACTTTTGCCAGATTCTTGGTCGAAAATAAAGACCATCCTTATTCGAAAGGTGTCATTGATAAAGGTTTTCAACAGTTCATAAACAATCATGTGATGCAATTTGAATTGGCCACAAAGGTTCCGATTCATTTCGTGGGTAGTATCGCTTATTTCTTAAAGGATGAGCTCACTACGGTACTCGAACGCAACGATCTAGTACCCGGGGTTATTCGACAGCGACCCATCGATGGCCTGGTCGAATTCCACGTACAGACTATCTAAAAGGAAATCGGCATCAATAGACTATAATAGAAAAAGATGTACCATCTGGAGGCATGCGATGCTTCCGTTTGTTTTCGAAGTTTCATTCTTGGTCATTCTAGGGGCCATTCCGAAGCCTTTTTCAGATCAAAACAGCTATATTATAGTTTCTTTCAGTCGTTTACCGCGATCATGGAAATCTCGACCCGAACGTTTTTGGGCAAACAGGCTACTTCTACGGTTTCCCTTGCTGGTGCAGTTTCTTGATTAAAATACGCACCATACACTTCATTGACCGTAGCAAACTGCCCCATATCCTTTAAAAAAATCGTAGTCTTTACCACCTGTTCGAACGACATGCCCGCTTCTTTTAGGATGGCGTCCAAATTCTCCATGGCTTGTTTGGTTTCTTTTTTAATATCGCCCTCAACGAGCATTCCTGTAGTCGGATCAACAGGTATCTGACCGGAAATATATAAGGTGTTCCCGCTGAGAATGGCCTGATTGTATGGGCCGATTGGCGCTGGGGCATTCGAAGTGTTGATGATTTTTTTCATATGGTTGTTTTCTATTCTTAAAATTCAACTTTTGATTACCGTCGATTTGGTTGACTTCTATTTTCCCATTTCAAGTCACTAAGGATGGAACTTTTAATACCGATAAAGAAATACCATCGCTCATATTTTCCGAAAGGGGACCAAGTGAACCGCATATTAAAACTTTTCAAATCGCGTTCAAAGCGCAATTGGGTAAGCGTAAATCCCTGATTTTTGAAATCGTAGCCCGATGATCCACCGACTTTCCAACGAGGGGATATCGAAATATCACCTGAAAACATCAAGGAATGGCTGCTAAATTCGTTTTGTCTGGCCGAATTGGAGTAGCTCGCAGAATAGGCCAATCTGAAATCCCATGGTATTTTGGTGCTATAAACCGGATTTTCGACATCCTCGGTATCTTTGGTACGTTGTTCGGGATTTTCGAAGTTATCTGCCTGTCCGAACAGGTCATCGGTTCTTCCGCCACTTGCTGCTACGTAGTATTCCCCGCTTTCTGGATCATCAGGGTCTTTGGGATCTTCTTTTTCTTTATCGAAGTCCTTACTACTAATTGAGTAGCCCACGTTTACATTGGCCCGTGTTAGGCGAAACAGGCTACCCCCATTGTTGATGTTGAACGTATTGATACGCCTGCCGTTGTTATCGATAGCGTACGGGTCTAATCCCGCCGAAAAGTTGACTGACATTTTGGTTTTCAATAACGTGGTGCCTCCGTTTAAGGTAAACGGACTTAATTTCAAGGAGTCGGCCTCTAGATTATAGTTGGTCGCTATGTTAAAGTTGCTCAAAATAGGCACTTTTTTGGGCTTGGTTGCAGTAGAATCCTTATCACGCACCTTGGCTTCCAAAGTATTCGCCAAAGAAAAACTAATGCTATTCGACCTGGATAAACTAGGGGAACCGTTCAAGGTTCCTTCAAATCGACTGTATTGAACCACCTTGCCATTTGCATCCAGATATTCATCATAGAATTGTTCGAATGAAGGGGCGTACCCATAACTGATCGAAGGACGCATAACATGGCGTATTGCCTGAATTTTTTTATCCTCCCCAAAAATAAATGTCCCGTACAAAGTGGTCCCGATACTTGCGCTAAGACTATATTTATTGAAGCGATCAAAGCCTTTAAGGGTATCTTTTACGACGGCTCCTGACCCATTGGCGCCCGCATTTGCATCATACCGTTTTTGATAGGTTTCAAGTGTCCAAACATCCTCATAATTGCCCCCAAGACTAACACTAAAAAATTTGGCCACCTTAAAATTCG
Organism: Flavobacteriales bacterium; assembly: GCA_038316335.1. Classification (GTDB taxonomy): domain Bacteria; phylum Bacteroidota; class Bacteroidia; order Flavobacteriales; family Flavobacteriaceae; genus JALHST01. The sequence goes on from JBBQAM010000002.1 coordinate 162,326, forward strand.
TGCTGATCGGAATTCGATGCCGCGCGCCTACTTTGGCACCGTCGAACATTCTACCCGTCAAAAAATCGGCGTCATTCGTAGAAAGTCGGTTCTGGGCATTCAAATCGTATTGAAAATTGATGTTCTGTATAACCCCCTTTTTAATTCCTTCCCTTTTAGCAAACGGAAAAATTCGTTCCATACTTGCCTGTAAGGTGGGCAGTGTCATTTCTATTTTTTCGGTATTCGTATTTTGACTATGCGATATGGTCAAACTTGTATTTACCGAGGGATAGGCAGGAAACGTCTTTGAATACGAAATGGAGGAACTCAATGTATTGTTTTGGGTATTGGGCAAATTTTGTTGCAACAGGGAATTTTGATAATACGAGCTACTGCCGAGGTTCACCGATGCCGAAAATCGGGAATTCGGGCTCGCCTTGGCATCTTGGGAATGCGACATCTGCAGGTTGTAGATCGTGTTTCTTGCATAATCATCAAACCCTTTTTGACTGATCACCTGATTTTCATATCGAAAGTTCAAGGTACCGCGATAGCGATAGCGTTTGGCATACACTGACTGGGTCATAAGGCCATAACTTCCATTGGTGTAGTAATCGCCGGTTACTGTAAGGTCAACAAAATCACTAATGGGCAAATAATACCCACCTCCCTGTAAAAAATAGCCCCGGTTGGGATCGTTTCCGATCGTTGGCATCATCAATCCGGCAGTTCGCCCGACTTTCAATGGAAAATAGGCAAAGGGCAAGGCGATAGGCGTCGGCACGTCGGCAATATACAGATTGCTAAAACCGGCGATTACTTTCTTTTTGGGTACAAATTTGGCTTTACGTACGCGTATGTAATAGTCGGGGTCTATGGTGTCCTTAGAGGTCGTCAACTTCCCTTCCCGTAAAAAGTATACCGAGTCATTCTCTTTTTTGGTAATTTCGGCATAGACTTTCATTACATCACTTCCTAGGGGACCTATACCGGCTTGTTGTTCGGTTCGGGAGTTCCATATAATGGCTTTTTGGGTGTCAAAATTAAAGCGGATCGAATCTGGAATCACGACATTTTCACCTTGTTTAAAATAGGGCAGTTGTGAATAATTGCCCAAGGAATCTTTGAGTCGGCCTGCATAGACTTCATTCTTCACATAGTCCATAATAATGATGCCTGCCTTTAACTCTGTATCCTGGTAATAGATCTCGGCTTCATTGTAAAGATATATTTGATGGTCTCTTTGGCTCAATTTGACATAATCCTTCGCCTTGTATGTTATTTTGTCCAATAACAATGGCGCCTTGGCCTTAGTAGAATCGTTTTGGGCGATCGAGTCGCGAACCGGTGCAGGATAAAGTGGTGCGATAATCGTATCTTTGATCACTTTTATGGGTAGCGGAACAATCTGGCCTTCCTGGGCTGATGCAGCAAGAACACTAATAAATAGCAGGAATAGGAAAAGTAAATGATGATTGTTTGATTGCAAAGCTAGATATCCTATTTTTGTAAAGGTTTGGCCGTCCTGATAGTTATCGGAATTGAAAACCAAACTTACATATATTTTTTGTTCCCCTTGTTGCGAATTACCATAAATTTAACCTTAATGAACACCCCAAAATACCGAGCTAGAATGAACTTTAGAGTGATTTTTCAGATACCGATTTTAATCTTGTCCTTGGTATTTTCCTCCTTTAATACAGCAGGGGATGTGCCAAGGAGCTCCGATAAATTTATCGTCGTTCTTGACGCGGGGCACGGAGGGCATGACCCAGGAAATTTAGGGAATGGGTATTTAGAGAAAAATATAGCCTTGAACATCGTTTTAAAAGTCGGCGCGATTCTTGAAAAACACCCCGACATACAGGTAATCTATACCCGAAAGGATGATAAATTCGTCGACCTTTTTGTGCGGGGCGAAATTGCCAACAAAGCCAAGGCAGATCTATTTGTGTCGGTACATTGTGATTCACATACCTCAGATGCCCATGGGGCAGGTACCTTTGTGTTGGGTCTACACGCCAATAAGCAAAACTTCGAAATTGCCAAGAAAGAGAACTCGGTCATTTATTTGGAGGATAATTATGAAGTACGCTATGCTGATTATGATATCAATTCCCCGGAGTCGGTGATCGGGCTTACCATTATGCAGGAAGAGTTCTTAGATCAAAGTATTGCATTGGCGACCGATATTCAGGATAATCTTGCAGGCGGTTTAAAGAGAAACGATCGAAAAGTAAAGCAGGCGGGTTTTATCGTACTTCACCAAACCTTTATGCCTAGTGTACTTGTTGAAACAGGTTTCTTGACCAACAAAGATGAAGGGTCCTATTTGAATTCGCAAAGGGGCCAATCTGAAATGGGTACGGCAATCGCAGAAGCCATCTTAAAATACAAGAACAGTGTACAATCAAATGTAGCGCCAACTGCGATCAATGTTGTCAAGCAAGCAGATCCAGTAGCTCAAAAAATTGATAAATCGGTCGAAAAAACGCAGGATATCGTACCGGAAAATACGGGTACGGAACCTGAAAAAAAAGCGTCGGAAGAAACAGCTATACCATCGGGAATCAACCAGGCTAAAAGCGAAACTACTACAGAAATATCTGGAGGTTCAACCGTTGACGCGACCTCGCTGTCCAAGGAACCACTACCTTCAACTTCGAACGGTACCGCGGTAGAAATGAGTGATACCTCTGCCTTGGAGCATGCCAATATTTTGTTCAAGGTGCAACTATTGGCAAGTAGTAGGGACTTGTCATTGAACTCAAAGATTTTTAAAGGGCTGGGAGATTTATCCAAAGAACCGTATACGAACCTTTTTCGCTATATGTATGGCAGTACAACTTCCTATAAAGCTGCTGAAAAACTAAAAGCGAACGCCGAATTAAAAGGATATTCCAATGCCTATATCGTGGCGTATAAGGATGGTATGCGAATTCCCCTTCCAGAAGCACTTAAATACGTTTCAGATTAGCGACCATATGTAAAATTTATTTCTAATTTTGTTAAGAACTCAAAATTTATCATTTGAAACTATCCAGGGAAATTAAAACAGGAATTATTGTAATTGGCGGTATCCTTTTGTTCATTTTGGGGTTCAGTTATCTTAAATCGACACCGTTATTCGATAATAGCAAAACCCTTTATGCCGTGTACAAGAATGTTGGCGGTTTACAGGCAGGGACCCAAGTTTCGATCAACGGATTTACCGTAGGCGCGGTAAGCAATATAAAATTCAAAGACAAATCAGGGGATTTGGTTGTTACCTTCACGGTAAGCAACGATTTTTCCTTTTCCGGTAACAGTGAAGCCGAATTATATGATACTGGGATTATCGGGGGTAAGGGAATTCAAATAAATCCCGTTTTTGATGGTGCACCACTGGCCAAAACGGGAGACACCTTAAGATCCTCCTCAAAACCTGGTCTAACCGAGTTATTGCAGACGCGGTTAACGCCACTTCAACGAAAGGTGGAAGGAGCAGTAACCAACGCCGATTCGCTGATGATGAACGTGAATGATATCTTGGATGACGGAACAAAAAGAGATTTGCGGGAAAGTATCGCCGGTTTGAGCAGTTTGATGAAAAATCTGCAAGGCAGTGCCAATGTTTTAAATCAGATTTTAAACAACAACAAGGGTAAATTAGACAGTTCCTTGACAAATTTCAAGGACCTCACTCATAATTTCGCGGTATTTTCAGATTCATTGAACCACATGGGACTTGGGAATACCCTGGCAAGCTTACAAAAAACGGTCGATAATCTTGACAAATTAATGGGCCGAATCGAGCAAGGAGACGGTACGCTTGGCAAATTGCTAAAAGACGAGAAACTCTATGATAATTTAAGTCGCGCCTCGAGGGAGTTGGAGCTTCTGCTACAAGATGTGCGATTGAATCCGAAGAGATATGTGAATGTGTCGGTCTTTGGAAAGAAGCAGATAGACTATGAGCTACCTGAAGATGATCCCGCAGCAAAAATCGAAAATCAATAAATGGCGTATCTTCCCAATGTAATCTTCGCAATCATACTCATAGCGAGTATCGGTTTCTTTGTTAAAAACGTTGGACAAATACGCAAGAACATCAATCTGGGAAGGCAGGTCGATGTTAGTGACCAAAAAGCCACTCGTTTTAAAAATATGGCACGTATTGCCATGGGTCAGACCAAGATGGTGGTAAGACCCGTTCCAGGATTGCTTCACATGCTTGTTTATTTGGGTTTCATTGTCATAAATCTCGAAGTTCTAGAGATCATCATTGATGGCCTATTTGGGACGCATCGAATTTTTGCCCCCTTAGGTACTTTATATACGATACTTATTGCCTCCTTTGAAGTTTTGGCAGTATTGGTGATCGTTGCGGTCATTTTGTTTTGGATCCGCCGAAATATACTTCGTTTGAGGCGCTTTATAAAGCCCGAAATGAAAGGTTGGCCAAAAACGGATGCAAATTTGATTCTTTATATAGAATTGGCGCTGATGATCTTTTTTTTAACCATGAACGCGGCCGATTTTCAATTGCAGCAATTGGGGGCAGAACATTATACTAGAGCCGGTGCCTTTCCGGTAAGTTCATTGATTGCAAGTTTATTTACCAATCTGTCGATCCCTGATCTGATCATGTTGGAACGAACCGCGTGGTGGTTGCATATTGTAGGAATTCTAATGTTTTTGAACTATCTATATTATTCCAAGCATTTACATATTTTATTAGCTTTTCCGAACACGTATTATGCCAAATTAGGACCTAAAGGGAAATTCAAAAACCTCGATTCGGTGACGCGCGAAGTGCGCCTAATGCTGGATCCTTCGGCAGATCCGTTTGCGGTTCCGGTTGAAAGTACCGAAGTTCCTGAAAAATTTGGGGCCTCGGATGTCTTCGATTTATCTTGGGTACAACTTCTTAATGCCTATACGTGCACCGAATGTGGTCGCTGCACCAGCGAATGTCCTGCGAATCTGACAGGCAAAAAGCTGTCTCCTCGCAAAATCATGATGGATACACGAGATCGACTTGAGGAAGTAGGCAAGAATATCAAGGCAAATAAGGGAAAATTTGTAGACGACGGCAAACAGTTGTTGGATACGTATATAACGCGTGAGGAGCTGTGGGCCTGTACTTCGTGCAATGCTTGCGTGGAAGCCTGTCCGGTAAGCATCGACCCGCTGTCGATTATCATTGATATGCGCCAATTTTTAGTTATGGAACAATCTGCGGCCCCTTCTGAATTGAATACTATGATGGGCAACATCGAAAATAATGGTGCGCCCTGGCCATTCAACCAACTGGATAGGCTTAATTGGAGCAAAGAAATATAAAATGGATAAGCTGCTAAAAGTACCCACAATGGCCGAAATGACGGCCGCTGGAATACAGCCTGAAGTACTTTTCTGGGTGGGCTGTGCCGGCAGCTTCGATGATAGGGCGAAAAAGATCACCAAGGCCTTTGTAAAGATTTTAAATGAGGCCAAGGTTACCTTCGCCGTATTGGGAACCGAAGAAAGTTGTACGGGCGATCCTGCAAAAAGGGCTGGAAATGAGTTTTTATTTCAAATGCAGGCCATGAATAATATTCAAGTCATGAATGCCTATGGTGTGAAAAAGCTGGTGACCGCCTGTCCGCATTGTTTTAATACGCTTAAAAACGAATATCCCAGCCTTGGGGGACAGTATGAGGTAGTACATCATACGCAGTTTTTAAATGAGTTATTGGCTGAAGGTAGAATTTCCGTTGAGAGTGGAAAATTTAAAGGAAAACGAATAACCTACCATGACCCCTGCTATCTTGGGAGGGCAAATGGCATCTATGAGGCCCCTAGGGAACTGATCAAAAAACTGGATGCAGAATTGGTCGAGATGAAAGATTGCAGGAAAAAGGGTCTTTGTTGTGGTGCTGGTGGAGCCCAAATGTTCAAAGAACCTGAAAAAGGCGATAAGGACATCAATATTGAACGCACAGAGCAGGCACTTGAAACCCGGCCGGAAATAATTGCCGCCGCCTGTCCCTTTTGCAACACCATGTTGACCGATGGGGTGAAAGGCAAGGAACAAGAAACGGCTGTCAAGGTAATGGACATCGCAGAATTGATCGCGAGTGCGAAAGACCTATAAACGGTAATCAGCGTTATAGCATGGTCCCGCCACGTGTTGAATTAGATTCCTGCCACCAAAGGGAACGGCTTAACTATTAAATTGAGATACAACTATGTTGACCGACTTCAATACATTGTCAAACGATTCGAGGATCTGGATCTTTCAAGGAAGCAGGAGCTTTTCTAATGAAGAATTGATCGAGATCTCTAAATCCATGGATCGCTTTATCGAAGATTGGACCGCCCATGGAGCCGACCTAAAGGCCGGCTATGAAATTCGATACAATCGTTTTATTGTCTTAGGGCTTGATCAAACGTTGAATAAAGCTTCCGGTTGTTCTATTGATGCCTCGGTGCACTTTATCCAGGCTTTGGAAAAAAAATACAATGTCGAATTATTGGATAAGATGAATGTTTCTTATAAACAAGGTGAATTCATTGCCTACAAACCATTGGTCGAATTTAAAAAAATGGCCAAACAGAAGGCGGTTTCCAAAAATACGATCGTCTTCAACAATCTGGTCAATACTAAACAGGAGTATTTAGAACACTGGGAAGTCCCGGCCTCCGAAAGTTGGCATGGCCGGTTTATGTGATTTCCAGGCCTTATTAAAATTGAGTATTTTGATTATACCCATTTGATTTATTCGATGAAATGCAATAATTCATAGGGTTATAAGTTATTGCCTAAGAGATATTTTTATGCGGATTTTTACATGCTTCCTCCTTTTTCTTACTATATTTTTCGTCAGGGCACAAACGAATCCATTGATATCGGTAGATAGCCTCTCTCAGCAAAATTGGGTCGAGACCCAATACAACGCTATGTCCTTGGATGAAAAATTAGGTCAACTCTTCATGGTGAACGTAGCATCGAGCCAGAACAAGGCAGCCACCGATAAAATCAAGGAATTGATCGAACAGCAGAAAATCGGGGGGGTGATATTTTCTACCGGCGGTCCTGTTCGACAAGCAAAACTGACCAACACCTACCAATCACTCTCAAAGACACCACTACTAATAGCGATGGATGCTGAATGGGGCGTTTCCATGAGGCTTGACTCGACCTATGCTTTTCCTTGGAATATGACCCTTGGTGCTATTAATGACAATAGCATTGTTGAAAAGGTTGGCCGTCAAATCGGGCTGCAAGCCAAAAGATTGGGCGTTCAAATAAATTTTGCCCCTGATATCGATATAAATATAAATCCTCAAAATCCTATTATCGGAAATCGATCTTTCGGTGAGGATCGGGATAATGTTGCAAATAAGGGTATCGCATTTTTAAAAGGAATGGAAAGTGCCGGAGTGCTGTCTACCGCCAAACATTTTCCGGGACATGGTGATACGGCAACAGATTCGCACAAGGCATTACCGATTATCAATTTTACAAAAAAACGCTTGGATAGTATTGAACTGTATCCATTTGCCAAATTAATCGATGCAGGGGTGAGCAGTGTTATGGTCGCGCATCTGAGTGTTCCAAGTTTGGAACTCCAGGCCGATTTGCCTTCTTCCCTATCCGAACAGATTATTTCGGGACTTCTTATCGAACAAATGGGGTTCAAGGGCTTGGTATTTACCGATGCATTGAATATGAAAGGAGTGGCAGATCATGGTGAAAACGGGGAAGTTGAATTGGATGCTTTTTTAGCAGGAAACGATATTTTACTTATGCCGACCGATATTGGCAAGGCAAAGGAAAAGTTGCGAGCGGCTTTTGAAAAAGGTCGCATCACCGAAGCGCGTTTGGCCCTTTCGGTCAAAAAGATTTTAATGGCCAAATACAAGGCAGGCCTTGCCGAAAATAAATTGGTCGAACTTGACAGGCTGTATGAAGACTTGAACTCCCTAGAAGACGATTTGGTGTATGAGGAGGCCATTGAAAATGCGATTACGGTCGTCAAGAATACGTATGATTTATTGGGAATTAAAAATTTGGAAAACAAAAAAATAGCATACGTGAAATTCGGGGACGATGATGGCCAACCGTTTCTAAAGGAATTGAACGAATATACGAATGTCGACCAAGTAAATGCTGGGGATATCAGCACATTAAAAGAACGTTTACAGAACTATAACCTTGTCATTATCGGATTGCATAGAAGTAATGAGAGTCCCTGGAAACCCTATCAATTTACTGAAAATGAGCTACATTGGCTCGATGATATTGCGAATGAACGTGGATCTAACCTCATTTTAGCACTTTTTGTGAAACCCTATGCACTGCTAGATATACAGTCGTTCGAAAATATCGACGCGATTGTAGTGGCCTATCAAAATAGTGTTATGGCCCAACAAAAGGCGGCACAGGTGATTTTTGGCGCATTGCCGGTCAAAGGTGTCCTTCCAGTGACGGCAAACCCTGAATTTCCTGTGAATACCACTGTTCAAATCGCATCTTTGATGCGTTTGGGGTATAGTATTCCCGAACGCGTCGGTATGAGTTCGAGCAAATTGTCGGTAGTAGACCAGCTGGTTCAAGACGGTCTTGATTCCCTAATGTTTCCTGGGGCAGAGGTCCTGATAGCCCGGAAAGGCAAAGTAATCTACAATAAAGGCTTTGGAAAGCCAACGTATGAATCTTCCGAAAAAATCACTCCTGAATTTATCTATGATCTCGCTTCGCTTACCAAGGTGTTGGCCACGTTGCCCGTTATTATGAAGATGGAGGAAGAAGGAAAAATAGCCTTAAGTGAAACTTTTGAGGAAATGGTTCCTGAATATTCCGATTCAGAGCTCAAAAATGTAACCGTACTCAAGGCGTTATCGCATTATGGCAGGCTACCCTCATGGATCGCATTTTATGTTGATACCTTAGACAAAGATCGTAAGCCTTCGGTAGAATTTTATCGCAATACTCCGACCCCGGGTTTTTCTATCAAGGTGGCCGAGAATCTTTTTCTGTCAGATGTATATCGTGATTCGATTTATAATCGCATTGGTCGCCAAAAATTGAAATCAAATAGATATCGCTATAGTGATGTAGCGTATTATGTGATGAAAAAATATATAGAGGACACCTTTCACGAAGGCTTGGATAAAGTGGCAAATGATTTTCTCTTTGGGCCGATCGGTGCCTCTAATACCAGCTACAATCCATTGGATAAATTTTCAAAAAATAGGATCGTTCCCAGTGAGATCGATAAATACTTTAGATATCAGACCGTACAAGGCTATGTGCATGATATGGGCGCTGCAATGCAAGGAGGGGTAGGGGGCCATGCCGGTTTATTTGCGAATGCCAATGATGTGGCCAAGATTATGCAAATGTATCTGCAGGAGGGTTATTATGGCGGAAATCGGTTTTTGGAGGCCAGGACGATCAAAAAATTCAATACCTGCTATTTCTGTGATCAAAATGTTCGGAGAGGCATCGGATTCGATAAACCTGAAATCAAGGGAGGCGGACCCGCTTGTGAGTGTGTCTCACGTAAGAGTTTTGGCCATAGTGGGTTTACAGGCACCTACACCTGGGCCGACCCTGAAGAAGAGCTGGTATATGTCTTCCTATCCAATCGTACCTACCCGACTGCTTCCAATACCCTCTTGGTCAAATCTGCCTTGCGAACCCGGATCCAAAAGGCGATTTACGAAGCGATTCTCAACTAGATCATGCAATTTATAGCACTGCTACAGCGGAACATTAACCAATTCTTAACGCGCTGAACTGTAAATAAAACCTTCGGTTTTCGACATAGCAAGGAGTTTTCACTAAATTTGAAAAATGAAAATAGCCATAGTTTGTTACCCAACTTTTGGAGGGAGTGGTGTTGTAGCCACTGAACTCGGAATTGCATTGGCCAATCGGGGCCATGAAATACATTTCGTAACCTATCAGCAACCGGTGCGGCTAGAACTTTTGAGCAGTAGGATCCATTTTCACGAAGTGCACGTACCCGAATACCCATTATTTCACTATCAACCTTATGAATTGGCATTATCGAGCAAATTAGTCGATACCATAAAGTTGTATGGCATTGAATTATTGCATGTTCATTATGCGATTCCACATGCGTATGCAGGCTATATGGCTAAAAAGATGCTGGAGGAGGAAAATATATACATTCCGATGATTACCACCTTACACGGTACCGATATTACCCTGGTAGGGAAACATCCATTTTATAAACCGGCGGTTACTTTTAGTATCAATCAATCGGATGTGGTCACCTCGGTTTCGGAAAACCTGAAACAGCGAACCTTGGAATTTTTTGATATAAAAAAGGAGATTCTGGTCATACCCAATTTTATCGATAAAAGAAAATACAATCTATCATTCACCGATTGTCAGCGGTCGATCATGGCAAATGACGATGAAAAAATTATTACGCATATCAGTAATTTTAGAAAAGTAAAACGCATTCCCGATGTGATCTATATATTCAATGAGATCCAGAAAAAAATGCCGGCCAAATTGATAATGGTAGGGGAAGGGCCTGAAAAAGAAGCGGCCGAAATACTTTGTAATTCACTAGGTCTCGGGGAAAAAGTCGTTTTCTTGGGCAATAGCAATCAAATTGATCGCATCCTGTGCTTTTCCGATCTGTTCTTGTTACCTTCCGAATCCGAGAGTTTTGGTCTGGCCGCCTTGGAGGCGATGATCAATAAAGTGCCCGTAATATCAAGCAATGCCGGGGGTATTCCTGAAGTAAATATTGATGGGGAAACCGGATACTTGAGCGATGTTGGCAATATTCAGGAAATGGCGACCAATGCGTTGCGGATTCTTGAAAATCCACAGGTTTTGGAAAGATTTAAAAACAATGCCTTTGAGTCGGCAAAACGTTTTGATATTTTGAAGGTATTGCCGCTGTATGAAGCGGTATACGAAAAGGCTTTTAACGCCCGATTTAAAAATTCATTCTGATACTATGAAATCTTGGTTTTGGCTCTTTTTGACACTCTTTGTAGCATGCCATGGTCAGCGGAAGGTGGTCGGTGAAATGAGCTTAGACGATAAAAAAATGACTTCCGATTACGCAATCGAACTTCTGATTCAGGATAATTATGGGGGTGCCGAGCAACCAGAGACCCTGGTCATCAATAACCAGAAAAGTTTGCAGGACTTTTTCTCCAAGATCAATCGCACTAGAAAACCGGGTCTACCCGTCCCACAAGTCGACTTTTCAAAAAATTTGGTACTTATTTATTGCCCTGGATCTCTAAAAGGCGGGAATGCCCCGAAGCTCGGTTTGTTCGAGGAAAGTAAAACCGCTCTGGTTTTTAAGCCGACTGTAGACAATGCCATAAAAACTACTGGATCGACGGCACAAATCACTCCGTTTAGTGTTTATAAAATTCCATTGACTTCAAAAGAAATCAGTTTTAAGGGCATCGAGTAAATTATCGACGTTTTTTACCTTTAAACTAACCATCGAGAATACTTGCTGTTCGTAGTACTTTTTTGTTTTAGTTGTCTCTTACCCATAATTTTACCAAGTATTGCCCCTTAAATACTTAACCTATGAAGAACAGTGTGCTACCATTGCTTGCAATCACATTTTGTGGTTTCAATCAGATTTTCTCCCAGGATGACCTACAACTACAGGATGACCTGCAACTAACAAGTAAGGATAGTATCGTTATAAGTGCTTGGACCGTAGGTCTCGGGTATAATTTTGTTGACGATTCCGCTACCCCTTTTGGTCAATATTTTTTGAACATGAAGGAAACGTGGCACGGACTGCCCTATCCATCATCAGTAAGTATCGGTAGATCCTTTAAGAACGGACTGGGCCTCAAGGTCGTCGGATCTTATAATAAATATAAGGTTGGTAAATTGGTAGATGGGAATATAAATACAATCCCTCGAAATTATTATGCCTTTGACGGGATGATAAGTTATGATTTAAATAAGCTAATCGGTGAGACAGGCTGGTTCGACCCTTTTCTACAAGTGGGGGCGGGATATACTTCAATTGGCGGCGTGAAACGGAGTACCGCCAATGCGGGATTTGGCTTCAATATTTGGCTGAACGACCAATGGGGTCTTGATCTCAATACCATGGGCAAATGGGGTATCCCTAAAGGTTCTACAAAACAACTGCAACATTCGGCCGGGGTGGTTTATCGTTTCGGGATCGAAAAAGGACTCTCTAAAAAAGGCGCTGAAAAATTGGCATTGATCGATTCCTTGGCCAAGGAAAATCAACGTCAGCAAGATTCGATTGCGGCGATGAACAGGGCCAAAGAGGAAGCCGCATTGGCAGAGCGATTGGCCAAAGAACGTGAGCAAGCCCAATTAGCAGCTGCCGAAAAGGCGCGTTTGGATGCCTACAACCAACGAAGAAATGACCTACAGGCTGAAATTGATGCTTTAGGGAACATTCAATTTAATTTTAATTCCTCGTTTTTGACGAAGGACGATAAAGCAAAATTAGATCAGTTGACACAGATCCTCATGAAGGAGCCCACGTTGACCCTGCAGATCAATGCATATACCGATTCAAGAGGTCCCGATCAATACAATGTATGGTTATCGGAGCGCAGGGGCGAAACGACTGCGTCCTATTTACTAGGCAAAGGTATCGAAGCGGAACGCCTAGCAGTTGAAGGCCACGGGGAAACCGAATTGTTAAACGAATGTGATGACGCCACCTATTGTACCGAAGCCAAACATCGTATAAATAGAAGATCAAGCTTTAAGGTACTTGACTTGTAAGCGGTATTGGGTAGATTCAAACTGCGTTAGCATGCTATTATGAAGTTGTGCCAAGGTGATTTTATTGAAACTACCCCTTCATGCTTCTATCATATTTATCAACAATAGGGACTTACAACTTTCTGTCCTAACTGACAAAAAGCGATTCGATTTTGATAAAATAATGTTAAATTGCCATAGTCACAAGCAGCAAATACCGTCTTTGTCATATGGTGTCGGTTACCTTAAACTCATTACATTTTAACGATAGTATGCAATTAAGTATTCAAGCGTTCGTTGAATTAAAGTAAAAATATTGGAAAGAATGTCCACCTTCATTTTGAAGGGTAGTAGTACAACCCAAATAAAATAATTTCTATGGATATGAAAAATTACAACTACAAGACCTTTACCGGGGCCCTGTTATTTTTAGTATTGTTTTTAAGTGCTGGAAATATACAGGCACAATGTGCCGATGTTTCGGCCACCGGGGATTGCGATGGGGATTCAGTTTTAAACGGAGTCGACCTTGACGATGACAATGATGGCATCCTGGATGTAGATGAGTACGATTGTGAAAAACTGGTATGGGGTGTTCCGACATGGAGCGGTGGTGGCCCAGCCGTTGACTCCCCTTCGACTTCAACCTCGACTGTTGATGGTATTTTGGTTACGACCGATAACAACGATACTGATTTTATTGCGATTCCCAACTATCGGGCGACCGAGCCTGTGGTCGTTAATGGCACAAGCGGACTTGAGCTTCAGGCACCGGCCAATGAACTATCAGGTAGTGCACTAAGCTATCGTATCACTCTTGACCAAACTGTTACTGGACTAAATTTTTCATTGGTTGACATTGATAAGAAGACCACCTCGGATGATACTGACAATGTCAAGATCAGTTTTTTTAATGGAGGTACCCCAGTAGCATTAACTTCAACGGATTATACAGTATCCAATCCATCCTTTGTCTCCGATCTGGGAGGTGGGGTTTTTGAAGGGCTGCAAGGAGTAAGCGGTAATACTACTGACGGAGACGTCATTTTCACGGTCGCTTCTGCAGTAGATGAAATATTCATAGAATTTACAAATGTAGGTACCGGATCGACCACAAGCTATTCTACCATCCTGCTTTCAGACATAAAATGGGATTTTTGTGTGACGCGGGATACTGATAATGATGGCATACCCGATTATGTAGATAATGACAGTGATGGTGACGGGTGTCCTGATGCCCTTGAAGGTAGCGGGGGCTTTACCTTGGCCGACCTGGATGTTGATGGAAGTCTTGGGGATACGGTAGACGCAAATGGGATACCTACGATTGCCGGCGGTGGACAGGCCGATATCAGTAGCACGAATACTTCGGTAACTAGCCCGCAATGCGACGACGATGGGGACACAGTCCTCAATGTCAACGATGTTTGTGCTGGAGGTGATGATACCCTGGATTCTGATGGGGATTCGGTGCCGGATGCCTGTGACCTTGATAACGACAACGATGGTATTTTAGACGTTGATGAATTCGACTGCACAACAGGTGGTGCCCTGGTTTGGGGATCACCCACTTGGAGCGGCGGAGGTCCTGCTGTAGATTCTCCTTCCACTTCTACTACGACCCTTTCAGGGATTCTTTTGACTACTGATAACACAGCTACCAATTTCGTGGCCGTACCAAGTTATACTGCAACAGAGGCCGTTGTAGTCAATGGTACGAGTGGACTCGAATTAAGAGCGCAAGCGAATGAACTTGGTGCAAGTCCGTTAAGTTACAGCATACGCTTTGACCAATCAGTCACTGGCCTTAGTTTTTCCTTGGTAGATATCGATAAAAAGGCGTCTAATGATTCAGATAATGTCAAGATAAGCTTTTTTAATAATGGTGCACCAGTGGTTTTAGGCCCGTCGGAATACAGCATTTTCAACTCGGCCTTTGTGGATGAAGTAGGCGCTGGTAGTGGTATTTTCCGTGGCCTCCAATCCGTAACTGGAGTTACTACCGACGGGGATGTCGCCTTCAATATTGCGAGTCCGGTCGATGAAATCCGCATTGAACTCACAAATTTTGGCAATAGTGTAACTACTACCTATGATACTATTCTAGTTTCCGATATTTCATGGACCTGTTCCTTTAGGGATTTCGACGGTGATGGCAAATTTGATCATCTGGATGCGGATAGTGATGGTGATGGTTGTCCCGACGCCCTGGAGGGTGATGGAGGCTTTACAACAGCTGACCTAGATGCAGACGACAGTCTTGGGGATACGGTGGATGCCAATGGCGTCCCGACGATCGCAGGATCAGGTCAGGCCAATGTAAGTGGTATCGACGCTGCCACGTCTGGTGGCGGCTGTGATGATGACGGGGATGGACTTACCAATGCAGAAGAAAATACCTTAGGTACAGATCCATTATTGGAAGATACCGATGGAGATGGGGTTCTTGATGGTCTTGAAGTGACCAACAGTTCCGATCCCCTAGATCCCTGTGATCCAGTTCAGGCAGCTGGATATACCGGTTATGACGGCGCCAATGCGATTTGGATGGCGGGCGATTGTGACGGGGATGGAGTTAGTAATGCCGACGAAGTAACCAATGGCAGCGATCCTTATTTTGCGGTCGATACCGATGGGGATGGAATTCCTGACAGCATGGAAACTATAAACGGAAGCGATTTGAATGACCCCTGTGATCCGGCACAAGTCGCTGGATATACGGGCTATGATGGGGCAAATGTAATTTGGATAGCGGCTGATTGCGATGGGGATGGCGTGACCAACGGGGACGAAGTGACCAATGCAACCGACCCCTATCTTAACGATGGGGATGATGATGGCGATGGTGTTTTAAATGGTGCCGATAATTGTCCATCGACTTCTAATCCTGGTCAGGAGGATTTTGACGGGGATGGTATTGGTGATGTGTGTGACTCGGATAGTGATAACGATGGTGTTCCAAATGGATTGGACCTTTGTAGCAATACCCCATTATATGCGGCTGTTGATGTGAGTGGCTGCGAAATCTTTAGTCTACCGGCTTCGAACTTCACTGTGTTAAGTGTTGGCGAATCGTGTATTTCAAGTAATAATGGAAGTATTGAAGTGAGCGCCGTTGAAGCGTTAAGCTATACGGCGACCTTGACAGGTGGCTCAGGGGTTACTGCCCTTGATTTTTCAGATACCACCTCCTTTCAGGATTTGGTGGCTGGCACGTATTCACTATGCATTACAGAAGCAGCGCATGCCGGGTATGAAACTTGTTTTGATGTAATCATAACCCAGCCGCAGGCCCTTTCAGTATCTTCTAAAATTAGTTCGCTAAAGAGTGAAGTGACACTGGGACTATCGGGCGGTCATAATTTTACGATTACTGTCAATGATCGCACCTATCGAACAACCGACACCGAAATTACCTTGCCACTCGATCAGGTCGAAAATCAGATTCGTGTAAAAACCGATGCTGATTGTCAGGGCACTTATGAGGAGCTGATTGTATTAAATGCCAATGCAATTATCTATCCAAATCCGATTTCCTATGGGGAATTGGGGATTTATCTCGGAAAAGGGGTAAAGAATATGGTGCAATTGACACTATATACCATGAATGGGGTAGAAGTTTATTCAGAATCCCGAAACACCCTTGACAATGAATTTAAAATAAACGTGGATGGTCTGCCCAAGGGTATTTATATCCTAAATGTACGAACTGAAAAATCCTTATTAAACTACAAAATAATAAAACAATGAAAATAAAATATTTAATTGGGTTATTAGTATTCGGCAGCATAGTATCCTGTAGCAAGAGCGATCCAAGTCCGACGCCTATTCCAGATCCGGATCCGATACCAGATCCCGTAGCTGCTACGCTGGTATTTCCGGATAATAATACCGAGTGTAATGAAGGGACTGTCTTGAATGACACACAAAGCAGTGTGACATTTCAGTGGAATGCCTCCGCGAATACTGATTCATATGTAGTAACGCTCAGGAATCTTGATACCAATACGAGTGCCACAACAAATGCCACAACGAATGCGGCAGATATCACGTTGTTACGGGGCGTTCCATATGAATGGTACGTAACCTCGAAAGCCAACGGCACTACGGTGACCGCCGCCAGTGACAAATGGAAATTTTATAACCAAGGCCCCGGTGTCGAAAACTATGCACCTTTCCCCGCCGAAGTCGTGAGTCCGTTAAGAGGATCGTCAGTGGCCAGCTCGGGCACGATTGCCCTTGAATGGACTGGAAGTGATGTAGATAACGATATTGCGGGCTATGAAATACTATTTGGTACCGATGTGATTCCTACAACGAGTCTCGGAACGACTAGTGATACAACCTTGGATGCTACGATAGTTTCAGGGGAGATTTACTATTGGAGGGTTATTACAACCGATGATCAAGGAAATACCTCCCAATCTGAAATATTTGATTTTAGGGTAAATTAAGATCACTCGAGGAAATCTTTGCCTTCAAAGGCTAGTGATACGATGACCTTGCGGTTCTATGCTAGTTTACTGATTAAATTTGAAGGCATCGAACACTTTCTTCAAGATATTTATGGGCATGCGCATTCGGATTTTTTGATGAATGCCATGCCCTTTTTTAGTTGCGAGGGCAATTGGCAAGGGCCATGTTGCTAAGAAGGATACTCGAAACTTGTACAACTGAGCACATAATAGCAAGGGAAAGCGTCTATTATAATCGGGTCAACTTTATGTAGGCAGGTTATTTTCAACCGTTAGGATCATTACGTTCTTGGTTCCTTGCACGAGGAACGTATTACTTTTACCCACCATCTGAAAGACGTTTAAGTTCTTCGATGGTTCAAGCTGCAGGTATTGAAAGTCGTATACAGGCTTGCGCAAAAATGCAAAGGCATCGGTTTCGATATCAATAGGGTTTTTTTGGTGACTCCCTTCAGAAATCGTAGCTACGTGTGATTCGAAGGTCATTTGCTCCGTGGTGCTGATCTTTGATATTTTAGCTGTAAAAAAAGATGTCAATTTGGTAAAACCGGTATGTAGGTTTCTCCTTTTAAGATGCTCCTTAAGAAACACAAATGCGTAGATGGCCGACGCTTGCATTTTTGCGATTAGATCGCGTGAATCATATACGACATGATGATGGTAGGTATAGATCAGGTTACACCATCTTTTTTTGTATTCCAAATCGCCGTACCCCATTTCTAGGATTTTAAACCCATGCTGCAAACACCATTCGATTTGTTTGAAAATGGCCGTATTGCCAAGACCAAATTTACTGTAATCGATATCATAGGCCGGTATTGAACTAAATAAAACGTGTTGTAGCGGATAGGTGACGGTGATTTGAATAGGTTTCAGACCATCAAAAATCACGAATAAGAGGGCTTTGCCAACTTTCAGATCCTTCTGTAAGGAGGTATATATTTTAGACCAGTTCGAAAGATTTTTATTTTTATCATTTCGCTGATCAAACCGGTCAATCAGCATTTTTTTTAAGGATGCCATCAGGAAGTCGTATTCCGTTTCGCTGACCGCTTTCCCATAGACCTTAAAGTTTATACTAAAACAGCGCTCTAGTCGATCATTGCGTTTTAGTATTTTATTGGTATCTGTTTTAAATTGGGATCTAACGTAGTCTTTTGCATTTTCATGATCTTGCAGATCGATGGCATATCCTAGATTGGTTTGCCTAATTTTTTTTATGTGAAAATTGGGGCGCAAAAGATAGTCTAAATAATTAGGCACAAGCATAAAGGAACCAACTCTGAATTTCGAATTGGGAGCCGAAGGATGATTGTTAAAATCTAAGATTTCACTCTTCTGATTAAATCCAATTGTGGTATAACAAATGGGCAATTCCTGATTCTGGTATAGTTGTTCGAAGAAATTCATTGGCATTTATCTAAGGAAGCGGCGGTATGGTTTTTAATGACAAAAAGAACCCTATACACGTATTCCTGTTCCTAGCTGGTTTTTTGAATTCTTAATTTTTCCAGTTATGGTGTTTGATTTTTTTCATTTTGGTATAATAATATACTTTATCGAGCTGAAAGATTTCACCAATGATCCCTTTGTTTCTTAGCCACTGTTTCAGAACGAATTTATTTGCTATCAAGGTTGCCCGAATTCTAGCCGGCAGTGAACTGGGGTCATAAAACAAATGATATTCAAAACGATAGGTGTGATTACTCCATCGTACTTTATTTTCGGTAGCGCCTTTAGAAACATCCCAAATCGCAAACTTATTTTCAAAACACCATTCCAAATTTTTTAACATGGCAATATCACCCATACTATACTTATAATAGGCAACATCATATATTTGAATAAAGCTGAAAACAATATCCGCCTTGTGAAAATTCAAGGTAACCGTAATTGGCTTCTTGGCGTCATATATAACACAGATCGAAGCCTCTTTAGATACAATTTTAGGATAAAAAAGTTCGTAGTTTTTTTTCCATTCCAAAAGATATCTGTTGAACACCTTCTTTTGATCAAAGCGCGTTTTCATGAGCGAATAGCACACATCAAATATATAATCGTAGTCGGCTTGCTCAATATGGCCATGGTAAAAGGCATAGGTAACTTCATGATCAGCCTCCAAGTTTCTGATTTTCGCCCGTAGATTTTTTCGAGAATTTCTACCGAATGTTTTATTTATCAGGGCAGTTATGTCATCGAATTTTGTTAGGTCTATCATATAGCCCTCATACTGAGGGACTCGCAGAATTTGAAGCGGATAAGCGTTCTTTGAAAGAGGTGCTTCTAAATAATCCGGGATATCAGTTACCACGGCAAAAACAGTACGTATGTTTGAAGCCACTGCAACATATTCCCCACGAATTTTTGTCCCGGTCAGTGTATTGGCCAGGATAGTTTCGTAGTAGGGTTGAATGCTGTTCCCAATACAAAGATCTAGTACGAAATTTGATTCTTTAGCTGCCATCACTTGTTTTGAATTTCACGCTCTGATTTTATAGGTCTCAATGGATACGAGTAATTTGTACCTATGGGTTACTCGATATCCGCTTTGGGGTTTCTCTTTAAAAAATAGGTAAATTTATGCAGTAAATTATTGGCCCCTTTCTCCCGGAGGAATTGTTTTAGTCGAAAGAAATTGTAAAGTGAAAGGGCAATGACCTTGGCTTGGACCGATTTGGAATCATACACAATATGATACTCAAAATCATAGGCGATGCTTCCCCATCTTTTTTTATAGTCATAGTACCCTTTGGAAAAGTCAACCTTATGAATGTCATTAGCAATTGCCCATTCTATGAGTTTCAAAATATTGACGGTTCCCACATTGAATTTTGAATAGGCCGTATCAAAGACCGTTATAGCAACGAATAGGGTATTAACAGCCATAAAATTAAGCATGACCCCAATTGGTTTTTGTTCATCGTACACCACAAAAATAGAAGCACTTTTTTCAAGGACCATTGCATAGACCACTTCGCTATAAAAAGCCCACTCTATGGGATCAAGATTGTTATTTGTGACCTGCTTCTCTGTATAGCGTCGCTCAAGTAGTTGTCTGAATACACCAAATATTACATCATATTCCTCTTTTGAAATAGCACCGTAAAACATCGTATAGGAAATGGAAAAAGAAGCTTCCAGGGTTTTCTTATAACTTCGAATCTTGTATCGGCTCTTTCTATTAAAAACCGAATTCAAATACGTATCAATAGAAGTATAGGGGTCGAGTTTGACAAGGAAACCGGGGTACTGTTTCGTTCTAAGCACATTAAAACGATCATTAAAAGATGTTTCCTGCTTAAAATAGGTTGGGACATCATAAATAAGGAATACCTTGTTTTTATAGGTAGCTTCAAAATCTTGTGAAGGGGTATAACTGATACCTTTGGTATGCGTTTTACCTACATTGACATACAGTGGTAATTTTCTGTGCTTGACAAAATCCAAATCACCGAAAGCACGAAATGATTCCGAGGGTTCCCCCTTGTTAAAATGTTTTAACCATACCTTGGTGAACAATTTTGACAAGAACGGATTGCTTTTCATAAGATCTTAAATCGAGGCCTATAGTTCGCATCTATAGCTAGGAAAGAAGTTTAAACAGGCATCATTAAGATTCGCGTGCTCACGCTTTTGTTTTTTCGCTATCAATTCATTGTAAACCTCCTGATTAACGATGTACTTCCAGACTTTGAAATCCTTATAATTCTTGGAAAAACAGGATTTAAACTGAAATAAGGAATCCTCTTTACTGCCAACGCCCCCGCCTAGATTAAAATAGGTATAGTTTTCCTTGGTAGCAATTTGCCGCATCTCATCAATCAATAATTTAATCGGATTGAGGTAAAGATATTCTTCCCGGCTTCCGGAGAGGTGATATTGTACGATATCTCCTTTCTTTATGAATAAGGAACCCCCTATGATTTCTTCGGTTTCGTTATAGACGGCCAATAAAATTTGGGCCTCGAAACTGTTACTTTTCATTAAATCAAAGAAATACTGTCTATCAAAAAAATAATGTGCCTTGGCATTCACGCGGCGCATATTTTCATAATACATGTCAATAAAAATATCGATATCATCCTTGTTTAAAGCTTCCTTAATGGTACAGAGCCTTCTGGCCTTATTGACATAGGTTCTCAGTCTACTCTGATAGGCCCGTTCCTGTGTTTCCTGATTTTGGGTCAGGTCAATGTTGATAACTTTGCCGGTATTGACAATCGTCCCGAAGTCCTTTAAGATTAATTCTTGATTCGGGATATAGGGGTTTAAGCGTGAAAACACAGAAACAATGTTGTTTTTAAGGAATAATTCCTGAAAATCATCCACAAAATCATCGTTGGCGAAATCATTACAACCACTTGTGCATAATGGGCCGGCATAGCCGTATACCGAAGTAGCATCTTTATAGGGAGTACCTTCAATAAATCGTATCAGCAGCGGAAGTACAATACAATGTTCTTCGCCTGTATATTTAAGAAGTATGGCTTGTTCATCAACTTGCTTGCAAAGTTGATGATAGTCATAGGTATGGTAGAAATCAGCATGCGGACACGTTTTGATAATAGCATCCCATTGCTTCTTGTCGGTACATATTTCAATCATCGAATTTTTAACTGCGACCATGGGGAAACGTATTTAAAGCAACTACTTTACACAATCCTGACTTCCGAATAAGTCGAAAAGAACTGCTGGGGCATATGCAACTTGTCTAAATATAAATGCGATTGATAATGAATGTTCATTCCGTTGTCTATCAGGCCCGACGTTATCCAACCGAGGGCATTCGGTGCAAGAAAATCCTTTTTTAGATTGTCTGCTATATAGTGATAGGTCGTACCCA
This sequence comes from Flavobacteriales bacterium, assembly GCA_038316335.1. GTDB lineage: Bacteria > Bacteroidota > Bacteroidia > Flavobacteriales > Flavobacteriaceae > JALHST01. The sequence goes on from JBBQAM010000002.1 coordinate 184,368, forward strand.
TAAGGCTATTTTCAATGAATTTAAAATTGGCATGTGCTGGTTTTTCAGTACCGATTTCTTCTGAAATAACGATTTTATCCAACAAATCTGATATTCCAAGGGCGTTTATTTTTGCCATTTGTGTTTGCACGCGCCCATCGGTTACCATACCGATTTTTCCTTTTTTGCGTTTAATCTCTTTGAGCAGGTTCTGAGCACCTTCGAATAAGGTGATATTCGGGGTATGGCGGCGGTACATTTCGATGAGTGCCTCCTTATGCAACCCATAACGTGCTGCAATAATCTCAAAAACATTTTCCTTACTTCGATACAGTGATAGCATGAGTACCAACAATTCGTTGTACCTGATGGGTTCAAGTTCCCGGGCAATATGGGAATATGCTGATTTCAAAAAATCGAGTTCATTATATAATGTATCGTCCAAATCAAAAACAACGATGGTATGTTCATCAACCTTGATATCCATGTACTAAAATTTCATCATCGTATCGAATCATCAACAAGTTGTCTTCCCAAGATTCAAATTGATCTTCGATTTTTTGGCCCAAGAAATACTCTTGAATAATCCATTTCGGAAAATTGGCATTGGCCAAATAAGAGAGCGGATACCCTCCTCCAAACCTAGGGTTAATTTCAATGCCATATACCTCCGATTCATTTTTGTTATTCACAAAGAATTGAGCAGTTAAGCAACCCACCGCCCCATCGATATACGCTAAGTGTTTTTTTAGGTAGGGCACCAAGGTATTATGTCGGGTCAGGCCTTTACTTACTTCCCCATCACGCGTTTCCAACCGTTTTCTGGGAACGGCACATTTTAGGTAATGATCTTTGCTATAATATAGATCACAGGTATATTCATCGTAGATTTTATGATCTAGATATTCGAGGAACATCATTTTATCATTTTTAAAATGGTGATCCTTTAGTTCCTCCCGCGAGCGTATCAAAAAAGTATTTACACTTCTGCTCCCATCGGAAGGTTTTAAGAACATGGGTAGCGGGAAATCATTTTTGGGATATTCTTTGGCCACTGATATCCCTTTCGATGTGAAAAATTCATGGATGATTCGCTTATCCCTGCATTTTTCAACAAATTCAGGAGATGAAATCAATACATGAATTTCGTTTTTTTCAAGAAGTTCCCTGTTTTTTGAAAGTAGGAAGAGTTCTGTATCGATGGTCGGGATGACAAGGGCAATGTGCCACAATTTGCATTGTTCGATCAGCTTTTCGATGTAATGCGGATCATTTAACCGAGGTACTTGAAAATAGGCATCGGCAGCATGACAAGCAGCCGCCAGCATGGGGTTTGAATCTGTCGCGATTACTTGGGCCTTGGCATTTACCTTTTTAAGTTCTTTCTGAAATGCCTTCACTAAGGATACCCGTCTTCCGGCAGAGGTTATCAAAATATTCATGGTTTTTTCTTTCATGCGATGAAATTGGCCACTATCGACACGTTATGAATGTGCCAAAGATAACCTAGAAATCTCTAAAATGGGTCATCGTTCTATCAAATGCCGGATAAATCGATGATGCAATTCCGGTCTCCTTTTTGTCTAGCATTCGATTCATTTTGGCGATTTTATCTTCGAAGTGCTGGTAAAAAGAATAAATTTGGCTGTAATATTTCGGATATTTCTATCAAATTCAATAATGAGACGCTAAATATCAAAAAATGACGTTTTAATAAAATCAATTTCAAAACGATGAAATATAAGAACATTGCAATCTTTTTAGTATTGGCCTTTTGCTTATTAGTGCCCTTTGCACTTTTAAAAATAAAAGGGGATCCCTATGAAATATTCCCTGCCGCTCTTTTCCCAGGCGGTGCCAACCGGCTGCATATTGGCGACCAGGTATTGGCTCCTGACCTTAAACTCTATGGAAAAAAACCGAATAGCGATGAATTGGTTGAATTGGATAAACTAACCCTCTTTAAATATATACATATTCATCATATTATCGTAATTGAAAGTCGCGAACATTTTGGAGCGCTAGGATATGATGGAAAACCGCCAGTGGCCACTAATTTATATTCTAAATTCGCAACTCCAGAAGATATCGAGCAAACTAAAAACTGGTTTAGGGAAGGGCTACGGGAACAAAATTGTGTCGATTCAGTACTAATTGTAAGGGAAAAGGAACTTAAAGTAGACAGATCGAACGGAAAAATAATTACAGAAACCACCATAGATGAAAAGGTTCTTAACTTATATTGACAATCAATTAGGGCGTATTTTTGAAAAAATTCAAAAAACGGCGTGGATCGATACGCAGTCCTTAGCCTATTTCCGAATTTTTATAGGCATCTTCATGTTATCCCACTATTTGCCGGAATGGATATGGCTAGGAGAAGTTCCACAAGGCTTCTTTAGTCCCCATATATTTTCGATGGCAGGGCTATCGGATGGCTTTATGTCCAAAAATTTTTATTTAGGACTCGACCTCTTGAACATCTTATTCTTCTGTCTAATGACCTTAGGGATTCGAACAAGAATTTCCTTATTCGTTCTTTTTATTATTAATTATACAGGCTTTAGTTATGAGTTTGGTTTTGGCAAGATAGATCATGAAATTCATTTGTATTTAATTACCCTTTTGACACTATCCTTTACCAATTGCGGCACGCAGGTAGCACTCTTGAAGGATAGCGTACTAAAACCAAAGTTCCAACAATGGGCATTAACACTTTTGTGTATCTATATTGCTTTCGGATTTTTTACGGCAGGCCTCCCCAAATTTATTAAATGGGTCGATTTCGATAGTAATGAAATTGGTTTTCTAGATTGGTTTTATAAAGGATATTATAACTACGATAGGACGCATCTCTTGGCCGATATGGTCTTCAAGACCCCGAAATTGGTTTTTGAAATTGCCGATTATTTAGCGCCGACGATTGAACTTTTGGCCTTTGTTTTTTTACTTTGGGGAAGAAGGGCATGGCGCATCTATTTATTGGTTATTAGTATCTTTCACATGGGCAATATGTTATTGCTAAATATAGAGTTTGTATTAAACGTGACCTGTTATGGCCTTTTTTTGATAGCACCTTTTCTGTCATATATTCGCAATTCCCTACCCAAAGGGCGTTCGGCAAAAATACTTTTGGTGTCGCTAGTGGGTATTTTGGCAATCTATCAGTTGGGGTATAAGTTCTATTATATGGATCGTGCCTATGCACCTGGATTTTTTACGGAGCGCTTTATCCTAAATAATTATATCAGTATCGGCGCCTGGGTCCTGACCATTGCCATAGGAATCTATACTATTAAGAAGAAACTGTATGACCTTCCCCAAGAAGTGCCGGTTTAAATAGAGCCGCCAATACGTACCGATTTTTTGTTTTCGGATAGGGTCGTAATTTTGCTATAAAATGAATCTTAGTTGATCGTAAGTCCACCTTGAGTGACCTGTGGGAATAGTAAAGTTTGGCCGCTATTCGGATGAATCCACTAAAATAGAGAGCATAGCTTCCGATTTTTTGATCGCAAGAAGTTTGTGGTCATTTTTTAACGTGTTACTGCATGATTATCCTTTTAATCGTCTATAAAATTTAATTATAGAATATAACAATCCTGACCGATTAAAGATAAAGGTGAGCAGTTGGTAAGGCACACTTTTGTAATCGGGTATTGTCATGAATTTGTCCATAGGATAGGCCTCCAATTTTGAAAATTCACTAAGCATCGCTTTTAACTGGGAAAGAGGCAATCTTGAACGTATAAACCGAACAATGACAATAAACACATAGCGCTGCTGTTTGGCATGCAGCCTTTTTAGGGCCATTTTGTGGGTTACGCCTTGTTGCATTAAGGCATGGCGTAGGTCGTATAATTTTTGGACGGAGAATGAAAGGTCCTTAAAATGTTTGTTAAGGTGCGCTTCTGAAGTATTTCGGGTTATCGAGTTGATTGATTTACGATAGCGGTGCACATCAAGTTTAATAAAGGCAGTTCTAGCGGCCTTACTGAACAGGGTAGGGGTGAAATAAGAATCCTGGACAAATTTCCGATCATAAAAAAAGGCGCCACTTTCAATATAGAACGTCTTTTTTACGATATACCACCATACTTCGGCTTTATAGTTATAGGTTCCTAAAAATTCGATTCCTGTACGCACCGGATCCATTTCATGTTTCGGCTGTGTATTCAATGCATCAAGCGCATCGGATGTGTGCACGTTTTTGGAGTCAAAACCCAAAATGTCGAGGTCGTTTTCCTCCAGCAATGACAATAGGGTCCCCAAGGTGTTTCTGGCGATATAGTCATCGGCATCCAGAAAATAAATGTAGGTGCCATTCGCATGGGTTATTCCGGTATTCCTTGCGGCTCCGTTGCCCTGATTTTCTTGAGATATTAGTCGTGTTTGTGGCTGCTTCAATGCGCAATCGGTAACAATTTGGGCCGTTCGATCTTTAGAACCATCGTCTACAACAACGATTTCATAGTCAACTGAATTGATATCTTGCGCATAACAACTTTCAAGACAGCAGTTTATGTATTCTTCAGCATTATAGGCCGGAATGATGATGCTTAACTTCATAAAGAGTATATGGTGATGCGGTGATGTATCGATTTATTGATTTGGTGCTTGTTGATGATTAAAAATTAAATTTTTCTACTTACTCCTTATTGCCCACTACTCACTGCATACTGCCCACTGCTCCCTCCTTCGCTAGCCTCCTTCGCTAGCCTCCTTTGCCATAGTGGCACGGCTAAGAAGGCCGAAAAGCTTCGGAAGACAGGTACTGCTCCCTCCTTCGCTAGCCTCCTTCGCCATAGTGGCATGGCTACGAAGGCTGAAAAGCTTCGGAGGACATGTACTGCTCCCTCCTTCGCTAGCCTCCTTCGCCAAAGTAGCATGGCTACGAAGGCTGAAAAGCTTCGGAGGACATGTACTGCCCACTGCCTACTGCCTACTGTTCACTGCCCATTGCCCATAAACGTTGGCATGGTGGTTTGGTCATCAGCCGAAATTCCTTCTGACACGAATACCTTTTTAACCGTCTTAAGTAATATTTTAAGATCTAGTAAAAAGCTTTGATTTTCAACATAGTATACGTCAAAGGCAAATTTTTGGTCCCAGCTTATGGCGTTTCGGCCATTCACTTGGGCCCACCCAGTTACGCCAGGACGTACGTTGTGCCGTAATTTTTGAAAGTCGTTATACAGTTCTAAATACGATACTAATAGCGGTCGTGGGCCTACTAAACTCATATCGCCTTTCACCACATTAAATAGTTGTGGAATTTCATCCAGGGAGGTCTTTCTCACAAAGGCCCCAACTCTTGTGATACGCAGGTAATCTGGCAGAAGCCGACCTTGATCGTCTTTTTTATCGTTCATCGATTTGAACTTGACAATGGTAAATATCCTACCATCCTTTCCTGGACGTTTCTGAAAATAAAATGGATGTCCGTCATTGGCAAAATACAGCAATACTGTTATGGCCATAAGTATGGGCGAAATGAGGAGCAATCCGATCAAGGCTGCAAAAAAATCAACAATACGTTTAAAAAAGGGATACATGCAGAGATTATTAGTTTTGATATTTAGGGGTGATTCATTGCCACTGAATCAAAAACATCGGCAAATTTGTTGCAAAGAATCGACTTGTCGTATTGGGTTTCTGCCATTCGTCTGGAATTTACCCCCATTTTTTTAAGTACATCAGGCGATTCCTTTAATTGGAGTAATTTTTTAACGAAATCCTTGGGTGATTCGGGATCAACGAAGATACCGCATTCATTTTTTTCAACCAGATCTTTAGTCCAGCCATTGGAATTCACGATAATAGGTTTCCCTGCCGAAAGTGAATCGAACAATTTATTGGGTGAGTTGGTCGCCAGGATGGGGATATTACTGAAAGTAACTAATGAAACATCGCACATATTTACGATTTCCGAGGTATTCTCCATATTAAAAATCCCCAAGTACTGAACATTCGTTAGCTTTTGTTGCAGTATGGATTCCTCAATATAGATCTGCTTCGATCCATTACCGATAAAAATAAAATCGATATCCCTATTTTCCTTAAGCAAAGCGGCAGTTTCAATGATATACTCGATGGCATTTGCTTCGCCCATGGCTCCAAAATAAATTATTTTAAAGGTATTCGCATGAATACCTAATTCCTTCATAAGGGTGAGATTTGTTTCACGAGGCCAAAACTTGTCTATTTTAGACATGTTTGGGATCATACTCACTTTTTCAGCCGGTGTACCGACCTCGATCACCCCATCTTGCATGCCAGGGGATAAGGCGATAATGTGCGAAGCATTTTTGTAAATAGTCCGTTCGAACCATTTGGCTATTTTAATAGCCCGTTTGTTCGTAAGTCCGCCCATTTGTATCGGTACTTCGGGCCACAGGTCACGCACTTCGAAAATATAGGGAATCCTCCGGATTTTTTTCAGGACCAAGGCCGGAAAACCTATGGTCAGGGGGGTGGATGTTGCAATTACGAAATCGATGTCTTTTTCCCATAACGCGATATACGTCGAAACCAGCATAAAGTGGGCAAACGATTTTAATCGGGCAAATACCCCCATTGATTGGGAGTAATTCACTTTGAGTGTAATCAGGTTTATTCCTTCTACGACCGAACGTTCGATGCGTTTTTTTGCAGAACGGTCATAGCGTATCACCGTAATTTTATGGCCCCTTCGCATAAGTTCCAGGCTATTCCAATAGGAACGGGTCCCGCCCGGGATATCAGGAGTTTTAAAGTATTGGTGTAGGTAGAGTATGTGCATTCTCAATTTCGATTAACATTGTTTTTGCTTTTTCTGCATCAAAATTCCAGTAGTTCGATTTTTTTAAGACTTCGAAAAGTCGATCATCAAGTCTTTTTTTATAAAATTTGGCCGGACTCCCGAAATAGATTGAATTTTCGGGTATATCGGTATTTACAAAAGACATTGCCCCAATAACAGCGCAATCACCAATCGTCACACCCTGCTTTATGATACAGCCAGCGGCAATCCAGACATCATTGCCAATAGTAGTCACTTTATTTGAAATACAGTGGTCACTCAATCGCGGTGAGGTACTCAGCCACCAATAGGAATGTTGCATCCCACCAATTTGTACTCCTGGTGCGATTGAACAATAGTTGCCGATTGAAGTATTAATAATGACCGTATTACAGGCAATATAATTACCGATTCCTATTTTTGACTTTGAAATAAGCGAATTTTGACTGATGCGTGTAGTATAATGAATCGAATTCTTTTTTATCCTATCCAAAGGATATCGAAGTAATGATTTAAAATAAAAAAATATTTTTTTCATGAGCTGATCACTTTTTCATAGATCTGTAAATAGGTGTTGGCTATATTTACCCACCTAAATTTCTCAAAATCAATCTTGTCAAGTTCGTAAGTAGGGTAGTTTTTAATTATTTTTTCCAATGTACTTGCTATTTCGGAAATCGCTGCGCCATCACATTTTTCTCCTACATTAAAATCGAATACCCCATCAATGCCCTCGTTTTTAGAATAAAGTACCGGTAAACCTTGGGAAAGGGCCTCTATGTAAACCAATCCAAAGGTTTCACCCTTAGATGGCATCGCAAAGATATGGTTCTTCCGATAAATTGATTGTAAAATATTTTTGTCCTTGATGGCCCCGAGATAATTGATTATTCCGCCATTTCTTTCAGAAAGTTCTTTTATAGTGGTCTCATCCTTGCCTCCCTCCCCAACAAAATTGATTTCACAGGTCAAGCCCTTCTTATTAAGATCGAGGACGGCCATGGCCAGATTTACAATGTTTTTTCTTGAAATTAATCGACCAACAAACAAAATACTACTTGGCTGTACATTCTTTTGTGGGGAAATGGAATTGAGCCAAAAATCATCGATACCATTGTAAACAATAACACATTTGTGTTCAAATGTAGATCTCCAGGCGCTGATCAAGCGATGGTTTAGAAAAGCCTGCTTTAAGGAATCACTAATAAACACAACGGTTGTAGCCTCTTTTAATATTTTGATTGCTGTATATAAGAGATCCTTTCTATATTTTAGGAAAACCTCAATGTCAGTGGCCCGAACGGCCACCACATATGGAATGTTGTATTTTTTTTTGATTTTTAAAGCCAAGCCTCCATCGCTGAAAAGTGTCGTTGCGTGCACCACATCAAAATCCTTTAAATCAGTTTTAGATTTTAAATCTTTAAACAAAAAGGAAATCTTACTCCTAAAAAGGAACCGATGGAGTTTATGGAGTTTTTTGGAATATACAATTTCGCTTTCCTTTACAGTAAAGTCTATTGTATTGTTTCCAATAGGTGTGCCTTCTCGTACTGGATTATAAACTGTTTGTGAAACTGCCTTTTTATCTAGTGCCCTGTAGAGATTGCTGTGAACTTTTGTTAGGGAAAAATCATTCGTTATATGTAAAATCTTCATAAATATGGCTACTTATTCATAAATACGTATGTATGCTTTGTAATCCCTATGTATTTGCACCAAAATTGAGAATTTTATTTGGAAAGATCAAACCCCAACTACGAATAGTTATGGCAGATGGAAATTTCAATTGAAATAAGCATAGATGCCTTTAAAGTAATATCATAACTTTTTACAAGGAATATGCGGTCAATAGTGGTTCGAACTAACAGTTATATTCTATATGACTCATGTTATCGCAATTTATATCTATCCCAAATCATTGTTTATGTAACGTAATCATTTTTTAAAAATTGTTCTTTGCGACCTCGACTCCTTAAGTCTCATTATTCTATTTTTTGGTAATTTAAAGATCCTGTGCCATTATGACGAGCAAGGAACATACGTTGTATAACAACGAAGAACTATCGCGAAATATCTGTTAAGTTTATACGACTACTATGTTACAGAAATTCATCGGTAGGATAATTTATGTATTTGTAATTGGAGGTAAAATGTTTGGCTTATAATGGGTAGTGTAAAATACAAAATTGGTGCAAAGGGATATTTCTATTTAATTATTTAACGAGTTGTTAAGCGGCACCATTTTGAGATGCTTCAAGTTGGGCCTTCATTGCCACCAAAGCTCCCATAACACTAAATAAAATCCACAAATCGGTTATCCCCGATGATTTCATGGCGTTCAAAAAAGCGAATAAGAATAACATCCCGAATGCGTTATCCTTAAATGATATTTTTCGGAATATTGACAAGAAAAGTAGCAGAAAAATAAACAACCCGATTGATCCCAGTTCGAAAAAGCACTCCACCAAAACATTATGGGGATAGGATCTTTCATCGATTTTCTCATAAAGAATACCAAAACTACCATTGCCATTTCCGAAGAAGAAGGTTGACAATTTTTCGAAAGGTTGGTAAAAAGCAAATCTCAGGCGATAAACCCGTTCTAAGGCCGAAGCATCTTCCCCGCCTAACAAGGATCCAAATCTTTTAAAGGTATTGGCAAGTAAGGCGTCTAATTTATTTGAATACAGGAAATAGGTCATAAAAAGGGCAACTGCTACGAAAATTGAATTCAAAATGATTTTAGGATTCAGCGATGAAATCTTATTCCTAGAAAGAAAGTAAAGCATAGTGACTAATATCATCATTACTAAGGGTCCTCTAGCGCCGGTTGCCACCAATAAGGCGAACGTAAAAATTTTCAGAAGTAGATTTTTCTGATAAAATAACAATAATAAAAAAAGTATTCCCAGCTGCATTCCAAAAACCAAGTAGGCATCCCTAATACTCATAAACATTTCCGTACCACTTGATTTTATCTTCCAAACAATTGAATTCATGTAGACAAAATAAACCGATAGCGGTAAAACAATAATACAATAAAGCCTGATTAATAGGTTGAAGTTTATTTTTCGAATAAAAAAAGGATACAAAAAGAAAATTATGTTGGCAACAAAATAGAGGGTCTTGTCATATTTATAGCTCATTGATGGGGAATAGGCATTCGAAAAGATGAGCCATCCATAAAACAGAAAGATAAGGGTGATTATATGATATGAAAACTTGTTGAACGAATTATTCTTCTTGCGAAGGTTTAAGAAAATATCAAATAGAACGATCATCAGTAAATAGGGAGTAATTTCTATTTTGATAAACAATCGTATCATAATTGAAATCAAACCAATTGCCCAAGAAAAGAACAGAATATAAGTTTGATAATCAATCGTTTTTAGTCGTTTCATGTCAACCTTTTGCTTTAGCGTTAACTATTGTATAAATCACAAAAAAATAAACGGAGTATGATATCACGACACAATAGGTATAGCCTTTTATAAAATCAAGAAAATTCAATTTAAAAATGTAAATCATGCTAAAAAGCGCCAAGGTCATAAAGAAAAATCTGGAATACTGCCAAATCGCATTTAATTTGATTTTCCCTAGGGGTATCAAGATGGCTCCGCTAATCGGACTGACAACCATTTGAATCAAGAATACCAGGGAAAGTATTTTTGCAATCTTGCCTGTCAAAACCCAATTTGACCCAAAAATAATAGGAACCAATGATTCACTAAAGAACCAAAGTGCTAAAAATCCGGGTACTGCAATAGAGGATAATAAAAAAAATGTCTTTAGAAACGTACTTCGAACCAACCGATAGTTATTTTTATGTACGTCTTCGACTATTTTTTGAAAAAAGATACTGCTTACAGCTTGACTAATGAACGAAATAGGAGTTAGGACTACCATATTCGCCAATCCGAAAAAACCAACTTCGGCCTTAGAATAATAAAAACCCAGGAAAAGCACCAGTATTTGTAAACTGATCACGTTAATAAAACTCGATGGCATATCATGTAGTGGGAATTCCTTGTACTTGTGCAATAACGATCTTAAATCATCAAATTTAAAATCTGGTATTTTGAACTTTGATAATCTGATCAAAAATAACATGCCAAGAACGATTCCCAAAATTTTACCAGAGGCCAGACCGTATTCATTATTACCAATTAGAAAATAAAGTAAAAATGCAAAAATCAAATAGGTTATTGATTCGATAATCTTTGCAATGGCCTTGTTCTTAAACTTTTTTTGACGAATAAACCAACTATCGAAAGTGCCAAACAAGGAATATGAAAATATAAAAACGGGTACTATATAAATAACATTATCAACCTTAAAGCTTCGCACAAAAAAATCCTTGAATATAAATAATATGAGAAATGCCAATGCCGTGGTAGCTGCGTTTATAAAAAAAATCAATACCATCAATTGCCTAACTTTCTCCTCCTCCTTTTCAATGACGATGGCCTGTCCTAATCGAAAGCTGCTAAAAACTAAAAACAACATACTGAGTGAAACCATTCCGGTTACTTCGGCAATGGCATTTTCATCATAAAACCTAGATATCAAAGGACTAAAAATCAATGGGATGAGTTGGGCGATGAATACAATGCCCGCTTGGCCCACAATATTTTTGAGGTAATCGGTTTTTAAGAATACTTTGATTTTGGGCAATACTTCTTTAACCATCAGTGATTTCGGTAAGATTAATGCAAAGATGATTATAAAATTTAAAATTTATTCAAATTCAAGTCAACACTGCAAATAATATAATTCTTGTAATAATATTCCTTTGTTCGATGTGCACTTTGGCGTTTATCAATTGAAGGATATCGTTTTACACGATGCTCTTAGCTTTATTAACGAAATCAGAGAAGAATATTGTGACGTAGCTAAAGAATTATTGAAATCTAATTTTTGCTTAAATAATCGAATAATTGCTGCGCTATTAATTTATTGCCGCTGGCTGTATAATGATTATCGGGTAAGCGAAATTCAAGACCTAAATTTATTTCGATAATATCAAGTTGTATTCCATGCTGTCTTAAAAGGTCCGTTTTTAAGCCATCATGTAGTATCAAGACCGTATTTTGATAACTGTTATTGATTAATTTGTAATTCGGTTTCGAAAATCGACGTTTTTGTCTAATCTTTTGTCCCAACAAAGTGATCAACTTGAAGTCGATAGCAGGTGACTGGCTATTTTTTTTGTACCGTTCGGCATACATTAGGTCATTTGCACCTGTAATCATTACAAACACTTTTTTAAATCCATTAAGGTTATACTGCTCATATATCTTATAATAATCATTAATGTTACCGCCTATTACTCCGAAATTATAAACCTTCCCATTGGTTAGCTTCTCATCCAAAAAGAATGAAATTGAATTATAAACACCAGTTTGGTAGGATACAATAAATGAATCACCGATGATAGCAATGTCATTTGGCATTATCGAATCCTTATAAAAGTCAATATGGGAATTGAATCCTATATTATTATTTTTATTAATTATTCTTTCGCCGTTGTCATTTCGATAATTGTTATCATCTCCTGTCATGTTTAAAACAAAATTGAAAAAGGTCCGAAGTGAAAAAATCGAAGGAGATTTTTGATAGAGAAACTGAAATGTTAAGGCCGTCAGAAAAATAAAGAAAAGCAACTTTACTAAAAATTGTTTCATAACTTAAAATGTAAAATAAATAAAATCATTTTGGTTAACACCGAAGTATTTTACAACTTGAAACGTTAAAAAAAGATATATAGCCCACCTAAGTATACGATAATTTGACATTTTATGAAGTCTTTCATCTTTTCTAAAACCCCACTCAAAAAGCAGAAAAACAACTATAAATCCAATGCCCTGTAAGTTTGAGCGTGGAATATCAATATTAAAAAACATCCTTGATAAGTATTCAAGGGACTTCGTTAGATTTTCACTACGAAAAAAGACCCAGCCGACTAGGACAACTAAAAAAGTACTGGTCATTTGATACATCTCAATAATAGATGGAAACCATGAATTTTCTGCAACTACAGATGTTGTAAATTTTCTATTGGCACTAAAAACAAAAGATGGAATATAGAATATGGCATTGAGGAGTCCCCAAAAAATAAAAGTCCAATTTGCACCATGCCAAAATCCACTTACTAGGAATACTATAAAAATGTTCCTTAATGCTGTCCATTTGGAGCCTTTAGACCCTCCTAGAGGTATATAGAGGTAATCTCTGAACCAAGTTGACAACGAAATATGCCATCTTCTCCAAAATTCACCAATGTTTCTTGAAAAATAAGGGAACTTAAAATTTGACATTAGTTCAAAACCAAAGAGTTTAGATGTCCCAATGGCAATATCGGAATAGCCACTAAAATCACAATAAATTTGAAATGCGAAGTATATTATCCCTAGCCATAGCGTTCCTCCGCCTAGATGGTCATAAGAATCAAATATTTCATTGACATAGGGTGCCAATGAGTCTGCGACAACCACCTTCTTAAACAGGCCCCAAATAATTAACCTTAAACCCTGCACGGCCTGATCATAATTAAATTTACGGCTATTTAAAATTTGTGGGAGGAGGTTCTTCGCCCGCTCTATTGGCCCGGCTACCAATTGGGGGAAAAAAGCGACAAAAGAAGCAAATGAAATGAAATCTTTGGTTGGTTTGAGGGATTTTCGGTAAATATCAACCGTATATGACATTGTTTGGAACGTATAGAATGAAATACCAACGGGTAGGATAATATTCAACGTCCATATACTTTCAATTTTGTATCCTATTGAAGCAAAAAGGTCTATCCAAGATGTAACAAAGAAATTATAGTATTTAAATACGCCTAAAACACCAATATTAAAGAGGATACTTACCCATAAGAATAGCTGTCTTTTCAGACCGCTCTCAGATTGATATACCTTTAGACCGATTATGTAGTCAACGAATGTAGATAAGAATATGAGCGCTAAAAAACGATAGTCCCACCATCCATAAAAAATATAGGAACTAATTAATATTAAATAGTTTTGATATTTTATGTTCCCTTTAAATACAAACCAATATAGTATGAAAACGGTAGGAAGGAAAATTAGGAATTCAAACGAATTGAAAAGCATCTTATTTAGTTAAAAATCAAGATATTCAAATATAGTACTTGAATTGAGTTTACAATAAAATAGTAGATAACATTGCAAAAAGTAATAAGTGTATGATATAAAAAAACAACTGTCCGATTCGGTTTTTATCTAGTTTAAAATGTATACCTAAATTTTGATTATTTCTTTTAAGTAGGTAGTAAATTTTACGGCGCCAAATTCATTTAAATGCGAATTCCCTAACCAATCTTTCTCAGAATCAAATTTAGAAGCAAATTCAATATTGTTTAGGTTATACAGATAAATTGGCGCTTTGTCGTCTAATGAAATCTTATGAGGGCCAATATCAGTTTGATTTTGCGTTCTTTTAAAACCGGGCATTTCAATTAAAACAAGATGGATGTTCGATGCCCGGCATCTGTCGGCAATCTTTTTGATGTATTCTGAATTGATATAATCATTTATTGGAAGTGCATTTAATGGACTTGCATACTTTGAATCGTCGTTAACAGTTCGGCCAATCCGCAATTGTCCTTGATAAAGTTTCGCGTTTCTATGATCAGGATCGATCACCTTTTTAATCAATTCGTAAACGAGCCAACGAAATTTGATCATTGGTAAATCCTTTAGGCCATAGTGATGTCCTTCCATGGTAAACTCTACTACAGGATTTATTTCCTGGCGTTGAAAATCATTGATATAGGATCCAAGGGCCAAAATAACAACCTTTGGATTTTCTTTTGCGATTTTAAGGTAATCTTCCAATTGGATTAGATTTGTTTTTAATGATGAACCGCCAATTGCTAGATTATATGCAGATTTTGAGTTGCTTGCAAGAATTTCCGGATCTATCCCATCCATGGCCAGACTATTCCCTAGAATGATATATTGATAGGTAGGACTACTCAAAGTCAAAGCCTCTATTCGCTTACTAAAACTCCAATCCCAAAAGATACATGCGCATAAATACAAGGCATTGAGCATCAAAAAAAATAAGGCAAAAATCGCTATTTTTTTTGCAAATAATTTCATGGCCACTTTGTTTCTAAAATTGAAAATAAATAAACTCTGATTCCGAACCACCGAAAAGGAGGCAGCTCGTAAAAATAAAAAGGTAAATACACCAAGCAACGTATTTGTTCAATCCTGCAATTTGAAAGCCGTATTGTTTGTCGCGATATATCCATTCAAAAACCATAAAGAAAATAAAAAAGAATAATAATATCAGCTTTTGGAGCGCTTCCGAATGAATAAATGGTTGTATTCCTATACCTGTTTTTCTTTGAAGGCCCGAAATAAAAGATATGGCATGTGAAAGGTTTTCTGCTCTAAAAAATATCCATGCGAAAACGATCAGAACAAAAGTTAATAATATACTTATACCTTCTTTTAGGCTTGGAAAAATCTTACCTTTTGCAACAACGTCTAAATTATTTCGGTTGTTTTTAGTAAGTATAAGAGGTAGAAAATAAAGAGCATTTAATGCACCCCATATAATAAATGTCCAATTCGCCCCATGCCAAAAGCCACTAACGACAAAAATTATGAAAGTGTTCCTGACAATCATTCGAGTACCTCCTTGACTACCTCCCAAAGGAATGTAAAGGTAATCCCTAAACCATGTTGACAGGGAAATGTGCCATCGTCTCCAAAATTCGGCGATATCCCTTGAAAAATATGGAAAGTTGAAATTCTGCATCAAATCAAACCCAAAAAGCCGAGAAGTTCCAATCGCAATATCTGAATATCCTGAGAAATCGCAATAAATTTGGAAAGTAAAAAACAAAGCACCCAAAACGAGTGAACCACCAGAGTAATCATCTGAGTGGTTAAATATTAAGTTTGCATATTTAGCAAAATTGTCGGCGATTACAATTTTCTTAAAAAGCCCCCAAAGTATTTGCCTCATACCATCTACCGCTTTGGTATAATCAAATATCCTTTTTTTATAAAATTG